>NZ_CP020472.1:2655000-3307500 GCF_002075795.1 Shewanella japonica
TTATCTAGAACCGCTTTTCTCACTTCTGGGTTATGAAAGTTAAGATCTGGCTGACTTTTAAGAAAGTTATGCAAATAATACTGCTGACGACGTGGTTCCCACTCCCAAGCACAACCACCAAAAATAGCTAGCCAGTTATTAGGTGCCGTTCCATCCTCTTGTGGATCTGCCCAAACATACCAATCCGATTTATCATTATCACGGCTTAATTTACTTTGCTTAAACCACGCATGTTCATCTGAGGTATGACTCAATACTTGATCAATAACCACTTTAATATTTAACTTGTGCGCTTTGGCGATTAACTCATCAAAGTCATTCATGGTGCCAAACATAGGATCAACATCTAGATAATCACTAATGTCGTAACCAAAGTCTTTCATTGGAGACTTAAAAAAAGGAGATATCCATATCGCATCAACATTTAAGCTAGCAATGTAATCAAGTTTCGCAATAATTCCCTGTAAATCGCCTACTCCGTCGCCATTGGAATCCATTAAGCTTCGTGGATACACCTGGTATATCACTCCACCGCGCCACCATGATAACTGACTCATTGCACACCCTCTGTAATAAGAGAATTAACTATTAAACAACTTAGACATAGTTAACTCTTTGTTGCGACCCAGTAACGAGCCGTCATTATTTTTTAATTGACTCGAGGATACGTGAATATGGAAATCAGGTTCAATAGAGCTGCATACGTATGCAAAGAATTAATACAAATTTTAAAAATACAAAACCACAAGTTAAGTGCTACAATTCAACAACTTAATTAATCAACAACAAGACTTTTGAATGTTAATTAAAAGTAAAAAAACGGCCTTTTTTAGCCTGCATAACCTTTGAATACGTATGCATAACGTTGTCGTAGAAAGAATGCTAGGAGTAGTATCTTCACTGTTCCGCAACAAAACGGACATATACCTCAGCGCTTATGCAGTCATTTAAGCAAGCTGAAGGAAATACTATAAAGACTGTAAATATAAATAATAGAAATCTAGCAGCTCAACCTTACACATTAATTAAGGGCTGCTGGCCATTCAGAAGGGGAAAGATGGATGTCGCTATTTAAACCAAGCTTACTAACGTTAGCAATGGTTGCTGCCAGTACAAGTATGTACGGTTACGCAGCTGAAGCAGAAGAAGGCACAACTGCAGATGAATCAATTGAGGTGTTAAAAGTCACCGGTATTCGTCGAAGCTTACAAGAATCTCAATCATTAAAAATGTCTTCTTCATCAATTGTTGAAGCGATTTCAGCTGAAGATATCGGTAAATTACCTGATGTCAGTATTGCAGAATCACTTGCACGTCTGCCTGGTGTATCAGCACAGCGTCTTGATGGCCGTGCTAACGTTATCTCTATTCGTGGTATGGGCCCTGACTTCACAACTGCAACATTAAATGGCCGTGAACAGGCTTCTGTTAACGACAACCGTGGTGTTGAATTCGACCAATACCCTTCTGAATTATTAAATCGTGTTGTGGTTTATAAAACGCCAGATGCATCAGTAATGGCTCAGGCTATCGGTGGTACAGTCGATATGCAAACCATTAGTCCGCTAGCACACGGCGAGCAAACATTCGCAATTGGTTTACGTGGCGAAATGAACGATCTTGGCGCATTAAATAGCGGCTCAGATGACACTGGTTACCGTGGCAGCATTTCATACATTGACCAATTTGCAGATGATACTATCGGTATAGCATTAGGTTACGCTCGTATGGTGTCACCTAACCAAGAAGAACGCTGGCAGGCTTGGGGTTACCCTGAAAATGATGCTGGTGATAGTGTGTTAGGTGGTGCTAAGCCATTTGTTCGTTCATCAGAGCTTGAGCGTGATGGTGTTCTAGCGGTATTCGAATATGCTCCAAATGATTTTTACCACACAACGGTTGATCTTTATTACTCAAAATTTACTGATGATCAGCGATTACGTGGTATTGAGATCCCAGCAGCATGGGGCGCTAATGGCGGTGTTGAAGCCACTAATACTGAAGATGGTTTGGTAACTGAAGGCATCATTCGTGGCGCTGAAGTTGTTGTTCGTAATGACGTCAATAAGCGTGATGCTGAATCTTTATCTGTAGGGTGGAATAATAAATTCTTCCTAAATGATAACTGGTCTGTTGAAGCTGATGTTGCTTTGTCAAAAGCAGAACGTACTGATATCGGTATGGAAAGCTACAGTGGTACAGGTCGTGGTACTGGTGTTGGTGCTGTTGATGATTTAGGCTTCGCCTACAATGGCAGTGGTGGTTATAACTTCACTCACAATTTAGATTACTCAGATCCAAACGTTATCAAACTAGGTGATCCACTTGGTTGGGGTAGCCCGTTAGGCGCAAACACTCAAGACGGCTTTATTAACAAACCAGAGATTGAAGATGAATTAAAATCTTTCCGTTTGAGTGCTGAATATGTATTTGATGATGGTGCATTCCGTAGTATTGAATTTGGTGTAAACCGTACAGACCGTGACAAAACCAAGTTAGACAAAGGTTACTACTTAACCTTAAAAGGTTATGACGGTACAGACCCAAACTATGTAATGACAGTACCTGATCAGTATTTACTGAGCCCTACTTCTCTTGATTTCTTCGGTATGGGCGACGTATTAAGCTATGATTCTCTAGCTTTTTATAACGACGGTAATTACACAGAAACTGATGTAGCAAATGTTGACTTATCTCGTGCCACAAACTCTTGGGGCGTTTACGAAGAGATTTCTACTGCTTACATTATGGCTAATATTGAAAGCGAGTTATTTGACCTACCACTAACAGGTAACTTTGGTATCCAAGCTGTACATACAGATCAAACTTCAGACGGTACTGTTGCAACAGTTGAAAACGGTGAAGTAGTTGTTACTCCACGTACGGCTGGTGACGATTATTTAGAATGGTTACCAAGCGTCAACTTAGGTTTAGAAGTTGCTGAAGGACAAATGCTTCGTTTTGCAGCTGCACGTACATTAACTCGTGCACGTATGGACAAAATGAATGCAAACGTTAACTTTAGCTACAATGAAAACCCTAATGACGGAGTAAACTGGTCTGGTGGTGCAGGTAATCCTGAGCTTCGTCCATGGTTAGCTCGTCAATACGATTTGAGTTATGAAAACTACTTCAGTGATCAAGGTTACTTTGCCATAGCAGTATTCTATAAAGATTTAGAAAACTATGTCTATGACCAACAGTCAGCATTTGATTTCAGTACTATCTTGCCGCAAAACCCAGGCGATAACCCTATTGGCATCGTAACTCAGCCACAAAATGGTGACGGTGGTTATGTACAAGGTATCGAGGCTTCTTTCTCACTAGATTTTGGCTTCTTTGCTGATGCATTAACAGGTTTTGGTACTGTTATGAGTGGTTCTTATAACGACAGTGAAGTAAAAGAAACACCAGACAGCGATCCTACTACTTTACCAGGTCTTTCTGAGAAAACATTTAATGCGACTGTGTACTACGAAAACTCTGGATTTGAAGCACGTGTTAGCTCACGCTACCGTAGTGACTTCTTAGGTGAAGTCACCGCAATTAGTTTAACGCGTCAAAACGTGAACATCAAAGCTGAAACTGTGGTTGACGCTCAAGTGGGTTATGACTTCTCTGAAAGCGGTATTGATGCCCTTTATGGTTTATCTGTACTTTTCCAAGTGAATAACTTAACCAATGAGCCATTCACATCTTATACAGGTGAAGATGCACGTCATGTTCGTGATTATCAAAATTACGGTCGTAACTACATGTTAGGCGCTAACTATAAGTTCTAATTAAGACGCTTTTGTCTCGTTAGTAACATTGAAAGAGCCTCTGTAACCTGTTACAGGGGCTTTTTTATTATTTCATAATCTGTTTATTACAACCCGGCAAATAAAAGGCGATTACTATGAATAAAAATAAAATAAAAGACATTGTAATTGTTGGAGGCGGTACTTCTGGTTGGATGACCGCAGCCATGTTAATCAAACTATTTAAGGCTCAACTTAACATCACATTGATTGAGTCAGAGTCCATTGGCACCATTGGTGTCGGTGAAGCGACCATCCCTCCTCTTCAAATATTCAATAGTGTCCTTGGAATCAACGAGGCTGACTTTATCAAACAAACCCAAGCGAGTTTTAAACTAGGAATCCAATTTGAGAATTGGGGTAAGGATAAAGACAGCTACATGCATGCTTTTGGCCATATTGGCAAGGATATTGGCTACACTCAATTTCATCATTATTGGTTAAAATCCTCGCCTCAAAATGCTCATTCATTTTGGGGTTACTCACTCAACTATCAAGCTGCTGCAGAGAATAAATTTGCTCCTATAGACACAATTAAGGGCTCTCCTCTTGCTGGAATAACGCATGCGTATCATTTTGATGCATCTCTTTATGCCCAAATGCTAAGGCAATATAGTGAAAACTTATCAGTAAAACGTCTTGAAGGATTCATTAGCTCAGTACAGCTCAAGCAAGAAGGCGACATTCGATCGGTTACTCTTAAAGATGGCCAGGTCATTAACGGCGATTTGTTCATTGATTGTTCCGGGTTTGCAGCACTATTAATAGGCCAGCAATTAAATGTCGGTTACGAGAATTGGCAACATTGGTTGCCGTGTGATAGTGCTTACGCAGTGCCATGTGAGCGCAGTGAGCCATTAGTCCCCTACACTCGCTCAATAGCTCATAAAGCAGGATGGCAATGGCGTATACCATTACAACATCGTACCGGAAATGGGCTCGTTTATAGCAGTCAGCATATAACAGATGATGAAGCTAAATCGTTATTGCTCAGCAATTTAGATGGAAAACCACTTGCTGAACCCAAAAAGATAAGCTTTACAACTGGAAGACGTGAAAAGCAGTGGCATAAAAACTGTGTTGCTATTGGTCTTTCCAGTGGGTTTCTTGAGCCCCTTGAATCAACCAGTTTACATTTAGTTCAGTCGGCAATAATTCGATTAACAAAGTTCTTCCCACATCAAGGTATTCAACAATCCAGCGTTGACGAATATAACCGTCAATCAAAGTTGGAGTTTGAACAGATTCGTGACTTTATCATTTTACATTATCACGTGAATCAACGAAGCAGTTCATCCAATAAAACTGACTTATGGCAACAATGTCGAGATATGCCAATACCTGCATCATTACAGCAAAAAATTGACTGTTTCAGAACAACGGGAGCAGTCACTCGATATCAAGATGAACTGTTTACAGAAGCGGCTTGGATCCAGGTCTTACTTGGCCAAGGGGTGACACCAAAAGATTATAACCCACTCGCTAACAATATTAACCAAAGTGATCTCACTGAGTTTTTAAGTAATGTAAAACAGATCATTTCTGGTGCAGTTACTAATATGCCAACACATAATGACTATATTCAGCGGCTTTAAACGCTATAACCAGTAATCTCATCCCCAAATAAAATATATAAAGCAAGGTTTATAATATGACGGATCAGTTTAAATTAGCTTACCCACTACTAATAAGTTTGCTGTTTTCAGCGCCAGTTGCTTCAGAAGTATCATCATTTTCAGTTGAGCCAGAGTCATGGTGGGCTGGCATGCATAACAGCCAACTCCAATTACTGGTTTATGGTGACAATATCGCCAACAAACAAATCAGACTCGCCCAAGCTAATGGGGTTAAATTAATTGACGTTCATCAATCTAGCAGCGATAACCACTTATTTGTCGATCTTGACCTAGCTAATGCCAACCCACAAATGTTAACGTTCGCCATTTATGATAACGATAAACTAGTGCAGCATTTTGATTACCCTATCCTTGCACGTGAGCCAGGATCACGTGACAGACAAGGCTTTAGCAATAAAGACGTCATTTATCTAATAACACCCGATCGTTTCGTAAATGGTAACCCTGATAATGATAACCACCCAGATATGCTCGAAAAAGTTAATCGTGCAGACAAAGATGGTCGACATGGCGGCGATATTATGGGGATCCGTAAATCACTTCCTTACTTGAGCGAGTTAGGTGTTACCCAGTTATGGATTAACCCGCTTTTAGAAAATAATCAGCAAAAGTATTCATATCATGGTTATTCCACCACTGACTTTTACAACATAGATCCCCGCCTTGGCAGTAACGAAGAATACAAGTCATTAGTCGAAGAAGCGAAGCAGTTCGGAATTGGAATTATTAAAGATGTTATTGTCAATCATATGGGTTCAGGACATCGCTGGATGGCAGATTTTCCAACTTCAACTTGGATAAACGGCCAGCAACAATGGCAACAAAATCCATCTGATATCTTATATACCAGCCATCGAAGAACAACAGTACAAGACCCTTACGCACTGAAAAGTGACAGAGCCGAGTTCGAAAACGGATGGTTTACTGACACCATGCCTGACATGAATCAACATGATCAGTTTATGGCAAATTACCTGATTCAAAATAGCATTTGGTGGGTGGAATATGCAGGGTTAAGTGGGATCCGTGAAGACACCTATTCATATGCCGACAAGACATTTTTAACTCGCTGGTCAAAAGCGATTATGGATGAATATCCAAACTTCAATATTGTCGGTGAAGAATGGACTGCGAACCCGATTACAGTCAGTTACTGGCAAGCGGGAAAACAAAATGCTGATGGTTATGTGTCACATACTCCTAGCATGATGGACTTTCCGCTATATGAAGAAATGATTAAAAGCTTAACCGATAAAGAGGACTGGGGAAGCGGCTTAATCACTTTATATGAAATGCTTGCCAATGATGTGATTTATGCCAAACCGACGGATTTAGTCTTATTTGAGGGCAACCATGATACCAACCGCCTATACAGTTTGATGGGTGAAGACTTAGCGACGTATAAAATGGCGATGACTTATGTGATGACAAGTAACCGTATTCCACAAATGTTTTATGGAACAGAAGTGTTAATGACTAGCCCAACCAAAGACCGAAATGATGGGTTAGTGCGCAGTGATTTCCCTGGCGGCTGGCCAACGGATAAAGCCAATGTATTTGATCAAACAAACTTAACGCCAGATCAATTAGATGCGCTAACGTTTAATAAGACCTTATTAAACTTTCGTAAAAACTCACTTGCTATCCAACAAGGTACCCTGTCTCATTACGTGCCTAAAGACGGTGTTTACGTGCAAGCAAGACGTTATCAAAAATCTGATAAAAATGAAGATATTCTGATCATATACAACAAAAATGAAAACGCTGTTGAGCTTGATTTAAATCGATTTAGTGAAGTGCTCAGTCAGCATACCTCAGGCGTTGAACTGTTCAGTCAACATTCGTATTCATTAGATAAGCCACTCACTTTACAAGAAAAAGGTGTCATTATCTTAAGCTTATCTAACTAATAACAAAAATGACTGCAGCGATTAAATTATTCAACTAAACCGCTGCAATAATAAGAGATAATTATGCATACCCTATCAAGTAATAATAAACCACAACTGCGGACTTCTGTACTCGCCAGCGCACTCGTATTTTTTGCTGCAGGGTGTAGTCACTCCAGCACATCGATTGAAAATCACATTGCAGAATCAGAAGATAAGCTTCACGATACAGCACAACACAACACAAGTGCTTTGACTGGAAAGCCGGTCATATATCAAGTCTTCACGCGTTTATATGGTAATACCAATACAACCAACAAACCCTGGGGAACCATAGATGAAAATGGTGTCGGTAAGTTTAGTGATTTTACTGATGTTGCCTTACAGGACATAAAATCACTTGGAACCACGCACGTTTGGTACACAGGTGTGCCCCATCATGCATTGATCAATGACTACACTGATTATGGGATCAGTAATGATGATCCTGACGTTGTAAAAGGCCGTGCAGGTTCTCCCTATGCAGTAAAAGATTATTATAACGTTAACCCTGATTTAGCTGATGATCCTGCTAATCGCTTAAATGAGTTTGAATCACTTATATTGCGCACCCACAACAATGGCATGAAAGTGGTTATCGATATCGTGCCGAATCACGTTGCAAGGCGCTATGAGTCGATTGATCAATCATCTAGCTTACCTAGTCATCGTAATTTTGGCCAAAACGATGACACTAATGTGGAATACGCTAAAAATAACAACTTTTACTATATTGTAGATCAAGCATTTCAAGTGCCTGACAGTCATCAAGGAAAGCAGCCTTTAGGCAGCGAACGACATCCACTTTCAGATAAATTATTTGAAGAAAGCCCTGCTAAATGGACAGGGAATGGATCGCGATTAGCAAAGCCAGATGCGAATGATTGGTATGAAACTGTAAAAGTTAACTATGGTGTCAAACCTGACGGTACCTATGACTTCCCTACACTTCCTGAAGGATTCAATAAAAAGAACCCTGCTGAGCATTACTTGTTTTGGCAATCTCAACTGCCAACAGCCATACCTGATTCATGGATTAAGTTTAAAGACATCACCGAGTTTTGGTTAGCAAAAGGGGTTGATGGTTTTCGCTATGATATGGCAGAGATGGTTCCTGTAGAATTCTGGAGCTATTTGAACAGTAATATTAAACACATCAATCCAGACGCTTTTTTATTAGCCGAAGTCTATAACCCAAGTCTGTATCGTGACTATATTCACCTAGGAAAGATGGACTACCTTTATGATAAGGTCGATTTATACGACACATTAAAAGACATTATTCATGGTAAAACTGCTACATCTCAAATAGCCGTTGATCAGGCCAAAGTCGCGGATATTGAAGAGCATATGCTGCACTTTTTAGAGAACCATGACGAACAAAGGATCAATACCACTGATTTTGCTGGTAGTCCTGAAGCAGCCTTACCAGCTATGGTCGTATCGACCACGATTAGCCGTTCACCTACTCTTTTGTATTTCGGTCAAGATGTCGGTGAAAAAGGCGCTGAAAACGCAGGTTTCGGTCAGGCCACACGTACGAGTATCTTTGATTATGTGGGCGTACCAGCGCATCAACGTTGGATGAACAATGGTAAATTTGATGGCGGGCAATCAACTGAAGCAGAGAAATCTCTTCGTGCTTACTATCAAACATTGTTAAATTTAAGCCATACTGCATCTGCACTCAATGGCGAATATTTTGAGCTAGATACACATAACCGTGATGCATCTGTAGCAACAAAAAATGGTTACTCAGACAAGCTGTTTGCATTTAGCCGTTATGATGAAAACCAATTTATCGTTGTCATCAGCAATTTTAGTCAACAAGAAGCAACAGACTTAACGTTAAGTTTACCTAAAGCCTTGCTTAAAGCGGTAAGCTTAACTGATGGTGTTTATAAGATGACAGATTTACTAACGACTGAAGAACAGACTGAGATGACGGTTAATCAAGATATTGGCACAATATCGATAACGCTAAAACCATTACAATCTAGTGTGTTAATGATTGAACTATAACGTCTTTCATCATTAATCGTTTAAGCCAGATAGCCATGTTATCTGGCTTTTTATTTACATTTATTACAACGATTTATTTATATAACTCAACTTCAACAACGGTAATACTCAGCTCGGCAGTTAAATCAGCCAACAATAGCTTGCTTAACTGCGCTGCTGCACTGTATAAGCCACTATTATCGTTATCTATAACCAAGGTTAAAAACCGTTCACTCCAAGGTAAAAGATGTTGGCTCAGTAGCACCTCTGTTCGACTTGTCCCCTCTTCACCTTGGCTAGATGCTAAGCCTGAGACACTATCAAGTTCTAAACAATGCACCAAAGCAACTAACATCAGGCTAAAGTGATCTGTCGGTTCATTATGTTCAAGATTAAAATTAAGATCTTGGAGCTTACAAAAGTCCATAAAGGCAAGCGTTGTATGGTCAAATAAACGATTTTGTTTATTTAAATAGACTGATCCCCAAGGATACGCTAACTTGCCCTTCGGCCTCACAAATAAGGCATTAAAATCTTGTTTAAGTGCTAATAATGGCAGTTGTGATGCTAACTGTTTAATTTCATCTATTTTTAATAAAGCTAGATCTTGCAAATTCGTTTTATTTGTTATGAATATTGATATATCGAGTTCAGATAAGGTATTTTTAAATTCTTCATCAGGATTTCGATAAAAAATTTCAGCTAAAATATTAAACATTAACGCTATAGATTTAACGTTATCTGAATTACTCATGTTTATTCCTTATTATTTAATTTACACCATATTATTTCAGGTTATTATTAATATCTGTGATGCATTTCCAGTTATAAAAAGTAATAGCGATGATTTGTAAGCACAGTGATTTAGATCATTATTCAATGCTTAAAAAATTCGTATGATGTTTCAATGCGGTTTATTAATAATAGGTAAACTATGTTAGTCATGAGCTTTAAAGAAAGATGGCGAGCAGCCGAATTGGCCAGTGCTATCGAAAACACCTTAAAGAATGAAGCTGTGTGGTTAGCATCATCTAACCCAGCAAAATCGATAGATGCTATCAGCAGAAAGCTTGCAAGTATGGTAATTAATGACTTCAGACGTGTGGAAACCTTTCCTAAAACCTTAACGGAGTCTGAATTATTAAGCGCTTTTTTTAACGGCTTCAGCGTCGTAATTAATAAAAGTATTAATCAAGAAACCATTACAAAAACCGACTACTCTATCATTGCTTTAGCAAGAGGTTTTGCATTAGATATTGATTTATCCCATGAACAAGCATTATTAGAGCAAGCAAGTTCAGTTATTCAAGTTGCAAATAACTGGGATAAGCATATCAGAAATTTAAATCAAAGACGTAATACTCGATTTACTGTGTAATGATTTTTAAAGCTAGTTTATAAAAAAACATTAAAAACTCTGTCACCTAGATAACAAATCTTTATTTATTATTGTTCGTCTAAAAAACTATACTTTAGTATTAAAAAAGCCTGTTAAATTAACAGGCTTTTACATAACAGCATTTCATTTTGAGCTTTAAAAAGGACATTAATATTTTAAATGCTCATATTATTAACGATTTGTCAGTCACTAACCTCTTAATTTAATAAAGACTGTACTTGGCGCAGTACCTAAATCTTGATGACCATCACCTGACATACTCGCACCAGGTAACGCTAACGCCTCACTGAGATCCATCACATCAAGAACCTGTACGGGACATCCCGTTACACAGAAAGGTTTTTCACCGAGATCAAGCCTATCCTTGCACATATCACATTTGGTTAGCACACCTCGACTTGGGTCGATCTTAGGCGCATCATAAGGACACGCATAATGGCAAACACCACAACCAATACAAGTAGATTCATCTATGTATACAATGCCATCATCTCGTTGGATCATCGCACCTTGTGGACATTTCTCGACACAAACCGGTGACTCACAATGGTGACAAGACTGAGATAAAAATACCGAAACTTCTCTACCTTCACTATTTATTTTTTCGCCTTGGCTAATATCGCGCAAAGTAACGAATTCATTGACGTCGTTACCTGCTTGGCAAGCGACGGTACATGCTTCACAGCCGACACAGTTTTCTTGGCGAAATACAAAACATTTTTGTTCAGACATTTGTTTTTTCCTTAATGTAATGGATTACGCCAAAGCGATATCAACACGAGTTGAGTGGAAAGTTGAACCAAAGTTCATATCGGTTAATTCACTATTGGTAAGCTGATTAATAGCAGTGCCACTGCCGTTTTCATTGAGTTTTTTCCATGCATTTTTCCAAGCGAAAATTGTTCCTGCTGGTGTCATAGCTTCAACTCTTGCAGTGTATTGAATCACCACATCACGCTGACCATAACGACTTGCCGTTAACTTAACTTGGTCGCCATCACTGATCCCTTTGCGCATAGCATCATCTGGGTGAATATAAACCATATGTTGCGGGAAAGTGCCTTCAATATACTTAACGTTTGCCCATTGCGAGTTACTCAGCTTGGGATGCGCTGGTGAAAGTAAACGGAATTCACGTGATTTTTCATCATCTGTCATGCCTTTGGTGACAAAGTCATCTGACTCTGGCGTACCAGTATCGATAACAGGATTGAATTTTTCAGGATCGAAATAAGTACCACTGGTGTCTTTAAATTCAATTTTTCCGCTAGGCGTTGGGAAGTCATAATTTTTACGGAATGGGTAATCAACCACTGGGCTATCCCAGTTTTGAACACAGAGTTCATCGTAGCTAATGTTGCCCTTCCAAGTACCACGTAAAATATCCTCAATACTTTCACTAAACTCAGGGTCGCTGTAACCCATGGCTTTAGCTAAATCTTGGAAGATAATGGTATCTGGTTTTGACTGATATAACGGGCTAATCGCTTGCGTGCTGTGTTTAGCATAATAACAGTGGTAACTATCAATCATATTAGCTTGCTCAATGTAACTTGAGGTTGGCAGTAAATAATCAACGTAGTCCATGGTATCGGTTTGGAATAGATCAATCCCGACTAAAAATAAGTCATCCCGCATTAATCCAATTTCAATTAAATCAGCATCAGGAGCAATAGCAATCGGGTTACTTGAATATACAATCATCGCTTTAATTGGATCGCATGGTTCGTCAAACGCTAATGGGCCGACTTGACCGTCTTCATGCTGATAATCTTCTGGCAGAAGTGATTTACCAATTTCACTAATATTGACAGTATCTCTTACAGCATCTTCTGGTGTTAAATGACTACCGCCAGAATATGCCCAGTCAAACAACCCACCAGCTTGAGTGTTCAGATACACAACGCCTGCACCGACTTTACCAATATTACCTGTTAAAGCAGCTAGCGTTGGAATAGCTTTTACCATACGCCCACCATTTAGTGTACGTTGTAAGCCATAACCAATACGGATCATTGCACATTCAGCGCCAGCATAAGCTCTTGCAAAAGACTGATACTGTGACTTGCTTACCCCTGTTTCAGCTTCAATTTGCTCATGGGTAAATTCTTCTAATCTTGCCAATAACGCATCATAGTCTTGGGTATACGATTCAATAAACCCAGTATCATGCAAGCTTTCTTCAATCAATATCTTAGCAATACCAATAACCAATGTTGCATCAGTCCCTGGTGTCGGTTGTAACCAGATATCTGCCTGTGATGCTAGCGGCGTTCTTGCTGGGTTAACTACCAGTACTTTTGCCCCTTTATCACGTGCTTCATTGATAAATTTTAAGTGATGAATATTGGTCGCTTGTTCGTTTGTTCCCCACGATACAAAACACTTGGTATTGACGTAATCTTCTGGGCTCGGACCGGAGAACTCGCCTAAAATTGAGCTCATGCCAGAATAACCCGCACTAGCACAGATGTTTCGTTGTAAATTACGGCTCGCAATTCGGTTAAAGAAACGGTTAGCACCTGAACTGGCACCAATGCCGCTATAGCCTGAATAGAAATAAGGCACAATGGCATTACCAGAATAGGTATCAATAACTTCATTTAATTTTGCAGCAATTTCGCTATTAGCTTGTTCCCAACTAATTGGCTCGAAGGTTGCGCCAGGACCACGAGGACCAACGCGTTTCATTGGTTGCTGTATGCGGTCAGGACTGTAAATTGATTCGAGATACGCATGGCCTTTTACACATGGCGTACCTGCAGTAACAGGATGCGAAGGATCGCCACTAACAGAAACCGCAACCCCATCTTTAGTTGAAACTAGCAGGCTACATCTATCACCACAGTTTCTTGGACATGTTGTATGAAAAACACCGTCGGGTTCAGGTGTTGGCGGCTCTGTTACAGGTGGTTCTGTTGTATTGTCATCATCGCTACTAGAACACCCCATGATACTCGCAGAAAATGCAAAAGCACTACTGCCTTTTAAAAAACTACGTCTGTTCATTGCCATCATTTAATCCTTATTGTTATTCAAAAAAACCATAGCAAATAGTCGTGTTTTGTTAACAAAAAAAGATTAAAAAATATAATCTGTTCAAACATTTAGAAAATCATTTAACGCTATCACAGTTTCATCTTTTGGATATCAAGTTTTCACATATCAAAAGTTATTGTTAGTAAATATCTCATTAAAAATTTAAAGCAGTAAAAATAAAAACAAATGTATCAGCACGATCAATATTTACATTGTCAGTATCAAACATTCACTGTTACATCCAGTTATTTTCCTAAAAAGTGCAAACTAAGACTTACCAAAAATTTATCCCTCAGCAAAGTGTATTTAAAAACAACAAATTCTAATTTTTGAAATCAGCATTGCGAATTTTTGGTTTGAATACGTATGCAGTCAATTGCGGCAAAAATATGAACAGCTCTAGTATGAAGTTACAAAAATAATTAAATCTATAATGGAGTTGTCAATGTCGCCGGTTTCAAGGAAGTCTCAACCTAATGTCTCGCTGCTACCCAAAAGAAATTTAGCTCGTCTACCTTTATTAATTAGTCTTGTTTTGCTTGGCGCCCACCAATCGGCTCTCGCAAAAACAGTAACCGTAAATTCTCCAGATAAGCGTATTTCAGTTAGCTTGACCGATGACGGTGACAGACCGGAATATAAAGTAACTTTTAACGGTAAAGAAGCCGTACTTAATTCAAGACTAGGGTTAGTTTTTGAAACATTTGGTGAATTTGGTAGCGGTTTTGATATTACAGAGTCCAGTAAGTCAACGCACTCTTCTCGATGGCAACAACCTTGGGGCGAGCGTGAATGGATAGACGACAACCATAATAAGCTGACAGCGACTTTTTCTAATGGTCGGCACCAATTTGCACTGGAGTTCAAAGTATTTGATGACGGTATCGGATTTAGATATCTCGTCCCCAAGCAAGCGTCATTTGATAAAGTGACTCACCTTAATATCACAAATGAGCTGACAGAATTTTCCGTTCCTGATGCGCATCATGCAACTGCGTGGTGGATCCCTGGCCGAGGCTGGAACCGTTATGAGTATTTATATCAAACAACATCGGTTAACAAAGTCGACCGTGCCCACACACCTTTCACTTACAAATTAACTTCAGGGCTTCACTTAAGTATTCATGAAGCGGCTCTAACAGATTACGCAGCGATGGTATTAGATCAGCGCCGAGATGGCACGCTTAAAGCCGATCTCACCCCTTGGTCTGATGGCACCTTAGTCAAAACTCAACCTGGTTTCACTACCCCTTGGCGCACTATTCAAATTGCTGATGCAGCAACAGGACTTCTCAATTCAGATTTAATCCTTAACCTGAATGAACCGAACAAACTCGGTGATGTTTCATGGGTTGAACCTGGTAAATACGTCGGTATTTGGTGGGGGATGCACATTAATGAAAACACTTGGGGTTCTGGCGAAAAACACGGTGCAACCACCTCAGAAACGAAACGTTATATGGATTTTGCAGCTAAGTACGGTTTTGATGGTGTTCTCGTTGAAGGCTGGAATCTTGGTTGGGATGGAAGCTGGTTCCATAACGGTGATGTATTCAGTTTTACTCAGTCTTATGATGATTTTGATATTGATGCTGTCAGTGCACATGGAGCAAACAACAATGTGCGTTTAATTGGCCATCATGAAACTTCAGGTTCTGTGACCAACTACCGCAATCAAATGAGTGACGCTTATGATTTATATAAGCAACACGGCGTAACACAAATCAAAACAGGTTATGTTGCTGATGGTGGCGACATTAAGCGAGTCGACTCGCAAGGTATTGTTCGCCATGAATGGCATGATGGTCAATTTATGGTTAATGAGTATCTTCATAGCATTACAGAAGCTGCTAAACGTCAAATTAGTATTAATACTCACGAGCCAATAAAAGACACTGGTTTAAGACGAACCTACCCTAACTGGATTTCTCGTGAAGGCGCTCGCGGACAAGAATTTAATGCATGGGGAACGCCTCCTAACAGTCCAGAGCATACCTCAATATTGCCATATACACGCATGCTATCAGGACCGATGGACTTCACTCCGGGTATTTTTAATCTTGCCCCTGAGGGACTTGATGCCGTTAACCGCGTCCAGACAACCCTCGCAAAACAACTGGCTTTGTATGTTGTACTATACAGTCCAATTCAAATGGCAGCTGATTTACCAAGAAATTACGTTGAACGATTAGATGCATTTAAATTCATTCAAGATGTACCAACGGATTGGAGCGAGAGTATTGCAGTCGCTGGCGAGATTGGTGATTTTGTTGCCTTTGCACGAAAAGACCGCGCTTCAGAGGATTGGTATTTAGGCGCACTAACCGACGAATCTGAGCGGGAGTTAACAATCAAGTTAGACTTTTTATCATCTGATAAATCCTATCAAGCACAAATATATCGTGATGGAGCCGAAGCTGATTGGAAGACCAATCCATACGATTATGTTATTGAAAACAAGCAAGTAACAGCGAAAGATACCTTAACATTAGCCCTTGCCACCAGCGGCGGTGTAGCGATTCGTTTTATCCCATTCGATTAACACTCAACTTTAAGTCTCCCCCCAAAAACCTGATGCGCAAAGTGATTGTTGCCATCAGGTTTTTCTTCATTTACATTGCCTTAGCTCACAAAAAAACAACACCGAAGACGCCATGACATTTAAGAAAACACTCCACAACCTTGTTACAAATATGATCAGTTTTCGTTGTGCATAAATGATGAATACGTATGTAATTAGTTGTACCAAAATCCACCACAAGGCTAATATAAAACCTGCTAAATTTCTTCCTCTGCTTGTGGGGATGAAATGGGCTAGGTCGTTACTGGCGCATCACCTTCATCGGATTGTGTCAGGTTTAAGAACCTTTCTAACTTCTTTATCAATCGAAGTCAGAATACGAGGTCTTTGGCGAATACCCGTCTTAGGGAGATGTGTATTCGCCATTTTTTTAACTATCGTCTAATCAAGCCGAAATGAATACCTAGCAAAATAACAAGTAACAATAAGAATTCAGCCATGATGCTGAACAGCCCATTTATAATGGAAGATAAAGGAAGATACATGTCTGCCGATAATACATCGCATCAGGGTACACCGAATAAACAATCGCTTCGTCAGCAACCAGAATTAAACTTCTGGCAAATTTTCAATATGTGTTTTGGATTTTTGGGGATCCAATTTGGTTTTGCACTTCAAAACGCTAATGTCAGCCGTATTTTTCAAACCCTAGGCGCTGAGATTGATGAAATTCCAATCTTATGGATTGCTGCTCCGTTAACAGGACTTATCGTCCAGCCCATTATTGGCTACTTAAGTGATAATACATGGAATGGACTAGGTCGCCGTCGCCCTTATTTTTTAATTGGCGCAGTTTGTACCACACTCGCTTTATTTATCATGCCGCATTCTCCAGTTTTATGGGTCGCAGCGGGCATGCTTTGGATCATGGATGCCTCAATTAACATTGCCATGGAGCCATTTCGTGCGTTTGTTGGAGATAACCTACCAAAGTCTCAGCGTACTCAAGGCTATGCGATGCAAAGCTTCTTTATTGGAATCGGCGCCGTTGTAGCGTCAGCCTTGCCGTATTTATTAACCAACTATTTTGATGTGGCGAATACTGCTCCTGAAGGCGAAATTGCCGACTCGGTACGTTACGCATTTTATTTTGGTGGCGCCGTTTTATTCCTCGCGGTTGGATGGACCATCGTAACCTCTAAAGAATATTCACCTGAAGAACTGGCCTCTTTTCATCAAGAAAATGATGAAGAATTAATAGCTGAAAACAATAGTGATAGCCGCACTAGAACAGCTAAGCAATATCAATTTGCTTCTATGCTTTGGATGGCGATTGGTGGTGGTTTAACAGGTTTAGTTTTTGGCCTTTCGTTAGATAAGCAGCTTTATATATTGACCATCGGTATTTTTGTATTTGGCCCTTTGCAATTTTACTGCGCCAAAGCCCTCGCAAAAGTTAATCCAAATGACATCGCTGAGCGCGAAAGTCTAGGCATGGTATTTAACGTAGTTGATAATTTATTCCATATGCCAAAAGCCATGCACCAATTGGCCATCGTACAATTCTTTTCATGGTTTGCCTTATTCGCGATGTGGATTTATACCACTTCAGCAGTCACCTCTTACCATTACGGTACCAGTGATGTACTGACCAAAGCCTACAATGATGGCGCTGATTGGGTCGGTATGCTATTCGCTTCATATAATGGTTTTGCTGCTGTTGCTGCGATTGCAATACCGTTTCTAGCAAAAGCAGTCGGAATAAGATTCACACATACCATCAATTTAACATTGGGTGGTTTGGGGCTTATCAGCTTTTATTTCATTAGCGATCCTGCCCTACTTTGGATACCTATGATTGGAGTCGGCATCGCTTGGGCGTCAATCTTATCAGTACCGTACGCAATGCTATCTGGGATCTTACCACCTAAGAAAATGGGGGTATTTATGGGAATATTTAACTTTTTCATTGTTATCCCTCAATTGCTTGCGGCCAGTGTTTTAGGCGTAATTCTTAATACATTATTTGATGGAGAGCCAATCTTTGCATTAATTACTGGCGGTGTGTTTATGATTATTGCGGGTATCGCAGTGTTGTTTGTAGACCAACCAAAACAATAAGTTATTGAGTCATATTTCTGATTATTCAAATTATAAAACGTTTCGTGACTATACGCGGATCTTGATTGGGGAAAGTTACACATGATGGGTAAAAGCATTAACAGTTATAAAAAATCTACACTGGCAAGTGCGATCAATATTGCAATGATTGGCGCCTCTATTTTCGCTTTATCGGCTTGTTCAGAAACAACAGCCAACAAAGATGTTCCAACATCAACAGACACCAGTTCAGCAGTGACTCAAGTGCAAATAGCACCAGGCGCGCCAGGTGCTGCGCCTACATGGGCTTTTTCTGGTAAGACTGGTATCGGTACATCTTATGAGCCTTACATTGACGGTCAGTACCAAGGAACAACTGAGAACCCAGTCAGTAAAGTGTGGTTTTCACTCGCACAAGGGATCTTAACCGAAACCATGTATGGCATGATCCACAATGCACAACTAAAAGAAATGCAATTTATCATCACTGGTGAAGGGTTTGTCGATACAGAAAAAGATGACACGATCAGCACCATCGAATACCTACATCACGATGAACATGGCCGCCCACTTTCATTAGCATACAAAGTCATTAATAAAGCTAAAACGGCCAATATCAGATAGAAAAGCATTTTTTCACTGATCCAAACCGTGACAGTATGATGATGAAAGTTATTTTTACCGCTTTTGCTGATGGAATAACCCCTCATTTATACGCCAACCCGCATGTAGATAATAGCGGTGCTAACGATATTGCGAGTATTGAAGAGCAAGCACTTGTTGCTTACACCAATGCTAAAGACTCATCTGTGATGACGATTAAATCCGATGTAGACTTTACAAAAGCTTCAGCAGGATTTATTGGCCACTCAGACGGCTTAGTAGATTTGGCAGATAATGGCGTACTGGACAACATCTATCAATCTACCAGTAAAGCATCAGAAACTGTCGGTAACGTTGCGTTAACTGCTCAGTACAAGACGCTCAACAAAGCCACTGGTGAAAACACCTTAGAAATGAATGTGGCTATTGGTTTTGGTGCAGACAAAGCCCAAAGCTTAGCTAATGTTGAAGCCACGCTTTCTGCAGGTTACGACAAATTATTAAGTGCTTATTTAGGTGACGATAAACACCTTGGCTGGAAAGACTACTTAACTGGTTTACCCGCACTTAATGCCATGAGCAGCAATACTACTGATGATGGCAAATTACTTTATACCAGTGCGTTAGTGCTAAAAGCGCAAGAAGATAAAACCCATGCCGGAGCATTAATTGCTTCGCTATCAAACCCATGGGGTGACTCAGTCTCAGCTAAAGTCGGTAGTACAGGCTATAAAGCAGTTTGGCCACGTGACTTTTATCAATGTGCAATGGCCTTTCTTGCTATGGGCGATCTTGAAACGCCAAAAGTGGCTTTTGAATACTTGAAAAAAGTGCAAGTTAGTCAGCAAACGCCTGAATATGTTGGCACGCCTGGTTGGTTCTTACAAAAAACACATGTTGACGGTCAAATTGAATGGGTTGGCGTGCAGTTAGACCAAACGGCGATGCCAATTATGTTGGGGTGGAAGTTATGGCAAGCTGGCGTATTAACTGATGCTGAAATCACTCAGTGGTACCAAGACATGTTAAAACCCGCTGCAGACTTTTTAGTCACTGGGGGTAAAGTTAAATTAGACTGGAACGATACTGAAATAACTCCGCCAAGTACCCAACAAGAGCGCTGGGAAGAACAAGCAGGATTCTCACCTTCGACAACTGCAGCTGTCATTGCAGGATTAGTGGCAGCCAGTGATATTGCCCAACTAGTTAACGATGAAAAAGCAGGTGAATATCTAACGTTAGCCAAAGAACTAGAAGCAAGCCTTGAAACCACTATGGTAACTAACAATGGCGAACTTGCCAAAGAAGGTAAACCTTACTATGTGCGTATCAGTCCAAACGGAAACCCAAATAATGCTGATAAATTACTGGATAATAATGGTAAGCCAGGGTTAGATCAGCGCCAGATTCTAGACGGCGGTTTTCTTGAATTAGTTCGTTACGGTGTTAAGGATGCTACAGATGGTATCATTCAGAACAGCGTCATGCTGATTGACGATACAACTCTTGAGCATAATCTTCGTGTTAAATATGAATTTACTGCCAAAGATGGCAGCAAAATTCCGGGTTACCGTCGATATGGTAATGATGGTTATGGCGAAGATATCACAACTGGTTTCAGCTATGCTGAGCAAGGTAATACCGCCGATCAACGAGGCAGAGTATGGCCATTCTTTACCGGTGAACGTGGTCATTATGAGTTGGCACTTGCCAAATCGACCGGTAGTTTAACGCCAGAAGTCCACCAGCAATTAATTAATACCTACGTTCAAGGTATGGAAACATTTGCTAATGAAGGCTTAATGTTGCCAGAACAAGCTTGGGATGGTGTTGGTAATCCAACTCGTTATAACTACGCGATGGGTCAAGGCACTAACTCAGCAACACCACTTGCTTGGACACATGCTGAATACGTTAAGTTAGTTCGCTCGATGACTGACAAAGCAGTATGGGATTTCTATCCTGTTGTTGCGGATAAACTGGCTGAATAACTTGTAGATTTAGATAGATGGCTTGCGTTCAAAGCAAATTATTAACTATCGCTAAAAGAATGAGTTATTGAATTCAGAAAATTCAAAATCTTCAGTTCAACACCCACAAATCGAAAAATGCCACTCAATGAGTGGCATTTTTATTTTGGAGTTTGCTAAAACAAACCTAGCGAATACCTAAGCGTTTTGACGTTTATTGTCCTTGCTTTAGTTTAGCAAATAGCGAAAATATCGATACGGCAATGGCACCGGCAATAAAACCAAGAATCGCATTGAGTATGCTTGGTGTTATAAATGCCAGTACATAGCCCACATATTCGACTTCAGCAATCCATAGCGCTGTTTGTGTAATTAAACCGCTAACTTGATGAATACCATGTGTCAGAATACCTCCACCTACCATGAACATTGCTATCGTGCCGACAATTGTTAGTCCTTTCATTAAGTACGGTGCAGAGGTTAATAGACCAAAACCAAGCTTATGCCAAAAAGCAACTAAGGCCCCTTTACCTTGTCGTTTTGTTAAGTACAACCCTAAATCATCAATCTTAACAATGCCTGCTACCAATCCATAAACGCCAACAGTCATAATAATCGCAATGACACTTAAGGTTAAAAACTGACTTAACAAACTGCTTTGAGCCACAACACCCAAGCTAATCGCAATGATCTCTGCTGATAATACAAAATCAGTTCTAATTGCCCCCTTCACTTTTGTCTTTTCAAAAGCCGCAATATCTTCTGCTGATTTTTCTATAACAGCCTGCTCTGACAAGTCAGTTTGCCTATCTTTACGATGAACATACCAATGATGGACTTTTTCAAATCCTTCAAAGCATAAAAATAACCCACCAAACATGAGCAGCGGTGTTATTGCCCAAAGAATAAAAGCACTGATTAATAAAGCAGCTGGAACAAGAATTAATTTATTGAGAAAAGAGCCCTTAGCAACGGCCCACACAACAGGTAATTCACGTTCAGAGGCAACACCTGATACTTGCTGAGCATTTAGCGCTAAATCGTCTCCCAACACACCTGCTGTTTTTCTGGCAGCAACTTTACTCATAGCAGCAACATCATCCAAAATTGCAGCAATGTCATCCAATAACATTAATAAACTTGCGCCAGCCATATCTCGTCCTTGTTTGTCGTCAAAGTTCTTGTTTTGACTAATCGGGTTGCGATTAATGATGTTAATCGTATTTTTAAGGTTAAAACCTAAGCTTAATAATGCTTAACGATAGCTCAAGTCGACGTTTTACTTTCGACAAAGCGATTAAAAAGCGTATTGCCAGACTAATCCTAGTGTATCGAAATCATTCCCTATGCGTGTGATCACGCCCGTACTGGCATAAAGCTTCATACTATGATGTTGATTAAAGGCAAGTGAATACGTCAGTCCAAAACGTGAATTGTCCTCAGCATCATCAGCGTCAATTCCATTTTTGCTGGTTTCTCCGCCAACAAAGTAATTTCCGCTCAATGACACCCATTGCCCTGGTCCAATACTGTATATGACATGAGCTTGAAACGTGTATTGTGCTTGTTTCTCAAGTGACACTTGATTGTAAAACTCATCATTATCACTATAAATTCGAATTGACGTCATGGCATCGTAATACCAATTACCCACTCGGTACGACATCCCTATTCCTGGTCTAAATACCCATTGATTGGCACCAGCGTTGATCAGTTTATCTTCATCATAGGTTCCTAATGGCAAGCTAAGTTGCAAACTTGAGCCAACAACTAATCCATCTTTAGATTTAGCAAAATCTTTCCGTTGTAATGCTTGTGCACCATAAAAATTCCAAGTCAGACGCATTTTAGGATCGCCATAACCACATCTGTCAGCTTCAACAATGTCGTTTTGATAATTAGCTGAGCCTGCCATACAAATGCGAGATAAGGACATATCAAATTTTGATGAACTGCCCGCTAGCGCAAATGAGTACGCATAACCAAGCACGGCAGCATCTAACGTTAAATGTGCATCTTTGAGTGGAACTGAAGGTGATGGCGATAAGGCCCCTTCTGAGTGCAGATAGCCCAGGGCTAGAAAATGCATGTCGATAGGGATATTGGTATAACTGCGAGGTTCAAGATCTTGGCTATACACATGGGTATGCCAAAAAAGCGCTGTAATGCCTAACAAACTTATTTTGCTAAACCTTGTGAGCAATGCAAATGCACATCGATTAAATCGGGTTAATTCCTTCATAAATTACAAAGCATTTTCCATAATGACTGATATAAAACGGACTTACACAAGAAACAAAGACTTAAGTGATAGTCATTAGCGTGGCAAATGTCACTAAAACAAAATGCGGCACTGATTACCGCACTTTGAATAACATAACGTGGCTAACATAAGGTGGTTAACATAAGGTGGTTAACATAAAGTGACTATCATAAGGTAGCTAACATAAACCAAAGTCATTATTTGTTACGACTTATCAACGCCACCGCACGACTGCCTAACCACTAAATTAGTCGGAATTAACTGCGGTCCAACGTCCTTACCACGAATTAATTTCAAAAGACTTTCAACTAAAATTTCACCTGCCAGTTTAGTATTTTGTTTGACCGTAGTGAGCGCAGGGTTTGCAAAACTTGCAACCGGAATGTCATCATAACCAACAACGGCAATGTCTTCTGGTACATTAACGCCACGCTGTTTAAGTGCTCTTATTGCACCAATGGCGATTAAATCACTGGCAGCAAAGATTGAATCGAATTGATGCCCGCTATCTAATAATTTCATTGCAGCATCAAAACCTGAGCTTTCAGTGCTAATGGCATCAAATTGACATTTTTTATTGAGTTTAATACCCGCTTTTTTTAGCGCTTCGGCATGACCTAAATAACGGTCTCGAAACTCAGGGCTATGCTCTGATGCATCCCCTAAAAAGGCAATATTCTTAAAGTTTAATGAGAGAATGTGCTCTGTGGCGATAACACCGCCTTGGTGATTATCACAACCGATGGACAGCACTTCTTTGTTATTATGTTCAGCCCCCCAAATAATAAAGTGGGTATTTTGTTCTAATAACTTTTGCAGCTTATGTTCATAGTCTACGTAGTCTCCGTAACCTAATAATATAATCCCATCAGCTTTATTACTGTCTTCGTAATCTGCATGCCAATCACTCGAAAGCTGTTGAAATGAAACGAGTAAATCATACCCTTGCTGTGCAGTTGCACGGGTGATTGAACCAAGCATAGATAAAAAGAAAGGATTAATTAACGACTCATCGTTTGTGGGATCTTCACAAATTAACAGCGCTAAAGTATGGCTATTTTGGGTACGAAGATTACTGGCGTTTTTATCGACTTTGTAATTTAACTCTTTGGCAATAGCTTGAATGCGTTGTCGCGTTTCCAAGTTTACAAGTGGACTATTTCTCAACGCTCTAGAAACAGTAGATTGAGATACGCCAGCACGGTATGCGATATCAATTGAGGTAGCTTTAGATGTCATTTTGCATCAGGCCTTTTTATAGTTATTTTAGATACTCACGTATTGTTTATACCTAAAATAACGCTTCTTTTCACCGTTTAATTTTTTTTATAATCCTAACTCACTCAGTAAGTCGTCAGCATCATCAGCAACCACGACTGCTGGGTCTTTTTTCGCAGTTGATTTATCAGCTTCACCTTGTGTATTTCTGTGGGCTTCAATTAATGAGTCTGGGTCAAATTCTTCATCTAATTCAAACTCTTTTAATTTAATGAATTCAGTTTTATCCATCGCAAATTCTAAGTAAAAGATATGATTATCTGCCGTTTTGAACGACACTCTTCTTGATACTGCTTCATCTAAATTAGTATCAATCGATATGGTTAACTCTTTATTAATGGTCAACATTTTCGGCTGACTTTGACTGATAGATGTTTGTAATTCTTTAGACACAGTTTTAATGAAATCACCTAATATTTGATTCATTAACTCCCCCATGACATTACCAACGTCATCAGAGGTGTGTGAAAAAGCAAGCTCTGACTCTGGCATCCCCATATTTAACATGTATCGACGGTATATTTCTATTGCGGCTTCTTTAGAAAAGTTAATCACCACTAAACCAGAGAACCCGCCATCAAAAATTGAAAAACACCCTAAATCAGGCTTTAAACAAGTACGTGTAATGTTTTGCACCATACCGGCATGTGTAACTTGACTGTCGCTAGTGCTTGAAAGAACGTGGGAAACCGAGTGACATAATTTGAGTAAAATATCATCTGTTGTAACAACTTGAACTGAATCCATAACAATGTATACCTAGTTTTTACTTTTCCCTCATTCTGAGGCTTAACGAGTAATAAATCAAAGCCTAAACATCTCATTATCAAAAATAAACCATCAAGCTAACAAGCGTTACACTAACAAGCTGATATTGCGTATATTCTTTGTCATTTATTTGTGGGCCAACTCTACTCAACATATGTATCTTTTTGTAAAAACCTTTCAATAGATCACATATCAACTATTAAACAGTTCTTTCTGGAACTGTTTCTGTCTATATTTGCGCAATACATTGAACTTACTCTCTTTAAGGACGAACATGATCGCTTTCCTCAGACAGTTAACTATCTTAAAGCGCCTGATCATAATGCTCGCCCTGGCAGCAATAGGAACCGTTTGCTTTGCCAGCTTTTCAATTAACGAACAATACAATAATTTAATTGCCCAGAAGCAAGTTCAAATTGCTGCGCAAGTTAGCACCGCAACCTCAATGATTAATGCGCTATCAGCTGATTTGCCCCAATCTGCTGACCAACAGCAACAACAAGACATTCTTAATATTATTTCTCAACTCCGTTATGGCTCCAATGACGCTTATGTTGTTATCAATGATCAAAATGTCATTATTAGCTTTCCTGAAAGTCCAAACCTAGAAGGCCGCTCTTTTGAGCAATATATTGCCGCTGATGGCAGTAAACCGTTTGCACAACTTACCAGACAAGCTAAATCGACAACGACAAGTCACGTTGAATATAAAGATAATATTGCATCAACATCTGGCGTTGAAACTATTCTCGCAGGAGCCCAGTTCTACCCAGAATGGGGCTGGACTATTATCGCCCATGCCAGTGCGACCGACGTCATGGATAGCATGGGAAGTGTTGTTATCAACTATCTGATTATTATGATGTTGATTTCTATTCCTATCTTTACTTTCTTCTTATTACTGAATGTATCGATTACCTCCCCGATTAATGCAGCAATTGCAGCAATGGAGAATATTGCTAAAGGCGAAGGCGATTTATCACAGCGACTTGATAACAGTGGTAAGGATGAAGTGGCTAAAATGGCCGATGCGTTCAATGACTTTGTGATCAAAATTTCAGCCATGGTGTCGGATTTAAAACCACTTGGCCGTGATCTAGATAATGATGCACAACATTTATTAGTGGCTGTAGAAGAGTCGAACCAAAGCTCTGAGTTGATCCATAGTGAAACTCAAAGTGTTGCTACTGCGGTCAATGAAATGTTAGCGACTACCCATGATATGGCGCAAAACACTTATCAAGCCGCTGATGGTGCTAACAATGTTAAACAGCAAGCCGAGCAATCACACGCATTTATGCAGCAGACTGTGCATGAAACAGATCAGTTAGTAAATGAGTTAAAAAATGCAGAAAGCGCCACACATGACCTAGGCAAGTCTTCTGTAGAAATCAGTACAATACTAGATACCATTGGTGGTATTGCAGATCAAACCAACTTATTAGCACTAAATGCAGCAATTGAAGCCGCACGAGCAGGTGAATATGGCCGAGGTTTTGCTGTCGTTGCTGACGAAGTAAGAGCGTTAGCAACACGCACCCAAGCATCTACCAATGAAATTAATAAAATCATTACTGATATTCATAACGGCGTTGAGTCTGTTATCAAAAGTAATACTGAAACCCAGGAACAATCGATTCAATTGCAATCTAAGGCGTTACAGTCACAAGATGCCATGACAGAGATACTCGCCGTTATTGCTAATATCAGTGACATGAATACTCAGCTTGCCAGTGCCACAGAAGAGCAATCTCAAGTCACTGAAGAAATAAACCGTAACATTACCCGAATTTCTGAATTGACTGAAATAGCTGTAAAAACCAATGAAACAAACTCTGAAGCAGCGCAATCATTACAAACGATTAGCCAAACTGTTACTGAGACACTAGGTCAATTTAAAACCAGCTAATGTAATGACAGCTAAAGCCTAATGTATTAGTAATAAATAAGTCACCTTTTTATACCAGCAAGCGCCATCTTGTGGCGTTAATGCTGGTATATCTCTTAGTCGCTCTCCTAAATGACCTCGTAAAATTCATCTTCAAATAAGCCTTAACACGTAAAGTCTCTGTCAGCCTAAAAAGCTTTGCGGTATCATGCTTCGCAAGCCCATTATTAAGAGTTACCTGTTGATGTACGAAAAGACTGTTACCATTATTGCCCCTCACGGAATTCACACTCGACCTGCCGCATTATTAGTCAAAGCAGCAAAAAACTTTGACTGTGACGTCATTGTCGAATGTAATGGAAAACAAGCAAGCGCCAAAAGTCTATTTAAATTGCAAACTCTTGGCTTATTTCAAGGCCAATCGGTTAAGGTATTTGCTGAAGGAGAACAGGCAGAAAAAGCGGTAGAAACCGTGTCTGAATTGCTAATTACACTCAGTTAACAGGATAGTTTATGGCTTTAACAGGAATCGTAGTGTCACCAGGAATTGCTTTTGGACAAGCAGTTCATATCAATTTGCATCATCAACATGTTGATTACCGATTACTGCCTGTTGCGTCAATTAAAAGTGAATGTGACAAAGCCATTAAAGCCATAGACTTTTTGGCAAAACACCTCAAGCATTGCCAAGTTAACCTTGATACTGAAAGCGACCATTTTCATCTAATTGATGCTGATATCATGCTATTAGAAGATGAAGATTTAGCTGATGAACTCACCCAATATATTACTCGATTTCGTTTCTCTGCCGTTGCCTCCATTGAACGGATTTTTGCGCAACATGCTGAAGAGCTAGCCAAGCTAGAGGATCCTTATCTCGCTAACCGTAGTAATGATGTTATTTGTTTAGGTAAGCGATTAATGTCTGCCGTCAATGGTACGCTTCAATGGGATGTATCAAAACTCACTGATAATAGTATTTTGCTGGCTGAGGATATAACACCTGCAGAATTTGCCACCATTCCGCTTAACAAAATAAAAGGCATTGTGCTTAAAACTGGCGGGCTCACTAGCCACACCGCTATTTTGGCCAAAGCTGCTGGGATACCTGCGTTATTAAGTTGTCAATTCGATGACTATGACATTCAAGATGGTGCCCCGCTAATTTTAGACGCCTTTAGTGGTGAATTGCATGTTAATCCCGTTGCTGAAACACAGCTGCAACTAGAGCAAAAAGCCACCGCAGAAAAAGAACGCCGAGAAGCACTTTTACATTATGTTGATAAACCCAGTGTCACCCGAGACGGCCATCCTGTCTGTTTGCTTGCCAACGTCAGTAGCATGAGTGATTTCACTCAGATAGAGCGCAGCGGCGCTGCTGGCGTTGGGTTATTTAGGACAGAGTTTTTACTTATGCAAGTCGACTCAGTTCCAGATGAAAAACAGCAGTTCAAACAATACTGCGATGCATTACATAGCTTAAATGGCAAGGTCCTTACCATACGTACCTTTGATATCGGAGCGGACAAAGAAATCCCTTGCCTTACTCAACAATATGAAGATAACCCGGCATTAGGCGTACGTGGTATTCGGTATAGCTTACAACACCAACACCTTTTTACGACTCAAATTAAAGCAGTACTTCGCGCAGCGAATCATGGACGTATCCGATTACTATTCCCAATGGTTAATCAAATTGAAGAGTTGGAGTTCGCGCTAGAATTAATTGATTGGTGCAAACAACAGTTAATTGAAGAAGAAAAAGGCTTTGGTGATCTTAATATCGGCATCATGGTTGAAACACCAGCAGCAGTGTTAAATTTACCGCATCTACTGCCACGACTTGATTTTGTTAGTATCGGTAGTAATGACTTAACCCAATATACTCTAGCAGCTGATCGCGGTAATCCTGTGCTAGTTAATGATTATCCGCCAGTTTCTCCAGCAATGATAAAGTTCATAAAAATGGCTGTAGACACCTGCAAAATACACCAAACAAAAGTCTGCCTTTGCGGCGAATTAGCCAGTGACACGAAATTAATTAGTTTACTCGTCGGTCTAGGAATTGATGAGCTCAGTGTTAATACTGCCAGTTTATTGGATGTAAAAGCGACCATTTGCAATGGTCAATACCAACAGTTTTATCAGCAAGCCCAACAAGCATTAGGGTTTAGCCATATTGAACAACTTAATCAATTATTCAGCTAATTTGACTAATTTACTTGAAAACAATAATTATTGTTTATAAAAAAATCAGACAGCACTAGAATAAAACCATAATAACATTACAAAAAGAGGCTATATCTCATGGGATTTTTAAGCCGTATTCGCCGACTTATATCTGGGCAGCCGACCTTAACTGGCGGCATTGAAATTTTTGCGCCTGTTTCTGGCGACCTAGTAGACATTGAAAAAGTACCCGACGTAGTATTCGCAGAAAAGATTGTCGGTGATGGATTAGCAATTAACCCAACTGGAGAGCTTATTTTAGCCCCTATTGATGGCACCATTGGCAAAATTTTTGAAACTAATCATGCTTTCAGTATTGAGTCCCCTCAGGGGCTCGAATTATTTGTTCATTTTGGTGTCGGCACAGTAGAGCTTAGAGGCAATGGCTTTAAGCGACTCGCTGAAGAAGGACAACAAGTTAAAGTTGGCGATCCAATTTTACAATTTGATTTAGACTACTTAACCGATCAAGTAGAGAGTCTACTTACCCCAGTTGTGCTTGCTAACATGGAAGATATTCAATACTTAGTAAAAGCTCAAGGTCCTGTAACAGCTGGTAAAAGTGTCATTTTTACCGTTGAGCTTTAAATTCGATTTACATTGTAGATATGGGTTATAGCTAAAAACAGGCTTGCTTTAACCCATCATTGAACAGAGCGCGTGCAATATTCAGCTATAGATGAAAAGCAATAACTGCAATGCGTAACAATAACTTAATTCAAGGAATACATTACCCCATGAGCAACAGTGTTATTTATGGTATTAAAAACTGCGATACAGTGCGTAAAGCACGTAAATGGCTAGAAGCAGAAAATCAGCCATTCACCTTCCATGACTTTCGTGAAGATGGCATCACAGCTGATATTATCAACCAGTGGTTTGAGTTAACTGATTGGGAGCTACTGTTTAATAAACGTAGCACGAGTTTTAGAAATTTAACCGATGATCAAAAAGCCGATATTGATCAGAAAAAGGCGCTCGAGCTGATGCTGGAGTTTCCAACGCTAATTAAACGTCCTGTATTAATAACAAATAATAAAATATTAATCGGTTTCAAAGCTGCAGACTATCAAGCGTGGTTTAACTAATGACCCAGGACGTACTTGAGCTAACTAAAGATTTACTCGCACGCCCGTCAGTAACCCCACTTGATGAAGGCTGTCAAACTTTGATGGCCGATAGGTTATCTGCTGTTGGTTTCAACATTGAATCAATGGTATTTGAAGACACCACCAACATGTGGGCAAGAAAAGGCATTAAAAGCCCCGTTTTTTGTTTTGCTGGACACACTGATGTTGTTCCCACAGGCGATTTAAACAAATGGCACACTCCACCATTTGAACCAACTGTCATCGATGATTATGTTCATGGTCGCGGCGCAGCCGATATGAAAGGATCATTAGCAGCTATGGTTATTGCTACAGAACGCTTTCTGGCAAAACACCCAGATCATAATGGCTCTATAGCTTTTTTAATTACCAGCGACGAAGAAGGCCCATTTATTAATGGTACAACTCGTGTCATTGATACCCTTGAAGCTCGTAATGAAAAAATTACTTGGTCACTGGTTGGTGAGCCTTCATCGACTCATAAGTTAGGTGATGTGGTTAAAAACGGTCGTCGTGGTAGTTTAACCGGTAATTTAACGGTGAAAGGGATTCAAGGACACGTTGCCTACCCTCACCTTGCTGATAACCCTATTCATAAAGCCTCACCAGCACTTGCTGAACTCGCGCAAATGCATTGGGATAACGGTAATGAATTTTTCCCACCAACCAGTTTCCAAATAGCAAATATTAACGGTGGTACAGGCGCATCTAATGTTATCCCTGGTGATTTACAGGTAATGTTTAACTTCAGATACTCAACTGAAGTCACAGCCGATGAATTAATCAAACGTGTACTAAACATACTTGATGCCCATGGGCTCGATTATGATATTGATTGGGTATTTAATGGTCTTCCTTTCCTTACTGGCGATGGCCCATTGCTGGACGCAACGAAAGACGCCATTTTTGAAGTCACAGGCTATGAAACCGACCCGCAAACTTCAGGTGGCACGTCAGATGGCCGATTCATCGCCCCCACTGGTGCTCAAGTTATTGAATTAGGCCCGGTAAATGCGACAATTCATAAAGTGAATGAGTGTGTAAAAATCTCAGATCTTGAACTATTGGCCAAATGTTACGAGTCTATTCTGGAAAAGCTCCTTTGCTAACCTCTTCACTCAAAAGTATTGCTCATCCGGCTCTTTATGGGCTGGATGCTGAGCATCTTGTCTCTATTGATCAGTTTCTGCTAACTCAAAAAACAGCTGCAGCTTTTCAGCGGTTACAAAAGCATGCGGCAGATTCAGGTATTAATATTCAAATCTGCTCCGCCTATCGTGATTTTCATAGGCAAATGGCAATTTGGAATGCTAAAGCTCATGGTAAACGAGTACTACTCGATATTAATAACCAACCTATTGATAGCAAATGTCTTTCAGAAAATGAACTCATAGATTGTATTTTAACCTGGTCAGCCTTGCCTGGTGCCTCCCGCCATCATTGGGGGACTGATATCGATATATTTGATGCCAACAATATCCAAAAAGCTGACTTAGCTTTGATTACGGATGAATATAAGGGCAATGGACCATGTGCTCAGTTAGCCAGTTGGTTAACGCAACATGCCCATGAGTTTGGTTTCTACCTACCGTATCAACCTAATAAGAGTGGTGTTAGCCCAGAGCCTTGGCATTTAAGTTACTATCCAGAATCGTCGCAATTTATGTCACATTATCAGGTAGAATCTTTAAGACAGCTCTTGTCTCAATCAGAAATCGCTTTACAATCTGCGCTACTTAAAAGACTAGATAAACTTGTAGAAGAATATGTTTTTTACGTTGCGCAGCCGCCAAATCAATAAACATTGATAATGTTTATTGATTCCAGTAACGATAGCTGCCATGACCGTATTCAAATAATCAAACACTATCGCTAAAAACATCGAGAACCACATGACAAAGCCGCTACATTACTTAACTGCCACAATTGATGGCCAATCTATGTATTACTCAGATAGTGATAAACACAATACAGATTCACAACCTATTGTATTCATTCATGGCTTTTTAACAGACAGTAGTATGTGGCAAGCTCAAATCGATGCGCTTAAATCACAACATCGGTGTATCGCCATTGATTTATGGTCACATGGTCAATCAGATCCTATGCCTAAGGGAACAACATCACTGGTCACCATCGCTGAGCAATATTTATCATTGTTATCATCACTTGGCCTTAACCAGTTCAGATTAGTTGCTAACGGTTCAGGTTGTGCAATTGCCGCAGAGATGGCATTGATATCGCCCACATCAGTTACAAAAATGGTGATGGCGAACGGCTTTATTGGTTTTGAGCCACAAGTTAACTGCATCAAATATCAGCAATGGATTGATCAAATCAGCCAACAACAAAGCTGCTCTAAAGAGATGGCTGACCTTATTACAGAGCAGTATTTCGCTAATCTTGCAATTGAGAGCCATAACAATGAGGTGAGTCATTCGGATAATAGTAGTGATGCAAACACGAATAACTCATTAACTCCAGAAAGGTTTTCTCAAGCGCTTCAAAATCTCAGTCCAAATAACATTGCTGAGCTTGTATTGATGGCGCCACTTTTTCTATACAAGCGAGACACACTCGAGTTAGCGGAGCAATTAACTTTGCCTTGCCTCATTTTAGTTGGCGAGCAAAACAAGTTAAGAACAGTTTTAGAAGCTTACTTAATGCAGGATTGCATTACAGGTTGTACCTTAAAACAACTTACTGCAGCAGGCCACTTAGCAAATGTTGAACAGGCTGCCATGTTTAATCAACATTTGATCAATTTTTTTCGAAAACTAACCTAAAGGTTAGTCTTGTACGCTGTGCCTCACACTCGTCAATCAATGACAAATACGCTTAAGAACTCAGCTGTAGTGGCTGAGTTCGCTATTTCTAAATCAGTATTCTCAATCTATTTCGAATGGATAGACCAGCATAACAATAAATACTGATATACTCTAAAAATGATATTAATCAGACAGTTTACGAATCTGAATTAGCATACTTTTATTTATTAGGGTCTACCAAACACGATGAAATTACTTAAACCACTTTTTGATAATAACCGCCGCTGGGCCGAACGCATTAACGAAGAAGACCCTGAATTCTTTAAACAGCTAGCACAACAACAGAGCCCTGAATATTTGTGGATCGGTTGTTCTGATAGCCGTGTTCCATCAAATCAAATTATTGACCTAATGCCAGGCGAAGTCTTTGTTCATCGTAATATCGCTAACATGGTCATACACACCGACTTAAACTGTTTGTCAGTTATTCAATATGCGGTTGAAGTACTAAAAGTCAAACATATCATGGTGGTAGGTCATTACGGTTGTGGTGGTGTTAAAGCATCAATGACTACTGAGCGCTTTGGTTTAATTGATAACTGGTTGGGACATTTAAAAGATATTTATCGTATTCACCGTAGCGATTTAGAGCAGCTTGATGACGAAAAACGATTCGACAGATTGTGCGAATTAAATGTGATGGAACAAGTCGCCAATGTAAGTAGCACCTCAATTGTTCAAGATGCATGGGATCGTGGTCAAGAACTGGCTATTCACGGCTGGATCTACGGCATTAATAATGGATTATTGACTGATTTAGATGTCACGGTATCAAGTGAGCATGCAGACAATAAAGCGTAATAACCAGTAATAATCAATCATACAGCAAACTTAACGTCCATTTACACATTTACAATAATAGGTATATGGACTTGTTTGCCTGGTATTTAACCCTCTCGTATCGCTAGATACTCAATAAACCCCTTCAAATTTGTCATCTTTAGCTATTATTGAACAACATCAATCTTAAATAACGTCGGTTAAATATTAATCGAAATAGAGAAGGTTTAGCTGTTTATGCATTCTTGGGCAAGTAAACTCACCTACTTCGCTCAGATAAGGTCATATTGTTAATGCATTTAGTTGCCTAACACAGTTATAATCTTCGGGTTTATTTAGCGCGACCTCGCGCACTGCATTTTTTAGGAGATAATTTCCATGCCAGGTTTTGAATTATTTGGACCAGAGGAAAAGCAAGAAGTCGCTGACGTGATGGAAAACGGTTTTACCTTTCGCTACAACTTCGATCACATGCGTAACGATCGTTGGAAAACACGTGAAATGGAAGCGCTTCTTTGTGAAAAGATGAACGCAAAACATGCGCATCTTGTTTCTAGTGGTACCGCTGCATTACAAACGGCAATGGCTGCTGCAGGTATTGGCGCAGGCGACGAAGTTATTGTTCCACCGTTTACTTTTGTTGCATCTGTAGAAGCAGTATTTATGGCTGGTGCCGTACCTATTTTCGCTGAAATTGATGAAACACTATGTCTATCACCAGAAGGCATTGAAGCTGCAATTACTCCACGCACTAAAGCAATTAACCTTGCTCATATGTGTGGTTCTATGGCTAAAATGGATGAAATTTTAGCGGTATGTAAAAAACATAACCTAGTGATCCTTGAAGATGCATGTCAAGCTATTGGCGGCAGCTACAAAGGTAAAGCATTAGGCACAATCGGTGATGTTGGTTGTTATTCATTTGATTCAGTTAAAACCATCACCTGTGGTGAAGGCGGCGCTATCATGACTAACAATGAAACCATCTATAACCATGCACACATGTTCTCAGATCACGGTCATGACCATGTTGGAAATGATCGCGGCGCTGAAGGCCACCCAATCATGGGGCTGAACTTCCGCATCTCAGAAATGAACTCAGCGATGGGTCTGGCACAGCTTCGTAAGCTTGATAAAATTATTGATATCCAGCGTACTAATAAAAAGCTAATCAAAGATGCAATGGCCGAAATCCCTGAAGTCACATTCCGTGAAATCCCAGATCCTGAAGGTGACTCAGCAGGTTTCTTAACCTTCTTAATGCCGACCGAAGAGCGCACAATTGAAATCAACAAGAAGTTAGCAGAAAACGGCGTTGATGGTTGTTTCTATTGGTATGTTAACAACTGGCACTACTTAAACAACTGGAAACATATTCAAGAGCTTAAATCGCCAGCTGCTTTACCGATCACATTAATTCAAGATCGTCCAGATTACACTAAAGTGGAAACACCAAAGTCTGATGCAATCATGAGTCGTACTATCTCTATGTTAATCAAGTTATCTTGGACAGAAGAAGAAATTGCTCAACGTATTGAAAACATCAAGCGTGCTTTTGCTTAATTAATCCTACTCTTTCTATTGAGCTAAAGCTTACCAAGCAAGTAATAGCTCAATAGTACTTTTTACAGTACTAGTCTCAACGGAGAATGTTGTAATGAGTTTCAAAAATTTTAAGTGTGTGCCAAAAATGATTTTTGGTCGCGGTTCTTTTGCTCAACTTGATGCCGTACTTGCAGAAGAGCGTAAAGAAGCTAACGATTTCGTGGTTTTTTTAGTTGATGATGTGCATCAAGATAAGCCACTTGCAGGCCGTGTCCCTGCAAAGGACCATGATTTATTAATCTACGTGAATGTAGATGATGAGCCGACAACGAAACAAGTTGATGACTTAACCGCACAAGTTCAAGCATTTAATTCGAAAGCACCTGTAAGTGTGATTGGTTTAGGTGGTGGTTCAACACTTGATTTAGCTAAAGCTGTGTCACTTATGCTGACCAATGAAGGCGGTAGTGCTGAATACCAAGGTTGGGATTTAATTAAGAACCCTGCTATTCATCATATTGGTATTCCAACTGTATCAGGTACTGGTGCAGAAGCATCACGTACAGCTGTACTTTGTGGTCCAGTACGTAAGTTAGGTTTGAACTCAGATTACACTGTGTTTGACCAAATTATCATGGATTCAGAGTTAATTGCTGGTGTACCAACTGATCAATGGTTCTACACGGGCATGGATTGTTATATCCATTGTGTTGAGTCATTAGAGGGCACATACTTAAATGAATTTGCTAAAGCATTTGCCGAAAAATCAATGGATTTATGCCGCGAAGTGTTCTTAGACAATCATGAAGAAAAAGATGACAAGCTCATGATGGCTTCATACATGGGTGGCATGAGCATCGCATACAGCCAAGTAGGTGCATGTCATGCGGTATCTTATGGTCTAGGTTACGTGTTGGGTTACCATCACGGTATAGGTAACTGTTTAGCATTTGACGTACTTGAAGAGTTTTACCCTGAAGGTGTTAAAGAGTTCCGTAAAATGATGGAAGTTCACAACATCACTTTACCTAAGAATATCTGTAAAGACTTACCAGATGAAACCATTGCTAAAATGGTTGCTGTAACTAAGAGCATGGGTCCATTATGGGACAATGTTTATGGCGAAGGCTGGGAAGAGAAAGTAACAGACGAAATGCTGACTAAACTTTTCCGTCGTATTTAATAGCCCCCCTCGCTATAATTAAGGGCTCTTTTGAGCCCTTTTGTTTATCGAATAATGATAAGTAGGTTTTTTAATGAAAGTTACCCTTTTAATCCCTGCTAGATATGGTTCTAGCCGTTTTCCTGGCAAACCACTAGCACCTATTAATGGTAAGCCAATGATCCAGCACGTTTTTGAGCGAGCATCATTAGCCAAAGGATTAGATAATATTTACGTTGCGACAGATGACGACCGTATCAAAGAAGCGGTTGAATCATTTGGTGGACAAGTCGTCATGACAAGCCCAGAAGCTGCGTCGGGTACTGACCGTATAAATGATGCCATTAGTCAATTGGGTCTTGATGATGACGATTTAGTCATTAACCTTCAAGGTGATCAACCGCTAATTGATCCTATTTCAATTGAACAAATCATTAGTTTGTTTGAACGTCACCCAGGTGAGTTTGAAATGGCGACATTAGGTTTTGAAATCATTGATAAGCAAGAAAGAGACGACCCACTTCACGTGAAGATGGTATTCGACAATGAATTTAATGCCTTATATTTCTCTCGTTCTTGTATTCCGTTTGGCCGAGATACAGACGACTATCCTGTATACAAGCATTTAGGCGTATATGCTTACACTCGCCGTTTTGTAAATGCTTTTGCAAAGCTTCCTCTAGGTAGATTAGAAGACTTAGAGAAATTAGAGCAACTTCGAGCGCTTGAGTACGGTCACAAGATTAAGGTTGCAATCAGTGCATTTGACTCGCCTGAAGTAGATACGCCTGAAGATATTCGTAAATGTGAACAACGTTTAGCTGTTGATTAACTGAACATCAAAATTTGAGGCAACTATGGATTTATCTGGATTAGAAGTTTGGATCATTATCATTTTGGTGGTTGGTATTATTGCGAGTAATTTAGCCGTATTGAAATACAGTGCTAAATTTAAAATGCCGCAGTTTGGCGATCCTAAAAAGCCTTCTGACAGCCAAGGCAAATCTAACACTGAGCATTCAGCATCAGATTCAGAGACTCAAAAAGATAAGTAATATTATCTTCACTATCAGTAAAAGTATCCCAAGAAAAAGGTGACATTATGTCACCTTTTTTATATTCAATTGTTAAGGCCGTTATGAGTGCAAACTCGTTGGCTTAATCGGCCTTGACTATGGGTTCGCTTTCAGCATGCTGGCTGTCTGGCCAAGCATTAATAACGGCTTTAACTAGCGATGCTAATGGTATCGCAAAAAAGACTCCCCAAACGCCCCATAAGCCTCCAAAAACCAACACCGCGGCAATAATAAGTACAGGATGTAAATCAACAGCATCTGAGAACAATATAGGTACTAAGACATTACCATCAAGCGCCTGAATAATCCCATAACCAATCATTACATAACCAAATTCAGGGCTCACACCCCACTGAACAAAAGCGACAAGTGCAATGGGTAAAGTCACTAAAGTGGCGCCAACGTAAGGAATTAACACTGACAATCCTGTTAACACTCCTAAAAGTGCTGAATACCTCAAGTCCATAACGGCAAAAAAGATATAACTCACTGCCCCAACAATAACGATTTCAATCACTTTACCGCGGATATAATTAAAGATTTGCTGATCCATTTCAAACCAGACTTTACGTGCTAAATCACGGTTATTAGGGAAAAATCGTTTGCTGCTTTTAATCAGTTGTTCTTTGTCTTTTAAAAAGAAGAACACAAGTAAAGGAACTAAAATGACGTACACCATTAACACAAGTAAAGATGCTGAATAGCCCAGAAGTTGCTTACCGATATCCAGCAAGTGCTGAGTATCCAGTAGTTTTTTAAGCTCAATCACCATCGCATCAATTTGTTCAATACTGATGTATTGTGGGTACTTTTCACTCAGTGACACTAAAGATTGCATGCCTGTATCAATCATTACAGGTAAATCAGTGGCTAAAGCGATACCTTGTCGCCATAGACTTGGCACTAAACCAAATGCGATCAGCACCATCAAGCCGATAAATAAAACTAAAATTAACGAGGCCCCAACACTTCGATTAATGCCAAAACGAGAAATTTGAGCCACTGGCCACTCAAGCAAAAACGCTAAAACTAATGCGACCAATAAAGGCGCTAGCAAGCCACCAGCAAAATACAGTAGTAATCCAATTCCGAGTAAGATAAACAAAAGCGTGATAGCTTGTGGGTCGCTGAATCTCGCTTTATACCAATCGCCTAAATAAGAGAGCATGTAAAATACCTAAAAAAATGTCGCACTTTGAATTCACTATTTAATGATATTAAGTTAACTATACACATAATTAAACTTAGAAAGTGTTACCTTTCGTAATGACCATCGATAGCTTTTTTGGGTTATCATCAGTAATCTCAACCTGATGACCAATTTTTTTTAAAAATGGCGGAACATCTCGACGTGAACCAGAGTCAGAGATACTAATCCCGAGCAATTCTCCAGGCTGCATTTTTTTTAATGCGAGCTTGATTTGCACTAAAGGATAAGGACAATGATGAGCAGTTAAATCAATAATTTTCATTCTAAACTTGCTTTACATATTCTCTGGCTATTATCCTAGCAAGGAAGATAAACCACAAGCCAAACTGTGTGAGTATTATTGTCATTTTACACACCACCCTATTGAAATAATTATAATAAAGGTTTCATTTGCGCAAATTATCGTTTTCTCAGTTTTCCAAAGGTGTTATCACTACTGCAGTCTCCTTAATACTGACGGCAGGAGTTGCGAAAAGTTTCGCCAATAATGACCTTCCAGATCTTGGCACTGCCGCAGTTAATACCTTCAGCCTTGAAAAAGAAATGATATATGGCGATGCCTACATGCGTGTCATTCGTTCTTCGGCGCCAGTTATTAGTGATCCTGTCTTAAATCAATACCTATCAGAGCTAGGAAATAAGCTAGTTGCGCACGCAACAGGGGTAAAAACCCCTTTCTATTTCTTTTTACTGAGAAATGATGAAATTAACGCGTTCGCTTTTTTTGGTGGTCATGTTGGCGTTCATACAGGGCTATTTTTACATGCCGATACGGAAAGTGAGTTAGCCTCGGTTCTTGCCCATGAAATTACTCACGTAACCCAACGACATTTAGCTCGGTCATTAGAAGCCCAAGACAAAAGCTCAACAGCAACAATTGTTGGTATGTTAGGCGCTATTTTGTTAACAATTGCTGCCCCACAAGCAGGTATGGCAGCACTAGCAACCACGCAAGCATTATCGACTCAAGCTCGAATTAACTTTACTCGATTACATGAGCGTGAAGCAGATAGAATCGGCATGCAAATTTTAGCTGATGCAGGCTTTGATCCTAACGGCGCTTCTGATTTTTTCTCAAAGCTGGCCATTCGATATCGTTTTACGAGTACGCCACCACAAATGTTGCTTACTCACCCATTACCTGAATCTCGGATCACGGATGCTCGAAATCGTGCAGCGCAATATCCGCATCGCTATATTCCAGATCAGCTTAATTACCAACTTGCAAAAGCCAGAATACAGGTAAGATTTTCAAATTACAGCGACCAAGCCGCAATGTCTTTATTTGATGATCAATTACGTAAAAAGACCTACACATTTAAAAGTGCCGCTGAGTATGGTAAAGCACTGGCTTTATTCAGAGTTAAACGTTTTGACGAAGCAGAGCAGATCATTGATAAATTATTAGAACAAGATAGAAATAACTTGTTCTATATCGATACCAAAACCGATTTATTGGCGCAAAAAGACGATTATGATGAAGCCATTGCAATGCTTAATCATCACCTTAAATTAAAACCAACATCGTCAGTCATTGCTGCCAATTTAGCGAATATTTATGTAGAAGCCGATCAACCTAGAAAAGCAATTCCTTTGTTGGAAGATTTAATTTTCCTCGACAAACAAAATACCTTGCCTTATCAAATCATGACACAGGCTTATCGTAAATTAGGTAATAAAGCCCTAGAGCACTACAGCAACGCTGAAGCCATGGCACTTGCAGCAAATTATGATGGCGCCATAGACCAGCTTAATTATGCTTATCGTCATTCAGAGGGGCAAGCTTTACAGATTGCCAGAATTGAAGCTCGCATTAGGCAATTTAGACAAGCTAAACGCTCATTAGACGCATTAAAATAACCGCTAAATGAATTAGCCACTTCCATTAGAAGTGGCTAACTTTTTGAAAGATTCTTTGCTAGACTGTCGCCAAAATATAAATAGAAGTGAAGCCCATGACTACTGTGACTTTGTACCATAACCCTCGCTGTTCAAAAAGCCGTCAAACACTTGCATTACTTGAAGAAAATAATGCCTCTATTCAAATTGTTGAATATTTAAAACAAGCGCCGACGGTTGAAGATATCCAACAAATTCTCTCATTACTGAATCTTACTCCGCGCGAATTGATGCGAACTAAAGAAACGGAGTATAAAGAACAGAATTTAGCAGACTCTTCGCTCACTGAAGCAGAACTAATTCAAGCGATGGTTGCAACACCAAAACTGATTGAACGCCCTATCGCGCTTGCAAATGGCAAAGCTGCAATAGGCAGACCGCCTGAAAATGTACTAGCGATTTTATAGGATCATCATGAGCACACATTCTTTGTTTCAGCTGTGCCGGCTAGGATATGTTGCATTGCTAATGCTATTAACAGGTTGGTTTATTCAACAAGGTCTTAGTGGCGTATATTCAATGGCGTTTAGCTTATTATGGATTGTTCCTCTATTGCTCCCTATTAAAGGGATCCTAACAGGCAAGCCTTATACTTATGCTTGGGCGAGTTTCATTCTCTGCTTATACCTATTACATGGGTTAACTTTAGTCTGGGTCACAGAAGACGCATTATACTTTGCCATTATTGAGTCATTACTAATTAGTGCCCTACTCATAGGCTTTCCGTTTTATGCCCGTAAACGCGGTAGAGAGTTAGGCTTAGGCTTAAAGAAAAAATCCCAACAAGATTAATAACATCGTTATAGTTAATTTTTAAAGCGCCTCATGGCGCTTTTTTATTATTTTTATTCCAAGTATCTCGGTTTATTTTATAAGTGAATATATATTTACACTAAAGTTACCAATGGGTTAACACAATCTTTAGGTAACTTAATTCCCATGCTATAGTGAATTAAAATAACTTTGCACTAGCCTTTAGTGCTTAAAAGGTCGTCGAAGTAAGTAGTAATAAGCAACGGAGATTGTGCATGAAACTTGGCCCTATTAATTCGCTTTCAATATCTTCAACACTCGCTGTGAGTATGACAGCATTGGTTTTATCTGCCTGTGGAGGTTCATCTAGCGACTCAGAAAGCAATGGAACCCCTGATAATTCACTGCCAATTAACGCTTGTGAAACCAGTTTAGGCTTAGTTCAAGTCGAAACCGCATCAAATCTGATTTTTAATGTTGAGCAGCAATACACGGCTGGGCAATCAGCAACAATTATCGCCGGCATGAGCGCTGGTCAGTCATCTGGAATGAGCTTCAAGTGGCAACAACTATCAGGCCCTATCATTAGTACGGTTTCTGAAAACAGCCCTTTGCTATCATTTGTTATACCTGAACCAGGCAGTTATTCATTTTCAGTTACTGTTACAGGCAATCAAACCGAGCTTACTGAAACTGTCAATATTGATGCAGGCGCTGCTATTGCCCAATTAAACATCAATAGCGACCATCAAGTCGTAGAAGGTAACGGCGTGAGTTTGAGACTACAGCGGATCAATGGTCAAGTCGCAAATGATATTGAATGGTGTTACTTCTCAGGACAAGAAATCAACCTTGATTTAACCAACGAGGAACGTCCATTATTTACCGCCCCAACTGTCAGCACCGACAGCATTATTGGTTTAAAAGCAACGGGTCAAGTTTCTGGTCAAAGCTTATCTGATGAAGTGTTTGTTTTGGTAACCAATGAACCATCAATTACCTCGCCTTACTTTGATCAACCCGTAGCACGAACTTATTCATATAATACTGAATCAAGTTATGCAGATATTGCCAGTTCATGTGTTTACTCAACTCAATTACAGCAAACTTGTGAGATTGTAGATTTACCTTTAATTGGCCAAATGAATAATGCTGAAAACATCAGTTCTGTGATGGATCGTGTTGTTGTTTCACACGATTGGATGGGTAAAAATTTCGAAACATTTTTAACTCAAGCTGACCCCAATAGTGATTTTATTAAACTGTTACAATCAGTCACAGCCGTCGTAATAAGCTACGATGTTAGACCGTCATTTTATTGGGTTGCGACAGGCGCTATTTACCTAGATCCTGAATATTTATGGTTAACACCAGAGCAACGAGATTCAATTAACGAAGCACCAGATTACCGTAGTGATTTTGGTAATGAGTTACAATTTATAATGCCTTGGCGATATGTAAAGGATAATAATTACGCTTACTCCAGTGTAGAGCGAACAGAGCGCCAAACACGTAGCATTGCAGATATCACCCCCAGTCTAGCCAGTTTGCTATATCATGAATTAGCTCATGCGAATGATTTTTTCCCTCGCTCAGTACATGACACTTTAATAGGGCCAACTCTCATTGATGACTTTTATCGAAGAACCGATAGTAATTCATTGGTGTCAGACCAACTTCAAAATGTCGACCCACTCACCAGCAGTGAAATGTATGGTTTAGCCAGTGTTAGCTTTCAAGGAACTGACGCTAATGCAACCCAAAAAGCCTATTTACCGAGCGACATTACCAGCTTCTTTTTAACAGATCATGCAAATGACTTTTATGCATACTCTTCAACTCGTGAGGATGCAGCAATGCTGTTTGAAGAATCCTTCATGAGTCATAGATATCAAATCCAACGTGATGTTGCAGTAACTGATACAACGGACTTAATCGTTGATTGGGGACAACGTGGCAGAGTTGGCTCAGCTGAACTGTTAAATAGAGCAGCCTTCGTTATTGATGAAATCATGCCAGAGGTTGACGGTAAAACACTGCTTAATGCATTACCTGAACCCATTAATATGGCTGCAGGTATAAATTGGTATGATAATATTGCCATTACGCCAGTAAATTCAAGTAACCCAGCAAGAGTGAGCGGCTTAGAAGCAATATCGACAGAAGTTGAACGTCGTCCAGTTCAAACGGGAAGAGAGCACAAAAAACTGCCACCACTCATTCGTCAATAAATATGTTACGAGTTAATTTAAAATCAATACAATGATAAAAAGCCACCTAAATGGTGGCTTTTTTATGTGAAAAATGACGTTGACAATGACAAGCTAGTGGCTGAAATTATTTATTATAGTCTCAGCATTTCTTTGATAAATGGAATCGTTAATTTTCTTTGATGTACCATCGAGGCTTTATCTAACTTATCTAATACATCAAACAAGGTACGTAAATCACGTGCCATTCTAGTTAACAAAAAACGCCCGACTTCATCAGATAATTGCAATCCACGCATTGCAGCACGACGTTGGAGTGCGACTAACTTTTCTTCATCAGCCATGGGCTGTAATTGATAAATAAGTCCCCACTGCATTCGAGATATTAAATCTGGTAATGCAAAGCCAGCTTCTGTGGGTGATGAACTGCCGCTAACGATTAATCGACAGTCAGGCTGCTCAGCGACACGATTGTATAAATGAAATAACGCTTCTTCCCAGATAGGGTGACCCGCAATAGCATCTATGTCATCAATACAAATTAATTGTAGCGATTCCACACCTTCGAACAAAGCAGGAGAAATACTGGCATGAATACCTAAGGGAATATACAGGGTTCGTCTATCAAGCTCATTGGCATGGGCACAAGCAGCGTGCATTAAATGTGTACGACCTGACTTAACCGGTCCAAACAAATACATACTTGACGATAAACTGCCTTCAGCAGTCGCTTGCAGTTTTTGAATCAATTCATCATTCCCCACAGCGGGGTAATAACTTTGAAAAGTTTCATCGTCAGGTAAATATACAGGCAATGATAATTGTTTTGGTGAGTTTTGGGTCACTCAAAAATTCTCTAATAATAAAACAAGCAAAGTAAAGTATAACACAGCCAAGTTAATAACTGCTGTTGAATAACTAAGCGTTAAAGGTTCCCTAAACACACTAAGATCAACTTTCCCACTTCAACGCTGAATAAATCAGCAATTGCTAACACTTAATGCCACTGATATATCAATGTTTCTGTTAGTTCCGTCTTAAAGTCTTCCTCTGACTCTGGGTTTGGTAACACAGCGTCAACGGGTTCAGACTGATTTAGTGTATCAAGTTGGGTCAATCTTTTATTGATATTCAGTAATTTCTGTAAATCATCAGCAGTACCAAATAGTGATAATTTATAAGTCACTGTATCTGCTTTAAACTGATGTAAACTGACAGATTTTATTGCACTTAATTGGTTTAAATAAGCTTCAATCTCGACTAACTGAGCCATATTTTGGACACCAACTAACGACAAATGTGTCGTTGCACTATTACCACTATCAGCAAAGGCATATTGGCTAACAAAGTACTCGGCAAGTGTTGATAATATTTGATTAGTAGCCGTTTCATAATCAATCACTTCAGCCTGATGATGAATAAGCGGTTGCATTACAGCTGAGTCACTTTCTTTATCAAATAACGAAACTTGAAAGCGAACAAATCCGCCGACTTGATCCATATCCGCAATAGCAAAATAATCTGCGCGGTAACGCTTTGAGGCTTCAGAAACAACATCAGTAAACATACCTCGGACGTCAGAGACATTGATTTTCATCACATCGTCTAAGTCCATCAAGGGCAAAATAACGGGAATGCCTTTATTGCTTGATTCCAGCTCAATTTGAGTACGAGTATCCATATCAGAAATGTCAGACAAGATATGACGCTCGCCATTGTCTTCAATTGACACCCACAATAGGGTTAAAGGACGTTGCTTGCCCCAAACAGGTAACTCAGCCTGGCGAAGTGTTGAAATAATTCTTTTATGATCAAAGTTAGCTTTTAGGACTAACTCATCGTCAATTTCACTGTAACCATATTGAGTCAATAACACTTCAGGCTGGTTAATCTGAGCCTTTACTAATGGATGTGAAACTGCAGAAGGTAAACCGGAATTTTTTACAAATACAGCGGAAAGTGCCGTTTTTAATGCTTGTTGACGTTCAGATTTAGCACGTGAAGAGACAACAATATCCGCTTCATCTAATAAGCCGACTTCAGCAGACATGCTACTTGTTGTTAATCCTACTGAAAGCAGGACAAATAACAAAATTTGTAATAAAAATTTTGGCATATAAAAATCATAAAAAAGTAATAATGATCAGAAGTGTAGCATATTATTTTTATGACTAGAATGAGATAACCAAGACAATATAAGCAGATTTATTATTGAAATTATTCGAATAACTCTGATTAAACTTGATTTGTATTACAGACATTTACCCCTTTATGGCCTATCTTACTGAATAATTAAAACGAGACAGGATACCTACCGGCTTATGAACCGTTTATTCATTCCTTTACAAGGTGCGCAAATGTTATTTGTGGCCTTTGGTGCATTAGTATTGATGCCATTACTGAGTGGTTTAGATACGAGTGTTGCCCTTTTCACTGCGGGTATCGGTACCCTAATCTTTCAGGTCATCACTAAAAGACAAGTTCCAATATTTCTCGCATCATCCTTTGCCTTTATCGCCCCGATTATGTACGGCGTACAAACCTGGGGAATACCTGCCACCATGGGCGGGCTGATGGTAGCAGGTTTTGTTTATGTCATTTTAGGTGCTTTAGTTAAAGTGAAAGGCAGCGGTTTTATTCATAAACTCTTACCGCCTGTCGTTGTCGGTCCGGTGATTATTATTATCGGTTTAGGCCTTGCACCTATGGCTGTGAATATGGCATTGGGTAAAACGGGCGATGGGAGTACAGTGCTGGTCGAGCCTAACATCGCACTGTTTATTGCATTAATGTCATTGGCAACCACAGTCGCTGTAGCAGTATTTGCCAAAGGGGTATTGAAATTAATGCCAATCCTAGCAGGTATTCTTGTTGGTTATGGTCTTAGTTTATTTTTCGGAATTGTAGACTTCTCCCCAGTTCATCAAGCTGCTTGGCTTGCCATGCCAAATTTTGTCGCACCAGAGTTTCACTGGCAAGCCATCCTCTTTATGATCCCAGTTGCTATTGCTCCAGCGGTTGAACATATCGGTGATCTGTTAGCAATATCTAACGTAACTGGCAAAGATTACATGAAAAAACCTGGGTTACATCGCACGCTTACTGGCGATGGTGTTGCAACAATGGCAGCGTCCGCTTTTGGTGGACCACCGAATACAACCTACTCAGAAGTGACTGGCGCAGTGACGCTTACTAAAAACTTCGATCCTAGAATTATGACTTGGACAGCGATTACCGCTATCTGTTTAGCCTTTATAGGAAAATTAGGTGCGCTCATGCAAACCATTCCATTACCCGTGATGGGCGGCATCATGTGTTTGCTTTTCGGTTCTATTGCAGCTGTGGGGCTCGGTACGTTAATTCGTAACCAAGTTGACTTAAACGAACCACGTAATTTAAGTATTGTGGGAGTGACATTAGTATTTGGTATTGGTGGTATGGCTTTCGGTATCGGAGAATTTAGTTTAACTGGGATAAGTTTATGTGGCTTAGTTGCCATTGTAATGAACCTAATTTTACCTAAAACCCCCGAAACAACTAAAGCGCCATAAAAGAGAAAACAAACAGTAAAATAGACAATAAAAAACCTAAAGTGAAAACACTTTAGGTTTTTTTGTATCTGGCCATTAACGGCAACCGATATGAACCAAGCATAGAAACTATAATTTATGCAATAGTGCAGGCTATAGCATAATCTGAAGCTTACTCAGCGCCTTCTTCAGTACGGAACTTATCAGCAGTTTCTTTGATAATTGGCTGTAATTCGCCTTTTTGGTACATTTCAGTGATGATGTCACAACCACCAATTAATTCACCTTCAACCCACAATTGTGGAAATGTTGGCCAGTTAGCAAATTTTGGTAATTCAGCACGGATATCTGGATGCTGTAAAATATCAACGAATGCAAACTGCTCTCCACAGTTAATCATAACTTGAGCGACTTGAGATGAAAAACCACAGCTTGGTAACTTTGGAGAACCTTTCATATATAAAATAATTGGGTTTTCACTGATTTGCTGTTTAATCTTGTCTACTGTTTCCATTGTAATTCCTAAGTGCAACTTAATAATCTTGACCCATTGTACTCGACCCTGAGCCATAACAAAATCCCACAGTTTGTAGGGTTATAATAAAAAACGCTTTTTTAGATGGTCACTATCGACATTATTCATCAAACAATGATTCACATCACAAAAATTTTAAGTACAATGTCGGCAGAGCAATGATGCCTAAGTGGTACTCATAAAATAACGATAACCTATGTCCATGGAGAGATAATAATGGCTTTCGAATTACCAGCATTACCATATGCTAAGAACGCACTTGCACCACACATTTCTGAAGAGACTATTGAATATCACTACGGTAAGCATCACAACACTTACGTTGTTAAGCTTAATGGTCTTGTTGAAGGTACTGAATTTGCTAACAAAACATTAGAAGAAGTTGTTAAAACTTCTACTGGTGGCATGTTCAACAACGCTGCTCAAATCTGGAACCACACTTTCTACTGGAACTGTTTAGCTCCAAATGCTGGCGGCGCACCTACTGGTCCTATCGCTGATGCAATTAACGCAGCTTTCGGTTCTTTCGAAGAGTTCAAAGCTAAGTTTACAGATTCTGCTGTAAACAACTTCGGTAGCGCTTGGACTTGGTTAGTAAAAAATGCTGACGGTACTGTTTCTATTGTTAACACTAGCAATGCTGCTACTCCGTTAACTGACGAGTCAGTAACATCACTACTAACAGTTGATGTTTGGGAACATGCTTACTACATCGATTACCGTAACGTTCGCCCTAACTACATGGCTGCGTTCTGGGAACTTGTTAACTGGGATTTCGTTAACGCAAACTTCGCGGGTTAATCTACCCACAAAGTAACAATTGAGATGAAGTAAAAGGAGCCTATTGGCTCCTTTTTTATTACTCAAAATGAGATATTTTTCATTTACCCATCTAATACCAAACGCATTTATAGTTAAATAAAACTTTTGCAACAGTTGCAATTGCAACTGTTTATCATTGTTTTTATTGATAATTTTTATTTCTAATTTCTCGCCAAGTTCAAATCTCTAGCCTAGACTTAATTTAGCAAGTGGGTTTATTTACTCATTTAAGACAGTCAAATGTCACCGTAAAAACAAACCAAACATGCGCTATCACATACTTTCTTTCTGCTAAGTTTCAAGGGGTTTCTTATGGGCATATTCGAACATTTCCAACAACGTTATGAACAAAAGCTAGATGAAGAATATTCATTACAACAGTTTCTTGAAATCTGTAAGGAAGACAGAAGTGCGTATGTTTCAGCCGCCGAAAGAATGCTAATGGCAATTGGTGAGTCTGAAACAATTGATACATCAAAAGATCCTGTTTTAAGTCGTATTTTTTCAAACCGACTTATTACTCACTATCCAAGTTTTAAAGATTTCTATGGGATGGAAGAATCAATTGAACAAATTGTTTCTTACTTAAAACATTCAGCTCAAGGATTAGAAGAGTCTAAACAAATACTTTATCTACTAGGGCCAGTTGGTGGCGGTAAGTCATCTTTAGCAGAAAAACTTAAGTCACTCATGCAAAAAGTACCGATTTTTATTTTAACGGCAAATGGCGTGCGTAGTCCTGTTAACGATAGTCCACTGTGTTTATTTGACGCAGAAGAAGACGGAGAACTACTAAGCAAAGAATATAATATTCCTACTCGATACATTAAAACCATCATGTCACCTTGGGCAGTGAAACGGTTACATGAGTTTGGTGGCGATATTACTAAATTTAAAGTAGTTAAAGTATATCCTTCTATTCTTGATCAAACTGCAATCGCTAAAACTGAACCAGGAGATGAAAATAACCAAGATATATCGGCATTAGTCGGTAAAGTAGATATTCGTCAGCTTGAACACTTCTCACAAGATGATGCCGATGCCTATGCCTATTCTGGGGCTTTATGTCGAGCAAACCAAGGTGTGATGGAATTCGTTGAGATGTTTAAAGCACCGATAAAGGTACTGCATCCACTATTAACAGCCACTCAAGAAGGTAATTATAACGGAACAGAGGGATTATCGGCCCTTCCCTACAACGGTATGATATTGGCTCATTCGAACGAATCTGAGTGGACAACGTTTAGGAACAATAAAAATAATGAAGCATTTTTAGATAGGGTTTATATCGTTAAAGTGCCATATTGTTTACGTGTATCCGAAGAAATTGAAATTTACCAAAAACTGTTATCAAACTCCGAGTTATCTAAAGCGCCTTGTGCACCTGGAACACTAGAAACCTTAGCGCAATTTAGTATTTTATCCCGTCTAAAAGCACCAGAGAACTCGTCAATCTATTCAAAAATGCGCGTGTATAACGGCGAGACATTGAAAGATACCGATCCCAAAGCAAAATCCTTTCAAGAGTATCGTGATTATGCAGGCGTCGACGAAGGCATGAACGGGTTATCAACCCGCTTTGCGTTCAAGATACTATCTCGAGTATTCAACTTCGACGATACAGAAATTGCAGCTAACCCTGTGCATCTGTTTTATGTCCTCGAAAAACAAATCGAGCAAGAACAATTCCCTAACGAAATCAGTGAAAAGTATTTAGAGTTTTTAAAAGGGTATCTAATTCCTAAATATGTCGAATTTATCGGAAAAGAAATTCAAACTGCCTATTTAGAATCCTATTCCGAATATGGCCAAAATATTTTCGATAGGTACGTCACCTATGCTGATTTCTGGATTCAAGATCAAGAGTTCAGAGACCCAGAAACAGGCCAACTGTTCGATAGATCAGCTTTAAATGCCGAACTTGAGAAAATTGAAAAGCCTGCAGGAATAAGTAACCCTAAAGATTTTCGAAATGAAATCGTTAACTTTGTTCTTCGTGCACGTGCCAATAATGAAGGCAACAACCCACTTTGGACAAGTTACGAAAAACTACGAGTGGTGATTGAGAAAAAAATGTTTTCTAACACCGAAGATTTACTCCCCGTTATTTCATTTAATGCGAAAACATCTGCTGACGATCAACGTAAGCATGATGATTTTATCAACCGAATGATGGAAAAAGGCTATACCCAAAAACAAGTAAGACTGCTATCAGAATGGTACTTAAGAGTCCGTAAGTCATCATAAATGTCGCTTAGTGAGCCTAGTCGTTGTGGGCGATTTTCATCTGAAAGTTGCCCTCATAAGGCCATCTTTTAACGAGCTACATTAGGAGCTGAGTATGGCAAATTTTATTGATAGACGCCTAAACGCTAAAGGTAAAAGCACTGTAAACCGTCAACGATTTATTGAACGATATAAAAAACAAATCAAAAAGTCTGTCAGTGAAGCAGTGACACGCCGCAGCGTGACCGACATTGATAAAGGCGAGAAGATCAGTATTCCGACACGAGATATCAGTGAGCCCATTTTTCATCAAGGACAAGGTGGCATAAGAGAAAGAGTCCACCCAGGCAACGACCAATTTAATCAAGGCGATCAAATCGAGCGCCCTAAAGGTGGTGGTGCAGGTGAAGGAAGTGGCGAAGGTGATGCATCAAATTCTGGTGAAGGTAAAGATGAGTTTTTATTTGAGATATCAAATGATGAATACCTAGAATTGCTATTTGAAGATTTGGCTCTGCCTGACTTACAGCAAACCAACGCCAAACAAATGGTGGAATTTGAAACCTACCGCGCCGGTTTTACCAATGTCGGTGTACCTGCCAATATAAACATCGTTCGTTCTTTACGGTCTTCACATGCAAGACGCATTGCAATGACCGCAGGAAAAAAGAAAAAACTCGCACAATTAAAAGCTGAGTTATCAAATCTTGAAAACACTCCCGGTACCCAAGCTGAAGTTATAATCGATTTAAAACAACAAATTGACGACTTACAGAAAAAAATTGATAGCGTTCCTTTTATAGATAGTTTTGATTTACGTTTTAATAATTTTGCTAAGCGTGAAAAACCTTCAAGCCAAGCGGTAATGTTCTGCCTAATGGATGTCTCAGGTTCTATGGATCAAGCAACTAAAGACATGGCAAAGCGGTTTTATATCTTGTTATATCTTTTTCTAACGCAAACGTACAAAAACTTAGAAGTCGTTTATATACGCCATCATACTCAAGCTAAAGAAGTCGATGAGCATGAGTTTTTTTATTCACAAGAAACAGGCGGCACAATTGTATCAAGTGCATTGAATTTAATGCATGAAATCCAGCAGGAACGTTACCCTGCCGATGAATGGAATATCTATGCAGCACAGGCATCAGACGGCGACAATTGGGCTGATGACTCCCCTGTCTGTAAACAAGTTTTAGCAGAAAAGATTTTACCAGTATCTCGTTATTTCAGTTACATAGAAATTACCCGACGCGCCCACCAAACCCTTTGGCGAGAATACGAAAACCTACAACAAGATTATGCAAATATTGCAGTGCAACATATCCGTGAGGTGGATGATATCTACCCTGTTTTCCGTGAGTTATTTAAAAAGCAGCCTAGCTAAGGAGAACATGATGACGAATCATAAAGCCAAAGCAAAACAGCCATTAAGTGATGGGCCAGATTGGAGCTTTGATTTACTTGAAGCTTACATGACTGAAATTGAAAAAGTGGCTGCTTTTTATAAACTCGATAGCTACCCAAATCAAATTGAAGTGATCACTGCTGAGCAAATGATGGATGCATATGCAGGTATTGGTATGCCAATTGGTTACACTCATTGGTCTTTTGGTAAACGATTTATAGAAACTGAACAAGGTTACCGTCGTGGCCAAATGGGATTGGCCTATGAAATTGTAATTAACTCAGATCCTTGTATTGCTTATTTAATGGAAGAAAACACCATCACAATGCAAGCTTTGGTGATGGCTCATGCAAGCTTTGGACATAACAGTTTTTTTAAAAATAACTATTTGTTCAAAACTTGGACTGATGCAAGTTCAATTATCGACTATTTAGTTTTTGCTAAAAACTACATTCATGAGTGCGAGCTTAAATATGGAGTGGAACAAGTCGAGTTAACTGTAGATTCTTGCCATGCACTAATGAATTATGGTGTGGACCGATATAAGCGACCCGCTGAGGTGTCGTTTAAAGAAGAGCAAATGCGTCAAAAAGATCGTGAGAGCTACTTACAAAGTCAGGTGAACGACTTATGGCGAACGGTACCTAAAAACCTCGATGAAAACCAACAAGAAAACAGTGCATCCTTTCCTGATGAACCACAGGAAAATATTCTCTATTTTATTGAAAAAAATGCGCCACTGCTTGAGCCTTGGCAGCGAGAAATTGTAAGAATAGTTAGAAAAATGGCGCAATATTTTTACCCACAAAAACAAACCCAAGTCATGAATGAAGGCTGGGCAACGTTCTGGCATTACACCATCCTAAATCACATGTTTGATGAAGGTACTGTTACCGATAGGTTCATGCTTGAGTTCTTACAAAGCCACACAGGGGTTGTCGCACAACCTGCGTATAACAGTCCGTATTATAGTGGGATAAACCCTTATGCTTTAGGCTTTAACATGTTTGTAGATATCCGAAGAATATGTGAATCCCCTACTGAAGAAGATATAAAGTGGTTTCCTGATATCGCTGGCAGTGACTGGCTTACAACCGTTACCTTTGCGATGGAAAACTTTAAAGATGAAAGTTTTATCAGCCAATACCTTTCGCCTAAAGTGATCCGTGATTTTAAATTATTCAGTATTCTTGATGATGACAGCTGTAATCGATTATCAGTATCAGCTATTCACGATGATCGAGGTTACCACCTCATTCGTGAAAAACTATCGCAGCAGTATAATCTATCCAACCTTGAACCAAACATCCAAGTTCAACGAGTAGATATAAATGGTGATCGGTCATTAACATTACGGTATGTGCCAAACAATCGAATACCGCTAGCTGGGAGTCATGAAGAAGTGTTAAAACATTTACATCGTTTATGGGGCTTCGATGTCAGCATTGAACAAGTTGATGCAAGTGGTAAAACAACAGTCTTAGCTCAGTGTCCCACAAAGGAAGAACAGCAAAAAATGACTACACTATAGATAGCAATGGTTGATGGTTCACCTTTTTCAACACCAACAAAAAAACCAACCTCTCGGTTGGTTTTTTAATTGCTATTTTTATTTATCGTTTTTTGCAATTTCTGCAGGCATGTCATCACGTAGCTTTTGCCACATTATGCCACTGTTAATGCCGTTGGACTTCATCAGCGCAGGCACTTCAGTATATTTACCTTCCTGAGCTAATTTTTCTAGCGCTTTATAAAAATCCAGCGCAATAGTGCGTGCTTCTTGGCTTGAAAAGTAATAACGACCAACACGACTGTATAAGCCTTTAAAGCCGTTAAGAATTAATACATAAAGTGGATTTCCGGATGAAAAAGCCAAAGCATGATGTAATTCATAGTCATAATCAGCATACGCTTCAGCTGTTTCTTCTAACTCATGAATTTTGGCTAATACTTCTTGCGCTTTTTCAGGGTTATTTCGAACAGCACCACGAAAATAAATCGCACTGACGTTCGCCCTTGCTGATAACAATTGATCGACCAATAACGGAAAACCATCCGGATTAAGATCGGCAATAGTCTCAAGAATATTTAGCCCTGATGTTTCCCAAAAGTTATTTACTTGGGTTGGTTTACCATGCTGAATCTTAAGCCAGCCATCACGTGCTAATCGTTGAAGTACTTCACGTAACGTGGTTCTAGTGACACCAATTAACTCTGATAGTTCTCGCTCAGCAGGTAAAATTGAACCTGGTGGGAATTTATTTTCCCAAATAGAACGGACGATATACTTCTCTGCAAAACTTGCAGGACCTTTTGCATTGATAATTGTCAACTTGAACATCCTGTGATTACTCAATGAACTGATCATACCAGAGGTATTCCAAATAGGCACTATTGATAAAGGTCAAACACACTGTTCTTCAACGTTATTGGTGAATAAACAGACGATACAGGTGAAGAATGTGAGATAGGAGTTATATTCGTTATTTTTTTTCGTCCCAAAAATTAATTCGCATTACAATAGAAACCGTTTGCGCTAAACTAGCGCGAAAATTAATGGATGTAAGTTAGTGGTACAACTAACGAATTTTGAAACATCAAATAAAAGCAATATAAAACAACAACGTAAATAGAGTTAAGCTTTGTCATTTTGCAATCATTAGACAAAATAGTTTAGGGGCAAAATCACCAACCATAACAGCAGTTTTTGTTTTGGCTTAAATTGGTCTACAAAATTCCTTCCTCAAAAATTCACTATCGTAAATTCATAACTGGAGAGGCTATTATGCCGTCAACCACTGGTGCTGCGTTTTTTAGTAACTTTTTGGGTAACTCCCCAAAATGGTACAAATACGCAATATTATCGTTTCTTGTAATAAATCCCCTTTTATTCTTTTTAGTCAGTCCGTTCGTTGCCGGGTGGGTATTAGTAATAGAATTTATTTTTACCTTAGCTATGGCATTGAAGTGCTACCCACTTCAGCCTGGTGGTTTACTAGCGATACAGGCAGTCATGATTGGCATGACTTCCCCAACACAGGTACTGCATGAGATAGAAGCAAACTTAGAAGTTTTATTGCTACTCATATTTATGGTTGCTGGTATTTACTTCATGAAGCAGTTGCTTCTTTTTGTATTCACCAAAATGATCACTAAAGTACGCTCTAAAATCATTGTTTCAATGATGTTTTGCGTATCTTCCGCTTTCCTTTCCGCATTTTTAGACGCTTTAACTGTTATTGCCGTCATCATTGCGGTCGCAGTCGGGTTCTACTCTATTTATCATAAAGTTGCCTCAGGCAAAGACTTTAGCTGTGACAAAGAGCATGATCATACTTCAGAAGAGCGTGAACAACTTAACGATGAAGAACTTGAAGCTTTCCGTGGTTTTCTACGTAACTTGCTGATGCATTCAGGTGTTGGTACAGCACTTGGTGGTGTATGTACTATGGTTGGTGAACCACAAAACTTGATCATTGCAGCGCAAGCGCACTGGCAGTTTAGTGAGTTTTTCCTTCGCATGTCACCAGTCACTATGCCTGTGTTTATTGCTGGTATTACAACCTGTTTCTTGGTCGAGAAATTTAAATTATTCAGCTATGGTGCACAATTACCAGATGCTGTTCATAAAATTCTAAGTGACTATTCAGATTACGAAGATCAAAATCGTACTAAAGCGGATAAAGTGAAGTTACTTGTTCAAGCATTGGTAGGGGTTTGGCTAGTTATTGGTCTTGCATTCCATTTAGCTTCTGTCGGACTGATTGGTTTATCTGTGATTATTTTAACCACAGCATTTAATGGCGTTACAGATGAACATGCATTGGGTAAAGCATTTGAAGAAGCCTTACCCTTTACAGCACTATTAGCCGTGTTTTTTGCTGTTGTCGGCGTAATCATTGACCAACACTTATTCGCGCCAGTGATTCAATGGGCATTAAGCTTTGAAGGAAACGCGCAACTTGTTATCTTCTATATTGCCAATGGATTACTGTCCATGGTGAGTGATAACGTCTTTGTCGGAACAGTTTATATTAACGAAGTTAAAGCCGCTCTTATCAATGGTCAAATCACCCGCGATCAATTTGACTTACTTGCCGTTGCAATTAACACAGGTACTAATCTACCTTCAGTGGCAACACCAAACGGCCAAGCCGCATTCTTGTTCTTATTAACGTCTGCATTAGCACCATTAGTTAGATTGTCATACGGCCGTATGGTTTGGATGGCTTTGCCTTATACGATTGTGTTATCTATCGTCGGTATTATTGCAATTGAATCAGGTTTCTTAACCGATATGACGCAATACTATTATGATAATCAAATCATTATTCACCATTCAGCCAAAGATATTGGTGGAATTTCGGTTGGACATTAATGCCAATTTGAATTAAGTTTGACCTGAAAACACCCTCAATCGAGGGTGTTTTTTTATCGTCATAAATCGACAGGAGATTGATTTGACTGGTTTACAGGAATTTACTCGTTCGCGTACTGCATGGCTAATGCTACTTTTATCCGCAATAGGCCTAGAAGCAGCTGCATTATTCTTTCAGTACGTAATGGAATTAGACCCTTGTGTCATGTGTATCTATGTACGTGTGGCTGTATTAGGGTTAATCATTGCAGGAATTATAGGCGCCTTAGCACCTAAATTCTGGTTAACTCGCTTTCTTGGTCTCATTGGTTGGGGAGTCAGCGGCGTTTGGGGCTTATCGTTATCGCTTGAGTTAAATGAATTACAAGTTAATCCATCACCATTTTCTACTTGTTCGTTTTTCCCAGAGTTTCCAACTTGGATGCCATTAGATCAGTGGCTGCCTTCGGTCTTTTCTCCAACGGGTATGTGTAGCGATGATCCTTGGACATTTTTGTCAGTGAGTATGGCGCAGTGGATGGTTGTCACTTTTGTTATCTATCTACTCGTTCTGGCGGTGATGTTATTTCCAGCAATAAAACCATTAAAGCGCAGCTAACACCACGAAGTTGATTCGTTTATAAAAGAAAAAGCACTCAATCAGAGTGCTTTTTTTTGTGGTCAATCGAACCTAACTTCACTTGTTCTACCCCGTAGGGTTAATCTAGGTCTTTCAAGGGCCACAGAACAATATGGTCAAAAACATCTTTAACTCGTTTCTCGTTAATGGTTTTCCCCTTAACTGAGATACCCGCTGCGTGCATTGCCTCTTTTGAACCGGTTAATAATGGATGCCAAGAAGGAAGCTCCCTGCCATCGTGCAGACGCTTATAAGCACAAGAGTCAGGCAACCAAGTTAACTCTGCAATATTATCGACGGTAATCGCTGTACAAGCTGGCACATATTTAAATCGTTCAGGATAATGACGACAGGCGCACGTATCATCATCGAGTAGATGACAAGCAGCATCTGTGTAATACAGATCCTCGGTTTCATCATCAATTAACTTATTCAGACAACACTTACCACAACCATCGCACAATGACTCCCATTGCACGGTGGTAAGTTGGTTAAGCTTTTTTTCAACCCAAAAAGACATAGTTCAATACGGTAATAACTTACAATTCCAGTATTGTATCATTATTTAATAGGAGGATTTTTGATTCGTTCAGATAGATAGGTCACAGTCAGTAAGAAATGTTCTTTCTTTGACCAAGCTTGCAGCAGTCGGAAATTATTATAAACCAGATACTCTCGGCCCTTCTCGCCATCAGGCATTAAGAAAGACACTTGCATGTCATCACGTTTAGGTAAATCATTGCCGTTGTATCGACGAACGCCCAGCTCTTGCCACTCATTAAATGTTTGAGTGTGGTCAGCACCAATCAGATACTGCGGAACTGGATTAACTGAACTAACTTGTCTTCCCCAAGTTTCATCGTTTTTCCATCCGGTATCTTTAAGCATTGCAGCTGCAGTAGCAAAAGCGTCAAATTGGTTGTTCCAAATGTCTTTGTTTCCATCTCCATTGCCATCCTGGGCATAGGCTAGATATTGAGATGGCATTAACTGCATATGACCCATAGCACCTGTTGAGGAACCAATTAATTGCTCATAGGTAACTTGTTGGCTATCGATAATTTGCAGTGCTGCGATAAACTCATCGATGTAAAACTGTTCTTTTACACCTGAATAAGCGTTAGAAGCAGTGACAGATAAAATAGGAAAATTCCCCTTCTGTTCACCAAATTCTGATGTCATTCCCCATAAGGCGACGAGAAAACGAGGCTGAACACCGTAACGGTCACCCAGCGTAATTAACGCATCTTCTTGTTCTTTAAACATTACCCTAGCAGTGCTGACTGTTATTTCAGGTGCATTTTGTGGAATATAACTTTCTAGATTAATGCTCTTATCAGCGCCGTTAACAGTGGCACGTTTAAACACTTTTATTTTCGAAAAGTGTTTATTAATAGTATTTTGTGAAACACCAGCCTGTATTGCTTTGTCTTTTAATGAAGCTAAATAATCATCGAAAGTAACGGTTTGCTGTGCATGAGCAATGTTAAAAGTAATCAGAGAGATGACTACTGATGAAATGATCTTCCCAATCATAAAATGTCCTAAGTTAACTCATTACTGCTGTTTTTGTTCTTATTAACTAAACGTTAACACATTTGTGTTAACGTCGAAATACTAAAATTGATAACTGTATTAAAAACAAGCTATTGTAAATTTTATATCATTTAAAAAAACGCTTTTCAGACCAATAAACTATCACTGTAATAACAGGCTACGCTAGTCTTTTATCCCTAAACTTTTTCTGTGTTCATCTAACAAATTCGTGACAGGAGGCGGGATTTGTAAATAAAAGCCTTTATCAGCTAATTCTGATTTGACCTTCTCAATATCAGCCATCGCTAACTCAGTACGTTTGGATAAAGGCACCATCATAACCAATTTTGGAGTGCCAAACATTTGCATTAATGCTTCAGGTACAGCGTCAAAAACATCACGTTTTTCAACGAATAAGTAAGTATCAATTTTTCGGCTGCTTTTATATACTGCGCATATCATTTTGAAGTTAAATTCCTATGTTTCTTGCTTGATAGTCAACAACGCACACTATAACATGGACAGTCATAATTTAATTGCAAATCAGTTCACACACTGAAATTTTTGGAGATTAACGCCTGGATGGCCACACAAAGTCTTGAGCTCAAAGCGACCTCTTTTACTCTTTCAGTTCTTCATATCAATACACACGATATAAGTGCGATAGCTGCTGATTTAGACAGAAAGCTATCTCAAGCACCGCAATTCTTTATCGGCGCACCATTAATTTTAAATTTAAGTGCGATAGAACAACACGACGTTAATCTTGCTGCATTAAAACAACTTCTTACTGATAACCAATTAATCATCGTTGGTGTAACATCTGCAAACGATGATATTAGTAAACAAGCAAAATCGTTAGGCCTTGCAGTCGTTAAATCGGGCAAACAAGCCAAGAATATGCCAGCCCCAACCAAAGAAACCAAAATCATTAAACAAAATGTACGTTCAGGGCAGCAAATTTATGCAAAAAATGCTGACTTAGTCATTTTTGGTGCGGTTGGTAATGGCGCAGAAGTGATTGCGGATGGTAGCATTCATATATATGGCGCTTTACGAGGTAAAGCAATGGCGGGAGCTTCAGGTGATCGCAATAGCATCATCATAGCCAATAGCCTTGACGCCGAATTAGTATCAATTGCTGGACAATATTGGCTAGCAGAACATTTGCAGCAGCATTGTAGCGATCAACGCGGTTGTGTTCGTCTTAATGACGAAACACTCATGGTTGAATCATTGCCTCAATAGTTGGCAACATAAAAGGATATAATAACAAATGGCACAAATAATTGTTGTCACATCAGGTAAAGGTGGCGTAGGTAAAACAACTTCGAGTGCAGCTATTGCGACAGGTTTAGCACTTAAAGGAAAAAAGACTGTTGTTATCGATTTCGATATCGGTTTACGTAATCTTGATTTAATTATGGGTTGTGAGCGCAGAGTTGTTTATGACTTCGTCAACGTTATCAACGGTGAAGCTAATCTCAATCAAGCACTAATTAAAGATAAACGTTGTGATAAGCTATTTATTTTACCAGCGTCACAAACCCGTGATAAAGATGCACTGACTAAAGAAGGTGTAGGCGGAGTGCTTGATGAACTCAGCAAAGACTTTGACTATATTGTTTGTGACTCACCAGCGGGTATTGAACAAGGTGCAATGATGGCCTTGTATTTTGCAGACATCGCTATTGTAACGACTAACCCAGAAGTGAGTTCTGTACGAGATTCAGACCGTATTCTTGGTATGTTACAAAGTCGCTCTCGTCGTGCAGAACAAAATCTTGAACCAATTCAAGAGTTTTTATTATTAACTCGCTATTCACCTGCTAGAGTTAAAACAGGTGAAATGTTAAGTGTCGAAGACGTATCAGAAATTTTAGCCATTAAATTAGTCGGTGTAATTCCTGAATCACAAGCAGTATTAAAAGCATCAAACTCTGGTATTCCAGTCATTAACGATGAAGAAAGTGATGCAGGTTTAGCGTACGCTGACACTGTGGCGCGTTTACTTGGTGATGAAGTACCATTTCGTTTTCTGACAGAAGAGAAAAAGGGATTCTTAAAAAGGATATTTGGTAGCTAACTATGTCTATACTTGATTATTTTAGAAGCAATAAAAAAACCAACACAGCGGTGACAGCCAAAGAGCGTCTGCAAATTATCGTTGCACATCAACGTGGTGAACGTGATGCCCCTGATTACTTCCCAAAAATGAAACAAGAGATCATTGAAGTTATCCGCAAGTACGTTCATATCTCTGAGGATCAGGTATCAGTTCAGCTTGACCAAAATGATGACAAGCTGTCGGTACTTGAGTTAAACGTCACTTTACCTGATGGCAAATAACGTTTTTCAGGTCATAGCTTACTAAGTTGAACCTCACTATAAAAAAGCCAAGATAAACACGTATCTTGGCTTTTTTAATATCGTTAACTCAATAGCCTTGCTGACTATATAAAAGTTCCTTTCGTGTTAACCAAACTTTATTCCTTCTAGGCTATCTTTAATGATGCTCGCTCGCCAGCCGGTTAATAATAATGGCGTGTCTGTTTGTTTTTTATGATAGAGCCACAGTAAAAATTCATGAATGAGACGTTTAGAGCCAATAAACTCAATCGCGACATCATGTTGCTCAGCCAGTTGCGTGAGGATCACTTTAACTTCTTTAAATGAGGCTTTATAACCATTTTTAAGGGCTATCACGTCCACAGCTTCTGGTAAATTTTCTAAATCTGCTGTTTGAAGCAGTTTGATGATCTCTTTACCATGGAAACGCTTTTCATGATCGGTTAAGTCATTTAATTGATTCAACTCGACTACCGTTTTCGGCTGTTTTTTTGCTAAAGCGATTAAGGCATGATCTTTAATGATAAAGCCAAGTGCAGAATCTTTCTTTAATGCTTTTTGTAAACGCCAAGTGGCCAATACTTTCAAGTAAGCCAATTGTTTTGGGAATAACTGAAACGCATTTTTCACCTTTAAATAAGCAAACTCTTCATCAGGCGGCGTTAAACGCCCTTCTGTCATCCGCTCCCCCTCTTCCAGCAACCAATCCATGCGGCTGGCTTGATTAACCTTTTCAAGTAATTGTGGGTAAAGGCTATATAAATAGTAAACGTCATTCGCGGCATATTGTAATTGTGCATCGGTTAACGGACGTTTCATCCAATCAGTTCGTGACTCGCCTTTATCAATCTCAATGTCTAAAAACATATTAACCAATTTTGCGTAACCAACCCCATGTCCCAAACCACATAAGCTAGCGGCAATTTGGCTATCAAATAAAGGACTTGGCTGGCATTGTCCGTAACGTGCGAACACTTCTAAATCTTCACTACAAGAATGCACAAGTTTAGTAATTGAAGTATTTGTTAATAACTCCCAAAAACACGATAAATCTGGTAGAGCAACGGGATCGATTAGCGCCAATGTTTTGCCATCATAGGCTTGAATAAGACCCAACTTTGCGTAGTAGGTTCTTGTTCTTACGAATTCAGTGTCTAAGACCAGTAATTCACTTTGTTGATATTGTGCCACTAACGCTTCTAAACTTGCTTGGTCACTAATGTATTCGAACGATAACAAAATTCACTCCAGTATTAACTTATCGCCAATGAAAGGTCTAAATAGGATGCATTAAAAAGCCGGCAACTGCCGGCTTTACTTTACGCTGATTTAACTTCGTCTCGAAGCTCTCGTCGTAAAATCTTACCTACATTGGATTTTGGTAACTCATCTCTGAATTCTACCAGCTTTGGTACCTTATATCCTGTTAAATGATGACGACAATGTTTAATAATATCGCTATCAGTTAAGCTGTTATCTTTTGCGACGACAAATACTTTAACTAATTCACCGCTGGCTTCATTTGGAACACCAACAGCCGCAACCTCAATGACTTTAGGATGCAGTGCAATGACATCTTCAACTTCATTTGGAAATACATTAAAACCTGATACCAAAATCATGTCTTTTTTACGGTCAACAATGAAAAAGAATCCTTTTTCATCCATATAGCCAATATCACCAGTCGCTAGCCAACCGTCTTTGTCGATGACTTTTGCTGTTTCTTCTGGTCGCTGCCAGTAGCCTTGCATGACTTGCGGACCTTTCGCAAATAGCTCACCAGTTTCACCTTGGGCTAATACATTACCTTCATCATCACGCACTTGTATGTCAGTTGAAGGCGCAGGGAAACCAATTGATCCGTTATAACCATCAAGATTATAAGGACAACACGTTACCAGTGGCGATGCTTCAGTTAACCCATAACCTTCAAGTAATCGTGTCTTAGTAATGCTTTGCCATTTGTCAGCAACGGCTTTTTGTACGGCCATTCCGCCGCCAATAGAAAGCTTTAAGCGGCTGAAATCAAGACTATTAAAGTCTTCATCATTAACTAGGGCGTTGAATAACGTGTTAACCCCTGTCAGCGCTGTAAAAGGATACTTCTTTAACTCGCCAACGAACGCTGGTAAATCACGAGGGTTAGTAATTAATAAGTTTTTACTGCCTTTATGTAAAAACAGCAAACAGTTAACAGTGAGTGCGAAGATGTGATAAAGCGGCAATGCAGTAACGACAAATTCGGTACCATCTTTCAAAGCTGGCGAATAGGCACCATTGGCTTGCAAAACATTACTCACAACGTTTTTATGACTCAACATCGCGCCTTTTGAAACACCCGTAGTACCACCGGTATATTGCAAGAAAGACAAATCCTCTGGTGAAATCTCAGGTTTTACGTATTGTAAACGACGGCCTTTACTTAAAGACTGCCTAAAAGACAATGCATGGGGCAAGTTGTATTTAGGCACCATCTTCTTGATGTACTTAACCACGAAGTTGACTAAGGTTCTTTTGGGTGCACTCAGTTGATCACCTAACCCAGTGATGATCACCGATTCTACAGGCGTTTCTGAAACTACTTCTTCCAATGTACGTGCAAAATTCGACACAACGACAATGGCTTTAGCACCAGAATCAACTAACTGATGTTTTAATTCTCTTGGGGTATATAGAGGGTTAACATTAACCACGACCATGCCCGCACGTAATACACCAAATAATGCAATTGGGTATTGCAGTAAATTAGGCATCATCAAGGCGACTCTGTCGCCTTTTTCTAACTTGAGTTCATTTTGTAAATAGGCTGCAAATGCACGACTTCTTTCTTCTAACTTCCTATAAGTCAGTGTCGCCCCCATATTGATAAACGCAGGTTGGTCAGCATATTTAGCTACCGCAGATTCAAACATATCGACAAGGGTTGAAAATTGCGCTGAGTCAATTTCTGCCGGTACGTGTTCTGGTAAATTATTAATCCAAGGCTGGTCCACAAAATTCTCCTATTTATCCTGACCATTGCTAAGAAGACGGGCTTCAATTTTTACAAGGTCGAAGATCACTGCACTTAAAACTAGCTGATATTTTTATTATTGTTATGAGTTGCAGTAAAAACGTTATTGATAGTTATTATTCTTGAGCCGCAAAAAATCATACGACCGTTTTAATTCAGACCATAATCACATAAATAAATTAAAAATCCTAGTGATTTTAAAACAAAGAAAGCTTAATTTAGAATAAATGTTCTAATCGTGTTAGCAACTTGTGCTGCGCTTCCCATATGTAAATGGTGATCGCCTTTAATCTGCACATTCGTAAGCTGTGTAAACCACAGCTTAGCTTGCGGTATTGCCAATTTTAACTGTTTATAGCCCTCTTCGGCTAATATTAATAAACAAGGGGTATCACTGACGCTCATTAAAACATCAACCTGTTCAAAGGTTAATCTATAAGGAGAATCCAGTTTCAAACGAGGATCACTTTTCCAACAATATTGATGATCTTTGATTTCAAGATTTCGCTTTATAATTAACTCACACCACTTAGGATCCATACCAGTGAGCTTATGACGGGCATTTACGGCCCGCTCAAGCGTTAAGTTTGATGATGATTCAGGTTGTTTCTGCCCCTGAATCCCAGCTTGATTGAATCTGATATGCTGCTGAAAGCTTCGATTAACTCTTGCTTTAGATTTCGACACATCTTCAAATAATGGCGATAAAGCTTCAATTAATATGAGTTGCTTTAAGCTATCAGGGAAAGCCGCATTATAAGCTGCCGCAACTATCCCACCTAAAGAGTGTCCGATAACGGTTACAGGCTGGTCCTGCTTAAGTAATAAAACGAGTTCGTGCAAATCGTAGAGGTAATCAATCCAATGCAAAGGATATTGCCCTGGACGATGTTGAGATAAGCCATGACCAGGCCAATCTACGGCAATAATTTGATAATCTGTAAGTACTTGCTGCTCAGATAGCGCATTAACTAACGGTACGAAGCTGTCAGCATTATCTAACCAACCATGTAAAGCCAGTAAAACGGGTTTGTTACTACTTCCATATCGCTTTGCTGCTAAACGAATATGAGCCAATTGAAAATCGACATCTTCAAATTCTAATGCCGCATCAATTGGCTCATTCATCATTGTCTTCTTTATCAGTTATAGCGTGGTTATTTCGCTTTTTTAACAAATTTTAAAGTCATACGATCACTTTCACCAATCGCGAGATATTTGTCTTTGTCCTGAGCTTCAAGGGCTAAACGTGGCGGTAATGTCCAAACACCTTTTGGATAATCTTTTGTATCCTTAGGGTTGGCATTCACTTCCGATGACGCCGCTAATGTAAAGCCTACTTTTTCAGCCAGTGCAATCATTTCAGCCTGATCCATATAGCCGCTATCAAATGACATACCAGGGTTTGCACGATGTTCAACCACACCAAAAACACCGCCATCTTTTAGTACATTAAAAGAAGCTGTAAAAGCATTTTCAAGTTGTTTCTGGCCAGCCCAATTATGTAAGTTACGGAATGTTAATACATAGTCAGCACTGTTATCTTCACCTAAAACAACAGATGCAGGTGGCTGAAAAGTCACCGTTTTAGCATTACCTACAGCGTCTTTGTTATCAGCTAACCAGCTTTGAAACTTTTTACCTGCTTTAGCGTAATATTGAGTGCGCTTGGTATCTTCTTTTGGATTGGTTTCAAAAATACCACCGATGTACTGACCTTTTTCTGCAAGGTAAGGTGCCAAGATTTCAGCATACCAACCGCCGCCAGGCCAAAGCTCAATAACGGTATCATCCGCTTGAACACCTAGAAAAGCTAAGGTTTCAGCAGGATGACGATATCCATCACGGGCTGAATTTTTTTCGCTTCTGAAGCTACTTGCTACAGCTTCTGCGAGTTGAGGGTTAACTTTAACAGCTTGTGCTTTGTCACTTGTTGAATGACCGTGCTCATGTGCAACCACATTTGTACTGATGGTCGATAGACCAATCGAACTTAAACCTAACATTGTGGTTAACAATAACGTACGTTTCATTGTCTTCTCCCTGAAGAAATTGTTTTAAAAAACAGCAACTGATACGGCAAAAATTGCTAAGTTGATCACTCTAAACTGTTTCTGGCTTTTTGTCGTCTACTCTTCGCCAACACATCCATAACATAGTGCAGCTAAACACTAACCAGATTATTACCCAAAGCCAAGCTGGTAGCCATGTTAACTGTGATAGCTTAGCCGCATCTCCTTGAGTTGATAAACCAAAAAGAATTGTCGGGCTCGCCATAGCATTAAGCACAATCATCAAGCCCAGTGTTCGTAACAAACTGTTAAGCCAGGCAACATTATTAAATTTAAGCGGCATTAGAAACACAACGGCTAACGAAATTAAAATGAATATGGTTAATAAATCTCTCGCCCAGAAAATTAATGATGCGAGGACTGTTGTACCAAGAATGCCTAAGGTAAATTTAATGCCCGCTCGCCAAGTCGCCAATAAGAAGATGATATACCCCCACAGCGCAGCACCGAAATAGCCACTAAAAGTGATGAAAGGTGCAAAGCCCCCTTGGGTAAAACATAAGCCCGCACCATTAGGAAATAGTTGAATTTGAGTGACAATGCCACCACTGGCTATAGCCGCTAATCCGTGGGAAATCTCATGAAAATAGCTTTCAAACCATTTAAAAGGAATACTGATAATAGGCAGTTTAGTAATCAGAAAAGCAATCAGTAGTTCAAAAAAGAAAAGCCCTTTAGAAGGAATAGCGGATAAGCGAGCAGGCTTAGGATCATGCATATAAATCAATACCCACCATTTGTTGAATTTGCTCTCGTTGAGCAGCATGTTGGTTTAATAAGTATTCTTTAATCGCACCTCCACTTCCTTGAACATGCTGTTGCTGTGATGCGTTAAAATGCGTTTGCTTGTCGTACTGCAGTTTTGCATCGACGGCATCGTTAATATCAGATTGCTCAACAAAGGCAACGTGCGCATTAGTCGGTTCAGCTGCCTTGGTCAAGGTTTCTTGTTTTGTCGCAGAAGTATGATTCACTTCAGAGACTTGGCGAGAACGAGTTAACCTATCAACTGTCGATTGTTGATTACTTACCGCTTGGTTATTTTGACTATTATTATCAGCAATCTTGTTTGTGTCAGTTCTTAATGTAAATGGATTATAAGAAGACAAAGGCTGAATTGATGATTGCATTGTATGAAGCAAATTGTCCTCCTATTTAACTAAACACATGCTTAACTACATTATTAGAAAGCTAATATTAAACCTATACTTAGCTAATAATAAGCCAAGAGTTAAACATAAACTCATCAATCAAATAAAGCTAACCTATTATTCGCGCCCTGGTAATTTTTTCCAAGTCACCGTATCACACAAATACACGGGAGCAAGCTCATCCACAGGAGTCGATAAACCTTGCTTATATCCCAATTGCGCAAGTGTTAACATCGCTTTGGCATCGGGTAATTTAATATCACTCATTTGTGTAGAATCAAGATTTGACAATAAATCAGGATATGCATCAAACCCAGTGCCACACAGTGTGATCGTTTGCTCAGTATCTAACAGTATATTTACTTGCTCTGGAGTAGATACATGTTCTTCGCCAACTAACGTTGCAATACCATCTGAATTAGTAAACTGTCCCCAGTATATTTCATTCATTCTTGCATCAATGGCTACAAATACTTGTTTAGCACTGTCAGTGTCAATAACCATTTGTGCCATTGCTGCCAAAGTAGAAATACCGATAACAGGTATATCATGTCCTAGTGCTAAGCCTTGAGTCATACTTGTACAGATTCGAATTCCAGTAAAACTACCTGGCCCACGCCCATATGCAATCAAGTTTACATCTGCAATCTTAATATTTGCTTCTTTCAATACTTCATCAACCATTGGCAATAAACGCTGGCTATGTTCTCTTGGTGCGTTTGCTGAACGACAATGTAAATCTTGGTTATGCAACAGCGCTGCCGAGCAAGATTCTGTGCAAGTATCTAATGCAAGTATTGTTAAATCTGAATCAATGTGAGCCATGTAAGACGTGTTAACCCTAGAGTAATTCGGTAAATAATGGTCGCTATAATAACTTATGGGATACTTTTTAAAAAGCGTAACGCAGTATCTAAATCACGAGTCCTGCTCATTGGCGGTAATGAATTGATGAATGCTTCGCCATAGGGTCTATTTACAATACGGTTGTCACACAGTATTAATACCCCTCTGTCTTTCTCGTCCCTAATAAGACGACCTACACCTTGCTTTAAGCTAATAACGGCTTGAGGTAATGATATAGACGTAAAAGGATCGTTATGACTTCTCTCAGCGTTTGCCGCTCTAGCGCGATATAACGTGTCATCAGGAGAAACAAAAGGCAATTTGTCGATGATTACGCAGCTAAGTAACCGCCCTCTCACATCAATACCTTCCCAAAAGCTACTTGTCCCCAGCAATACACCATTACCGAGTTGGCGAAATTTATTTAACAAGCTTTGCTTACTCGCCTGTCCTTGTATCAACAAAGGATAATTCACTTTACGTTGAAGCATTCTCGCAACTTGCTGCAGCATATGATGACTGGTGAATAAAATAAAAGTCCGTCCTTGAGCTGCATTAATTGCTTGAGTACAGACATCTACGAGTTGATTAACATTAGCTTCAGTTTGACCAGACTTAGCAAGATGTCTTGGCACACAAAATAATGCTTGGTTTGGATAATCAAACGGACTATCTAAGATAATTTGCTTTGCTTTACCCAACCCCAACTCGTCAGCAAAATGTTTAAGCTGTCGGTTCACTTGTAACGTCGCCGAGGTAAAAATCCATTGAGTTTGTTTATCAAACAATTGCTGACATTGCTTTGCGATATTAATCGGTGCAATTCTTAACATAGTAAATCGACCACTAGGTTCAACACTGTAAGCGGCATTTTGATCATTACATTCAAAGTACAGTTGAAGCTGTGCAACGATTGAAGAGAGTTGACCTACTACATTATCTAACGTTTCACTGCGGCCAACATGTTCTGTAGTCACAGCAAGCAACGTCGTCAGTTCATTCAATAAATCCCAAGATTGTGTGGCTAAATCTTTATTTGAAATAACGTGGCGCCAATCTGTGACATCCTCCTCAAGCAATGCATTTTGCCAACGAGATAACTTCACTAATAGTCGTTGACTCAGCTGATCCAATTGAATGCTGTCTCTTAGCTCTGTTCGATACACATCAATAATTTGATTTAGCACTCTGTCGATATCACGCGTCGCAATTTGTTGACCAAAATAGTTAATGCAAACATCAGGAACCAAGTGAGCTTCATCAAAAACGACGACATCGGCTTCTGGTAATAATTCTGCAAATCCTGTGTCTTTTAGTAATCGGTCGGCAAAGAATAAATGATGATTAACCACAACAATTTTCGCATCTTGCGCTTTAATCTTGGCTTTACGACTAAAACAGGCATCGTAATAACTGCACTTTTTACCAGTGCAGCTTTCTTTGGTGCTGGTGACTGTGGCAATGGTGGCCGAATGTTCTGCTACTGAGGTTAAGTTACCAATATCACCATCTTTGGTCATACTAGCCCATTGATTTATCTTGATCAGCTCATCAACCACTTGCGGTGACATTTGACTTATTTTTTGTAAGTTCTTTTCCAACCTAAGTTGACATAAGTAATTACTGCGACCTTTTAGTAGCGCCGTTTTGGGCGCGACAGAAAACATGGTTAATAATAGTGGTAAGTCTTTGAAGAAAAGCTGTTCTTGCAGGTTTTTACTCCCTGTACTAATGATGACTTGCTTGCCACTTAATAATGCAGGGATCAGATAAGCAAACGTTTTACCTACACCTGTACCTGCTTCTAAAATTAAATTGTGTTTTTCACTGATGGCACTCGTCACAGCCAAAGCCATGTCATACTGACTTTGCCTTGGACGATATTGATGAACACTTTTTGCTAAAGCGCCCTGAGGAGAAAAAGCCAAGTCGACTTCTTTGTGTAATTTGCTGCTCACTATGATGCTTAATCTTGCCTTTTTAGTGGAAAAAACAAATAACCGTACTCGGCCATCTATCAAGCTTTTCATTATCCAATGATTTACAACAGTAAACAATGAAATAAAGTTTCTTTGAGTTAAAGCTTTTCATTGATGATTGCGACAATAAATATTGATTTATCAGAATTAAACACCTTACCTGTATATACAAACAGAGTAAAAATAAGCCTAAAAATCATACTGATATAAGATATATTTTTTATTTAGCAAAAAAATGCAAATAGTGTTTATTCTGTATTGCAAACAAAATTAAAAGGGGTTAGATTGTTTGTAATGAAATTACACAAGCTAATTTAATAGAGAATTTATTATGTTCATCCGAATCAATACAAACCATCATCATCACCATTTGCGGTAGCCTTCGGATGCTTACTGCCGGAGGACTATTTCCTTCAGGCGGTTGTAAAAACATACACAAACCCCTGAAAGAAATTTCAGGGGTTTTTTAGTTTTAGGCTTTAAATAATTGTTTTTATATCAAATTTAATAGGAATTACATCATGAGCGAAAATAACAGACTGCGTATTGCAATTCAAAAATCAGGTCGCCTTTCAAAAGAATCACAGAAATTACTTAAAAGTTGTGGCGTAAAGTTCAACGTAAACGAACAACGTTTAATTGTACACGCTGACAACATGCCTATCGATTTACTGCGTGTACGTGATGATGATATCCCTGGCTTGGTTATGGATGGTGTCGTTGATTTAGGTATTATTGGCGAGAATGTTCTTGAAGAAGAACAAATAGAACGTCAAACACTTGGTAAGCCAGCTGACTGTGTAAAATTACGTGAATTAGATTTCGGAGCATGTCGCCTTTCACTCGCTGTTCCAAATGAATTTAGCTATGAAGATGCAAGCTCACTAGAAGGTTTACGTATTGCGACTTCTTATCCAAACCTTCTACGTCGTTACATGCAACAAAAAGGCATTAACTATAGCGACTGTATGTTAAAAGGTTCGGTTGAAGTTGCCCCACGTGCAGGATTAGCTGACGGTATCTGTGATTTAGTTTCAACAGGTGCAACTCTTGAAGCGAATGGTTTATACGAAACAGATATCATCTATCAATCAATGGCATGCATTATTCAATCAGCTGAGGAGCAAGTACCAGCAAAACAAGCACTCATCGATAAAATCCTTTCGCGCATGAACGGCGTCGTACGTGCTCGTGAAAGCAAGTACATTCTACTGCACGCACCGAGAGAAACTCTTGATCAAATCGTTGCACTATTACCGGGTGCTGAAAACCCAACCGTATTACCACTCAATGATGATACTGATCGGGTCGCAATCCATGCCGTTAGCACTGAAGATTTATTCTGGGACACAATGGAAGAGTTAACCGCACTGGGTGCGAGTTCAATCCTTGTTATGCCTATCGAAAAAATGGCCGGTTAACTAACACATTTGTCGTAGTGGAGCTGCACATGCAAACACAGCAAACAATGCAAATTCTAGATTGGAATGAATTAAGTTCAACAAAGCAAAAAACTGCGCTAAATCGCTCGCCATTAGTTGGTGACAATAGTGTTGAGCGTTCAGTTAGAGACATCATCAACACCGTTGTGGCTGATGGTGACAGCGCTTTAGTCAAATATAGTCAGCAATTCGATGGGGTTAGTATCGATTCCATTGCTATGTCTGATGATGATATCTCACTAGCTTGTACCAGAGTATCTGAAGAGGTTAAGTCTGCTGTTGCTAATGCAGTGAATAATATTGAAACGTTTCACCAAGCACAAACATTCCAAGCAATTGATGTAGAAACGCAACCCGGTGTTCGCTGTGAGCTTCGCTCTGAGCCAATTCAGAAAGTCGGTTTATACATACCTGGCGGCAGTGCGCCGCTAATTTCAACGGTAATGATGCTGGCTTTACCAGCTAAAATTGCAGGCTGTGAGCAACGTGTTTTAGTCAGTCCTCCACCAATTAATGACGCGATTGTTTATGCAGCAAAGGTCTGTGGCATCACAGAAATTTATCAGGTTGGTGGTGCACAGGCTATCGCTGCCCTCGCCTTTGGTACAGAATCGGTGCCAAGTGTTGATAAAATCTTCGGCCCCGGTAATCGCTTTGTCACTGAAGCTAAACGTTTAGTTTCACAAGATGGCCGCTGCAGCGTCGCAATTGATATGCCAGCTGGCCCATCGGAAGTGCTTGTCATTGCAGACGAACTCGCAAATCCAGCCTTCATCGCGGCTGATTTGTTATCCCAAGCAGAACACGGGCCTGATTCACAGGTTATGTTAGTCACAGATTCTGAATCAGTGGCTAATGAAGTCAACCGAGAGCTCAGTAAACAACTTAACGTCTTATCTCGACAAGATATAGCCGCACAAGCACTCAGTTGCAGCCGGTCTATCATTGTTGATGATATGGCTCAAGCAGCCATGGTATCTAACCTTTATGGTCCTGAGCACTTAATCATACAATCTGAAAAACCTCGTGATGTATTAACCAATATTCGAGCCGCAGGTAGTGTTTTTCTAGGGGCATATACGCCAGAATCAGTTGGCGATTACGCGAGTGGAACCAACCATGTATTACCAACTTACGGATATAGTCGCAGCGTTTCTAGTTTGTCATTAGCTGATTTTTCTCGCCGATTTACCGTACAAGAATTAACTCCACAAGGCTTACAAGGTCTTGGCGAAACAGTCATGGTACTAGCAGAAAATGAGTTACTTGATGCTCATAAAAATGCCGTAGCCATTCGCTTAAATAGCTTATAAAGAGTAAAGATAGATGACAAATAACAGTGAATCCTCATCAAAATCTTCGCTAACGTTAGCAGAATCGTTAGCTAGACCAGAGCTGTTAAGCCTTGTTCCCTATGAAAGTGCGAGACGCATTGGTGGTCGCGGCGATATTTGGATAAACGCCAATGAGTCGCCTTTTAATAATAGCGATTTAGATACATTAAATCGTTACCCTGAATGTCAGCCTGAGCCATTAATTAATGCTTACAGTCAATATGCTAAGGTGCCTGTTGAAAATATCGTTTCAACTCGTGGAGCTGATGAGGGGATTGAGCTACTTATTAGAACCTTCTGCACCCCAGGCGTTGATAAAATAGCTTGCTTTGGTCCGACTTACGGTATGTATGCGATCAGCGCACAAACATACAATGTAGGTGTCAACAATTTAAACCTAACTGATAGCTATCAACTCCCAGAAAATTATGCATCGCAAATTGATGGCGCAAAAGTCGTCTTTATTTGCAACCCCAATAATCCAACTGGCACGATTATTCAAAAGCAGGATATTACAGCGGCCGTTGAAACTATGCCAAATGCCATTGTGGTGGTTGATGAAGCATATATTGAGTTTTCTCCGCAATACTCAGTGGCTGACTTAGTGACTCAGTATCCTAACCTGGTCGTGTTAAGAACCCTTTCAAAAGCATTTGCATTAGCAGGAGCTCGCTGCGGTTTTTTAATGGCTAACAGCGATATTATCAGTTTAATTATGCGGGTTATTGCGCCTTACCCAGTGCCTCTTCCCGTTGCAGAATTAGCGCAACAAGCACTGTCGATAACGGGTATTGAGTTAATGCAGCAGCAAGTTGCACAGCTCAGCACTCAAGGGCAGCGATTATCCAATGCGCTGCAACAAGCTGGCGCTAAAGTATTACCTGCCCACGGCAATTTTGTATTAGCTGAGTTTACTCAACCTGATACGGTCAGTAACGCTTTGCAGCAAGCAGGGATAGTTGCACGGGCTTATAAAGACCCACGTTTACAAAGTCGAATTCGATTTAGTTTTAGCCATGCATCTGACACAGACAGGCTTATCGATGCAATCAACAGCCTGAACTCACCCGTTTGATAGATATTACCCAATTTAAAGAATAAAAATATTTTGAAGGAAAAGAGATGAAACAAAACATTTTATTTATCGACAGAGATGGCACCTTAGTTGAGGAACCAGCAATTGATAAGCAGTTAGATAGACTTGATAAGCTAGTGTTTGAACCACAAGTCATTCCTTCTTTACTGAAACTACAAAAAGCGGGTTACCGTTTAGTGATGGTGTCCAACCAAGATGGTTTAGGCACAGATTCATTCCCACAAGCAGACTTTGACGCACCGCACAATATGATGATGCAAATCTTTGAAAGCCAAGGTGTCAAATTTGATGATGTCGTCATTTGCCCACACTTTGACGCTGATAATTGCAGTTGTCGTAAGCCTAAATTAGGCTTGGTCAAAGAGTACTTAACACAAGGTAAAGTCGATTTTATGACCTCGGCGGTTATTGGCGATCGTTATACTGATGTAGAACTTGCAAGTGCTATGGGGATCCGTAGTTTTCAATATCAACGTGAAACACTCGATTGGGCTGCCATTACAGATGCAATCTTAAATCAAGGCCGTATCAGTGAAGTTGTTCGCACAACAAAAGAGACGGATATTAAAGTTAATATTAACCTTGATGATACTAGCAAAGGCAAAATTGATACAGGTATTGGCTTTTTTGACCACATGCTAGATCAAATTCAAACTCACGGAAATTTCAGAATGGATGTGACTGTTGATGGCGATTTAGAAATAGACGATCACCACAGCGTTGAAGATACCGCCTTAGCCATAGGCGACGCATTACGCCAAGCACTAGGCGATAAACGTGGTATTGCCCGTTTCGGCTTCAGTCTGCCTATGGATGAAGCAAATGGAGAGTGTTTAATGGATATTTCTGGTCGTCCATTTATTAAATTCAATGCTCAGTTCGATCGTGAAATGGTCGGTGAAATGGCCACTGAAATGGTGCCACACTTTTTCCGCTCATTTGCCGATGGCCTGCGTTGTACATTACACATCAGCACCGATGGCGATAATGATCACCACAAAGTTGAAGCGCTATTCAAAGTTTTAGGCCGCACGTTACGCCAAGCAGTAAAAGTCGAAGGTGATTTGCTGCCTTCAAGTAAAGGTGTACTGTAAGGAGCGCAATTCATGTCAGATAACAACACAACCGTCATTCTTGATACTGGCTGTGCAAACCTAAGCTCGGTACGATTTGCATTTGAGCGTCTAAACGCTGATGTCATTGTATCTGCTGACCATCAAGTGATTAAGTCCGCCGCAAGAGTCGTTTTGCCTGGTGTCGGCACTGCTGGCGCGGCGATGGATGCGCTTGTGAGCCGCGATCTAGTGTCCATTATTAACAACCTAACCCAACCTGTCATGGGGGTATGTTTAGGGATGCAAATGCTCACGGAGAAATCCAATGAGCACGGTGGGCGCACAGAACAAGACATAACCTGCTTGGGATTAATTCCTACTCAAATTAATGAATTAGACAGCCAAGGCTTGCCATTACCACACATGGGCTGGAACCAAATAACAGTATCTGACCATCCGTTGTTTAAAGGGGTTGAAGACGGTAGTTATGTGTATTTTGTCCATAGCTTTAAGGCGCCACTCAGTCAGCACACCATCGCATCATCACAATACGGTGAAGCATTTAGTGCCGCCATCGCAAAAGATAACTTTTTTGGTGTGCAATTTCACCCAGAAAAAAGTGCAGCAATAGGCTCGCAGATATTACAAAATTTCCTAAATATGGGGAACCAAACATGATCATTCCAGCAATTGATTTAATCGACGGCCAAGTGGTGCGTTTATATCAAGGCGACTACCAACAAAAAACGACTTTTGATTTAAGTCCATTAGCTCAACTTCAGTCTTATGAATCCCAAGGAGCTAAGCTACTTCATATCGTAGATTTAACAGGTGCTAAGGATCCCGAAAAGCGCCAAATAGCATTGATTTCACAATTGGTTGCAGGCTTAAACACCGATATCCAAGTCGGCGGCGGGATCCGTAGTGAACAGCAAGTAAAAGAGTTATTAGATAGTGGCGTTAAACGTGTCGTCATTGGTTCATTAGCAGTCAAAGAACCCGAATTGGTCAAAAGCTGGTTTGTAAAATACGGCAGTGATGCCATTTGTTTAGCGTTAGATGTCAATATTAACGAGCAAGGCGAAAAAATTGTCGCAGTGTCAGGCTGGCAAACTGGTGGTGGTAAGTCGTTAGAATCATTAGTGTCAGAATACAGCACCGTTGGACTTAAACATGCATTGGTCACCGATATTAGCCGTGATGGCACTTTACAAGGCGCTAATACAGTTCTTTATGCTGAGCTTGCAAGTAAATACCCAAACATTACTTGGCAAGCCTCTGGCGGTATAGCAAGCCTTGATGATGTAGCGGCGGTAAGAGACAGTAACGCCAATGGTATTATCATTGGTAAAGCATTACTGATAAATAATTTTACCGTTGAGGAGGCAATCACATGTTGGCCAAACGCCTAGTCCCCTGCCTCGATGTTCGTGATGGACAAGTCGTAAAAGGGGTTCAATTTCGTAACCATGAAATCATTGGTGATATTGAACCATTAGCAGCAAGATATGCGGCCGAAGGTGCTGATGAGTTAGTCTTTTATGATATTACCGCCAGTGCCCATGATAGAGTGATTGATAAGTCTTGGGTAAGTCGAGTCGCAGCGCAAATCGATATTCCTTTTTGCGTCGCTGGTGGAATTAAAACCATCGAACAAGCACGACAAATGTTAGCTTACGGTGCCGATAAAATTTCAATTAACTCACCAGCACTCAGCGACCCGAGTTTGATTTCACGATTACAGGATGAATTTGGCCGCCAATGCATCGTGATTGGTATTGACTCATTCTATGATGACGAATCAGATAGCTACAAAGTAAAGCAATTTACTGGTGACGAAGCTGCAACTAAAGATACGCAATGGTTTACTCAAGATTGGGTTGAAGAAGTTCAAACTAGAGGTTGTGGCGAAATTGTACTGAACGTCATGAACCAAGATGGCGTGAGAGGCGGTTATGATATTAAACAGCTCAGCATGGTAAGAGCAATTTGTGATGTCCCATTAATTGCTTCTGGCGGCGCTGGCACAATGGCACATTTCAAGGAAGTGTTTCAGCAAGCGAATGTTGATGCTGCCCTAGCAGCCAGTGTGTTTCATAAGGGAATTATCGATATCGCTGAATTAAAGCAATATTTAGCCAATGAAAACATTGCGATTCGTATTTAACAGGCAAAGAAACTGAATAAGAAGTGAAACTGAATTATGACATTATCTGCAACTGTGACATTTGATACCTCAGCACTAGCATGGGATAAACAAAACGATTTATTACCAGCCGTGGTTCAAAACCACTTAACCGGTAAGGTGCTTATGCTGGGTTATATGAATAAAGCGGCATTAGAACATACCTTAGAAACAGGCAAAGTAACTTTTTTCAGTCGCTCAAAACAACGCCTATGGACTAAAGGTGAAACGTCAGGCAACACATTAGATTTAGTTGCCATTGATAAAGACTGTGACAATGACAGTTTACTGGTTCAGGTTATTCCAAATGGCCCTACCTGCCACACAGGAACTGAAAGCTGCTGGCCTAACGGCAATGCTCACAGCTTCATTGACAACCTCACCAATGTGATCATTTCTCGAAAAGGCCAAAGCGCAGATTCAAGCTACACGGCATCGCTTTTTGAACGTGGTACAAAAAGAATTGCACAAAAAGTTGGCGAAGAAGGATTAGAAACGGCGCTTGCTGCTGCAACACATGATAAAGAAGAGTTAATTAATGAAGCTTCGGATCTTATGTATCACTTAATTGTGCTACTTGAAGATCAACAATTATCTATGGCTGACGTTAATCAAAACCTAATGCAACGTCATTTAAACAGTCAATAGCGTTAATCTAAACCGGCCATGTAAGCACATTGCATCCAATAAAAAAGGCACCTACTCGGTGCCTTTAATTTTTTACAAAAACTGATATCTATTTGATTACGCTTGGTCTTGCCAAAGCTTTTCATCATTTTGCATGTTATATAGGCTCTCAGCGCGAGACACCAATAAGTTAGCAAATTTAAGTTGGGTCTCATCGCGAGTTGCGCCAGACTTATGTAAGTTTTCAGCTTTAATTTGCCACATCATTGAAAAGTGACGAATCGCCTCACGCGCAGTACCAGCAACTTTTACATCGACATAGTCAGAAGGTAAATCGCCTGACATTACCCAAAAAGTTTGCTTGGTAGGTTGTTTCGATTCCATTTTCCAAATTGCTAAATATGGCACTAAATAGCGGCTTTCATCAGCAAGGACTTTTGACGGGATAACGCCTTTTTCGGCAAGGAATCGATTGGCTTTTTGAAATTGTGCTTGGACCCATTGTTGTCTTAATACTTCTGGATCTTGTTGTTCTGTTTTAGGCTCAGCCACTGATTCAGTCATTCTTTCTTCCTATTTTATTGTTATATGTCGTCATCATAACACTTACATCTTTATATCAATTTGTGTGACAAATGCAACGAAACGCAAAAAAAGTTTACGTTTACGTAAAGTGGCAAGCTAAATTGCCACGTAGATCACAAAATTATATGAATCTAACTTTGTTGAGAGTATCGCTAAATGCTATCGTTCTGCAATAAATAATAACAAGCAGTCGTTATTCACTTTTATTCTGACGACTATTTAATCGCACAGCGGAGATCACAAGTGGCTCTATTTAATCATGTATCGTTTGATGACCACGAACAAGTCGTATTTTGTCACGACAAAGAAAGTGGCTTAAAAGCAATTATCGCTATCCATAATACTAACCTAGGCCCTGCAGTGGGCGGTTGTCGTATGTGGAATTATGACTCAGACGACGAGGCAATCAATGACGTGTTGCGTCTATCCCGTGGAATGACTTATAAAAACGCACTTGCTGGTTTAACAATGGGTGGCGGCAAGTCAGTTATCATCGCAGACCCTAAAACTACCGATCGTGAAGCCTTATTCCGCTCATTTGGTCGTTTTATTCACACTTTAGGTGGTAAGTACTACTCTGCTGAAGATGTGGGTACTACCACAGCTGATATTATGATTGCTCATGAAGAAACACCCTATATGGCTGGTCTTGAGGGAAAAAGTGGCGATCCATCTCCATTCACTGCTTTAGGAACGTATTTAGGTATTAAAGCCGCGGTAAAACATCAGCGTGGTCTAGATAGCTTAAAAGGCTTAAAAATTTCGGTTCAAGGCGTTGGACATGTTGGTTATTACTTATGTAAGCACCTTCATGAAGATGGCGCTGAACTGATCGTGACTGACATCCACCAAGCTTCTTTAGACCGTGTGGCCACGGAATTTGGCGCTACAGTTGTTGCACCACAAGATATCTATACCCAAGATGTTGATGTTTACGCACCATGTGCACTTGGCGCAACGATCAACGACACGACGATCCCATTGCTTAAAGCAACAATTGTTGCGGGTTGTGCAAATAACCAGTTAGCTGAAGTTCGTCACGGTGAAGTATTAAAAGAGCTAGGCATTTTGTATGCGCCTGATTATGTCATCAATGCTGGCGGTATCATCAATGTTTCTTTCGAAAGTGACTATGATGTAGCTAAAGCCACTGCCAAAGTCGAAAAAATCTATAACACGTTAATCAAAATCTTCGAGCAAGCCGAAAAAGACAACCGCACCACCGGTGATGTTGCTGACGAAATGGCGCGTGAGATCATTAACGCCGCTAAATAATCAACGCTCTCATTTTATAAGCCTATTTTTTATAAAATGAGTTACGGTTATGACCTCACTAAAGGGAGCCATCAGGCTCCTTTTTTATTGGAATTGAATCGCTAGTAATCCAGCGTTAACTTTGCTTTAGCTTCTTATATTAGTTTCTTATATTAGTTTCTTATATTAGTTTTTTATATTAGATACTTATATTAGTTTTCCTATATTCGTTTACTGCCAATGACCAAATTTTGGATCTTATTGTCTCTTAGAGCCTTACTAAATCTTATCCAAAATAACATTGCCTTGCTTAGCCTAGCACTCATTTAACTCGTCTCCGTTCACTGTAAATTGTCATCCCTTTGACATATTGGCGTCATCTTGAGTTCAAAAACCTCTCCTATGCTAGTTTAGACATTCATCGTTGAGCGATATATCAATGACTCAAAATGCTAAAGATAAGACCGGTTTACATGAACTTACACCTAATCCCACTTCTCACTTCAGCCCTTTTGAACATGCGATTACAACCAGAAAATCCCCTAAATCTAGTGGCAAAGTAAAACAAACTTTCAATGCTTTATGGATTTCAGATGTTCACCTAGACAGTGTCGATTGCAAAGCAGAATATTTATTGGATCTGCTTAATCAAACTCACACTAATAAGCTTTATTTAGTTGGCGACATCATTGATATCTGGGCACTAAAACGTAAAGTTTATTGGCCTGAAAGTCATAACCTAGTCCTACAAAAGTTAATCCAACTGGCGCAAAGCGGTATCGAAATCAAGTTTATACCAGGCAACCATGATGAAGAGTTTAAAGCTTATAGTAATTTCCAAATATGGGGTATTACCATCACCCGCCAATATATACATGAATGCATAACTGGCGATAAAATTTTAATGTTACATGGCGATCAATTTGATTCAGAAGTGTGTATAAGTCGCACCTACGCCAAACTTGGCGATCATTTATATGATGTTTTGTTATTACTCAATCGTAAATTACATCGTATTAGACACAGCTTAGGCTTTTCGTATTGGTCTTTAGCCAGTTACGTGAAACTCCGAGTCAATAAAGCACAACATGCCATCAGCATGTATCGAGATGCAGTATTGCGCTACGCACAAACACAGCAAGTACAAGCAGTGGTTTGCGGTCATATTCACCAACCAGAATTATCCCAACACAAGAATATCATTTATGCCAACGACGGTGACTGGGTCGAAAATTGTACGCTGATTGCTGAAACCCACAGTGGTGAGTTACAGCTGCTTCGCTGGAGTGATGAAGCGTGCACGACCAAAGTCATCAATCAAATCACATTGAGTGAAGCCAGTGCTACTCCAATAAAGCAAAAAGTCGCTTAGCACTGACTATTCACTTCTTATAACAATAAAGGCTATGGACATGATTTTTACAGTAGATAATGTGGTAGAAAAAAACTTACCCAAAATCCACCAAACACCTTGGCTAGCAACACCAACAAAAGCCATGTTGCGTTATTTATTAAACGAAAAACAATGTAATGATATCGCGGCAGAATTCGCTTATTTGAAAGGGGTAGATTTTGTCGAGCATGTACTAGATTGTTTTGATTTCAATTACTCAGTGCCTAGTAATGAAATTGAAAATATTCCCATCGACGGAAGAGTGGTTATTTATGCCAGTCACCCTATTGGTTCCCTTGATGCACTCGCTCTCATCAAACTTATTAGCCAAGTTCGACCTGATATCAAAGTCGTCGCGAATGAACTGCTGATGGCACTTGAACCACTACATTCACTGCTGCTTCCCGTGAATAACATGTCCGGTGGTACCCCAAGACAGCACTTAGAAAATATTCACTTGCACCTAAAAAATGAAGGCGCTGTATTAATTTTTCCTTCAGGAGAAGTATCAAGACTCAGACCCTCAGGTGTCACTGATTTAAAGTGGCATTCTGGCTTTTTAAAAATGGCCAACTCCTGCAATGCTCCGTTACTGCCAATGTTTGTTGATGCTAAAAACTCACTTTCATTCTATGGCGCTTCAATGATTTATAAGCCACTCGCTAGTTTATTGCTCGTCAAAGAAATGTTTAAACAGCAAAAGCGCACCATGCCAGTACGAATTGGACAGTTAATTCCTAAAGAAGCTATCACTGGACATGATTTTAATGTCAAAACCAAGGTTCAGTTACTTAAGAATCACCTTTATCGAATTGGAAAGAATCGTCGGCCATTATTTGCTACACAAAAAGCCATTGCCCATCCAGAATCACGAAGTGAACTGCAATCAGCTTTGCAACAATGTGAGATGCTCGGTGAGACTAATGACAATAAACAAATCTTTTTATATCAGCACCAAGGCTGCAATCCAATCATGCGAGAAATTGGCCGATTAAGAGAAATCGCATTTCGTGCCGTGGGGGAAGGTAGCGGCAACAGGCGAGATAACGATCAATATGATCCTTATTATCAGCACCTGGTGTTATGGGATAAGGATGATTTAGAAATTGTAGGATCATATCGTTTTGCAAGTGCTAAGTGGGTTCACGAGCATCAAGGTAAAACGGCCTTATATAGCCAATCATTGTTTCAATATAACGATGAGTTTGCCCCCTACTTTGAAAATGGCTTAGAGCTTGGCCGTAGCTTCGTGCAGCCAAAGTATTGGGGAAAACGAAGCCTAGACTACCTATGGCTTGGTATTGGCGCGTATTTAGCTAAGAATCCACAATTTCGCTATTTATTTGGTCCTGTGTCTATTAGTGACCAAATCCCCGAACAAGCGAAAGAAATGCTTGTCCATTTCTATCAGCAGCAATTCAGTAACCCTGAGGTGTTAGCAATCTCTAATTGCCCTTACCGCTTTACCCAAGATAAACGCCAACAACTCGATGCACTTTATTCCGCTGACGATTACGCATCTAATTTCAAAGTGTTAAAACACACAATGGCGAATATGGGGGCGGCAGTACCGCCACTGTTTAAACAATATGGCGAATTGTGCGAACAAAATGGCGTATCGTTTCTCGACTTTGGTATCGATACTGATTTTGGCAACTGTATTGATGGACTGGTACTTGTTGATGTCCATGCGCTGAAACCTAAAAAGCAGCAACGATACATTAATTACCACTTAACTAAACCATAAAATAACTGTTGAAATAAGCAATGAACTAATCAATCACGATACATGACTCAATTATTCATCATTTGTCGGCTTTTCAATTGTCTGATATAAATAGATTAATTGAAAAGGAGAACAAGATGGTTACTGTTGAGCAAATAATGAGCCACAGAGTAGTCACCGTTGAAATGGATGATCGGTTAGCCACGGCTAAAGATATTTTTGACAATGTACCCTTTCATCACCTTGTGGTGTTAGATGAACATAATCAAGTCTCCGGTATCTTGGCGCGTGCCGATCTGGTTAATGCTATCAATCCAAATCTTGGCACGGCCGCAGAACTAACTCGAGATATTGAAACGCTACAAAAACGTGTCCATCAAGTGATGGCTCACCACCCTATCACTATTCCTCCAGAGTTGGATGTTAACAGTGCTTCAGAACTTATCTTATCTAAAGGGATCACCTGCTTGCCTGTATTAGTGGATAAGGAAATTGTCGGTATTGTGAGTTGGCGTGATCTACTTGCTCATTATTGTGGTTTAGAGCCCCTGAATGACGAACAACCGTAACTAACTGTTTTATATATAAATAAAACCATATAGTTAATGGCAAAAACTATTTTATGCGTTTCTGTCTAACAATTGCTTGCTCCAAAAATAAAATAAAAAATTTTCTTCAATCTCAACAATCACATACTAATCCATTCAAAAAAACTTCATTTATCTTGGTGGAAAACGTCACATTTGTCTGCTTATCTTAAGGTAGGTTTACACGCCAAGGAGAGATTAATGACAAGTTTTAAATATCATTTAAATCATGAAAAAATCGAATTGCTTGCCAGTGATTGGTTTGGATTAGAGCGTGTTTTAGTTAATGATCAGCTTGTATCAAGTAAAATCAACTTTAGCCAAAGAAGTACTCACCGTATTGAGCTTAAAAATGGCAAACCTTGCCAACTTCAGTTACTCATTGACCCACAAACAGAGCAATTAACCTGTCGTTTATACAAACAAAACCAATTAATTGGGAGTTTAAAACAAGGTAAACAAAGCTTATTAAGCAGTAAGAAAGTATTTGAAGCCAGTGTCATGGTAACGTTTATGAGTGTTTTAGGTCTTTATTGGTTTAGTTAACGCTACCGAAATTACATTGAAGATACACATTAAAAAAGGCTGCGATATGCAGCCTTAGCGTAGCGATTATATTTGTTTTACTGTTTTTTTAGTCGCATAAACTGACAGCGTTTTCTGCAATACACACCAACTGGCTTGTTTGATAGTTTCCACTTCCAGCGGTTACCGTAGTAATATTAAGTTGTTGGCCATCACTATTATCTTTAAGGACTTCTACCGATAAAATTGTGCCACCTCTAGGAATAATTATCCCATCAGCAAAATCACCTACATCCAAGTTTTTATATAGCTTAATGCTTATGGTACCAATAGAACGTGGCTCGATACGGCCTTCAGCAATCACCACACTTTGCTGGTTAGAAAAAGAAAATGCTTTAACATAAGTGCCACCATTTGATGTAGTTAACTCGTGTACTTCGTGGGCATTAACCATACTTGCGCTGCCATACAACAAAGGCGCAATCATCAAAAACGACAGCATATTGTTTACACGAGAAGTCTTTTTCATATTTTTCATTATTAGCCCTTCCTATCCATGATGCTTAAAAGTACATCAAGTTAACTATCAACAAAACCTTAGCTTAAGCATTGTTCATATTATTACAGTTCGCGAATTTTAAGCATTAAAAAGGCTGCCATATGGCAGCCTTAATCACGAGCGTCAGTGGCAATAGTCTTTAAAAGACTCTTGCAACCAAGCCTTTAAGGTAAAATCCTTCTGGAAATGCACTACCAATAGGATGATCACTTGCTTGGCTCAATCTATCAATAAATTGAACGTCACGCTTTGCATCAAGCGCCGCATCAGCAACCACTTTTTGGAATAAATCAGCGGCCATTAACCCTGAACAAGAGAACGTTAGTAATGTTCCACCCGGATTTAATAACTGCATCGCAATCATATTGATGTCTTTGTAACCACGGCAAGCACCATTCAGTTGTGCTTTATTGTCAGCAAACTTAGGTGGATCTAGCACAATGACATCAAAGGTTTTACCTTCATCACGATACTGGCGCAGTAACTTAAACACATCAGCTTCATGGTAATTAACGTGATCATCATTAAAGCCGTTTATTTCCATATTTAATCGCGCGGTATCTAACGCAAGTTTAGAGACATCGACATTTTCAATGCTCGCTGCGCCGCCTTTTGCAGCATACAAACCGAAGGTACCTGTATAGCAAAAGCAATTAAGCACTGACTTATTTTTTACGAAGCGTGCTGCAATAGCGCGGTTATCACGTTGATCTAAATAAAAACCCGTTTTATGCCCTTTTGTCACATCAACAGAAATTTTTATACCATTTTCTTCAATTACCACTGGCATTACTGGTAATTCACCGTGCAATAAACCGGTGACAGGCTTTAAACCTTCTTTCTTACGAGAGTCGACATCAGAACGCTCGTAAATGGCACAATCAGGATAGAGTTCTGCTAATACCTCAACTAAAGTATCACGCCAGTAATCAGCCCCTGTGCTCAGTAATTGACAGACTAAAACATTCGCGTACTTATCAATGGTAATACCCGGTAAGCCATCTGATTCCGCAGCAATAAGACGATAGCCGGTAAGGCCTTGTTCTTCAATTAATGCATCACGCCCCAATTGAGCACGCTGAATACGACGAACAAAAAAGTCTTTATCGATTTGTTCTTCTTTATCAAACGTCCAAACACGCACTTGAATTTGTGATTCAGGTGACCAAGCACCACGGCCTAACCAATGACCATCATGAGCGACAACATCAACGGTTTCACCTGCTTGTGGTTTACCTTTTATGTTATGTATACCACTTGCAAATACCCAAGGGTGCTTACGTTCAAGTGATTTTTCACGCTTAGGTCTAAGCTTGATTCTGATTGCCATGATGGTGCCTTTTTAAAATTGGGATAAGGATAATAAGGATCCTGTATAGGGAACGCAAGTTAGAATCTAAAAATTATAGCTTGAAATTGAATGTCATACACTCGAGGCAACTCATCGAAAATCAGTAACATCAACTTGCAGTTAACTAAAAATCCAAATCAAATGGTTATTATAACGTGGTGGGTAATTAAATATAAAAATGCTACTCATAATTGAGTAGCATTCTAAAAAAATATTTCACAGAGTTAACTATCTCAAACAGTGAAATAATTAAGGATGATATGTAAATAACCTTATAAGCAATATTTTATTAAAATCAATGACTATTGTTTTAATAATAGTAAAGTAAATAACTGTGATTGACTCAATAATGTAATATCTTGAGGCTCGCCATCAACTGACAAAGATAGCACTGGATTTTGTAAAAAGTCTTTTGCATCATCAGCTGAGTACAACTCAGGTAAATCTAAATGATACTGCTCATTACCTTCGACATTTAGCTTAAGATAAAGTGGTTCAGACTTAACCCAATGCCCTGAGTCATCGGCGTTATCTTGAAACAGATCGCTATAGCTCACTTCAATTAATTGCTCGCCAGGGATAAGATCCACTTCACGCTGAAATTCGATAACAACACCATTCACACTATCAACATCTAAATCATCATGAAACGTAATGCTTGATGACTGAGCCGTAAAACTGGTTAACATAAAACTAAAAGCGGTCAAAATCATTATTTTGGTATTCATATTTCACTCCAATTAATATCTTCTTATTCCACTTGGCACAAAACACTGCACCGGTTAAATAAAGAGACCTTAAAATGAAAATTAAAATTTCATTTTTTAGAATTATTTTATAAATCTATAAAATATGAGGAAAAAGATATTATAAAAACCATCTATCTATATGAGTAAAAATCAAAAAATATTTTTTTATTTTTTTAAAATTTAATTCTAATCCAGTATTCTTTGATTTAATGCAAAGAAATCAACAAGCTTTAACACTAAGGTTACCTAGGTAACAAATATTCAAGATTGATAGAGGTAAGTTGTTGATGTTAAGTAATCACACGACAGCAGGTTCACGTGTAGCAGGTTCGAAATCAGATGAGTAAGTCATACAAAAGAAGAGTAACTTGCATTCATTGTGACGCAGAAATTGTGGATTTTTCATCCATGTGTCATTGCAAAAAACGTCATATCATGTTTTCCAAACTGACTATTACCATACTGGGCACATTGAGTTTACTCATGGCTATTACCACAAGCCTTTTTTGGCTTGATGTAATTTGCCATCCTTTTAGTTTTCCTGAGCACAACTCAATCACTTATGTATTAGCAGCAGGCTGTTTTTTGGTTAGTTGGTACTGCAGTCTTAAATGGTGTAAAGACACAATTAAAACGGCCAAAAAATCGTCTTAAACTAACAGTGAAGTCTGCCTTATAAAACGTTTCATCTACTGATTAAAATGTGTTTTAGATAAGCTCATTTGACTAATTTGTTTATCAAAATACACCTTTAAAAAATCGAGTAATAAACGCAATTTTTTTGAATCAGCCGCCCCAGGCGGGAATACACCATAAATATTAATATCGGATAAATGGTAATCATCGAGCACGGTTTCAAGGGTTCCTTGCTTAACCTTAGGCCAAGCATCGTAAGTCGGCACCCTTCCTATACCATGTCCTCCTTCAATAAAGGCTGTTCGTGCTGAAGCATTATTTGTGGTTATCGAGCCTTTCATTTCAATGCTGAACGATCGAGCACCTTTCTTCAGCTCCAACACTTTTTTAAGAGGTTTATAGATAACCCAATCATGTGAGCTAAGATCAGCCGGCGAACTCGGGCGTCCGTTACGATCAAAGTAATCAGGAGAACCGCACAAACAAGTCGTTAATACACAGAGTTTTGTAGCTTGTAAACTTGAATCAACTAATGGCGCACCTCTAATCGCTAAATCAAACCCTTGATTTATGATATTGACAATTTCATCAGTCAACATGACATCAAGTTCAATTTTGGGGTACAGCACTTTAAATTCATTCAAGGCTGGCACTATGGTTTCAAGCCCAGCATTAACCGGACAAGTAATACGAATTAGCCCTACGGGCTCACTTTTCATATTTTCAATTTGTCGATTCGCATTAAAAGCTTGCTCAGCAATCACTTTACATGACTGATAATAGGCTTTTCCCTCTTCGGTTAGGCTGATGCTTCTTGTTGAGCGGTTAAGTAACTTTACTGATAAATGCGCTTCAAGCTTTTTTAAATGATAGCTCACCACAGCACGAGATAAGCCGATGTGCTTTGCCGCGCCACTCAAGCTACCTTGCTCCACTACTTGTGAAAAAACCACCATGCTCTTTAACTGTTCAAACGATACGTTCACTTAACAATACTCCGCTTAAAACCTTCCGGCCATTGTATCAATTAATTAAACAATGAAGTCAAAAATATCTGCATTGTACGAATCTAAATGTATTTCTATACTGTGTTGCATTATTGAGGGCCTCATTACACAAACTTGTTTAAGGGAATATCATGACTCAAGCAACACAAACCACCAAAAAAGTATTAATGGTGCTAACTTCACATGACAAGTTAGGCGATACAGGTGAAAAAACCGGATTTTGGATTGAAGAGTTTGCAGCACCTTATTATGTATTTGCCGATGCTGGCTATGAAGTCGTTTTAGCCTCTCCTCTTGGTGGACAGACGCCTATTGATCCCAAAAGTGAATTAGCTGATTTTCAAACAGAGGACACTCACCGTTTTGACAACGACGAGCAGCTTAAATCATTGCTGGCTAACACTCGTGTATTATCTAGCATAAATCCAGCAGAGTTTGATGGCGTATTTTATCCGGGCGGACATGGGCCATTATGGGATTTAGCTGACAATGCAGATTCAATCTCACTGATTAACCAATTTGTGATCCAAAATAAACCTATCGCAGCAGTTTGCCACGCCACAGCAGTGTTATTAAATGTCAAAGACCAAAACGGTAAGCATCTTGTCGCTGATAAAGCCGTAACAGGCTTCACGAACTCAGAAGAAGACGCTGTCCAATTAACGGATATTGTGCCATTTTTATTAGAAGATGAACTTATCGCCCGTGGTGCTGATTACCAAAAAGCGGCAGATTGGCATGCTTTCTCCGTACAAGATGGCTTACTCATAACAGGTCAAAATCCTGCTAGCTCATCATTAACAGCACAAAAGTTGATTAGCCAGCTCAATGCATAACCGTCAATTAGTCTTGATCCCCACTGTGTAATACAGTGCATCACTTTATTATCAGGAACGACACATGTTAAATTTTTCTTTTCAAAACAATACAAAAATTTTATTTGGTGAAAACCAAATCAGCGCAATCAGCCAAGAAATCCCAGCAGATGCCAAAGTATTAATGGTTTATGGTGGCGGGTCGATTAAGTCAAATGGCGTATACCAACAAGTCACCGAAGCACTTAAAGACCATACTTGGTTTGAGTTCTCTGGTGTTGAGCCTAACCCGCAATACGATACGTTAATGAAAGCGCAAGCCATCATTGAAGCGGAAAATATTGATTACCTCCTAGCAGTAGGCGGTGGTTCAGTCGTTGATGGCGTTAAATTTATAGCCGCTGCTGCAAAATTTGAAGCCCAAGATCCTTGGGATATCGTTGCAAAAGGTGCAAGTGTTAAACAAGCACTGCCAATCGGTGCAGTCTTAACACTGCCAGCGACAGGTTCAGAGTCTAATGGCGGCTCCGTTATTACTCGTGATGGTAATAAACTGCCATTTGGTAGCCCATTAGTCAGACCATTATTTGCTGTACTCGATCCTTCAGTGACGCTATCACTGTCAGACCGACAAATAAGTAATGGGGTTATTGATGCTTACATTCATATTATGGAGCAATACTTAACTTACAGCGTCAACGGTAAAGTACAAGACAGATTCAGTGAAGGTTTACTGCAAACCTTAATTGAAGAAGGCCCTAAAGCACTGGCTGCCGAGACAAAACAAGATCTTGAAGTCAGAGCTAATATCATGTGGTCAGCCACCATGGCACTTAATGGCTTAATTGGTGCCGGCGTACCACAAGATTGGTCGACTCACATGATTGGTCATGAATTAACAGCCAGCCACGGTATTGATCATGCACGTACTTTATCAATTGTGTTACCTGCGGTAATGAAAGTGCGCCGAGAACAAAAACATGACAAGCTAGTTCAATATGCTGAACGTGTATTTGGCATCACTACAGGCACTGATGAGCAAAAAATTGATCAAGCGATTCTTGCAACAGAAGCGTTCTTTAAACGAATGCAAGTGCCAATTCGTTTAGGAGATATTGATTTAGGTACAGATCAAGTCGATGTAATGGTTAATGCCCTTGAAAAACACGGTATGACAAAACTAGGTGAACATGGTGATATTGATTTAACTGTCAGCCGAGAAATACTAACGACAGCGTTATAAATGATTTAACTTAATTGAACACAGATTTTTACTCTGTTGTGACTAAAAGCTAGCATCTTGCTAGCTTTTGTTTTTTATACTGTTTTAATATTTTAATCGCCACTGAAAGAAGTGTGATCTAGTGTTGAAATTTTCAATTAATTCATCAAATGTGGAATATTGATGAATTTAAATAGTAAACGAAAGACTCAGGTTGGCTTACTATATTCTACACTTGAAGAATTATTCATACATTAGTGCTTACCGATGCCCATTCTTAAAAAAACTGCTGGTAGACCGTTAACTCAGGTCGATAATCGCAATGCATTAATCGAAGCTGCTCGCGTACTCTTTGTTGAAAGTGATTACGACAAAGTATCTGTACGTGCGATTGCACAGCAAGCGAATGTTGACGCCAGTCTGATCCGTTACTATTTTCAATCCAAATTGGGCTTATTCAGTGAAATGCTAAAAGAAACATTAGCACCACTGACGCAAAAAATATCTCAAACTAACAAAGCAATGATCCACAACTCACCAGAAGAAATACTTAGCACTTATTACAGTATGATGAGTCAAAACCCAGATTTTCCGAAGCTCATTTATCGCACTGCAAGTTTGCCTGACTCACCGCAAAATCGTGAACTACAAGCAAGGCTATTAACCTTAATGCCATCACCTAAATTCGCCATCATAGACAAAATTAAAGATGCCGATATTTTAAAAGCGGATGTTGATGTAATGTGCGCCAAAATGAGTTTTATTAGCTTACTGATTTTCCCTTTTTTGATGCCTGAGCTATTTAAAAAAGCCGTAGGCATTGAAACCTCACCTGAATTTATGCAAAAGCTTGCGAAGCACAATGCATCACTTTTACGTCATGGGCTTTTTGCCGATGACAACCAACCAAGCCAGGACTGCAAAAAATGACCAGCTTAAAAAGACGTTATGTTTTCCCGGGGATTGCTGCCGGATTTATTATTTTATTTATCGCAATTGCAATGCGCTCATCGCCTGAACTGGAAGCAGGTCATGACAAATCTCGTTTAGTTGAAGTCATTAATCTCGACAAACAACAAAGTATGCCAGTGATTAAAGCGTATGGCAGAGTCGCGCCCAAGCACAGTTGGCAAGGTATTGCTGAGGTTGGTGGTAAGATTATTTATCGTCACCCAGAACTTGAAACTGGCCGCTTAATTAAAGCTGGCACCTTAGTATTAGCTATTGATCCACTCGAATACGAACTTAAATTAGCGCAAGCTGAAGCTAATGTGAATGCCGCAGAGGCGCAGTTAATTCAGTTAAACCAAAAAGAAGTTAACCTTGAAACCAGTTTGCAAATTGAAAAGCAAAAACTCACGTTAGTGGATCAAGAGTACCTGCGTAAACAAGCGCTTAATGCTAAAAATCTTATATCTAAGTCAGAACTCGAAACCCAAAAGCAAGCATTACTTGCCCAGCGTAACCTAGTTCAAGACTTAAACAGCAGCTTGAGTTTACTGCCCGATGATAGAAAAGTGACCCAAGCTCAAGTCAAAGTTAATCAAGCGTTACTGAATGATGCACAGCGACAACTCAACAATACCCGCTTTACCCTGCCCTTTGACGCTCGTATTGCTGAGGTGAACATAGAGCGAGCTCAAGCGGTGACGAATGGTTCGGTGTTATTTGAAGCCCACCAGCTCGGCGCTGTAGAAATCAAAGCCGAGCTCTCTTTGCAAGATGCTGAAACACTGATTAGCAGCATCTCTGGGATCCCACGTGACACAGCATCATTGCCATCAATCGAAAAAGTCAACTTTGATGCTTATGTTGAAATCAACATGGGACAAAAACATCACCAGTGGCAAGCAAAACTCACTCGAATAGCCGATACCATTAATCCGGATCAAGCAACCATAGGCTTTTACCTTGAAGTTGAACAAAACTTTAATGATATGGATCTGGTAAAACGCCCACCATTAACCAATGGCATGTTTGTTACAGCTTATATCCATGGCTACCCGTCAGAGCAATTTGTTATCCCTGAAAAAGCCCTCCACGGCGACCAAATCTATGTCATGGATCTTGAAGGAAAACTACAGATTATTAAGGTTAAAGTGATATATCGCACTGATAAGGGCGTCGCAATCGAAAGCCAGTCAACAACTGCACCATTAACGCAAAACATGCAAATCGTTACTAACGATCTTATTCCTGCCATTGCAGGCATGAGTTTAAAAGTGGCGCAACAAAACAGTCAAAGTGATGAGGAGTTAAACCAGTGATTAACTTTTTCACTCGACATCCAACCATCGCAAACTTGATGATGCTGGCGTTTTTTGTTGTCGGCCTAAGTAGTATTGGCAAAATTAAGCGAGAAACATTCCCAGAGTTTAGCCCGCCTTACATTATTGCCAGTGTCGTTTATCCTGGCGCCTCTCCTGCAGAGGTTGAAGAAAGCTTATGTTTGAGAATGGAAGATGCCATTGATGGCCTAAGCGACATAGAAGAAACTAAATGTGATGCACAAGAAGGCTTTGCCTCTCTTACCGTTAAGCTCACAGGTGATGCCGATATGGGCCGCAGTTTAGTCGATATTCAGACTGAAATTAACGCCATTAAAGACTTCCCATCACAAATTGACCCACCGACCGTCAAAGAGCTTGATTGGGCAGAACCTGTCGTCGATATTGCTATTGCAGCCGATGCCAGTTTGCCTCACTTAAAGTCTTACGCTGAAGATTTAAAGCGACGGTTAAAGATTGATGCAGGGGTTAATTTAGTCACGGTATCAGGCTTTTCAGATCATCAAATCCGAGTAGAGTTAAACGAGGCTGACATAAGACGTTTAGGACTTACCGTGGCAGAAGTCGCCGATAAAGTTGGCCGTCAGAACGTTCAAATGCCAGCAGGCAGCGTAGAGTTATCAGATAAAAACTTATTGATCCGTTTTGATGAGCGGCAAATTACCCCAGATAATTTGGGTAAAATAATCGTATCATCAAACCCTGAAGGCGGTGTGGTTCGCTTACGTGACATCGCTAAAATTGAAGACTTATTTGAACTAGAAGAAGAGCACACCATATTTAATGGTAAAGCTGCTGCGGTATTAAAAGTTCAAAAAAATAAAGCTGATGATGCTTTGCGCATTAAAGAGCGTGTCACCGAGTTTGTGGCTCAAGAGCAACTCGTCGCCCCTGATGGCGTAACGCTCACGCTCACAAATGATATGTCATCATTGCTTCAAGACAGATTATCCATGCTGCTTAAGAATGGCTGGCAAGGGATCATCTTAGTGTTCTTTTCAATGTGGCTGTTTTTCTCGTTACGTTATTCTTTTTGGGTGTCCGCAGGTCTGCCAGTCGCCTTCATGGGCGGGTTATTTTTAATGTGGGTGTTTGGCGTATCCATTAACATCATGAGCCTAGTCGGTTTGTTGATGGCTATTGGTATCATGATGGATGATGCCATTGTGATCGCAGAATCAGTTGCCGCCCATGTAGAAAAAGGCTTACCCATTAATGATGCTGTCACTCAAGGAGTTAAAAAGGTCGCACCAGGGGTATTCTCACCCTTTTTAACGACAGTGTTTATTTTTGGCAGTTTGTTGTGGCTTGACGGCCAAATGGGCGATGTACTATCCGTTGTACCACTCGTCTTAATTATGGTGCTCAGCGTCAGTTTGATTGAAGCATTTTTGATTTTACCGAACCATTTAAGCCACTCATTAAAATCAAATAAACAAGAAAAACCACCACTTAAATTTAAGCGTGTATTTTTAGAAAAATTTGAGCATTTCCGTAATAACAATTTAGTTGAAGCTGTCACCTTTGTGGTTAAGTGGCGTTATGCAAGCCTTGGGGCAACCTTAGGTTTACTCTTTGTCTCTATTGCCCTAGTTGCCGGCGGCGCTGTGAAATTTGTTGGCTTCCCTGAACTTGATGGTGATATCGCTGAAGCGCGCATTATATTGCCGCCAGGCTCAACACTAGATCAAACCAAACAAGTGGTCGAAAAGTTAGTCGCCAGCGCAAATAAAGTGGGTGACCGTTATAGCAAAGAGAATCAAGAAGACTCAAATTTGATTCGCTATATCACCGAACAATACAACATGAACGCCGATGCCGGTGAATCAGGTCCCCACGTTGCAACAGTCAGGTTAGATTTATTGTCAGCGGAGACTCGTGAAAGCTTAATCGATGACTTTATTCGAGATTGGCGTCTAGAAAGTGGAGACATTGCTGAGCCATTATCGCTCGTCTTTAAGCAACCAAGTATGGGGCCTGCTGGGCGTGATGTGGAAGTCAGACTTCAACATGATGACTTAGAATTACTCAAAATGGCCTCAGTCGATCTACAATCTTATTTAAGCCAGTTCTCAGGCGTAAATGGTATTTTGGACGACATGCGCCCTGGTAAAGAAGAAGTACTCGTTAAACTGCGTGACGGCGCTGAAAATTTCGGTGTCGATGGCGAGATGATCGCATCACAACTGCGCGCAGCTTACTTTGGGCAAACTGCCGATGACGTGCAAGCAGGACCTGAAAACATTGAAATTCAAGTACGCCTAAATAAACAACAAGCAGGGAATTTACAGGCATTAGCCAACTTCCCTATTATGCTTAGTGATGGGAGTCAGCTACCACTTAATGCTGTCGCTACATTGAATTATGAGCGCTCTTACGTACGTATACAGCGAATTGAAAGTCAGCGTACCGTAACCGTAATGGCTGATATTGATAATGCTAAAGCCAATGGTAGTGAGATTGTCAGCAAAGTACGTAATGAATATGCCAATGAATTACGGGAAAAATACCCAGGTTTACGAGTGGACTATGAAGGTGCGGCTAAAGAAACCGCTAAAACTGGAGCCTCGTTCATGCAAGGTTTCATCATTGGCTTATTTGGCTTGTTCGCCATTTTAAGTTTTCAATTCAGAAGTTACTTAGAACCATTTGTGGTGATGTTAGCCATCCCACTTGCCTTAATTGGGGTATTCTGGGGACACTTATTAACAGGTCACAGCTTATCAATGCCATCAATTTTAGGCTTTGTTTCATTAGCTGGTATTGTCGTCAACGACTCCATATTATTGGTGCAATACATAAGGCACCACGTTGATATAGGTGATGACATTCAAGAAGCAGTAGTCAAAGCGAGCCGAGATAGGTTTAGAGCGGTATTTTTAACATCGCTTACTACAGCTGCTGGGTTACTGCCATTACTAATGGAAACCTCATTACAGGCACAAGTCGTAAAACCGATTGTAATCTCTATTGTGTTTGGTATTTTCACCTCTACCTTATTGGTATTATTTATTATACCAAGTGCTTATGCCGTATTAGCTGACTTTAACCTCGTGCATAAGCATGAAGAATTGTCAGCCTAAACAAACCATAAGCTCAAACTGACAAGAAACAAAAGGCCGTTAATGACAACATTAACGGCCTTTTAATTGATAGATCGATATACCTGAAACTGTAAATAGACTCCCTCTTATTCATGCTCAGGCTATGTATTTATTTTATTCAACAATTGCAATAAAGTTTGCTGTTCTTGCTCATCGAGAGCTTCCAGACACTTCTCATTGACCCACTGCGCTTCATGGATCAAGTCTTGCTCTAGCGCTTTGCCCGCGTCAGTTAAGAAAATTTGGAATGCACGGCGATTGTCTGACTCTTGGTGGCGAGTGATATAGCCTTGTACTTGTAATTGATCTAGCAGACGCGTCATGGTGTAGTTAGCCACATCACATAGCTTTGATAGTTCAGTTTGGCTTATGCCCTCTTCTTGCCATAAAGAAAACAGCACCGGCCAAAGCTTAACGTCTAATTCATAACGTTTTAAGCGTTCATCAAGCTCATTTTGAAGCGTGATGTTGAGGTGAGAGATTTGATAATAAAGACTTTCGTACCGCTTCATAAAACCCTCCTACATGCTCAGCAATCCTTAGCTACTAGGTAAATTAACGAATCAAGCCAAGAATGCAGATTTCTGAGTTGTATTTTAGATTACCATCATATACTCAGGTTAACACCTTAAGCTAGGTAAGATACGTATAAGACCGCTATTTTAGTCAGTCTGTTACAAATTGATTAATATAGCGGTAGTAACAAGCACGCCCTAACCCTGCAATGACGCCTCTTTCTACTGGAAATTCAATAGCATCTTCTAACAATCTCACCAATGAAGGGTTGTTGATTATATGCTCAGTACCAATACTGCTAATTAGGGATAAGCTGTTATCATCATTTTCATTATAATCAACAATCACGAAAGCGTGACGTTCAACTGTCACCTGCACCTTTTCCACTGGCGTAATCAAGAAATACTCCCCATCAATACCATTAAGTACACTAGCAAATAACTTAGCAAACTTTTTCGGCAGTGGACTGCCCAAATACGTCCACTCGCCTTGCATATTAATATTAAATAGTGGTTCATCACTGCATAACGGTGTAGACGATTGCTGGCTTTCGTCATTATTGGGGCTTAATTGCCCCAATTGTTCGGCAATGTTAATGGGTTCAGCCATTATCTTGTTTCGCTTGAACTAACAATTGCAATAAGGCTTCAATTGGATGTTTTGGTTTGAAGCCTGCAAAACGTTTAACTTGGCTTCGACATGAATAGCCTGACACTAAAATTTGCGTTTTATCGTCAATCTTATCTAAGGTCGGCTGCCAAGACATAGCAAACAATTTAGTTGAACGACCTAAATTATCTTGTTCGTGACCGTAGGTGCCTGCCATACCGCAGCAACCAACGTTTATCACATCGAATTCAGCCCCAAAGTGACTAAATATGGTTTTCCATTCTGCTGGCGTGGCAGGTTTTGCCGTAGATTCAGTACAATGGCTGAACCAACTAAATTTTTGCTGCGTGTTATTCAGTTTTGGTATTGAATTGATGGCATCCGTTAGCCATTCATTTGCTAATAACACTTCAAAATTTCCACGACTATTGCCTAATACTTGCTGATATTCATCTCGGTAACATAAGACTAAGGCTGGGTCTAACCCTACCATTGGCATATTAAGGGCGTACACTTGATTCAAAAAATCAGCACTGGATTGCGCTGTTTTTGCAAACTTATCTAAAAAACCTTTTATGTGGGTAGGCTTACCATTAGGTTTAAATGGCAATAATACCGGCTTTAAGCCCATTTCTTTTATTAGCTGAATAAAGCGATACACCAGATCCGCATCATAAAAGCTGTTAAAAGGATCTTGAACCACTAACACATATTGAGCACGCTCTGACTCAGGAATACCCTGTAGCGCTTCTAAATCATAGCCACGACTTTCGTGTCCATCTAAGCGTTGTTTGAGTGTCGGCACCGATAATGCTGGCGCATCGACATAACCAATCGATTTTTTAATCACCCATTGGCTGAGTTTATTTTGCGATGCAAAGTTAGTCACCTTTGGCATTGCTGCCATAATAGGTAACATATCTTCAATACCTGCGACCAAATAGTCTTTTGCTGGGCGCATGTAACGCTTGTAATAGATATTAAAAAATTGCGCTCTGAATTTAGGCACATCGACTTTAACTGGGCATTGTCCAGAGCATGCTTTACAGGCTAAACATCCTTTCAAAGACTCCATCACTTCATGGGAATAATCGTAGTCACGCTCTGCGTTATAGCTATTCTGAGCACGTTGTAAAAAACTTAATGGTTTTGACTTAGCTAGGGCATCAACATCAACACCTTCAGCTTCTAGTAAACGTAGCCATTCTCTCATTAAGCCACTGCGCCCCTTTGGCGAATGGATACGGTCACCCGTTGCTTTAAATGACGGACACATAAAAGAATAACTGCTGTAGTTAAAGCAAAGGCCATTACCATTGCAGTTCATCACATCAGGAAACGCATCACGTACTTGGATTGGGATTTGACGGTCGAATGTGCCACGTTTAACACTGTCGACGTTAAACATCATAGGGCCACTGTCTTTTGGAGCAACCAATTTACCTGGGTTTAAACGGTTTTGCGGATCGAATAAACCTTTAATTTCTTCAAGCTCACCGTACAGTTCATCGCCAAATACCGCTGGACCGTATTCTCCGCGAACACCTTTACCATGTTCACCCCACATCAAGCCGCCATATTTAAGCGTTAACTCTGCCACTTGATCTGAAATGGTTTTCAATAACTTTTCATCTGCTTCATCACACATATCTAGTGCAGGACGAACATGTAACACACCAGCATCAACATGACCAAACATGCCATATTGCAGCTTATGCCCGTCTAATAAATCACGAAACTCCATAATAAAGTCAGCTAGGTTTTCAGGCGGCACTGCGGTGTCTTCGGCAAATGCAAGTGGTTTTCGGCGTCCTTTTGTTGCGCCTAGCAGACCTACTGCTTTTTTACGCATCGCATAAATTTTATTGATACTTGGTTTATCTGAAGTGATTTGATAACCCACAACACCAGCTTCTTCATTGGCAAGTTGGCTTGCCAACACAGATTCCAGTTTGCTAATACGAGCTTTGACATCCTCTTCATCACCCGCAAACTCAACCATGTTAAGCCCCTCGATGACTTTATCAGGTACAGCTTCAATCAGGTGTGAAACTGAATGCCAGATGATATCTTCGCGGGCAAGGTTAAGCACTTTTGAATCGATCGTTTCAACCACTGTGGCACTCGCTGCAACCAAAGAAGGTGCATGCCGTAATGCTGACTCAAACGAATCATATTTGATATTAAGCATCATTCGCGTGTTAGGAAGCGGTGTAATATTAAGTTTAGCTTCGGTTAAGACCGCTAGCGTGCCTTCAGAGCCTGCTATTATCCGCGATAAATCAAATTGAGTCAGATCATCATTCCAGACATGGCGTAAATCATACCCCGTTAAAAAACGATTTAACGCAGGGAATTGCTTAACAATCAAGTCTCGCTTTTCATGACAACGACTCGCAATATGACTGACAATATGTTGAGCAAAGGAATTGTGATTAACTTGTTGGTGTAAATCACCTTGTTTACCCAGTGCAATATCACCTTGCATTGGTGAAGTTGCTAGTACACTGCCATCAACCAGCACGCTGGTTAGTCCTAATACATGATCTGAGGTTTTACCATAGACAAGAGAGCCCGCACCTGAAGCATCAGTATTAATCATCCCGCCAACAGTGGCACGGTTAGAGGTTGATAAGTCAGGACTAAAAAAGTATCCATGTGGCCGCAGTGCATCGTTCAATGCATCTTTAACGACACCGGCTTGTACTCTGACCCAACCTTCTTCAGCGTTGACTTCAAGCACTTGATTCATATGCCTTGAAACATCAAGAATAAAGCCATGAGTTAAAGACTGACCGTTAGTACCTGTACCACCGCCACGGGCACTAAAAGTGACTTGCTTATATTGAGGATCTGAAGCCAGTGTTAACACCAGTTCAACATCAGTTTGATTTAGCGGATAAATTACAGCTTGAGGTAAAAACTGGTAAACAGAATTATCGGTCGCTTGGATTAGCCTTGCGCTGTAACGTTTATCTATTTCACCTGCAAACGAAGAGGCTTCAAGCGCTTCTAAAAAGCGTAAATAGATAGGTTCTAATGTTTGATGATGGGATAGCAGCGGCAGCATAGTCGACTTCTGTTATAGTAATTTTGTCATCATTATAAACAAAAAAATAACAGCTAAGTAGTTGAGTTAGTAAAATTCATTAAATTTTGATATCGATTGAATATTCTACAAAATCATGGCCGCATATTTCATCAATTGATAGATATCTGTCTCATCCTAATGAATATGATGACTTATCATTGAGCATCATTGGCACAATTGTAATGTCTGTAATTAATTGGTAGACAATAATTGGCAAAAATTAATTGGCCAAATTGATAACCGAGCCTAACAATAAACGACCTGTTAATACCTACAGAGTAAGTTCATATCGGTTTTAGAGTAATGTTCAAAATTTAAATAGCGCTTTATTTCTGCTTGATTGTTAACGGTTTACCTTCTATTCCTGCATAAAAAACAATTATCTCGACTGGTTCTACTCCTGAGTTAGTACCGTAATGCCACTTATCAACGACTTCAGCTATTGCATCACCCGCTTTCATAACGAGTTGTTTACCGGCTTTTGTCGTTACAGTTAAATGTCCTTTCGTTAATATGCCAGCATTAATGACCGGATGCTGGTGATATGGCAAAGTTGCACCGGGGGCAATGGTTATTTTTAAAATAGTGACTTCTGGTTGACCTGTTGGATAACTAGGTAGTGTACGACCATCCCAACTTTTGCTTGTTTTAAGGAGTTGCTCAACTGCAATATCATCGGTTGGCTCTATGGCAACAGCTGTACTCAAAAAACTAGAAACGAAAGTCAAGCTTAGACCTAAAAACATTACTGAACGTAAAGCGCTTGCTAGGCACGGTATCTTCTTAGCTGTGAAGTGGTAAATCATGTTATTTCCTTATAGTCGATGATTTTAAATCAGAGATGAATATTAAAGCAGAGTCAAAATCCGTTTTATACAAATCTATCTGAAGCACTAATTTGAGATGCTAAATCCAAAATATTTAATCCAAAGTACTCAATCCAAAGCACTCAATCCAAAGCACTCAATCCAAAGCACTTAATCCAAAGCACTTACTCCAAAGTTCTTAATCAGAAGCGCTAAATAGCCATAGCTGGATTGCTATCTGTTTTTATCAGATTCTTATTATATACAGCTTAAATACCAAGCTTATGAAAAACCAGTGAAAAGATATCCATAAAAAAACACCTATCGAGTCATCATGCAAACTAGATAGGTGATAAGTGTGATGATCAGAATACTAAATTACATGTGTCGTGTAACAAAATAGACGGTATTACAGACGATATAGATTACTAAGAAACAGTAACAATAACGATAAATAACACTTACTTATCTACCGCAGTCGCTCCCTCTTCCGCACTGCATATGAAGATACTTGGAGTCAGGCCTGTTTGCTGCTCGTATTGTGCATTAACCGCTTTAATCACTTGCTCAACCATCTCATCAGGTACGAGTGAAACCACACAACCTCCAAAGCCTCCACCGGTCATTCTTACTCCACCAGACTCTCCTATCTCAGCTTTAATGATCTCCACTAAAATATCGATTTCCGACACCGTTATTTCAAAATCATCTCGCATAGATGCATGCGATTCTGCCATAAGTCGTTGTAATGTTTTGATGTCATTATTTCTCATTGCCTCAGCAGCATCTATAGTACGTTGATTTTCGGTGATAATATGCCTTGCTCGCTTGGCGATAACTGATGAAAGTTCACTTTGTTGATCATTAAATCTTGCGATATCAACATCACGCAGTGCCTGAACATTAAAATAAGCTGCTGCATCTTCACATTGCTGCCTGCGAGTATTGTACTCACTGTCGACTAAACCACGTTTTTTATTGGAGTTTACAATTAATACGCTGAAACCATCAGGCAGTTTTACTGGCTGAGTTTTTAATGAGCGGCAATCAATTAATAACGCATGGCCTTTTTTGGCCTGCGCCGAAATAAGCTGATCCATAATGCCGCAATTACACCCAACAAACTTATTCTCAGCTTCTTGGCCATTTAGGGCGATTTCTTGTTGCGATATAGCTAAGTGATATAAGGTTTTAAAGGTTTGACCTATTACCACTTCTAATGCCGCAGATGAGCTTAACCCCGCGCCTTGTGGGACATTTCCACTAATAACGATATCGGCGCCATTAAAATGATAACCACGTAATAATAAGTGCTTTACCACACCACGAATGTAATTAGCCCAATCATGCTCTGCATGAGTTATTTCTTCACTTACACTAAACTCATCAACAGCTAAGCCATAATCTAAAGAAATAACTCGTACGACATTGTCATCACGACGACTTGCAGCGACTGCTGCGTTGTAATTAATGGCACATGGCAACACAAAACCATCATTATAATCAGTGTGCTCGCCAATTAAGTTGACTCTGCCTGGCGCCGTAACGACATGACTAGAGGCATAACCAAATTGCGCTTCGAAAGCGTGTTTTACATTCTTTATCAATTGCTCACTCATTATTCAATCCGTTATCTGTGTTATCTCTTTAAATAAAGCGCTTCGATGCGCCAGCTACTGGCTATATTTCGTAGTCCTTATACTTGCCCAAATGGCCGCTTATTCTGATTTATAATGCACATCACTTTGCTGACGAAGCATTGTGGCTGCTTGTTCTGGGGTGAGATCCCGTTGAGATTCGGCCATCATTTCATATCCCACCATAAACTTTCGTACACTGGCAGAACGTAAAAGTGGAGGTAAAAAGCTGGCATGTAATGTCCATTCAGGGTGGGTTTCGCCATCAAATGGAGCACCATGCCACCCCATTGAATACGGGAAAGAACAATTAAAAAGGTTGTCGTATTTAATGGTAATTTTTTTAATAATATCGGCGAGTGTCGACTGTTGTGCACAGCTGAGTTCTGTCATGCGAGTTACACTAAAACGCGGTAAGACTAATGTTTCAAATGGCCAAGCCGCCCAATAAGGCACCACAACGACCCAATCTTCATTAGCCACTACAATGCGTTCTGCATTGTCCAGTTCTCTGCCAACGTAGTCATTTAAAAGGCTTGATTGATGGGCCTCATAATACGAAGACAATGCCAGTTGTTTTTTTTGCACTAACGTTGGTAAATGATTTTGCGCCCAAACTTGGCCATGTGGATGAGGGTTTGAGCAGCCCATAACCGCCCCTTTATTCTCAAATACTTGTACCCACTGATACTGCTCGCTTAATTCTCGAGTTTGCTCTTGCCAACAGGCCACGACTTTTGTGATGGCAGCAACAGATAGCTGCGGCAAGCTTTTACTGTGATCAGGCGAAAAACAAATGACACGACTTTCACCTTGCTCTGATTCTATTTTAAATAAAGGATCGTTTTCACTGTGTTTAGGGGTGTCTGGTTTTAATGCAGCAAAATCATTTTGAAATACAAAAGTATCTTGATACTCAGGGTTCACTTCTCCATTAATTCGCGTATTACCTGAGCACAAAAAGCATGACTCGTCATAACTAGGCTTAACGTCATTATCAATGCTTTCAACTTGGCCTTGCCAAGGCCGCTTTGCTCGATGTGGCGAAACAAGTATCCACTCATTTATCAATGGATTAAATCGGCGATGAGGATGCTCAGTAGGATCAAACGTCATGATGCTTTCCATTTCAATTTTATAAACAATAATGCTAATAACTCGATGTCACACGTGCTGTTTAAAAACAATACAATGACAAAAGGGTAAACGTTTACCCTCTTTTGTGCAATAGCTATTTTTAATTGGACTATTTGTTTGCTAAACCCGAGTTAGAAAGGTAATTTACTGCTACTAATAACTTTCATTCAGGATATGTTGTGTCAAAAGCAACCATTAAAGATATCGCCAGAGCCGCCAATGTATCTGTGGCTACTGTATCGCGTGTCGTTAATAATGGACCCAAAGTGGGCGCTAAAACCCGAGAACGTATTCAACACCTAATTAGCACTATGGGGTATCAGCCCAATATTAATGCCCGTTCATTGGTCATGAAAAAAGCAGCTACCATTGGTGTGGTTATTCCTGATGTTGCTGACCCATTTTTTGCAGCACTCGCCAATGGAATCGACCAAATTGCGCGAGAAAATAAAGTGCAGCTACTTATCAGTACAGGCCAAGTGAGTGCTGAATCAGAAATGAAAGCGATAACGTCTTTGATGCAACAGCGCTGTGAATCAATCGTGATTCATAGCAAAAAAATACCAGATGAAACATTAATCGCTTTGTTTAACGATAACCCAAAGTTTGTATTAATTGATCGCTATATTGAAGCAATCAGTCACCGCTGTATTTGGCTTGATAACCACATTGGTGGTCAAAAAGCGGCTGACTATTTCTCCGAGTTAAATCATAGCAATATTGCGTGTGTGAACAGTAATCTGGATATTGATGATCCAAAAGAACGTTTGGCAGGATTTCAACGTGGTTTAGCAAGTCATGGCTTAACACTCAATGATAAATTAATCACCTATGCATCACCTAGCCTGCAAGGTGGAGAACAAGCGGCTCAAGATTTACTTAAACAAAATACTCCCTTCAGTGCCATATTTGTATATAACGACGCTATGGCAATTGGCGTTATTTCTACCCTTGAAGATAAAGGCTTGTCAGTACCTAATGATGTTTCCGTCATCGGCTTTGATGACGTGTTATTATCACGTTATTCAAGACCTAAGCTAACAACCTTACGTTACCCTATTGATTCTATGGCTAAAAATGCGGCCTTATTAGCCCTGTCAGCTAATATTAATCCAACAGCACAATCATCATCTTATTCACCAGAGTTAGTGATAAGAGAGTCTACTCAAGCCTTATAAATTATCGACCATTTTCATTGTAAAAAATTGAAGTACGTTCTGTAAATATTGCAGCAAAAAGCATTAAAACCGACTAAAATAGCGCCTTTTTAGGATCTGGCTAGATAAACTAATGAAACTCAGTAAACGCTTATTACAAATATGTCATATGGTAGAACCAGGGTTTGATCATATTTGGGATTGTTGCTGCGATCATGGTTACCTCGGCGCTGCACTATTAAAACAACAATCTGCTAAGGTCCATTTTGTTGATATTGTGCCAGAATTGATGTCAAATTTAAGCCACAAATTGAACCATTTCTTTGCTGATACCAACACTTGGCAAACCCACTGTATCGATGTTTCCTTATTACCGTTAACTCAATACCAAGGCCATCACTTGGTAATCATTGCAGGCATTGGCGGCGACTTAATGAGTGATTTAGTCACTAACATACTTCATGCTCATCCTGATCAAGTAATAGATATACTCCTGTGTCCAGTTCATCACCAATTTGAACTGCGCCAAAATCTTTCAAATCTACATTTATCGTTAAAAGCGGAAGTATTGATTGAAGAAAATGGCCGCTACTATGAAGTCATTCATGTCACCAATAACGCTGACAAGATGAAACCAATTAGTTTAACTGGTGAGCTTTTTTGGCAAACAGATTGCGAAGAGCAAAAATTGATAAATCAGCAATACCTGCATAAAACGTTAGCGCATTATCAGCGAATTCAAAAAGGACAACCCTTGCTGGTCAAAAACGTCATTAACGCTTATGAACAGTTACTATAAGCTTATGATCGTAAGTACATAAAAGCACAAATTATTGGCATAATTATCTTTGTACGTTCAATTTTATTCAGCCCCTATTAAGCAAATTTGGCTACACTGTTAATCGACATGTAATCAGTTTAATTCTAACGATGTTATTACGTTCTCATTTAAGCAAAAAAGGCACCCATGAAAATCGCACAGTACCAAGCAAGTCAAGCAGAAACCGTTATAGAGCTTTTTGCTAATGTATTTTCCGACTCAGAGGGAGCTGATGAAGGGCAAGTTATTGCAAGGCTTGTCGATGATTTAATCACAACAACTGACTCAAAGGATCTTATTGGTTTTGTTGCCACTGAAAACGAGTTTGTTATTGGTTGCATCTTCTTCAGTCGACTTGTTACTGCGAATAACGCAAACGCATTTATCTTGTCTCCTGTTGCGATTAATACCGAGAACCAAGGTCAGGGAATCGGGCAGAAACTGATTCTTGAAGGTTTGTCTTATCTTAAAGCAACTGGTGTTGAACGTGTGTTTAGTTATGGCGACCCTAACTACTACAATAAGGTTGGCTTTAAGCAGATTAACGATTCCATTATTACTGCCCCCTTCACATTAACGTATCCAGAAGGCTGGATTGCACAAACGCTTAATGAGTTAGAGATTAGCAAACAAGACAGCGTTATAAGCTGTGTTGATGCACTGAACAAACAAAAATATTGGTAATTTATTGTAAATAATTTCAATTACCCGTTCTTTGAATAAACGCTGATATATGAAATTTAATAAGGATTTAATTGTCCGATTAAGCCTGCTTGCAAGAACTTATGACTTAATTACATAACCTACCCCTGCAAGCTGGCACGACTTCCCTCATGTTTTCATTTCTATTGTAACTTTTCTGCGAATTGTTATGAGTACACAACCACATAATTGCTCAATGTTAACTGAAATCAATTCTGGTTAGACAGAAAATATACTCATGCTAATATTAATTCATCAATGTTAATTTAGTTTTAGCTTGTATTATTACCAAGTAATAATACAAGTTACTGAATTATTTATTGATTTAACCAAGGAAAGGATGCAATAGCTCAAGGAAGGAGTGCAATACTACCCCTTTATGCTTCTGAGCAAATGTTTGATTGTATTACCTTTATCTAGACATTAACTATTTTGGGATGTTAAACATGAAAACATATAAATCGATATTAACGACTTTAGGAATCCTATTGAGTTTTAGCGCAGTTGCAAGTGATGACATATCAGCTCCAAACCATAAAGACTACGTTGCAAACGAATTATTAAAAGACCTTTCTGACTGCTATGTAAAATATGATTTTATTGGTAAAGATACTAGTGCTATTGAAAGTGTGCTCAGTCTATATGATCAAGAACAAGTTCGTGTATCAATTAATAAATACAATAGCCGATTTTACCAAGCCATGGCTTTAGGGGTTAATAGTGTTGAGCGAACACAACTAGCTCGTGGATGTGGAAGAATTAATCAAAGAGCAATCTCAATTAACGAGTATGTTGACAATAAAGTAAGTAAAACTGCTGAATAATTTTGTTTATCAGTATATTATAAGTGTGGGAATCGCTTGTAATATACTGTTTTAATATGCCTAGTTAACTTCAATCCTAAAAACTCGTTATACTTTTACTTGCCAACGAATAATTACCTCACAAGAAAACCTCAACTGCTCCCTGACTTTACTCGAATCACAACATCTGATTTAAACCAAATCCGAAATAGATAGGAAGTTCACTTTACACAGGTAACGATAACAATTATCATTAACATTAGGATTTAGATTAAGTTAACCTCGGATTAGACAAATTACTTTTATGGATAAAACAGATAGTTACCAAGGTAATGCAACATTCACACATTTAAAAGCCCGTAGCTTTGCCGCTATTGTGCTGGCATTAATAACAGCGACTGTCATGATCCCAGGGATGACAACTTACCTTCCTTTTCATCAAAATGATGCTATTGGTATCCCGATTTTACTGTTTTCTTTTATTTGGACAGCTCTTTTCATCTACAGCTATATGGCGACCTCAGTAAAGTACGTGTATTTAATTATGTTGACGCTGATTATTTCTCACTCTCTTCTAGCCTATTTCTCATTAGTCGGTTAACGGTAAAGTAATGAAAAGTCTAACAATAAAAAAACTATATAAACTCCATTCCTGGGTTGGCATCATTACTGGAATATTACTGTTCATTATTGCCTTTACAGGTGCCGTTGCTGTTTTTGCAAAACCAGAATTAACTGTATGGGCAAATAACGCAATTCGAGGTCCAATTGAAAGTACCTCTGCACAATTAGCAGAAAAAGTGCATCAGCATGCCGCTGAAGTTGGTCCTGAATATTTAGAAGAAGTTCATATCCAACTACCTGATGCTAAAAACTCGGCCACGGTTCGGCTTATTTATGAAGGTCACTTTATTGATGAAAATGGCAAGGAAGAGCACAAAGGCGTAGTTTATGAGTTAGATCCCAATACACTTAAGATCACTAATAAAACCGATATGGAGAGCTTTTTTAGTCTTATTAAACTCAATATGGCCACGTTCATTGCTCATTTTCATGCAGACTTACATTTAGGGCGACCTATTGGGTTAATTCTCACCGGATTATTAGGCTTAACACTAATGGTGTCGATCGCCACCGGGATAGTTATTCATAGAAAAATTTTGGCTCAATTATTTACTTTTAGACTCAGTAAAAGTTTTTCACTTGCATTAAATGATGGCCATAAAGTAATGAGTGTTTGGGCTGTGCTTTTCCACTCTATGATTGCATTTACAGGTGCTTTTTTAGGCTTAGCAACTGTCATTTTAGTGCCTGCAGCAGCTTACGTCAGCTTTAATGGCGACCAAGAAAAATTAATTGAAACCTTTACCGCAATAAAACCACCTATCATGGCCGAAGTCGCAGCAACAACAAAGCTTGCAACAATTTTACAAGCTAGCGAACAACAAAGACCAGACTTAACATTTAATCGTGTAGCAATAATGGGCTATGGCGATAAAAATGCTTTAGTCTACTTATTCGGAACCGGTGGTGAACAGCTCGGCGGTGAGACCTTAATTTATCAAGGTAGCAATGCTGAGTATATTAACACCCAAGCAAATTTCGGTCGGCTTGAAGGCATAACAGGAAAAATCCTAGACGCGATGTTTCCATTACATTTCGGAAATTTTGGCGGCGTTTTCATTAAAGCGATTTGGGCGATATTAGGCCTGAGTACTGCACTGATACCAATATCAGGCATTATGTTATGGATAGAAAGAGGTATGAATGCCAAGCACCCTGCACATAGTCGAGAAACATATATTAGATTCAATAAATTACTTATAGGTAGTTGTGCAGGACTAGTTTTAGCTACCGTAGTGTTGTTCCCAACTCAATTGATTGTCAATAAATGGTATCCAGGTATTGATGCCACCAGCTTATTATTTTATGTGTTCTTCATAACTTGGTTTCTGGCTTGCTGTCTGCCTTTTGTTATGAGTGCCAAAAAGGCCATGCAATGCCTCACCCTTACCACATCTTGGTTATTGATTCTCATCATGCCAATGGACGCCATCTTAACCAACAGTCACCTTCTTAATGTCTTTGTTACAGGTCATTACGTCTCTGTTGGCGTCGATTTAGTATTATGCATCTTGGGTATTGCTTTATTACTAATGTATCAAAAATTAAATAGCACTTTATCGTTGAATGAAACGTATCAAACTTCAACACTGCAACTTAAAGAAGGAATCTAGCATGACATTATTATTCGCGTTAATGACGGCATATTTTGCGACATTATTATTAAATGCGGCAGGTACATTTACTAATAACAACATTCGTAAAGGTTTTTCGGCATTATTGAATATTACTTCTGTGGTGATGTTTATTACCGTATACGGTACCGCGCGTGGCGTTTTTGTATACCTTGCTGTTGTCGCACTATTCGGGATTATATTGAGTTTTTTCAATCGTAATACAACAATTTCAGCCAACGATATAAGCTAACTTGTTAGCATCAATAGTGAATGGGGCATTGAGTTAACTGTTAATTAATAGCAGTTATTGATAGGTGAGGAATAAGCTAGCCGCTTACTTATGCAAGGCAAATTTCACCGCACTCGCTGCGTGAATCTGTGTCGTATCATAAAGTGGCACCTGAGTATCTTGTTGCTGTAACAATAAGGCAATTTCAGTACAGCCCAAGATGACCGCTTGAGCCCCCTGCTGGTAAAGATCATCGATTATTTCAAGATATTGGTTACGAGATGACTCCTTAATCTCACCAAGACATAACTCTGAATAAATAATGTGATGAATCATCTTTTGTTGTGTTTCGTTCGGGACAATGACATCAATACCATGATGTTCGGCTAACCTTCCCTTATAAAAATCTTGTGACATAGTAAATTGAGTGCCAAGTAAACCCACGGTACGAACACCATCTAGAAGCAGAGTGCTAGCTGTAGCGTCGGCTATATGCAGCAAAGGAATAGAGATAGCTCGCTGTACTTCTTCTGCCACTTTATGCATGGTATTAGTGCAAATAAGTAAACAGTCAGCACCACCCGCTTCAACCGATTTAGCCGCGTTTGATAAAATTTCAGCAGTTTGTTGCCAATTACCTTGGTGCTGTAGTGACTCAATCTCAGCAAAGTTAACACTAAACAGACATATTTTGGCTGAATGAAAGCCACCTAGTGACGCCTTGATTCCTTGATTGATTGCCTTGTAATAGTTGCTGGTTGACTCCCAGCTCATTCCGCCTAACAAGCCTATTGTTTTCATTGTGTCATCCCATCTTACATGCGAAAAACATGATTCATCCAATTCAATTTGTTGTACATACTGCCATTAATACGCCACTCTTTCATACAGTCATTCAGTATGCTCATAACCTTATCGAATAAGGCTCAAATTGTTATCGGGTTTCTTTTACAATTGCCTCAATATTTCATCATTAACAACACTATAATGTGTAAAAGATTTTCAAAATTAAGTTGATATTATGCTGATTCAAGATTTACAAGTGATATTAAAAGTAGCAGAGTTTCGCAGTATAACTGCTGCTGCAAACAGCCTTGATATGCGAGTTGCGACAGCCAGTGCTGCAGTCAAACGCGTCGAGACACATTTAGGGGTTGAACTATTCATAAGAACCACACGACAGCTGAGGTTATCACCAGCGGGAGAGCGTTACCTTCCACACTGTCAACAAGCCGTTCAATTACTCGACAATGCCCAACAAAACGTACGAGATGACTCTGATGTACTACAAGGAGAAATCCGAATAGCACTATCATCAGATCTAGGTCGAAATGTTGTCATCCCTTGGATTGATGAATTCCTTATTTCTAATCCTGACGTTAGCGTTCGTAGCAATATCAGCGATAGTAATATCGATTTTTATCGTGACTCAGTTGATATGGCGCTAAGGTATGGCTCACCCACTGATGCCAGTACTTATGGGTTTAAAATCTGCGATATTCCACGTGTCGTATGCGCAGCTCCCGAATACCTTAAAAAGCAAGGTAAACCGCAGCATCCGCACGAGTTAAAAAATCACAATGCACTTTTGTATCAACTGCGTGAGGTCGTTCAAGATGAGTGGACGTTTACCCAACAGCAGGACACGATTAAAACTAAACTTGTCGGTAACCGAAGTTCGAATGATGGCGATTTAGTGCGACGTTGGTGTGTTTCGGGGCAAGGTATAGCGATAAAATCATGCTTAGATATGGCTGATGATTTACTCAATGAACGCGTCACGCCACTGTTATTAGATTATCAAGCTACCCCGACAGAGCTGTGGTTAATCTGTCCAAGCCGCCAGTCAATCACCCCTACAGTGAGACGATTACGTGATTTATTTAGGGATAAAGTCGCAGGACTGAAAACTCAACTGGTAAATAAAGGCATAATTGCCAATGGTTAATATCAAGTGTTCACGGATGTGCCCTAACCTCTGTTTTTAGTTTACCCACCTGTGACTCCTGAATAGATCATTTTTATGCCAACTAGAAATAATACCCAATAACTAAAGGTATAAATCAACTGCTGTGAAATGCGATTAACCAGCCAAACACCTGTTCTTACACCTAAAAAAGCTATTGGCACTAACAATAATGAGGTATTCAGGTTTGCTGCATCAAACTGCCCCATATAGGTATATGGAATAAGCTTTATAAAGTTAATCAGAGCAAAAAACACCACACTTGTACCAATTAATTGCGCTTTAGGTAAATTTTTAGGTAATAACGCCATACTCACTGGTGGACCACCAGCATGGGCAATCGTGCTGGCAAAACCTGACGTCAGCATTAACAGGTGATTATTAACTTTTGAAGGAGTCTGGCTTTTTTTACATAGAAATTTTTGCGCTAGAAAAGCCATTGCTAAGCCACCAATTATAAACTCCACGATATGTGCAGGCAGACTTCCCATAAAATAAGCAGCAACAATAATACCTATGATGGCAAAAGGCAGCATTTGCTTTAACTCATGGTAGTTACAATTTTTTCGATGGTAATAAAGGGCAATCAAGTCCATAACGCATAACAGAGGTAATAGTATTGCTGCGGCTTGTATAGGCGAAACAGTTAATGCCATCAGCGGTACTGACAGCATTCCCAAAATACCTCCTACGCCCCCTTTGCCCATGCCATAAAAAAACACTGCGGGTATAGCGGCAAGATAAAAGTTAACATCTGAAATCATAAAACGCCAAAAAAGCCTTGTTCAAAAAGGCTTTTATTAAATAATTAACCGATATGAGTCATTTCGTTCAATACAAACGAGTCGACAGCGCCTTCTGTCGCAGCCATGTAGTCAGCTAAATGTGTATTGTTCATATGTGTTTGCCATAACTCACGTGACTGCCAGTTTTCATAAAATAAAAAATGAGCAGGATTTTCATTATCTTGATGTAAGTCATAATTAATACAACCTTCTTCAGCTCGAGTTACATCAATCAATTTTACTAGTTCTGCTTTAACCAATTCGACTTTGTCTGCTTTTGCAATAATGTTGGCAACAATCGTTAATTTACTCATAATTTAGCCCTTAATAATGTATTTGGATCTTTGTGAACCGTGTTGATGAATACATAATATCGCTATTTTTAAAAAACAAAAACACGCTAATGATTGAAACATTTTAAAATTTTAATTGATAACTAACATCACAAATAAAGATGTTTGCTAAACACAAATAGCTGTTTTTTATTCAGGGTCGACAGCTGCAGAGAAGGCTTCTTTAATTTCGTCGCTATTAAAGCCCTTTCGCATTAAGTAGACATAAGCTTTAGATTTCTCGTTGTAATCACTAAGAACATATCTCTTTTTAGCAAGTTGCTTTTGACAGCTCTCATAAAAATCAACCTCTTGACACAAGGTTAACTGATAAACCACGTTCTCAAAGTCACTGACATCAATTAAACGTTGTGTTAGTTCTTGTAAAATGACTTTCTTACCTTTGCCTTTGTTATATAGTTTCATGATTTCTATCTTTAAATCAGCTTTCTCAGCTTTAATAGAGAGCTTTGAGCGTAAAGTGTCTTTTTGTGGGTGAATTGATAAAGCATAATCGATTTGCGCACGCGTAAAGCCTTTAGTGGTCATTTGGCTATACACTTTTTCTTTAGTGGTACTTAAAAAGTTATCATACTTATTACTCAACCTAGCGGAAGCAAGAATATTAAGATCAATATTTTGCTCAAACATAACATGCTCAATTGCACGTTCAATATCGGTTAGTTCAACTCCACGTTGTTGTAATCTACCTTTAATCGCTCCATTACCTTGTTCGTTACTATAGGCAAGCTCACAAAATCGTACAGCAAACTCGAAATTTGTTTTTAGGTAACCCCTTTCAATTAGGTGTGCCAACACTTTATCAACCCATTCAATCTTGTCTGTTTTTCGCAGCAGCTTTTGACGAATTTCTTCAATAGTGAAATCTTGTTGGCTAAGATGCCAATATGCACTATTGAATACATTATCAATTGTTTTCGCTTGCTTTAACGGAGTCCGATTCATAGTTGAATTTCTTTAATAACCAAAAACCTACTGAGTCTAGCAGATATACGTTATTCAGATGAATAGATTGTCGAGTGAGCACTCAAGTCATTTGTAAATTTAGCGCTAATTACTGTTTTTAAGGCAAAAAAAGCCGCTATTAAGCGGCTTTTTGTAAAGTCATTAAGACGTTTCAAGCAATCGATTATGCATGATCTTCTGCTAGGTATAACCAAGTGTCGATTACGGTATCAGGGTTAAGTGATACAGTATCAATACCTTGTTCAACTAACCATTGAGCAAAGTCGGCATGGTCTGATGGGCCTTGCCCACAAATACCAACATATGCACCTTTCGCTTTAGCCGCTTTAATCGCTAACGATAATAATGCTTTAACAGCATCATTACGCTCATCAAATAGATGACTGATGATGCCAGAGTCACGGTCTAGACCTAACGTTAACTGAGTTAAGTCATTTGAACCAATTGAGAAGCCATCAAAGTGCTCTAAGAACTGGTCTGCAAGCAATGCATTTGAAGGTAACTCACACATCATGATAACGCGTAAACCGTCTTTACCACGCTCTAGGCCTTGCTCTTTCAATAATTCAATCACTTGCGCCGCTTCGTCAACTGTACGAACGAATGGGATCATGATTTCAACGTTTTTAAGGCCCATTTCATTGCGTACACGCTTAATTGCTTCACACTCTAGTGCAAAACAGTCACGGAATGACTCTGAAATGTAACGGCTAGCACCACGGAAGCCCAACATTGGGTTTTCTTCTTCTGGCTCATAACGGTCACCACCAACAAGGTTAGCGTATTCGTTAGACTTAAAGTCTGACATACGTACGATAACTTTCTTAGGATAGAACGCACTACCAATCGTTGCGATACCTTCAACTAAGCGAGCAACATAGTATTCAACTGGAGACTCATAACCTGCAATCATCTCATTGATTTCTTGCTGAAGCTCAGCGGGTTGTGAGTTGAATTCAAGTAATGCTTTAGGATGAATACCAATCATACGGTTGATGATGAATTCTAGACGCGCTAGACCAACACCTTCATTTGGTAAACGGGCAAAATCGAATGCGCGATCTGGGTTACCCACGTTCATCATGATCTTCATTGGTAATTCAGGTAATGAATCAACACGATTGGTCACAACTTCAAATTCTTGCTTACCATCGTAAATGAAACCAGTGTCACCTTCAGCACAAGAAACCGTCACTGTTTGACCGTTCTTGATATGGTCTGTCACATCACCACAACCTACAACAGCTGGAACACCTAGTTCACGCGCAATAATTGCTGCGTGACAAGTACGGCCACCACGGTTAGTAACAATCGCACTAGCACGCTTCATGATTGGTTCCCAATCTGGGTCAGTCATGTCGGTAACTAATACATCACCAGGCTCGATTTGATCCATATCGTCGATAGAAGCAAGCACTTTAGCCACGCCTGTACCGATTTTATGACCGATTGCACGACCTTCAGAAACTACGTCACCTTTAGTTTTAAGGTGGTAACGCTCAATCAGCTGTACATCTTCACGGCTGCGAACTGTTTCAGGGCGTGCTTGAACGATATAAAGTTTGCCGTCGTTACCATCTTTAGCCCACTCGATGTCCATTGGACGTCCGTAATGCTGCTCAATGATAACCGCTTGTTTCGCCAGCTCCATGACTTCTTCATCGTTAATTGAGAATACGCCACGTTGCTCAGCTGGGATATCTTCGATTTTAACTTGTTTGCCATGTGAAGCATCATCAGAGTAAACCATCTGAATTAACTTGCTGCCGATATTACGGCGCACAACGGCTTGATGCCCTTGCGCTAAAATTGGTTTGTGCACGTAAAATTCATCAGGGTTAACCGCGCCTTGAACAACCATTTCACCTAAACCAAATGATGAAGTGATAAAGACTACGTCGTTATTACCTGACTCAGTGTCCATAGTAAACATCACACCTGATGATGCTTTATCTGAACGTACCATTCGTTGTACGCCAGCAGATAATGCGACACCTTGATGCTCGTAACCTTGGTGAACACGATAAGAAATTGCACGGTCGTTAAATAGCGAAGCGTATACATGCTTAATCGCAAGTAATACAGCGTCAAAGCCTTTAACGTTTAGGAAAGTTTCTTGTTGACCAGCAAATGAAGCATCTGGCATATCTTCAGCTGTTGCTGATGAACGCACTGCAAATGATGCTTCTTGGGTCTCGCTAGAAAGTTGCTCGTAAGCTTCACGAATCGCATCTTCTAGTTCTGGTTGAAATGGGGTATCGATTACCCATTGTCTGATCTGTGCACCAACTTTCGCTAATTCATTTACGTCATCAACATCCAATGTTGCTAGAATATCGAAAATTTTCTGGTTAACACCACTTTGCTCTAGAAACTCATTAAACGCATGAGAGGTTGTAGCAAATCCACCAGGGACTTGAACACCAGCGTTTGCTAGGTTACTGATCATTTCACCAAGTGACGCATTCTTACCGCCAACCTTGTTTACATCACCCATGCCTAGTTCTTGATACCAGAGTATGTATTGCTGCACAGTTATCTCTCCACAAGTTTATTTCAATGGCCCCTTCACACGAGGGCAGCGGCATTCTACACTCCCACACAAGTGACGTAAATCTATAATTTTATTTGTAATTTTATTACTACAAGAGGTCATAATGGCACCAAAAGTATTTTATATATCAGATGGTACAGCAATCACAGCAGAAGTCTTTGGTCATGCCGTACTCTCACAATTTCCTGTGGAATTTGAGACATTTACAATTCCGTTTGTCGAAACGATTCAAAAAGCAGAGAAGGTTAAGCAACAAATAAATGATTGTTTTATTACAACAGGCGAAAGACCAATACTTTTCCACTCAATCGTTAAACCAGAAATTCGGGACATTATTTATTCCAGCGAAGGGTTGGATTATGATTTTTTAAACACTTTCGTTAGCCCGTTAGAAAAACAATTAGGTATCGAAGCCCAGCCGGTGATGAACCGTACCCATGGTAAAAGTAACTTGGGCTATGACTCTCGGATAGAAGCGATAAATTACACAATGGAGAACGATGATGGCCAAACCATGAAGCATATGGACAAAGCCGACATCATTTTATTGGGTGTTTCACGCTGTGGTAAAACCCCTTCAAGTTTATATTTATCGATGCAATTTGGTATTAAAGCTGCTAACTATCCATTTACTGAAGATGATATGGATAACTTAAAGTTACCCGAGGCCTTAAAGCGTAATAAATCTAAACTGTTTGGTTTAACCATTGATCCCAACCGCCTGCATGAGATCCGTCAAGGCAGAATGGAAAATAGCCGCTACTCTTCTTTAAGGCAGTGTCGAATCGAAGTGAAAGAAGTCGAAATGCTGTATAAAAAAGAACGTATCCCGTTTGTGAACACCACCTTCCACTCAGTTGAAGAAATTTCAGCAAAAATTCTTGATGTCACAGGCTTAAAACGCCACATGTTTTAAGTTTTATTATGCTATTTAATGCCTTAAATCTAATTTAACGTATTATTCATGTTAGCGAAAATGCTGAACTAACAGCATTTTCAGCTAACTTAGGTCAAATTATCCACTTTTGTTCAATAACTTCGTCGATTTCAACGTGTCTATCGCCTGCTAATTCGTTATAATCCCGAGCAATATGATGTTAATTCATCGCAAACATGCTCGGTAAAATGAATGACAATTAAAACTGACGAACTACGTACCTCTCTTTTATGTAAGGTAATTTCACCTGCGCAACTCGCATCTGAATACCCATTAACCCAAGATGCTGCTGACTATTTGGTTGAGCAACGTCGTGACGTCGAAGCCATCATAGCAGGCGAAGATCAAAGACTTTTAGTCATTATTGGCCCTTGCTCCATTCACGATACGGAAGCTGCTTTAGATTACGCTCAACGTTTAGCGAAATTACATCACGAGTTAAAAGAAGACTTATGCATTGTCATGCGTGTCTATTTTGAGAAACCTCGTACTATTGTTGGTTGGAAAGGATTAATTTCAGATCCTGATCTAGACGGTAGTTTTAGCCCTAACAAAGGCTTAAGAATGGCTCGCCATTTATTACAGCAAATCACTGAACTTAAATTGCCAATCGCAACTGAATTCTTAGACATGGTCAATGGCCAATATATTGCTGATTTAATCACTTGGGGTGCGATCGGTGCCCGCACGACTGAAAGTCAAATTCACCGTGAAATGGCATCAGCATTATCATGCCCTGTCGGATTTAAAAATGGGACAGATGGCAATATCAACATAGCGGTTGATGCAGTACGTGCAGCACAAGTGCCACATATTTTTTATTCTCCAGATAAAGATGGAGCAATGGCTGTTTACCGTACCCACGGGAACCCATACGGCCATATCATTTTACGTGGTGGCAAAAAACCGAACTACTCAGCCGAAGATATCGAATCAGTTCGAGCGCAACTTGAAAAAGTGGATGTAACTCAGCGTATCGTTGTTGATTTCAGCCATGGCAATAGTGAAAAGAAACATAAAAATCAGCTCAACGTTGCCGATAGTATTATGGAACAAATGCGTAACGGTAGCACTGCTGTTGCCGGTATTATGGCCGAGAGTTTTATGGTTGAAGGTAATCAGAAAGTCGTTGACGGCCAGCCATTAACCTATGGCCAAAGCATCACCGATGCCTGTCTGCACTGGGAAGATTCTGAAAAATTACTTAGAAACCTAGCGCAAGCATCGAAAGATCGCCGTGCTCTACTAGCAAAATAACAATAATATTGGGTAATGCTAAATAGACTATTTACTGCAATGTGGTAGTAATAGTAATGGCTTAAACAATAACATGAGTTATAGTTAAAAATACCAATCATATGATTGGTATTTTTGTTTCTAAAGCCAAATAACTGAGCCTTTTATGAAGTCCGATTAACTAGCTGGGCAGAAATGTAACACTAAGCGGGCTTGTATCTTCATCCAGAGATTGTAGAGATAACTTTTCAAACAATGTATGAATAGCCATAAAACTCTCCACGAGTTTAGGATCAAAGTGCTTACCTTTACCTTCTAAAATTAGTGAAACCGCTTGTTGATGGGTAAAAGGCTTTTTATAACAGCGTGGTGAAGTGAGTGCATCGTAAACATCCACTAAGGCTACAATTCTTGCAGATAAAGGGATCTCAATCCCAGATAGACCTTTTGGGTAGCCACTGCCATCCCACTTTTCATGATGACCACCGGCAATATCACGACCCATTTTAATATAGCCACACTCAGGAGCAAATTGAGTGATGCTTTCTAGCACTTGGGCTCCAATGACAGGATGCGCTTTAATATGTTCAAACTCATCAGCCGTTAACTTGCCTGGCTTTAATAAAATCGCATCGGCAATGCCAACTTTACCGATATCGTGCAGTACCGAGGATAAGGCTATCTCAGTAATAAACGCTTTAGTCAGCTCTTCTGGTGCATCATGATCTACATAACGTTGTTTGGCTAACATGGATGCATACTGTTGCATTCTCAGTAAATGAGCGCCAGTTTCATTGTCTCTATACTCTGCCAATTTAGCTAACCCAATGACGGTTGCTCGCCTTGATGTTGAAGTGCTTTCTAGTGAACTTGATAACTTACCTAACAAGTAAGCGGTTGAAATGGTAACAATGGCATTGGTCACAATAAAATTGACAACCACAACGGCCCAAATTACCCAATTATAGCCATCAATACTAGGCCATATATGTAAATCAAAATGATATGCAAAACCAAGAATGACCAGTGATACAGCATTGATTACCTGTGCAAGGTTACTGGCTTTTTTTCCCAACAAAATACATGTTAATGGTGGAAAAATGAATAACCAAAAAAAACCTGCCCCACTTGGTCCTATCGCCACTAAAAAACCAAAACCTATGCTAAAAGCTAATAAGCTGCCGATAGAAAACCGAGTCCTATCACTGAGGTTTTTATCGTAAATGATGAACAGTAAAATAGCGTAAACTATGGTATCGAACACAGCCATTGAAAGTAAGTCAGCTTGAATACAAAGATAAACACTAGTGAAATAGACTGGTACACAGGCAATAGCTAACAAGGTAAAAATACGATAAAAGATAACCCGGCGCCAAAATGTAAGCGAATCCCCTTTAGCCGTTTTTTCAATGAGTACGTTATCTGCTAGTGACATATTTCTTCCCTGAAGTAGCATGAGTATTTCTATTACCCCGCTTTCCTTCAAGTAATTATTGTCGAGTTTTTCAATAACGCAACAGACAGCATCTATCATCAGCACATCAATTACTTTGATGAGTAAATTATATTGTTATGAAATAAGGCAAAGGCTACAATCCTCTAATACAACATGGAATGATGAGTAATATTCAAAGGAATTGGAATGAGTCGTAGTACAAATAATGTCAGTTTTACCAGCATACTTTTAAGCACCTTATTACTTTCTTCACAAGTAAATGCAACTCCGGAAGAATTCAAACAAGCTTACGAAGCTTATAATGTCGCATTTAAAGCTGGGAATACCCAACAAGCTGCTCACGCGGCCCAACAAGCTTATGACTTAGGTCAACATATCTACGGTGAAACCAGTATCGATTCGACCAATCTAGGTTTTAATTTAGCCATAGCGCTTAGCAATAATAAGCAACATGAAGACGCTGCACCATATTATGAACAAACATTAGAGCAATATAAAAAACATTACGGCGAAGATAGTGTCCAATTGGTTGATCCTCTCTTAACCTATGCTGATAAAACTAAGGATTTGAAACTTGCTAAAGGTTTACTTTCTAAAGCTCGAAAAATTGCTTCAGATAGCGAACAGCCAATATTATATGCTCACACCCTTTCAGCATCTTATAGCAAGCTTGTACAAACGAAATATGATAAAAAGCAAGTACGTAAATATATACTGCAAGCGAAAGAAATATACAGCGAACTCCTGCCAATGGACTCAACTGTTTTAGTTAACTCAAGATTTGAAAGTTCAGCGGTATATCTTGCTAATAAAAAATATGACCAAGCAGAAATAGAATTACTGGAAGTAATCAAACAATATCAAATGTTGGATTATTCTCACCCATATGAACTAGCAGCCCATGCGAGATTAGTAACACTTTATAGTCAAAAAAATAAAGCTGAACAAGCTACCGAACATTGCCTTGCCATAGGTAGCATGAAACCTTGGAGCCAAGAGCAACAACAAACTCCAATTTACCGTGTCAATCCAAACTACCCAATAAGTAAAGCAAGAAGTGGCGTTGAGGGAATGGTGGTACTAAGCTTTACTGTTAATGAGCAAGGCTTTGTATCTGAACCTGAAATAGTCAACTCAACAGGTGGTAAAGCATTTGAAGATGAAAGCATTAAAGTTCTTGAACAATGGCGCTATGCCCCTAAGTTTGAAGATGGCAAACCCGTTAAGGCTGAAACACGGGTTAGGCTCGATTTCACTTTAGGCTAACAACCCTGATAAATATCTGTTTCTAAAAGCCTTGATGATACGCTACTCAAGGTTTTTTTGTATCAATAGAATTAGCTAAGCCAACCACTGTTTATTACCAGAATAACAAAGTATTGTATCCGATCCTTTCCACCCTACCTCTTCTTTTACAGGTCAATTATCAACGACGCTAGGTTAAAAAGTTGACGAGCACGTCAACTTACGGCTAAGGTCTTAAACAGATAATTGTTGCAGTTCGGTTAATTCACTCTTTATTTGCACTGTAACTTTACATTTTAAACCAATACCGACTGCTAAGGAGAACCACTTGATGACACAATCTAAAACCAGTGCCAGCATTCTTGGCCTTTTATTATTCATCGGTATGGCACTGCTCGGTGTATTACTAAAACAAGCCATAATTGAATACAAGCTACTGGATAGGAGTGTCACTGTTAAAGGTCTAGCAGAAAACGAATATTCTGCAGATGTCGTCATTTGGCCGATACAATTTACCGCAGCCAGTAATCAGCTCGAAGATTTATATGTTGAAGTTGAAAAGCAGAACAAACTTATCAATGATTTTTTAATTTCACACTCAATCAAAACAGACGAGATTACAATATCGGCTCCCATGATTACCGACAAACTTGCTCAGCAGTATGGTGGCAATCAAGCAGTTGAGTTTCGCTATACCGCGTTACAAACAATGACAGTGTACTCTTCAGAGATTGACACCGTTCGACAAGTCATGCCAGAAATATCTCAGCTCGGTAAACAAGGGATTGTATTTTCGCAGAATAACTATGATGCGCAAATCGAGTACATTTTCACTCGATTGAATGATGTGAAACCACAAATGATTGAGCAATCAACCAACAATGCACGTTTAGTTGCTGAAAAATTTGCGACCGACTCACAAAGCCAACTTGGAAAAATCAAACGTGCATCTCAAGGGCAGTTCAGTATTACAAATAGAGACAAAAATAACCCTCACATAAAACGGGTTCGAGTTGTATCAACAATAGAATATTACTTAGCTGACTAATAAAAATAAAAAAGGAAGGCAGATAATGGATAATAACTATAAAAAAGAACTGAATCGAAGGTATATAACTGGTTTACTCATGACCTTTGGTTTATTGGTCATTTTAACATTAATGGTATTTTCAAGCGGTTTAATTGCAGCTGAAACCACGGTAAATGAGTCAAAAACCAAAACATTGATATTAGTTAGACACGCTGAAAAATTATCAGGTAAAGACCCTCAGTTATCAAAAGCTGGTCAACAACGAGCCCATCAATTGGCCCATTTACTATCCTCTGTTTCTTTATCCGCAATTTACAGCACAAATTACAAACGTACTCAGCTCACAGCAAAACCAACTGCTGATAGTCAAAAATTACCTATCACTTCTTACGATCCGAAAGAGCTTGCTTCGTTTTCACAATTACTCACATCATCACACGATAATCATATTTTAATCGTCGGCCACAGTAACACCACGCCTGCGTTAGTCGATTTACTTGGAGGCGAATCAGGTAAAGATATTGATGAAGCGACAGAGTATGATCGTGTTTATATTCTTACTATTGAAAGTCAAGACAACACACATTCAACGAGTGTGTCGACATTAGTTCTTCGCTACTAAATCTTTAAGCGACTCAAGATGACTCACTTTTTGCATCACTCTCGTTAAATATTGTTATTGTTAACAAACCTACCTATTTAAATCACTTATCCGTATAATCCTGCCTCCAACTAGATGTACTAAGCAATTAATTAGGTAGTTGTATGCCCTTTACCCAAAAAGAACAAAACGAAGAAACACCACAGTACTCCGATGATATTTTAGCCAGAATCGAACAATCTGAAGCCAAAGTCATTAAAGCTATTTTCCCTTCAAATACCAATCATCATAATACGCTTTTTGGTGGCGATGCCCTTGCATGGATGGACGAAACGGCGTTTATTGCTGCTACCCGATTTTGCCGTAAAGCATTAGTCACGGTGAGTTCTGACCGAATTGACTTCAAAAAAGCCATTCCTGCTGGGAGCCTTGCTGAGCTCGTAGCTCGAGTCATTCATGTTGGGAATACATCTTTAAAAGTGGAAGTAAATATCTACGTTGAGGATATGTATCAAGATCTTCGAGAGCACGCTATTAGAGGTGTATTCACATTCGTGGCAGTCGATAATGAACGTCACCCAATTCCAGTTTTGCCAGTCCAACACCCTGCTTAGTCATTTCATTATCCCATAGCAATCATTGGCGAATGTATTCATTTTTCCCAATGATTGCTTACACTGTTTATAATTTCGACTAATCAATTAGCTTAACTTTGACACTGCAACCACCTAAAAGTGGTAGCTTTTCTTACTCAAACACCCTGCTTATTAGACAAAGGTCTAAAGCCAGTTTTAAAATCATTGTTTTCGATATACTGTTTCACTTTATCGTGGATCGATTGCCCAATTATCTGTTACATTAAAATTACCTTCACGTGCAACCAAGACAACTAAAAAGCCATGAAGCTTCAAAACTTAAATATTATTATCGCCGATGACCATCCCTTATTTCGTAATGCCTTACGACAAGCATTAAATAATGCTTTTCAAGGTACTAATTGGTTTGAAGCTGACAGTGCCGATGCCTTACAGCAAGTGCTTGATGACAAAGCAGCAGATCTAGACTTAATCTTACTCGATTTGCAGATGCCTGGCTCACATGGCTACTCGACCCTTATCCATCTTCGAGGTCATTACCCTGATATCCCAGTTGTCGTCATTTCAGCCCACGAAGACGTGCAAACAATCAGCCGTGCTATTCATTATGGAAGCTCAGGGTTTATTCCCAAATCTGCATCTATGGATACACTAAAAGAAGCATTAGATGCTGTGTTATATGGTGATATTTGGCTACCTGAAGGCACGGAAATCCTTGAAGTTGATGACGATCCGACTAGCCAAATGGCAAGCAAGTTATCTGATTTAACGCCGCAGCAATACCGCGTATTACAAATGTTTGCTGAAGGTTTACTGAATAAACAAATTGCCTATGACTTTGGTGTATCTGAAGCCACGATTAAAGCCCATGCTACGGCCATTTTCCGCAAACTCGGCGTCAGAAATCGCACTCAAGCGGTAATAGCACTTCAACAATTAGAAATGGAAAAGGTAGATTTATCATAACCTCACTCTCTCAATTACCGTTTTCACAAGCCTGTGAGAACAACAAGCATGCAATCATTAAAGAGTTACAACAGATTTTAGCCACTCGCCAACAGGTTTTAGAAATTGGCAGTGGCACTGGGCAACATTGCGTATTCTTTTCTTCTCAATTACCACACTTACAATGGCAAGCGAGCGATCAACCTAGCTACCTGGCTGATTTAAATCGCCGTATTACGCTCGAAGGGTCAGTTAATCTAATACCTGCAATCGCCCTCGATGTAATGCAACCGTGGCCTCAGGCGCTGAATGAGAGTGAGATTGATGCAGTCTTTACGGCCAATACATTACATATTATGAGCCAAGCTATGGTTAACGCCTTTTTTAACCAAATTGGGAAGCAAATCTCACAAGATGCAGCGCTAATTATCTATGGCCCTTTTAATTATAAAGGCCGCTACACCAGTGAAAGTAATGAGTCATTCGATCAATGGTTAAAAGAAAATAATCCTGAGAGTGGTATTCGCGATATAGAATGGATAGAAACCCTGGTCACTGAACAAGGGTTTAAGCTTCAACATGACTTCGCTATGCCCGCAAATAATCGCTTACTGCATTTCAGCCGGTAAATTCAAAGCAAGTAATTGAGTTACAAACTCAGTTGAAATGGATATTAGAGTTAAGTTAAACGCTAAAAACTTAATCCGTAAAAACAATTAGTGAAATGCTTTTTTTATCTTAAAAACTTTGTAAGCTAACCATTAGAATTTTGAAATTAAATGATCCTCACCAATACAAGGACAGCGCATTATGGGTTCGGTTACCACTAAAAAACACCCTAACGGTTTAGATTATGTCGAAATAAATACCGATTTGTGCCAAGCCAGCATTTTTCTTCAAGGCGCACAAATTGATTTCTTCAAGCCAAAAGACAAAGCACCTCTTCTTTGGGTATCAAGCGCTGATGATTATCAACCTGGTAATGGCATACGCGGCGGGATCCCTGTTTGCTGGCCTTGGTTTGGAGCAAGTGACATCCCCGGATTCCCACAACATGGCTTTGCTAGAACCAGTCTTTGGTCACTCGCCTCTGTAAAAATGCGTAATCAAGTTGTCGATTTAGTTTTTACCTTGGCTATTACAGAGGACAATAAACAATACTGGCCTCATGATACGGAAGTTAGCGTATTATTTACCTTAGGTGAAACCCTTTCAGTCAGCATTGTTAATAAAAATAACTGTGACTACGATGTTAATCTAACTCAAGCATTACACACTTATTTTCCTATCGGTGATATTCATCAGCTTAAAGCAACTGGTTTTACTGGGGCTAAATACATCGAATTTGCAAAAGGCCCTTACCCGCAAGAAGGCGATGAAGTTAACTTTACTCGTGAAACCGATCGTGTCTATACCGATTTAGCCCCTATTCAACATTTACACACACCAGAAGGGACAATTGAAGTAGCAAGAGAGAATAGCCAGTCTGCAGTGCTATGGAACCCATGGATTGATAAGTCTCAGCGATTATCTCGCTTTAACGATGAAGATTACCTCACTATGGTGTGCCATGAAGCGGCTAACGTACTTGAAGACCAAGTTAGGCTAGCACCGGGAGCAAGCCATACATTAACAACTCATATCCGCTGGGTTTAACATTACTATCAGTCTTCACGAAGCTACGTTTAGATTTTTGCTTAAAGCTTAAAACCAAGTTTTATTAGTCGCTAATACTTGGCCAACATAGATTTATGCGCTGTGATTGGCCATGTTTTTCTTCTTACAAAAGACAACACTGTCAAATTGAAAAAACACGAAAAATCAGATTAGCCTTTTTATGTTGCTGATGTATATGACTAACTACAGCCATCAATTTTTAGCTATGCTATTCTTTACTGCACTTCATAAATCAATACCTTAAGACAGAACTTTGACATGACAGTTCGAATTTTCACTGTTAAACGACTTCTCATTGTGTGTCTCACATTGGCCACAATATTTGCTGTGTTCATCCAACAAAATTTTCGGTCGATTGCACTGAATATCGTGAACTCGTTAGCAGAGCCATACAATGTAAGAGTTTTAGATGCCAAGGTTAGTATTGATAGCGCTAATCAATGGCATTTTCCTTTCATATTAGTTCGTTATCAAGATAGTGAAATAGCCCTTCATGAAGTTAAAATCCAACTCAACAATGGGTATAATGTCTTAAAAAATATAAAGTTATCACTAGAAGATATTAGTGATTTCAGTGTGAATAAAATTGATGTTAACTTGGGAGATAGTTTTTTTCAGCCCCAACAGCAAACAGATAACGCTGGGAGTATAGGATTAAGTTTATCGCACATTCCCGAAATAAAATTAGCAGCAATAAATATCTATTTACCATTTCAAAATAATGATCGTGCAATTATTCAAGCTAAGCACCTGAATTTGCTGACACCTAAACTCAGTCATGCACAACCAAGTCGTTCTATACGTAAAACGTTAAGCGGTGAATTTTTAGTCATGCAACAGGCTGTCGCAAACCTATCTCTAACACTCGATTCCACTCAATGGCAGCTTACTCACTACACCGAACTTAACTCACTCCGTGAAGGGTTGGAACAACTGAGCCTCACCCTAAACGAATATGCCTTACATACTCAGAAAGACAGTTTACAGGATAAGGAGCGAGCCAGTTCTTCTTTAGAACAATCCTCTTTTTTATCAACATTAGACTCATTACAAAGTGCCATAAACACGCATATGCTGACAATTAAAGGGCTTTGGAATAGCACAACTTCAATAGATTTAATCACTGGGGCAATCCAAAGCAAGCAAACAATTAATGAGTTAACTATCAGCTCATCAGCAGTTAAAAACGTTGCTTTTAATCCTGCATCGCCAATTCAACTAGAAATAAACTACAAGCCTGAAGCAGATACGGTTTCGCCAAACCTAAACGTTATACTTGCCCCAATAAGCTGGCAACAAAGTACAGACAAACGCCAGTTGGAACAATTGATCCAACTACTGCAGCCTTCAATAGTGTTGCCAACAGATAAACATGAATTAATAAAACAGCTTGAGCACCCTATTCTTTGGCAACTCGCTCTTACCAAACCTCTGACTATACAAACAAGATTGGATGACCAAACAACTATTACAGCGAATTATGATGCCGCTATTAACATTTCTCATCCTGTTTTGTCAGCTGATATCACTTTAAAAAATAATCATATCGTAAAAGATAATTCAGATATCAGCTTTGACGCAGAAGTATTAAGCCACCTTAAGCAGAAACAACACATCAACCTAACCGCTATGGATTTTATCCCCCATGAGATCAGTTTCGAAAATAGTGAACTAACAACGGATATTTCAATCAAGGCAACAAATAATACTGCCGACATGGTTATTAATAGCGCGTCAATATATTCAGATAAACTCGATGCCACCATTAATCATAAAAACCTAAATACAAAAAATGTATATTGGCAGCTAACAGAGACCTCAAGTCTTGCTGTATCTCAAACGCCTTCTTTAACATCTTCTAATGCTGCTTTGCAGCCATCTAACCTTAATCCCTCGAACTCACCTGTACCATTGCGTTCAGTAATTAAGTTTAACGTAAATGGTTTTGCATTAGGCTTCGATTCCTTTTCATTTACTCAGCCAACGCCCTTAGCATTTAATAAGCCAAGTTATGAGGCTCAATTAGGCAAGTTTCGAATTGAAGCTAAACAGAACATTGAATTAACATTGAACGAAACCACGCCTAGCATTGACCTACTATCGCAAGCCTTATCCCAAACCAATCAGTCAACTCTTAGTTGGCAACTGAATAATATTAAGCTTGATAAGCTTATCCCGAGTAAGTCGAGAACACGCCGTTATAAGGCATTAAGATTCGATCAAATAAATTTAGATCAAACACTATCATTAAAACAACAATTACTGACGGGAACTGAGCAATGGCAACTTGACGCCCTTTCGCTATCTAGCTATCACTTATTAAAATTGCCCCAGCAGCACCAGCCTGCCTCACTCGCCGGACAATGGTCATTTGACACTGAACTGGCAGATATTCTTTCGACATTTGAACATACCCAGATGCTGCCTGATAACATGAAAATAGATGGCCGCAGTAAATTAAACGCTGGCTTTGCATTAATCGAGGCCCAAGGTGTGTCACTTTTTGAAATGAAGTTCGAGCAACAGCTGACCAATATCGACGCAAAATACCACGAAAATGTGATGTATGATGCGACAGCTCAAGCTAATTGCCAGTTTAATTGGCAACAAGCACATAGCACACCTGAACGACCCGAAACATTCAGCCAAAGTCGATTGCTATGCCAACAAGCACAAATAGATATTCCCGAGGCATACGCAGGGATAAACCTAGACAACATTAACTTATCAGCCAATTTATCCTTAGGTAAAAACGAACAAGTACCTGCCAAAAATTGGTTACAAGAAATCAGCGGCCTTAGTGATACTGACGTCAATTTGACTGCCAGCGGCGACTTACTTGATGGGGAGTTTCTAATTCCTGAGTTTTATTTAAGGTTACACGATATCTCAGAGGGCTACTTTGTCCTTAATGGGATCAGTCTAGAAGCCTTATTAGCAGCGCAGCCCCAAGTCGGTGTTTATGCAAATGGGATTTTTGATGGTGTACTTCCCGCCACGTTAGTAGATGGCAAAGTCACCATAGCGGGCGGTCATCTTGCCGCAAGAAAACCTGGCGGGTTAATTCAAGTATCTAATAACCCAGCACTTGAACAAATAAGGGCTTCACAACCCCATCTTGATTTTGTGGTGCAAGCTCTAGAACATCTCGAATATAGCCAACTAAGCAGTACATTCGATATGAAAGATAACGGTGATGCGAGTTTGAAAGTGCAAGTAAAAGGCAAAAGCCAAGACATTGAAAGGCCAATACATTTGAACTATTCTCATGAAGAGAACTTATTTCAACTGTATAAAAGTACCCAGATTGGCAATCAACTGCAAAATGACATCGAACGTTCCGTGAAGTAAAAGGACCACTCAGTGAAAACACCTTACGTTGTTAATATTATTTTTATCAGTTTCTGTTGCTTAGCTGCTGTGGCATGCTCGCCTACGGTAAAAATAGCGCCACCAGATAAACCCATCGAAATTAATCTAAATGTGAAAATAGAGCACGAATTATTATAAAAATAGATAAAGAGCTCGATGTATTGCTCGAAGATGACGAATTATTTTAGTTATAGGGAGCAATACCAATGAAAGTTATATTAATTGCTATACTAACCGGACTATTGTTTTCAAGTTCTGCACTTGCATTGACCTTACAGCAGGCTAAGAGTCAGGGCTTACTTGGCGAACAAACTAACGGATACTTAGGGTTAGTCGGCAACAATGAGCAAGCCAAAAAAGTCATGAATGATGTCAATGCAAAACGGAAACTACACTACCAAAAAATAGCTAAAAAGAATAAATTATCGACTGATGATGTAGCTATGCTCGCAGCAAAAAAAGCCATAGCAGCTGCAAAAAAGGATCATTATATTCAAACGATTTCTGGTAAGTGGCAACAAAAGTAATGCCAGTTAACTCATCTTTGTTTGGTTACTGATCAAGCAAAGATTTCAGCAATAGACCTATTTAGTCTTTAATTAACGTTCTTGCTAGCCCTTAACCCCACCATAAGCGCAACCTGTCATTTCCTCTCTGGTATTTTACAAAGTAAAGCTTAAACCATACATTTTTTAATGGTATTTTTTCTAGTTCAAAAGTGTTACATTTGTAACATGTCAATTTTTTGTCTGGTGCCAAATAACCACACATCCAACCGCTAAAATTATATGAATAAGACACTCACTATAATAATTACAATTTGTCTTTTCGTGGCAACCCCACTGCAAGCAAAACCCGTAGTAAACGTCGGGGGCTATTTGTTTGCTCCTTATGTTGATGTATCCGAAGACGGCTTATTTCAAGGTTTTACTATTGATCTCATTGCTGCCTTTAATCAACTACAAACTGAAGTTGAGTTTCAATTTGTTAATACAAGTATTGAGAATCGCTACCAAGCCTATGATATAAGACGGTTTGATATGATGTTTTTTGAAAGTCCTATTTGGGGCTGGAAAAGCTTCATTGCCGAATTTATTCCTCTAGACATTGTTGATGGCGAAGTGTTTATAACACTTAGAGATGGGGTGAAAGATCAGCAGTACTTTGATAGTTTTGGAAATAAATCACTCAGTTTAGTCAGCGGTTATCATTATCAGTTTGCCCAGTGGAATAACAATGAACAAGATCTAATGAGCGATTTTGATATTCAATTTGTTCATACTAACCGAGCATCGATTGAAAGCGTATTAAAAGGCAGAGCTGACATTGCCCCTGTCACCTTATCTTACCTGCAGCATTACATTAAAATGTATCCAAAAATCAGAGATAACCTGCTAATTTCAGAGAAATTAGATCAAACATATTCTCATAGTATTTTGTTAAACCCCAAAGCTGTAATTTCTAAAACGAAATTGCAAAAATGGTTATCTGATTTGCAGGAATCTGGTCGACTCAATCGAATAGCAAAAAAATATGATTTAGCGATAAAACCCAGATAAAAAAATAACCCCATTAATTGTTCAATTAATGGGGTTAATGATTAAAAAAACCAAACGTATTTCGTTCGGCTTTATATTTGATATTACATAGTAACCATAGCCCAATATTCTAGACGTGATTGCGGATCTAAGACGACTTTTTTACATAGCTCTTTATATTTTCCCATTAAAGGGCCTAAACCACTTGAGCCACCTAAACTTGCAATCTGTTGCTCTTTGGCTTCAGCAACTGCGGTAGTCACAGCATCTGCAGCCATATATTGACCAGCTAATTTTTCAGCTTCTTCACCTGAGATTTTTAATCGAGAACCCACAGCTTGCATCTGCGGCGCATCCATTCCCATGATCACACCAGAGGCAATTTCATAATAAGCTGCACATTGAACTAACTCATTACTAAACGCCGCTTCAGCCTTATCTTGCGCACTTGCCTGAAAACTTGCTGTCATCAACACAGCGGCAGATAACATATATCCTTTTTTGCCCATGAAATTTCCTTTACATATTTTATTTCTACAAGACAATCATTACCTTAGATTCACAAGGCTAACGATATTTAATTACTTGTTTTAGTTAGTAGTTTATTTCTGTATTAAGCATCGCATTAGCATATTGCTGACGATAATAATCTAAACGGTGCTTTAAATGCTTTTGAACCGTTGTCCACTCAGTATCAATAATGGAATACACAACCGTATCTCTTACTGTGCCATCTTTAAGAATTTTATGGTTTCTCAGCACACCATCTTGTTTAGCACCTAAGCGCATAATGGCTTGTCTTGATGCTTGGTTATGCCAGTGTGTTCTAAATTCCACTGCCATGACATCTAACGTATTAAAAGCATAATCCAATAACAATAACTTGGTTTCGGTATTGGCTGACGTTCGTTGGGCACGTTTAGCATACCAAGTGTAGCCAATCTCGAGACGACGATTAGGCTGATCCCAATGACAAATTCGAGTACAGCCAATAATTTCACCTGAAGTTTTATCCCTGACCACAAACGCTAATGACTCACCTTGTTTTTCTTGTTGTAGCGCTTTCTCTACATAAGCTTTCATTTCGTCTGGGTGTGGAACCGAGGTAAACCATAACTCCCAAAGGTTGCCATCTGCACTTGCTAAACTAAGAGCAGCAACATGATCGATACTTAGCGGTTCTAAAATGACATGGTCGCCGGTTAGCACACTATGACTGTCTATGTTTGCCATTCTTACTCCCTTACCAAATAGTTAACTTAGTCACACAATGACAGAATACATGATCTTAATCAGAAAAAAATCATCTTTATCAGTAGAGAAACATAATTATTGTTTTCGATTAGTGTGTTAGCGACCTAAAAAGACAAGATTTACTAAGTTGAAACGTAAAAAGGCCAATAAATCAATATTGACCTTTGACTAACCAAATGGACGCCTCAATTACGGCATAATCGTTAACGACTGTAATACCAATGCTTTTAGATACTTATTGCGCAAAAGATAGTTGATAAACACTCGTCGTTCCGCTCACTTCATTACCAACTATCAATAATGGCAAACCATTTGGACTGTTTTCTGGGCTAACAAATTTCATTCCTTCAGGACCAAGATCGCCTGCTAATTCTGGTTGACCAGAAATGTCGCTGCCGTCTATTTCAAATTCAATGTCAAAATCACGATTAACAACATAATCGACAAAACGAACATCAAAAGGGTTACTGATATCGTAAATCATAAAACCAGACGTACGCTCAAGGCCGATAAATGCATATTGTTTACCTGCAATTTGACCAATAGCTAATGCTTCTGGCTCAGGTCCTTTATCATCGCTTCGACTGTCACCTTTACTTTCTTCATTATGATTATTGAAGTTGTCAGCTAAAATTGCAGCGGTAATACGCTCAAATTGACTACCACTATCAAAGACTAATTGACCATCATGAGTCCAAATAGAAAATGAACGAGCACCATAAGAAACGATTCTATCCATATCTCCATCGCCATCATCATCCCCCATTGTCGTTGTCACCTTTAGTCGGCCCAATTGCGTTTTATCTTGAGCTGCAGCGACTTGAGGATGATTAGCATCTAAGAGTAAATCTTCCGCTCGTGCCTCTTCAGAAAAGCCATCATAATCACGGGCATCTCCTTCATTAGCACTGACCACAAATGTTTGTTCATTCCATTGATAAGAAGCGATCGTATCTGGTTGATACATACCATAAACACCTTCATAAGTTTGAATGTTAATAGCATCATCTTTATCACTTGCATCAATTTCATTTCCTACATCACCATAATGCTTAAGACCCAGGGTATTAATCTGCTCAACAGTATTATCAGTCAAATTAATCACCGCAATGGCATTATTTTCCTGCAAGCTAACATAGGCATATTTATTATCTAATGAAACAGCAATATATTCAGGCTCAAGATCTTGTGATACCGAAGCGCCGGGACCATTTAACTTAATCAAGTCGCTCATTTCATCATGGCGCGTACCACCAGCATCAAAGTCATTAAAATCAATGATTGTCGCACTATCAGCAGGACTATTATCAGCAATTGTAATCACGGCAATTGAACCTTGTGGATCAACACTATAATCACTATTGGGCTCACCTTCGTTCGCTACGATGACAAGAGCGCCGTCATGACTAAATACAAGGTTGTCTGGCAAAGCACCAACGGTAACCGCTTTAATATAACTGGCTTCACCTGCTGCTGATAATCGATAAAAGGCTATAACGCCATTGCCTTGAGTCGCATTCCCTAACTCATCGGCCCTTTCAACTGCAACAGCTAACAAGTCGTCATATATACTGATGCTATTTACATTACCTAAGCCTGTTATTTCGGCATCGGTAGCCACATCTATGCTAAACACCTTAGTTAGATTATTTAAATTAGTCGCTGCTATATCATCAGCTGTCATTACAGTGATATCACCTTCTGTAGATAGCACTGAAATATCTAACGCATCAACCTGACCGCTATGAGCATTAACCACAAAAACAAGTCTGCTTTGTGTATGGTAATCAACAATTTCAGCAGCACTTTGTCCAAAAATACCAGACTGATAACGTCCAACTAATTCTGCTGATAATGCACCTTGTTGCTCATGACACATGATTTGAGTTTGTGAAGAATCAATTTCGTCAATGTCCAGTATTCCATTACCGTTGACATCCAAGCCAGTCTCAATCTGTTGTCCGCCAAAAGGACATTGTGCATGTCCAGTCAGTAGCTCACTTGCAAGTAACAATGAACTTTGACCATTGATTCCATTACTGCCGTCCTGTCCATTACTGCCATCATCGCCATCACACCCTGATAAAGTTATTACAGACATCATTGCGACTAAAGGTAAAACTGCTGTTTTCATGTTTGTTCCTGTTGCGTACTTGTTATAAAAATTTCAAGTAAGCTACGCAAACTCAATGACAATCAAACGACGAGACTGTTAAGGTATTGTGACAAAAAACTTGGGTTAACCAGTAAATAAATTGATACAAGTTCATAAAAATTATTTCGCTCTATTAGCAAGTTCTCATGATAAAATTTAAACACTTAATTCTTCATCTACTTCATATTTCCCTATTCTTTCAATAAACTGAGGTTAGAGTGAGCCAGTCTTTAAACACGCATCACAATACTACTCCGCCAAATGTGCCGAATTTAGCAATGCTAATTCCAATGCTTGCTGCCATTGTGGCCATTACGCCACTCGCTATCGACATGTATCTACCTGCCATGTCGAATATCGCTCAAACATACTCAACGCACGTAACCACTGTGCAGCAGTCATTGAGTATCTATCTTGCTGGCTATGCATTAGGTATGCTTACATTCGGCCCGCTTGCAGATCGTTTTGGCCGCAGACCGCTAGTCATTTTTGGTCTCAGCGGATTTACCGTAATCAGCTTCTTTATTTCAATATGTAGCTCAATCGAAGTTTTTTTAGCATTGCGTTTTGTGCAAGCATTTATTGGCGCAGCTGCCACTGTGGTGGTTCCGGGTTATATCAAAGAGGTATATGGTGATAACACAGCAAAAGGGATGTCTTACGTCAGCTTAATCATGATGCTCGCACCATTATTAGCTCCCTCTTTAGGTAGCTTGATACTGGAGCTGGGTGAATGGCCGTTAATTTTTCTCAGTCAAAGCTGCTATGCAATTGCCTTGTTACTGATCGTCTTGTTCAAGTTAAAAATGCCCAGTGATAAAGCCGCTGATACACGAAGTAAGCAGTCTTTCTTTGCTGCGTATAAAACCGTATTAACTCGCCAAGGCGTCAAAGTAAACATCACGTGTGGTGTATTAACCTCATTTGCGTTTTTTTGTTATTTAACTGCTTCACCATTTATTTATATGGAAGTATTCGGACTCGATAAAACCTTATTTGCCGTTTTATTTAGTACCAATGTCGGTGCACTCATGCTGGCAAATATAATCAATTCTAGAATCGTAACTCGATATGGTTCAAGCCGTATGTTATTTGTGGCAACAGTTTTTGGCTCATTAGCTGCCACAGGATTATTAATCGTCAATATTGTCGATTTAAGTTATCACTACACTGTTGCAATGCTGATCCCTTTAATGGGCTGTTTAGGTATCATGTCTGTCAATGCTGATGCCATTGTATTGATGAAGTTTAAAAAAGAAACGGGTACCGCCACTGCGGTTATTGGAACATTACGTTTTGGGTTTGGCTCTTTAGCTGGTCCTTTACTTGCGTTCTTTTATACTGGCACCGCTGTTCCATTCTCTGCATTGATGCTGATTTCAGTGGTGATGGTCATGGCCTGTTTGCTATATCAACGCACGCAACCTTATAACCCGTAAACGACTTGCGAAAACGACAGTTAATAAGCTAACGACCTAGAATAAAACGTTAGCTCATACTGAGACTCGCTAAACAATCATACGCTTCAATTAACTTCCTCTACTTTCATTGGAACTGTAGAGGAAGTCATTTCCCTAATTGGCCTTACAAAACCATCATGTTTTACCCCGTCATTTGCCTGTCACCTGCCATGTATCCGTCATTCAAATCGAGCCTAACGCACTCAAATATCGAGATTTGTCTTGAAGTAAAAAAACAATCATATCTTTAGCTAATTCACAGAACTCTACTAGACTGACTATTGATATGTTAATGAATGAACAAGAAACGGCAGTGAATTGCACACCATAGAATGGATTAAGCTATTGTCAAAATGACACTAAATCCATAGTGACATTGAAGTGCGAATGCTAGTGCAGAGCTGCTAATAACATTTAAGGATGACACAAAGTAAGCACGTCAGCCCATGATGACATTAACGGAGTAATAACCATCATACATTCGGTACTAAAACGGCTATTAACTGATAAGCTTAAAAGACGTTTGTCAGCTTCTACAATTTGTTTAATCACACTATCCATGCTGACGAGTGCTAGCGTGATCGCTGAGCCTTTATCAACACCAGATATTGATGATATTGAATACCCAGTCGATATGCCTCCAAGTGCCGAAGAGATCATGCTTGGCAAGTACCTTTTCTTTGACCCACAGTTATCGGGAAACCACACCATTTCATGTGCAACTTGCCATAACCCTGATAACGGATTTGGTGACGGATTAAAATTAAGTGCAGGTCATGACGGCAAACCATTAACGCGACACACCCCTCCCTTATACAATTTAGCTTGGTCAAGCAGCCTATTTTGGGATGGACGAGCATCATCACTTGAACATCAAGTGCTTATGCCAATTTATAACCCTTCGGAAATGAATTTATCAGAGAAAGTTTTATTAAAAAGAATCGCTAAGAGCCAATTCTATCAATCAAAATTTAAACAGGTTTACCAGCAAACTGACATCACTCCTCATTTAATTAGCCAAGCTTTAGCGGCGTTTATGCGCAACATCATTACCAACAACTCTCCGTTTGATGAATACCTCGCGGGAGCAGAAAACGCACTAAGTCCTCAAGCAAAAAACGGATTAGCTTTATTTGAAGGAAAAGCGAAATGTATTGAGTGCCATGACGGTGCAAATTTTACCGACGACAGTTTTCATAGTTTAGGTATTGCATTTGAGGATAAAGGCAGAGCCAATGTCATTAAAGATAACTCTCTGGCATACCGATTTAAGACACCGACTCTTCGCAATATCACCTTAACCGCGCCTTATATGCATAATGGGTCATTGCCTGATTTAGAGTCCGTAATGACTTTTTATAATGATGGCGGCGGCTCTGGTCCAAATAAAGACAAGCTAATGGAACCATTAAGTCTGTCTCAATCAGAAATTCGTGACTTAATTGCTTTTTTATCAGCCTTAACTGATCCAGTTCTTATCGCGCGTCCGCCAAGCATGACAAAGGCTCAGATATCACCCAATGAGATGCATAAGTGAGAAAACATATGGAAATGAACCCTGCAAAAACGGCAAAGACGAAATGCTTGTTAACTATTCTACTCGCCAATATGCTTGCCTTGCCGGCCGCTTTCGCGACTGAAATTACTGGCACAATATCATTTATAAAAAAGCCGCCAATGGTTGGAATTGTGTATGTGCCATCAAGCCAATCAGACCAATATGCGCCGATTATCGATCAAGTTGATAAACAATTCACTAGCAAGATGGCTGTTGTTAATGCGGGTAACCTAGTGACCTTTAAAAATTCAGATGATGTTGAACACAACGTATTTGCGAATGACACAAGTCAATCCGCAAAATTTGATGTTGGATTAATGTCGCCTGGAGGAGAAAAGAAAATAAAAGTCGATTGGGATAAAAACAGTATCGTGAGAGTTGGCTGTAAAATTCACCCTAAAATGAGAACTTACCTAGCAGCAATAGATACGCCCTTTCATCAAATTCTTGAATTTCAAAAAGGGACACAAGAATATACCTTTAGCATCAAAAATGTGCCAGCAGACTCAAACAAAGTCGTCTTTAGTATTCCCAAATACGACTTACTTACCGTCGAGTTAACATCAGGTTCTATCTGGACAGCTGAGATTACCAAAAAAGGTAAAGTCCGTGGTCTTCTTACCATTAATCAAAAGTAGGCCACCATGAAATCATATCAATTTATAAAGGTTTCCCTAATATTATTGACACTTACCACTTCGACTCGGCTCGCTTCACAAACTGAAATAGCCAACACTCAAGCTTATCAAGTCGATATATTTAACTTCGATCACCAACTCATTCCTGATTCAGAAAATTATCAACAGCAATGGCGGAGACTGACAGGTTTTGAACACTCAGGTTTGCATTGGGAACAGTTCGTAGTGATTTACACTAATCATGGAGAACGTGCTTATCGCAATAACTTTCTAGAATTCAGTGCCTGGTTTGGCGACCCAGAAGATGAAGATAACCAGCCTGAGTATTTCACTTATCCAGTTGGCACCATTTTTATTAAAGAAAATTATCAAATGCTTAATGGCAAACCTGCGGATCCCAAATCCATAACAGTGATGGTTAAGCACCCCCAAGGATACGACGCTGAAGGGGGAAACTGGGAGTACATGCAATTTTCAGTCAATGGGCAACAAATGATCAAAGGGAGCCGTAAAGATAAAATGGTGAAGCAACAATGTGCTGGTTGTCACCAAAACGTTGCAGATAGAGACTTTATATTTTCAAATTTTTACAGTGGCACAAACTAACCCATGATGAATATGTTAACTCGATTTAGTCTCAAACAAAAAGCCATAGCAGCCACAATTGTTCTTGTCTTAGTGCTACTTTCTATCACGTTAGTTTCACTTGTGAGTTTTTCTTCAACCCAAGAAAAACTCACCAAGGTCACATCGCAATATCAACCTAAAATGCTCAGCGCAATGCAATTAACCTCGCATTTTTACCATAGTTTGAGTGTATTAGGGAATTACCTCATTGAGAAAGATGATTACAACATGAACCTATATAGGGAAAAGGTAAATGACATCAATTCCACATTAACTGAACTGGTTAACTTAACAAACTTAAATCCCGAACTGGATGATTCTGAACAACTATTACGAATTAGGCAGTTAGTAGACAAAATCATAACTCATAATTTATCAATGCTAGAGTTAGCTCAAAACAACAATAAAAATATGCCTGCAATTGGGATTGCATCGTCAAAACTTGAGCCTATTGCCATCAATATGAATCAAATCGTTAATGACTTATTACTGGCAACTGCAATTAATGAACAGCAAAGCATCTTACCTTTGATTGAAGACCTTAGGTATAACTGGATTATGCTCGTCAGTGAAGTCAGAAACTACCTTGCCTTTAGGCAATTGCCAACCATAGATGAAATTGCGCTATTTAAAACAGGTGTTAATCAGTCATTTGAAGCATTAGAAAAACGTCGCTATGAAATGGATGACGATCAGCTCGACCTATTGGATGAATTCGAAGCAAATACCGCGGCCTATCAGGCAGCGCTTGTTCAAGCAATTAATATTCATGCAGGCAATAATTGGCGAGCCGATCGTCAATTAATGAAGCAGAACACCACACCAACACTCAAAGAGCTCACAAAAGAATTAGAGGTTCTCGTCACCAAGCAACAACGGCGAATACATGAAAGTAACCTCGCCTTGTCGAAGCAAATTAGTGAAGCGGAAAATACTATTCGTTTCTCAATACAAGTCGCGTTAGCGATTGCACTTTTGGTGATATTCTTATCTTTTAAAAATAAACGCTTATTGAGTGATATCTTAATTCATAAAGAAAGCGAGCGTAAACTGTTCCATAAAGCGCACCATGATACTTTAACAAAACTGGCCAATCGGGCATTTTTTGATGACCGACTATTTAAAATGTTTTTAGATCAAGAAACACGTTCTAATCGCCGCTCAAAAAGAAAAGATAACCTTGATGAAAACAGTCATTTTTTTGGTTTACTGTATATCGACCTTGATGGTTTTAAAGCCGTAAACGACAATGTTGGCCATGATGCGGGTGACTTTATTTTGATTGAAGTAGCAAAAAGAATGAAAAATGTGGTGCGTAATTCAGACATTGTTTGTCGCCTTGGTGGTGATGAATTCGCTGTGTTACTGAATGACATTAATCATATCAATAGTATTGAGAAAATCTCTGAAAACTTATGCAAAACAATCAGTCAACCTTACCACTATAAAGAGCAAGTATTACAAGTCAGTGCCAGTATTGGTTTTTCATATTCTAGACATCCACAATTGCCATTACACAAAAAAGTTAAATTTAGGATGGAAGCAATCATTAAACAAGCTGATACGGCCATGTACCACGCTAAAGAGAATGGCAAAAACCAATACGCACAATTTAAATAAAGCCTGACCTTATGATGTTAAGGTTCAACGAACGAATTTGCTTACGTCAACGGTTCTAGCCGAGGTTACTTCTTCTGGAACTATTCAATAAAATGTAATTTATTAAGGTTATACCTCGTTAATATGACTAAAGAATCAATTTTATTAAATAATCATGAATTTCATTCAAGTTTAGCAAACTATTTTTAAAATCCTCTTGTATCAACGCCAAAAATAAATATGATGAAATTATCTTATTTCATTGAATCTTAGAAAAGTTTCAACCTTGAATAAGTCCATTATCTAATGTGGTTATTGACCACTGAGATAAACGAGTTTGAATTACCGTTCAAACTTAACTTTTAGAACGATTACCGTCGTTGTAACAAGATACTGTTTACCCACAACGGTAACTTAAGAGGATTTAGCAATGGAAAAATTATCCGGCGCAAGTATGATTGTGCGCTCGTTAATCGATGAAGGCGTAAAACACATCTTTGGCTACCCTGGTGGCTCAGTTCTCGATATCTACGATGCACTGCATGAAATTGCAGGTGTCGAACACATCCTTGTAAGACACGAACAAGCCGCTGTACACATGGCTGATGGTTATGCCCGTGCCACGGGTGATGTTGGTGTTGTTCTTGTAACATCTGGTCCGGGGGCAACTAATGCCATTACCGGAATAGCTACTGCCTACATGGACTCCATTCCAATGGTGGTATTATCTGGTCAAGTTCATAGTAACTTGATTGGTAATGATGCATTCCAAGAATGTGACATGATTGGTATCTCACGCCCAATCGTTAAACACAGCTTTTTAGTGAAAGATCCTCAGGAAATCCCTGAGATCATTAAAAAAGCCTTTTATATAGCCTCAACAGGTCGACCAGGTCCTGTGGTGGTCGATTTACCAAAAGACTGCTTAAATCCTGAAATTTTACATGACTATGTTTATCCAGAAAGCATAAACATGCGCTCTTATAGCCCAACAACCTCAGGGCATAAAGGCCAGATCCGCCGTGGCCTACACGCCCTTCTCGCGGCTAAAAAACCCGTATTATATGTTGGCGGCGGCGCAATTATCTCTGAGTGCGACAAGCAAATTCTACAACTTGCTGAACGCCTGAATATTCCTGTTATTAATACCTTAATGGGATTAGGCGCATTTCCTGGGACTCACTCACAATGTTTAGGCATGTTAGGGATGCATGGTCGCTATGAAGCAAACATGGCAATGCATAATAGTGACTTAATATTTGGCATTGGGGTTCGTTTTGATGATCGGACAACCAATAACGTTGAAAAGTATTGCCCTAACGCAAAAATCTTACATATTGATATCGATCCATCATCGATTTCTAAAACAGTGCGTGTCGATATCCCCATTGTTGGTTCTGCTGAAAACATTCTCGACAGTATGCTCAACCTACTTGATGAAACACAAAAATCTAATGACGCAGAAACCATTAACCAATGGTGGGAAGAAATCAATCAGTGGCGTCAACGAGATAGTTTAGCTTATGACAAGTCATCCGATAGAATTAAGCCTCAACAGGTCATTGAAACATTACACAAATTAACTGATGGCGATGCTTACGTCACATCAGATGTCGGCCAGCATCAAATGTTTGCAGCACTCTACTATCCATTTGATAAACCACGTCGTTGGATTAACTCAGGTGGTCTAGGCACCATGGGCTTTGGTTTACCTGCTGCTATGGGCGTTAAAATGGCGATGCCAGATGAAACCGTAGTTTGTGTCACTGGTGATGGCTCAATCCAAATGAACATTCAAGAGCTTTCAACAGCACTTCAATACGATACACCCGTAAAAATCATCAACCTAAATAACCGCTTTTTAGGTATGGTGAAGCAATGGCAAGATATGATTTATTCAGGCCGTCATTCACATTCATACATGGACTCAGTGCCTAACTTCGCCAAGATTGCAGAAGCCTATGGTCATGTAGGTATGACTATTAGCGATCCAAATGAGCTTGAATCAAAATTAGCTGAAGCACTCGCAATGAAAGACAAACTTGTGTTTGTTGATATTAGTGTCGACGAAACAGAGCACGTTTACCCAATGCTAATTCGTGGTGAATCAATGAAAGATATGTGGTTAAGCAAAACGGAGAGAAGCTAATGCGTCGTATTATTTCTGTATTACTTGAAAACCAACCAGGTGCATTGTCTCGTGTGGTTGGCTTATTCTCTCAACGTGGCTACAACATTGAAAGTTTAACCGTGGCGCCGACAGAGGACACCACACTTTCTAGACTGAATATCACAGTCAATGCCGAAGCCAATGTTCATGAGCAAATTGAAAAACAGCTGCATAAGCTCATTGATATATTAAAAGTATCCAACATTACTGAAAATGCGCATATTGAACGTGAGTTAGCATTAGTCAAAGTCAAAGCACAAGGTGAGCTGCGTGAAGAAGTGAAACGCACAGCTGATATCTTCCGCGGACAGATTGTTGATGTAACTTCAAGCTTATATACTATTCAAATGGCGGGTACCAGTGAGAAAATTGATGCTTTTATCAGTGCACTTGCCGAAGTCACTAAAGTCATTGAAGTTTCACGTTCAGGCGTTGTGGGTCTAGCACGCGGTGATAAGGCCATGAAAGCTTAATTGGCATTAGCCCAAAAACTAAAGGAGCCTAGTGCTCCTTTTTTATTTCACCTAATTTTTTACACTGACCTCACTTCACTAGCCTAAGTTTTTCGCACTCTGGTATACTTACCGTCTATTCTTTACTGCAGCAGTCATAAAGTCACTGTTGCGACAGTTAACTGTTGAACATTACCCGAGAAAATACATGCCATTTGCAAAACTGGGATTAAGCGATCCAATCACTAGTGCGTTGAATAAATTAGGCTATACCGAGCCTAGTCCTATTCAAGCTAAAGCCATTCCTGTTGCTCTATCGGGTAAGAATATCATTGCTGCAGCGCAAACAGGCACAGGTAAAACCGCTAGTTTTATTTTACCCATTTTAGAGCGCTTTAAAGCGGGTCAAAAAGTCCGAGGGAAACGAGTTAAAGCTTTGGTACTGGCTCCAACGCGTGAACTTGTTGTGCAAGTTGAGCAAAATATCAAACTGTACAGTCAAAATTTATCCATCAATTCGATGGTGATGTATGGTGGCGTAGACAGTAAACAACAAAAGCAGCGTTTAATTGAAGGTATCGATATCTTAGTCGCCACTCCTGGTCGTTTACTTGATATGTATACCCAACGTGCTGTTAATTTTGATGAGTTAGAAGTTTTAGTCCTAGATGAAGCCGACAGAATGCTTGATATGGGCTTTATTGAAGACATTAACCGCATTATCGAACTTTTACCTGATGACCGCCAAAATATGTTGTTTTCGGCAACGCTTTCTAATCAAGTACGCGCTTTAGCTAAATCGGCGATGAAAAAACCAGTGCAAATATCAGTCGAAGCTGACACAGATGCACAGCCAAAAATCGAGCAATGGTTAACCACGGTTGATAAAGATAAAAAATCAGCATTGTTAAGCCATTTAATTAAAGAAAATGATTGGCAACAAGCCTTAATTTTTATCGAAACTAAACATGGTGCAGCAAAGCTTGTCACTCAACTCGAAAAGCGTGGCATTATTGCTGAATCATTCCATAGCGGTCGTAGCCAGCCAATCCGAGAACAAATTTTAGCGGACTTTAAAGCTGGCAAAATCAGCTATTTAATCGCAACGGGGGTGGCATCTCGAGGCATTGATATTGATGAACTACCGTTAGTGATTAACTACGACCTGCCATTTCCTGCTGACGACTATGTTCATCGCATTGGTCGTACGGGACGTGCTGGCGCAAAAGGCTTGGCTGTTTCTTTAGTCTCAAAGGATGACTTTAAAAATTTATGCGCTATTGAACGTCGTTTAGGCCATATCATCGAGCGTAAAGAAGTAGACGGCTTTGCACCTCGTAAAGAAGTGCCTATTTCAATTTTAGATTTTGTCCCTAAAAATCCTAAAATGCCAAACTCTTCCAAAACTAAGTCAGCAAACGCTGGGGCAAAAACAGAGGATGACAAACCACGCTTGTCACGAGGTAAATCTGATAAGCCCAAGAACAATCATTACAATAAAAATAAAGCAAAGAAATTTAACCAAGAAGACAATAAAAAACCCTACGAGAATTCAAAAAGTAATGCTCGTAAACAGACAAGAGTTGACTCAGCACCTACATCTTCAGTCCCAAATGGCACTGGCGCAGTTAACCCTTGGAAGCAATAAGCACTTCGTTGGTATAGTGGTGTCAATACGATAAAGCCTGCGTTATATTTCGCAGGCTTTTTAGTTGTTGCGATTAAAGCAGCACTCAGACTACTTTTTTATATTAACTCGCCATGGCGGGTTAAGCCGATTTTCTCCAGCCCAGTACAATTTAATTTTATTACCAGACGGGTCAAATAAAATCGCTTCGCGCCACAAATAGCCGGCATCCAAAGGTAGCTGATAAAACTCAATCCCTTTCGTCAATAAATCATTAACCCATTCATTTAACGCTTCATGCTCAAAGTAAATGACACTGGAATTTACCGCATCATCCACTAACTGTGGTTTATCTTGCTTAAAAAGCGAAAATGTTGCGTCGCCGTCTGGACACATAAAACGAGCATAATGATTGCTACTAACAATTTGGATAAAGCCCAGCGTCAGATAAAAATCGCAAGCAAGCGACAAATCATGCACAGGTAAAGTGACTTGGTTTAATCGCATAATGCCTCCATTTATTCGGCTTAGTATTGGTTTCTTTCACTCGGAATATCTGTTGTATATTGAACAAACTCAACTTCATAACCGTTGGGATCGTTATAATAAACACTGTCGTAGTTAGCATCTTTTCCACCAACGATAGCGATTTCAAACCCTGCTTTTTCCATTCTGTTTCGTAAACCTTCGAGATCTGACACCTCATAAGCAAAATGAGCGAGGCCGAGATCATATCCTTCTATTGGCCTCATTGTTCCTTTACCGTTATCGTTAAGTGACAAATAGTTATTATCATCGCCAAAATGAATCCATTTACGCTGCACTCCATGCCACTCGCCCTCACCGCCACCACGAACAGTCCAATGAGGAAAAGCAGCTTGATAAAAAGCCAGCGTCTCAGTTAAGTCATTCACCACTAAATTTAAATGTTCTAATCGCATAGTTTACTCCTTTAATGTTATTAATTAGTTTGTGTACGTTTTTTATTTCACTTCGTTCTACTTGGGTTATTTCAGTGCCATCGTGTTGTGAAACAAAACGCGACTTCTGGCTATCACAGCAGCAATGTCTTGTTGATTGGCTTTTAATGCTGCAGAGCTATCACCTCTAACCAGCACCTGATTGTTATTAGCTCTTTTATTGGCTTTACTTTTTACAACTTGATCCATCATTTGTTGATTGATAATCACCTGAATCATGCTTGGCTCCTTGTCTTGATATAAGGGCTAACTTGCTTGCTATATAAGATGAAGCTACTATAAAACCTCAACCTAAGTTGAGGTAAAGTGATATTTTGAGTTTTCGAAATATATTTTTGAAACCAATTATTAATACGCAAATTTCAATAACTTAAGAATAATTAAGAAATTAATAGCGAAGAGTTTGTAAAAGATATAAGGGATAACAGATGCTCAATGAAATGGATTTAAGTGTTGGTCAAGTAGCTAAGCGTTGTGGTGTTAGGGTATCTAGCCTGCACTTTTACGAAAAAAAAGGTTTGATTAAAAGCCTACGTAATCAAGGAAACCAGCGCCGATACCATCGAGACGTGATCAGAAGAATATCAGTGATTAAAGCAGCACAAAAAATGGGGGTGAGTTTACAAGAAATTAAACATGCATTTAGTTATTTACCCAATGAACGGACACCGAATAAAGATGATTGGGCTAAATTGTCTGAGTCATGGCACAAGCAGTTAACTCAACGGATTCATTATTTGACCGATTTAAGGGACTCTCTAAATGCTTGTATCGGTTGTGGTTGTCTATCTATGAAGTCTTGCCCTATTTACAACCCTGAAGACAATTTGGGTATTGACGGTGTTGGTTCTGTCATTCTTGATAAAGCCTTTAATGATGATTAACAGTCTGTAAATTTAAAACTCGACCTATAACGTAAAAAGCCCAACAAGGAAATAAATTCTTGTTGGGCAAAATAATCAGGGAAGATGAAACTTGCGCATAAGTGCAATAGGGGAAAACTTATGCGCTAGGTTGTTGAAGTTTACTCACTATCAATAGTATTGTTTGCTGTGTTGATTTTAATCTTACGCGCTTTTAACGCTTCAGGTATTTCTCTTACTAAATCAATATTCAACAAACCATTTTCTAAATCTGCACCAACAACATTTACATGATCTGCAAGCTGGAAAGTGCGCTCAAAGCCACGCTCTGCAATACCTTGGTGTAAATATTTTCGTTCGTCATTGACGTTAGCAACCTTGTTGCCCTTAACCAATAACTTGTCACCTTCACTTGTAATATCAAGCTCTTGCATACTAAAGCCAGCAACAGCCATCGTGATACGGTAACGGTTTTCACCGAGCAATTCGATGTTGTAAGGAGGGTAACCAGTGTTACCATTTTGCACTGCAGCGTGCTCAGCCATTTTAGCTAAACGATCAAAACCAATCGCACTGCGGTATAGAGGAGTTAAATCGGGAGTTACATTAAATTTACGCATGTTCATATCCTTGTCTAAAGCAATATGTGAAAAAAATATGCCATTATTGGCGTTTATCATTACCCTTGCGGCGTAATGGCAGTTAGTACCTCTATTGAGCGTGCCTAACTTATAACTAGATATGAGAACGTTATTTTTGTTTTCAAGTAAACTTGATAAATTAATTTCATTTTTATTTTATAAATAAATTTTAATCACTAAGATTCAACAACTTAAAAATTAATTTATTTAATAAAAAAAGGCAACCTTACGGTTGCCTTTAACTATATTGAGTATTGCAGCGTCATTTTACAGCCATCATTAGGGGCTTATAAAGGTTAGTATTAATAAATACTGCACCCTAAACTGCTCTTAGACTGAACAAACTTAACTTCACCATTTGGCTCATAATCTTCAATATTAATTTGCTGTTGCGTCTTAATATAATCATAAAGCTCAATAGCATCCACATAGCCTGCTTCTAAAATATTAATCTTAGGATAGTTATCACCGCCTGCGGCGCTAAAGCTTGGGATCGAGAAGGTATAAGTTTCGTTAATATCAAAAGGCTTGTTGTTTATGCTATGGATCTCAACATCTTGATCGCGACATTTCACTGTCATATCAATACCATAAAACTGTGCATAAGCGCCGCTAGTACGCGTATTGGACGCTACTTTTGATAAGTATTTAACCAGCTTTTCACCGGTCATTTCAGCAAAACCTATGGTATTTGAAAAAGGTTGTACCGTTAATACATCACGATATGCGACCTCACCTGCTTGAATGGATGCCCTTACACCACCTGAATTCATAATGCCAAAATCAGCACGCACTTTTTCACTGTGCACTTTTGCAATCAAACGACCAAGGTTGGTTTGCTGAGAACGTACGACTTTACGCTCACCTTGCAATAAACCATTTACGCGACCAATAACAACATCGAGTTCAGCACTGCCTTTATCTTGGTAAGGTTTAAGCACAGCTTCAACTTCCGCATTTCGTTCAATTGGCTCAGCAACTGGCCAAGCTAACTTTTTACCAAAAGCCATACGCTTAAGGTTAATAGGAATTAATTGATAGTCGACTAAATAAAGTTTGTCATTAATGTACTCAAAATCTGCACGGCCTACATAACGTCCCCATTCGTGAGCTTGCATTATATACGTGCCATTTTGCTTATCTGGGCGACATGAGTCCCCCGGCATAAAGCGTTTATCATACTCACTGTTGCGACCACTCATACACACAGGGTTTTGGGAGTGTCCACCGATAATCGCATCAAGCATGCCTTCTTCAAGCTCACGAGCCATAGTGACATCACCTGGTGCATTACTACCAAATTCGCCATTTTCATAATGGCCCATGTGCGTTGCAGCAAACACAAGATCGACTTTTTCATTTGCCTTTATTTGTGGAATAAGCTGCTTCATTTCTGCAATAGGATTAGTGAAGGTCAGCGTTTCGGTATGTAAAGGATTGGTCAACTTGGGGGTATCATCTGTCGTCAGACCCACTACCGCAATATTCAAATCCCCCAAGGTAAACATCTTGTAAGGCTCAAAATATCGCTCTTGAGTATCTTTATGATAAATATTTGCCGCTAACATTGGAAAGTTGGCCAGCTTTGCTTGCTCATCTAAAACAGATAAAGGGTTATCAAATTCATGGTTACCAACGGCCATGGCATCGTAACCAATCATGTTCATACCAATAAAATCAGGTACTGCTTTTTGTAAATCAGATTCTGGTACACCGGTGTTAATATCACCGCCTGATAACACCAGTGTATGACCACCTTGCGCAGCCACTTCTTTACGAATACCGTCAATCACAGTAAATCGCGCAGCCATTCCTGCTTCGCCCGCTTTATTGTGCCAAAAGCGTCCGTGATTATCATTGGTATGTAGTACAGTAAATTTAGTACAGTTGTTATCGTCACATTGTGGCCGTTGTTCACAGCCCGATAAAGCCACCAACCCACTCGTGGCAATAAGTAACGGCAGTATTGTCTTACTCATTTTGGTTTTCAAAGTGGAAGCCAAAAACGTCGGAATCGTTTTTTTCATTATTTTATCCGTAAAGAGTCAGGTCTTTAGCACTAAAAAGCGCAATCGTTTAAACCTTGGTATTAACAGTAAACGTATATTGATTACAAAATTCGCAGAATATAATAACAAATTACCATCAATTCATGTCAGTTTTTTTAAATCAAAACCTTAAATAACAAATATTTAGTTATATATTTTGAAGTAGATTATCTTTATTTAAGAACAACAATTAAAGTGACTATTACCCATTAAAAATAAAAAAAGCTTAAGCTAGCCAACTTATTTAAGTCGCTTCACTTAAGCCTTTTATTTAACGCTATTTATTACTCTAACTGATACTTCCACCACAACAGACGCATTATCTTTTTACTGAAACAACTAGTTAATTAGTCGCCCTGTGATCCATTGGCCGATTTCAGTTAATTGTTCAGGAATAACACTGTGCGGCATAGGGAACGTTTTCCAAGTCGACGCATAACCGGCTTTATTTAACGCATCATAGGCCATCTTACCTGCAAACAAAGGGACGACCTCATCTTGCTCACCATGGTGTTGTAATAAAGGGGTTTGGCTATTTGATGGATGTAAACCTTCAGGTAACGCCTCGCCAGCAGGCAAATAACAAGACAGCGCCATAATGCCAGCTAATGTATGCTCAAAACGCAAACCAGTAAATAAACTCATCACGCCACCTTGGCTAAAGCCAGCCAAAACAATATTTTCAGCAGCAATACCCGACTCAATTTGTTCATTAATCAGCGCTTTAACCGATTTTTCTGATGCTAATACACCGTTAATATCTGCACGATCATGTAAGTCCATACTTTTAATGTCATACCATGAGCGCATGATGTAACCACCGTTAATAGTTACGGGTTGTTCCGGAGCATGAGGAAAAACAAATCGAATGCTGTGATCTTGTGGTAACCCCAATAAAGGCACCACTGGTGCAAAGCCAGCTCCCGAATCACCTAAGCCATGTAACCAAATGACACAAGCAGTGGCTGCAGTAGTAGGTTCAACAGTAATACGTTCAAGTGCAGTAGTTGCAGACGACATGATTTATTCCCTTTTAATTTTTTGCGGCTATCTTAACTTAAACAATCTAGTCCGTTAACCGAAAACTTAAGAATGAAAAACAAAAAAGGTAGCCTAAGCTACCTTTTTGATTAACTGCGTTTCTTTAAATAAAGGGCTGCTATCAACACCTATTATTCAGCACAGCTTTTAACTAGCGTACCATCACGGTAAAAGTTTAATTGACCTTCTACTGGCGCATAATCTTCTGCTGATATCTCAGGGTTAGCTACAAAGTACTCACGGAATACTGCAGCATCGGTTAACTGAGTATCAATGTAGTTAGGGTGTTGATTGATGATTGGGTAATCATCACCACCAGCAGCACTGAAATGAATCACAGAGAATGTATAGTTTTCTTGTTCATCAAATGCACGGCCACCTAATGAAGCGATATCAACAGTACCTTCTGTACATTGAACATCCATAGCAACATTGTTCAATTGTGGGTAACCACCACCAGTTTTAACTGCTACGTTAGCTAAGTAATCTTTTACTTCGCTACCTGTCATTGTCACGTAAGCGACAAAGTTACCAAATGGTTGTACAGTTAATACGTCACGGTAAGAGATATCACCTTCAGCAATTGATGCGCGAATACCACCTGAATTCATCACACCAAAATCAGCTGTAACATTGAAGTTATTCGTCACAAATTCTGAGTAAGCCGTAGTGAGTAAGTTACCTAAGTTAGTTTGCTCAACACGCACCACTTCACGGTCGCCTTCTAACTTACCGTCAGTGTATGAAATCACGACATCAAGTAACTCTTGGCCACGTTCTTGATATGGTTTTAGCATATCGTAAACCGTTTGATCTTTCTCGATTTCTTCAGTGATAAAGACTAACTCACCGTTATCATCTTCTTCTTTCAAGTTAATTGGTATCAATGAGTAGTTGGCTAACGTTAGCTCACCGTCCATGTATTCAAAGTCAGCGCGGCCTACGTATTTACCCCACTCATGCGCTTGCATGATGTAAGTGCCGTTTTGCTGATCAGGTTTACATTCATCACCTGGTGCAAAATCTGCGTACTCATCCCCTTCCATACATACTGGATTTTGAGAGTGACCACCGATAATCGCATGCAACTGCCCTTCTTCTACTGAGCGAGCTAGCATCACATCGCCTGGTGCCTCTGTACCGTGGTTGCCATCAGCATAGTGACCCATGTGTGTTACAGCGAACACCATGTCGACTTCTTCGTTAGCTTCAATTTCAGCTAAGACTTTTGGTAGCTCAACTTGAGGATCTGTGAACGTTAGATCTTCAACGTTTTCAGGATTCACGATTTTAGGCGTATCTACAGTCGTAAAACCGATAATCGCAACTTTAAGGCCATTGATATCGAATACACGGTAAGGTTCAAAGTAACGCTCATCCGCATTTTTATCGTAAATGTTAGCCGCAAGCATTGGGAAGTTTGCTAAAGTAGATTGCATATCCAAAGTACTTAGCGGGTTATCAAACTCATGGTTGCCGACCGCCATTGCGTCATAACCGAGTAAGTTCATCCCTACAAAGTCAGGAATCGCTTCTTGCATATCAGACTCTGGTACACCAGTGTTGATGTCACCACCTGATAATAAAATCGTTTCATCACCACGGCCTTCTACCTCTGCACGAATTTGGTCAATCACCGTTTTACGTGCTGCCATGCCATATTCGCCGTCGCTGTTTTCCCAAAAGCGACCATGGTTGTCGTTGGTATGAATAACCGTAAAGCTAGTACAAGCATCACCCGCTGCTTCACATGCTGTTTGGTCTTTATCGTCGTCGCTACTACAACCTGATAAGGCAGCAATCACTGCTGTTGCCACTAATCCTTTGTATAACGTGTTTTTCATGATCTAACCCCTAATCAATATATTGTTATATTTACGAGCTACCCAGCTCTGATTGAATGGTATCAAACACTGACAAAGTAATATGTCATCCACATGACAAAACGTGACATTTAACTCAATAATAACAATATCTTACAAAGGGCATTACATCGAACTTAGCAACAATAACAATGCCGTAAATAAAAACCAGTTCCGAATTAAGAACATTGAAAAAACAAACCCGATAAACTGCTAATTTCATGAAGGTTTATACAAAACATCTGCTTGGTTCAATTATGCATAAACAAAAACGCACGCTCCAATGACCAATTAAACGTCAAAATTAGCAGATTGACATTTCAGTAAATTACGATAGCAATGGAACCGATTAACTTAACCCTTCTACAAAATCGATAGATAGGGTTATATTTTTGCGCTTATGCTCTACTTAATCGACCATTATACTCAATGATTCACTATCAATCTTAGGTGCGTAATATGGGGTTACTACAAAACGGTCAATGGGTCGATCAATGGTATGAAACTAAAGAAAACGGTGGAACATTTGTCAGAGAAGACGCCCAACTTAGAAACTGGATCACTCAAGATGGTTCGGCTGGCCCCACTGGTGAAGCAGGGTTTAAAGCGGAATCAAATCGTTACCATTTATACGTATCCCTTGCCTGTCCGTGGGCTCATCGCACCTTAATTTTTCTGCAATTAAAGCAATTGACAGACCATATCAGCGTTTCAGTGGTCGAGCCTCACATGCTCAGTAACGGATGGGAGTTTAGCGGCAAAAACCAATCACCTGAGGCAAAAAGCATTAGTGGTGCAGCTTCTGTCCCATTAATGCAAAAAGACTATTTATATCAAGTTTATCAAGAAGCTAAGCCCTATTATAACGGGCGTGTCACAGTGCCGCTGCTTTGGGATAAAAAACATAAAACCATTGTCAGTAATGAATCGTCTGAAATTATTCGTATGTTTAACAGTGCGTTTAATTTGATAACTGGTAATCAAGAAGACTATTACCCGCAGCGATTACGTAGTGAAATCGATACTATTAATGAACTGGTTTATCACAAGATTAACAATGGCGTTTATCGAGCAGGTTTTGCCACGACACAGCAAGCGTATCATGATGCCGTGTTCCCGCTGTTTGATGCTTTAGACACGTTAGAGAAACGCCTTACGACACAACGCTATTTGACTGGTTCAACAATCACCGAAGCAGACTGGCGACTATTCACTACCTTGATCCGTTTTGATAGTGTCTATGTCGGTCATTTTAAAACCAATTTGCGTACTATTGAATCCTACCCACAATTATCAGGATATTTACGAGACTTATACCAACAACCTGGTATTGCAGCAACCGTCAATCAAGAACATATAAAGCAGCACTATTACTATAGCCACCAGCATATTAATCCCACCCAAGTTGTGCCAGCAGGGCCTATCATTGACTATATGACGCCACATTTTCGTGATGAGTTAAATAATAGGCTAGAAAATAAGCGATAAAAACTGCAGCAACCGAGTTGCTGCTTATGGGTTTATCTCGTCGATTAAATGATTAAAAACCACTTATTCAGAAACAATAGATTCAGGGATTTTTATTCAGGAGCTATGCCCAGAACTTCAATGGCTTCGTAAAACTGCTGATTATTATCAAGCTGTATACTCCAGCGCACAGCGCCAGCATCAGCGATAATAAGTAAACGTTCAGCAATGCATTTGATGTCATCAATCATAGCGGTCAATACGACCTTGCTGACATTTAAACGACATTGTATTTCAAATGGGGTGACGACTAATTTACCTTGAGAAAACTCAATAATCATTTATACAATCCAATCTCTACCAGCACAATACTGGAAATAAAAATCCCAAGTGATTAACTCACTTGGGATTGGCATTAATGCTCTATTAAAGCATTAGCTCGGCGTTGATATTGTGTAGATTAGTGCTGATGACCGCCTTCACCATGTGAATGGCCATGAGCAATCTCTTCATCAGTGGCTTCACGGATATCAACCACTTCAATGTCAAAAGTTAATTCACGGCCTGATAAAGGATGATTGGTATCAATCGTCGCCATAAACTTACCCACTTTAACAACTGTGACTTGGCGTTGACCTTGCTCAGTGTTAACAATCGCAGGCATGCCCGCTTTCCAGACTTTCGCACCTTGTAAATGCTTAACCGAAACTCGCTGCTCAGCCGATTCCATACGTTCACCATAGGTATCTGCTGCAGGCGGTGTCACGCTGAATTTCGCGCCAGCTTCTTTGCCAGCAATGGCATCTTCAATACCCGGCATCATGTTGTCATGGCCATGTAAATAAGCGATTGGCGAACCACCTTCGTTGGTTTCAATTACTTCGCCTTGTTCATCGCGTAATGTGTAGTTAAAGCGCACTACCATATTATCTTGAGCTGTCATCGAATATCCTTAATTCACTTCGATTTCAATAGTTGCCGCAGCTTAACAAATCGACTAACAAGCTGCCAGCAAAAAGCCGATGTTAATCGGCTTTGGTAATGATTTAGCGATTATCTGGTAAGCAAACAACACGACTCATGACTTTTTGATACCTATCTTGCTTATCGCTCACTTCGCTGCGTTACTGACCGTTAAATGGACTCTGGGTTATTGGTTACCAATATCCATTCCCAATGCCGCAAAGGTTTTCTCATCAGGAAAACCATCAGCAATTAAATTTTTGCTGCGCTGAAATGCCTGTACACCCGCAATTGAATTACGCCCCAGCACACCGTCTGGTTTACCTACATCAAAACCAAGTTCATTTAATTTGGCTTGCATTACTTTAATATCACTACGATTGAACATACCATGCTCTGGCGCACTAACATGTAAAGGGGCAGCGCCATTGATACGATCTGCCAAATGACCGACTGCAATGGCATAAAACTCTGAACGATTCCAACGCATAATCACATCAAAATTGTCATACCCTAAAAACGCAGGCCCTGTATGACCAGATGGAACATACAAAGAGGCTTTCATGTCAGGAGTTGATAACGGCTTGCCGCTAGTTTGGGTGATATTCAATGCAGCCCACTGGGTTAAAGGCTGTGAGTGTTTTCGTCCAAGATATTGATAATCATAATTCTCGGGCAAGGTCACTTCTCGACCCCAGCGCTCGTTAGCTTTCCAACCTAATTGCTGTAAAAAGTTCGCCGCTGACGTTAATGCATCTGCTGTGCTGTTCCATAAATCCACTTTACCATCGCCATCGCCATCTACAGCATATTTGGCATAGTTTGTCGGCATAAATTGGGTATGCCCCATAGCGCCAGCCCATGAGCCAACCATGGTCGCGTCGTCAAAGTTATACTTTTCTTTTAATTTTAATGCTTGCATTAATTCATTAGTAAAGTAGTCACTGCGTCGAGGATCGCACGCTAATGTTGCTAGCGAATTGAGCACCGACATTTTACCTTTATAGCCGCCAAAGTTAGTTTCTAACCCCCAGAACGAAATAATGTATTGCCCAGGAACACCATACTCTTTAGTTAACTTGTTAAGTAATTCACGGTTTTCAGCCAGTAACCGACGACCTTCTTTTACACGCCAATCAGTTACGCGTTTATTAAAGTAATTACCAAAGGTTTGGCTAAATTCTGGTTGCTGGTTATCAAGCTCAATAACACGAGGAATAAACTTCAGGTTAGCCACGCTAGTATTGATAGTTTGCTCAGACAAACCCTCACTGCGTGCTGTTACTTTGAGTTTATCGACACATTGGGAAAAATCGTCAACAGCTGCAATAGATTGAAGACTAACAAAACAGCTAGAAAAGAATAACGCTGACTTTAAAACGGAAGAATACTGTGAACTCACCATAAATGAATACTTCTACAAATAATGACTGTCCACATCGTGACTGATAGCGATACAGGAAACAAGAGCCTATAAGGCTTAAATATCGAAATTATGTGTTTATCTGGTTAATTAAGCTTCATGTTTCATCAGCTTTTGTCACATTAGATTAATAGTGTTTTGTATTGAATAGAGTTACCGTATAATCGACACGTTAATTGAATTCATCAAAGAGACTAATCATGATTGAACAAACCCCTGCTGTTGCAAGCTTTATTGAGAACGTTAAAGAACACCAAGTCCTTTGGGGCTTAGCCGATGAAACGGGCGAAGGTTGGGTTGTCTGTGACTCTTCTGAATTTGAAGAAACTGATGTGATGCCATTATGGTCAACTGAAGCACAAGCTGCTGGCCACTGTACTGAAGAATGGGCAGACTATAAAGCGGTACAAATCAGTTTAAATGAGTTTTTAGAGTATTGGGTTGGTGACTTAAATGAAGACGGCGTATTAGTCGGTATTGATTGGGTTGCTAACGAAGATTGTGTAGAAGTTGACCCTATCGTCCTTGCTAAAGAGCTTGTAGACGTAGAAGCGGAATAAGCACTGCGCTGTTAACAGCCACATAATACAAAGCTGCTAGATGTCATCGCAAATCTGTGATGCTTGGCAGCTTTTTTATATAACGTCATGTCATATAGGCCAGTAGTGAATCATTTACCTCCTTTAGTCGACATTCCTTTTGATCTCAGACATCAATGTTGGTTTTGTGCAGAGCCATGCAATGATGTGTTCAGCTATTATGCAAAACCAAGCACGCCACATCCTTCGCTAACGCTACCCGCATGCACTGAATGCAGTCGGCTTGCTAAAAAGCACCTCTTAACGTCGATCTGGGATTGCCGTGATGCCGTTAAAGACGATTTAATGAAGATTTACCACAAAGACTTGGCCATTGGTATTAATTGGACTGAAGAAGAGCTAGCAGAGTCTGGGTTTGACTGCCGTATTTTATCAGGCTTTAAAGAAAGTGCGTGGATGATGTATCAAATAGCCAAAGGACGCATCAACGCCAAAGGTTGGCCGTTAGTACTTAATGGTATTGATATTGAGCAAGGCTACCAACCCCAGTTTGAATTTGACGGACTTAGTTTTAATTCATTAAATAAAGCCATTACTCATTACTGCGACACACTGTCATTGAATAAGCATTTACTTTGCGAACTCCTCAACATTGTCGGCAAAGAGAAATTTGCTTACGCTATCAGGTTATGCCGCATGAACATTGGTATTACCCGTGAGCATCAAAAGCTATTGTTACAACAAGTTAAAGAAGAGTTTGAACAATAATCTTGCTTGAATCCAGTGGCAAAAATAAAGGCTAATCAACAATGATTAGCCTTTATTTTTTAATAGTTTGCGTTTTAAATCGTTAACTCTCTCATTGTTACTTTAATTATCTAATTCCGATAATCATTAACCCAATAAGGTCTTTAATCGTTTTTGCACAACATCAACCAATAAATCAGGTTGGAATTTTGAAATAAACTCATCACAGCCCACTTTTTCAACCATTGCATGGTTAAAGCTACCACTTAGAGAAGTGTTTAAAGTGATATATAAGGCGCTCATTTTCTCATCTGCGCGAATTTCTGAGGTAAGCTTATAACCGTCCATTTCAGGCATTTCCGCATCAGTTATCATCATCAAAAACTCAGTAGTGACATCAATGCCTTCTGCAGTTAACTTTTGTAAATAGTGTAACGCTTGCAAGCCATCCGACGCTTCAATAATTTCAATACCTAACTGACTTAATGTGTCTCTGACTTGTTTTCTTGCCGTAGAGGAGTCATCAACAATAAGCACTTTTTTACCCGGCATATGCTCTGCAAGTTGTTCATCTAATACGCCATCTGACAAACTAATATCGTAATCAATAATTTCAGCAAGCACCTTTTCGACATCAATGATAGACACCAATCGCTCAACATCATTCTCGGTTAACTTGGTTATTGCAGTGAGGTAGTTGTTCGCGCCCGCTGACTTTGGCGGCGGCATAATGTCGCTCCAGGTCATGTTAACGATATGCTCAACTTTGCCTACTAAAAAGCCCTGCACACTGCGATTATATTCAGTAATAATTAGGTTACAATCTTCAGATACAGGCATCGGGCTAAACCCAATCGCTCCTCGCAGATTTATCACAGGTATCGACATACCACGTATGTTGGCTACGCCACTAATATTGTTGTTACTACCAGGTAAGGCACTGAGTGCTGGTAACTTAACGACTTCTTTGACTTTAAAGACATTAATTGCGAATAATTGAGTTGCGCTTATTTTGAACAGTAGTAATTCCAACCGGTTCTCACCCACTAGCTGGGTGCGTTGATCTACAGTATCAAGAACTTTCTTCATTATTATTTCTCAGTTAACTCAACATCGGCTTCACGTAAATTATAAAATGATTTACATCAAAAAACTGCTGACTTCATCGTAATTACTCAGTGTTTTGCAGAAAAACATACCAATTTGCATGTAAATTAAACAATCACATTTTGAATAAGATCTTATCGGCCAAAATCGACGTATCATTAGTTTAAATTACTGAAGTCTTTGGCTGACATCAGAAAAAGCCCCTTGCTACAGACATAAAGGAAATATGATGCGTAAACAATTCATTAAAACTATCGCCTCTGCTGTATTACTTTTATCTACCAGTGCTTGCACCATGCTCGACACTAAAGTCGACGTTGTGGATGATTTTCAGCTAACCAATTACTTAGGTGCATGGCACGAAATAGCTAGACTCGATCACTCCTTTGAGCGAGGTATGAACCAAGTCACCGCTAATTACAGTGTAGAAGGCGACAAAGTCATAGTGATCAATAAAGGGTACTTAACAGACGCACAAAAATGGAAAGAAGCAGAAGGTAAAGCCTACTTCATTGAATCTGAAAAAATAGGTCGCTTAAAAGTCTCTTTCTTTGGCCCGTTTTATGGTGCATATCAAATCCACGATTTAGTTAAAGACGATAACGGAGACTATCAAGCATCATTAGTCATTGGTCCCAATAACGAATATGCGTGGATTTTAGCCCGTGACACCGTGATTTCTGATGATGTTAAGCAGCGTTTTGTATCCAAAATGCGCACATTGGGCATTAACGAGCAAGACCTTATTTGGGTAAGCCAAAACTAACCAATAAATAATGATCATAGTGTTATTTGTATGCGTATATATAGTTGATTTAAAAATAAACCTTAGCCGACAAATAACACTTTCATCATATAGGTGCTGTTATGATACTACCTTTGTTTCCGCTTTCGATTTGCTTACTACCTCAGGGGTTTACGCAACTTAGAATTTTTGAACAACGCTACAAACGTCTAGTGACTGAGTCATTAAAGTCTGGCGAAGGTTTTGGACTGTGTATGCTAAACAGCAAAAACGAACTGATGCCAATCGGTACTTGGGTACACATTATTGATTTTGAAACGTTAGATGATGGTTTACTCGGGATCAGTATCCAAGGACAGCAGCGATTCAAAATCAATGATTTCAACATCGAAGATGATGGCCTTAAACGTGGCAACGTAAGCCTGTTACCTGATTGGCCAAATTCTGACATCGTGCCCAATCAAAAGTTCTTGAGCGAAACCTTGCAGCAAATACTTGAACAATACCCAGCTCAGCTGTCCCATTACAATAAACAAGATTTCGATAACATGTCCTGGGTATGCCAGCGTTGGTTAGAAATAATGCCGATTACCGCAGAAGAAAAATATCAATGCATTAATAGTCATAACCATAAAATGACCGAAGAATTACTTACAAGCATCATTAAGTAACCCAAGCTAATACCACAAACACTGACGTTATACTCTTTCTAGAAATTTTTTGATCCATTCCTGCCGTCTCACGTAATGGTAAATAACAAGTGCATGATTGATTGGTAAAACAAATGCTAATACAGCTAATACAGCTAATACAAACCCTTTCGTCTTTTATGTACATCACCAACGTCAGAATATGCGAGCGAAAATAAATGGAAAATTTTCAATCACAAACTGTTCAAAGTCGTTATGATAAAGGCATGTTATCTAAAAATAATAATGCCATGACGACAAATGATTCCAGTGACAATAACGCAATTGATAATCAAGCCAGCAACGATGAAGCCAAGTACCTTGCAGATTTAATGATGCAAGTGGCCAACCAGCGTAGTAAAGCTGCTTTCGCCAAGTTATTTGCTCATTTTTCTCCCAAAATTCGTGCTTTTGGGGTTCAGCGTTTAAGCCAACAAGGTTTAGCAATGGATCTCGTTCAAGAAACCATGACACGAGTGTGGACCAAAGCGCATTTATACAACGCCGATAAAGCCGCTGTGAGTACCTGGGTGTTTACCGTTATGCGAAATCAATGCTTCGACATGCTTCGTAAAGTACAAAATAATCGTGAAGATGCGTACGGTGATGACATTTGGCCACTATTTGAATCTGATGAGAGTGATGAAACCGATAACGACTTCAAATTATCAGCCACATTACTAAAACATGTTGATGACTTACCTCCATTGCAAAAGCAAGTGGTACAAGGCATCTACATGCAAGAATTAACGCAGCAAGAGCTCGCTGACAAATTAAAAGTGCCCATTGGTACAGTTAAGTCAAGATTACGTTTAGGTTTAGAAAAGTTAAAAGGCTTCATGGAGAAACATTATGATTAAGTACCACCCAAATCAGGAATTGTTATCGCTCCATGCGAAGGGTCAATTACCGTTATCTTTATCTATCGCGGTATCAGCACATTGTGAGCTGTGCCCTCAATGCACTGAGCAATTAATGGCGTTAACTTTAAAAGCCTCTGACGACAGCTTTTCACTGGCGCCGATGTCCTCTATCGACACTGATAGTTCTGATTTAGACGCAGACTTAGATGCCCTACTCGCTGACATGATGCAAGATGACGTACTTGAAGCAAAAGAAGTTGAAGCAAGTAATCAAACTCATGTTGCTAGCCATGTTAACGTAACGATTAAAGGACATGAATACACCTTACCTCGAGCGTTTAGCCAGCAAATTAACAACAGCTGGCAAGGTATCGGTAAGGTCAACCGGATACGATTAGACACAGGTGAAAAGCAAGCGAGAGCGAGCCTGCTGCACATTGCTGAAAATGGTGAAATTCCACAGCACAGTCACAAAGGCCAAGAGCTAACCTTGCTACTCGCTGGTGAATTTAGTGATGAGTACAATACCTATACAGCCGGTGACTTTATCATGCTTGATTCTGAGCATGAACATAGTCCTAAAACCATTGATGGTTGTTTATGTTATACCGTCGTCGATGCACCTTTATACTTTACTAAAGGTATCAGTAAATTGCTTAATCCAATCGGTGAACTAATTTACTAAATAGCCAATCAAAATGTTCATAAACAGCCTGTATTTCAGGCTGTTCTATTTTGATAATTAGCGAATTAATACTAGGTAATCAGCTTTTAAAGTAGGCTTCTTAATAACAATGCTCAAACCTTATGTTTAAACGTTCGTAAACTCGATACGAAATGACATAATTGAGGGATACCATTTAACAAAATAGCGAAGTTAACCACTCATTAGCACACTGAATTAGTGTAACTTTATCAACACCCTTTCAGTTTTAGCTTAGTTTTTATACGACAAAAAGACGTATCGCTCACCTTTTAGTCTTAAACTGTTCTATTTTGTAAAATATGTATTGCTATATTAAAAATATACGCATATTATCCACAATGTTATTAAGTTAACTTGTATTTAACTGTTTACCCTTCTGTTATTCATAACTGCACTCGTAAACCCACACTACAAGTCACGCCTTTTGGTTAAACATTGTCATTTGTTTGTCATATGCCTGTGTTCAACTAGACAAAGCAAGTAAGTTGGCGATTAAAATAAATAATCAACACGACTTGTCAGTGTAATAAGCACAGTTAACTTAAGCACACACATTAGCTTCAATAAGCCCAAACTTACGCAACACAACTGCTTAAGGATATTTATTGTTATTACTTACTCACCAGATAGGTGAAAATTAAAAAAAGGAGTGTGGCACATGTCATACAACATTAATGGTCACGAAATTACAGTCAATTTCCCTGTAAATTCAATATCATCAAACAAAAACTCAATAGCTTTTACTGACAGCCAAGGTAAAACTAAAACAACTTTTTCAAAGCGCACTGAAGCGTTAAAATTTATGAAATGGTTGATAACGGCTAACAAGTAACACCTTCCATAACGCTTGCGTTATTCATTTGCTCAGTTACTCAATAAACATCGCTTCTCGGTATTTCCTCTCACACTTTACCGGACGTTTATTAGAACTGAGCAACATGAAACAACCCCATTCGCTTCACTTCCAGCACTAATACTTAAACAACTTTCTTTAGCTACATACAGTTAACTTACTGACCATATTTGCGTATATACCTAGCTAGCATACTTGGATTACCCAATAAACCACCTTGGTGTAAATACATAACAGGCCAAGTATTATCGACAGTTTCCGCTTTATAATCTTTATTTAAAAAATGCTCCAGCATGATAAATCCCACGGGATCATAAAGTAACTCAAACTCAATGCCAGAATCACTCACACGACGCCACATGTCATAACACTGTCGATTAAGCTTTCCAAAGTGATACTTAGTGCCATTTGATACAATATGCGGGTGAAACTCACTCTGTGAGGTTAACTGAGTAAACTGATGCGTTAGGTACTTGTTTCCCCCCACGCAACTGCAGGTTATTACATTAACTGTTACAGTAGGCTGACTCGCCTGCGGAAGGTAGCGCTTAAAAAATCGTTGCAAGAATAATGCTGTTGTGCCCGTACCTGAAGGCAAAAACAGATTTAATCTAGTCATATTCTGCTGATGCATCCAACTCAAAATTTGCAGGCCTAATGTTTCAAGCCCTTCTGCAGCATACTCACATCGTCCACCTTCAGGAATATAGATCTCATTCGCAGATGCTTGCTTCGCTAAATCTGACACATAGCTATCAAGATTGCCGCTTACATATTTAGGTTTCTCGACAATATTGGCGCCATTATTAAGCGCTGCTAGGTAGTTCCCCTGTGGGTTTTGTTTAAGATAATCAGCGATATGATCCACATGATAATCTAACTGTCATCCGCGCAACTTAGCCAACACTGCAAGTGAATGTAATGAATTAGCTTGAGGTGAACCGTATCCAATAACCTTATTGATATGAGGAAAGTCCTGGGTCAAGAAAAACTGAAACTTACGGGCTTTGTTTCCGCTAAAATCAGGATGAATCAAGTCATCTCGCTTAACAAAAACCTCACGATCAGCAAATCTCATTTTATCAACGGGCGTGTCGATTGAGATATCCGCAAGAGATACATTAGAGCCAGCTGCAAACATAAGTAACGTCGCTTAAATAAAGAGTTATAGTCTGTAGTGGTATTTTAACTAACTATTAGCGATTTTCGCTATCATCAATTGTCGACAGCCCAAACTAAGTCAAGTAATGTCTTCTAACCTTCTAAATAAATCAAAATAAAATCAATAATTATCAAACACTTAAAAGAAACTGAAAACTAATAAAAATATTGGCATAATTTTGGCTTTCTAGTGATTATTATCACCAATGGAATATTGGTCATTTCATTAACCAGTTTTGTATGACTTAGGGAGCACCAATGTCAGTCTTGAGATTAATTTTTAATATCGCATGGTTCATCATGGGCGGATTTGTAATGGGTCTAGCATGGTGGCTAGCAGGCTTATTGTGCTTTATCAGTATTATTGGTATTCCATTTGGCCGTGCTTGCTTCGTGATTGGTGAAATGGCGTTCTGGCCATTTGGACAAGAAAACGTTAACCGTAAACATTTAAAAGGATTTGAAGATATTGGTACTGGTCCATTGGGCATGATTGGCAACGTTATTTGGTTCTTATTCTGTGGTATTTGGCTCGCGATTGGTCACTTAACCCATGCTGTAGCTTGCTTTGTTACCATTATCGGTATTCCGTTTGCAATACAACACGTAAAACTCGCACTACTGAGCTTAACACCAATTGGCCAAACCGTTGTGGCAAAAGAAAGCTACTAACAAGTCACTGATGACTGAAAGCAAAGATATTGGACAGTAGCGTTAAAACAAAAACACCTTATATTCAGCTAGTAGATTATGAGGTGTTTCTGTTCAGTTTTAGATAGAGTAAACCATTCTAAATTTCGTTATTTTTGTGGTTAAAACCAGCAATAAAAAACTCTACTTTGCCACAAGATTTACAGGCAAACATATCAAAATCTTCTTTATTAACAAACAGCTCGCCAAGTTCACCTAAAACGCCCCAGCGCGTACCTTCATGAAAACTTTTAGTACCAATAAATGTAAGGCTACTCTTGCATCGAATACAATCAATACTCGCTTTGTTAGGTGAAGCGACTGGCGCTGGTTGACCCTTTTCCACAGTTACAATTCCAACAAACTTGAAAGCCATCATCATCAATGACGGTATTACAATTTTCGCATGTCCACGACATCCACTTTCTCCTATGACGCTAACACACTAACAATATACTGAAATTCTGCTTCAGTCACAGGTTGAACACTCAACCTTGTCCCTTTACTCACTAATACCATATCAGCAAGATGAGGATCAGCTTTAAGCGTTTTTAAGGTAATAATCTGCTTAAAGGTTTGCCGATAAGTTAAATCCACTGCAACCCAGCGCGGATTTTCAATATCTGATTTAGGATCATAATAACTTGACTCATTATCAAAAGCACTCTGGTCGGGATAAGGCTCAGATGATACTGTCGCCAGGCCAACAATACCCGGCACTTTGCAACTGGAATGATAAAACAATACCGTATCGCCCACTTTTACCGCATCGCGTAAAAAGTTACGCGCTTGGTAATTACGGATCCCTTCCCAAGGTTCAGTTTGGTTTTCACATTGCTGTAAATCGTCAATACTGAACTCGTCTGGCTCAGACTTCATTAACCAATACGCCATTTTGCAATCCTATTGTTTAAGCTACTTTTGATGAGTGTTGTAGTAAGTTTCTTTTTTTAGATCTTTGATTTTGCAATCGGAAGAGATGCATCACTGCCCCACTCACTCCACGATCCATCATATAAGGCAGCATCATATAACCTTGTATCTGCACCACTTGATATAAGCGCTACCAAGCCAATACAAGCAGTAATCCCTGAGCCACAGCTAAATACAACCCGCTTACTATCTTCAGGTAATATGCTGGAAAATAAATGGCGCAATTCAGTAGGACGCTTGTATGTATTACCATTTAGCACATTGGCAAAAGGGAGATTTATTGAGTCAGGAATATGGCCGCTTCTCACCCCTTGTCTTGGTTCATCAACCAAGCCATTAAAACGCGCAGTAGCCCTAACATCAATCACACTAAATTTTTTATCAGTGAGGTTGATTAACACTTCTTGTTTTGACACAAGCTGACGAGCATCGAAACAAGAGTCCATAAATGAGATAACATCACTGCCAACATTAACTAGGCTTTCTACGTTTTTCGTATCAATAGTTAGATATTCAGATGAAGTTGGATAGCCCTGTTTAATCCATTCAGGCAGTCCGCCATCTAAAATAAACACATTACTCAAACCAAACGTATGAAATATCCACCACGCACGTGGAGACGAATATATTCCCTGATTATCATATAAAACAAGTGTTGAATATTCTGAAATACCCAGCTTATTGATAACCTTATTCACTTGGCTTTGGCTCGGAAATGAGTGCACACCAGCACTGTCGGTATCGACTAAATCTACGTTAATATCAAGAAAATGACTATTAGGTATCGTCACTAATTCATCATAAATAATTGGTTCTTTGCCAATCACCTTATCCATACTGACATCAATAATCATCACAGCGTCATCATTGCATTTTTCATACAAGCAGCTAACGGACATTAACGGGTAGTTAATTGGTTTTCGATTCATGTATTTTCAACCGTGCTTTAATTAGCTAATTACTACTCATTGTTTTTTGATACATTAACACAGTGAAAAGGTGAGGTTTAAGCTGGCTTGCAAAAGAATTTTTAATTGGGATATGCAGTTGCTTCCCTATCAATATGCTTCACAAAAGATGGCAAAAAACGCCACGACTTCGGCCTTTCAGCTCCCTAACGGCAATGGATACAAAAACACGATAAAGACGTGCAATTCACAAGCTTTTATTGAGTGACAGTAGATACTTGAATGCTAAGTTAAACGACTGTCGATTGATGTTGTTTACTATCAAACAATGCGAACTCTTCTAAAATAAGATCGGTAAATAATTGCCCCGCTCGCCCTAACGGCCGCTCCAGTGTAGACACCAATTGTGGGGTAAATCGAAAGCGGTGGCCACCAACAAAATCGACAATGGCTAATTGCTGAGTTTCAATTAACTCACTGATTAAAAACTCTGGCATCCAACCAAAACCTAAACCTTTTAATAAGGCGTTTTTCTTCATGATAAAGCCAGATAGGTAAAACACTTTATCACCGCCAAATTGCAGTTCGTCTCGCTGCTTTGTTGGTGATGAATCTTCAATGGTTAATTCAACATGTTGCTGCAGCTCTGACAAGCTCACATTACTTTTATTAGCTAGCGCATGTTGGGTTGAACACACCAATAAACTGGTGACAGTCGGCAATGTGGTGGCAGAAAAATACGGCGCTGCGATATAGTCTTTCACTAGCATTAAATCGGCTTTATCTTGCTCAAATCTATGTTGCACCCCGCCTAAAAATTCCATATTAAGTTGCACTTTCGTCGGCACATTATTCTCTGACATACGTTTTAGGGCAGTCATGATTGGCTCCATTGGTAATGCGCCATCAATCACGAGCTCAAGTTTCGGCTCCCAACCTTCGCTAAAGCGGCTGGCTAAATGCTCGATATTGGATAAATGCTGCAACAAACGCTGGCCTTCGGCCAAAATCACGCGTCCTTCTGGTGTGAGCTCTGCACGATACTGTTCTCGATTAAATAATTCGACGCCTAAATGCTGCTCGAGCTTTTTAACTTGATAACTCACTGCTGATTGCGCCTTGTGTAGTTTTTCGGATGCTTTAGCAAAACTTCCTTCTTCAACAAGTACTTGCAGTACATTAAACGCTTCAACATCAATTTTCATCGTACACCCCAAGCTCAGTTGCTGTTCAGTTGCCGTGACACTCTTGTAAACAAAATAATACCATCTAAAAATCTGATGGAGTTACACGCTTTATTATTCTTTTTTTTGTTCATACTAGCAACTAAATTGATAACTAGATCACAAAGTGGTTGATTTAATTGCGCTAGAAAACCCATGTTGCAGATGCGTAAAGCATGTATTAGGCACATACAAATAACTAAAAAGAATGCGCCAATGACGATATCGATCGCTTATATTTGAATTTAAGGAGTCAGTATGCCGGTTTATGTTCAGCAAGGTCAGATACCTGCTAAACGCCATATCGCTTTTGAAAAAGAATCAGGCGAGCTTTACCGTGAGGAGCTTTTTTCAACTCATGGTTTTTCAAATATTTACTCCAATAAGTATCACCACAACATGCCAACCAAAGCCTTGGCTGTTGCGCCTTATGCATTAGATCACGGTGAAGCTTGGCAAGATTCGTTAATCCAAAACTACAAATTAGATTCGCGCCAAGCAGATTGTGACGGTAACTTCTTTAGTGCCCGTAACAAAATTTTTTATAACGCTGACGTGGCGATGTATACCGCTAAGGTAACCCAAGATACTCACGAGTTTTACCGCAATGCTTACGCTGACGAAATTGTATTTGTGCACAATGGCGAAGGCACACTCCTAAGTGAATACGGCGAGTTAGCCGTTAAACAATGGGACTATTTAGTCATTCCTCGTGGTACCACCTATCAGCTTAAATTTAATGATTTAACGAATGTCCGTTTGTTTGTCATTGAAGCTTACTCGATGGTTGAAGTACCGAAGCATTTTAGAAATGAATACGGCCAAATGCTTGAGTCTGCTCCTTATTGTGAGCGAGATATTCGCACTCCACTACTCAAAGATGCCATAGTTGAACAAGGCGAATTCCCATTAGTCAGTAAGTTTGGTGATAAATACCAAGTCACCACTTTAGAGTGGCACCCATTTGATTTAGTGGGCTGGGATGGCTGTGTCTACCCTTGGGCATTCAACATCACCGAATATGCACCTAAGGTTGGTAAAATTCATTTACCGCCGTCTGATCACATCGTTTTTACTGCTAATAACTTTGTCGTATGTAACTTTGTACCACGCCTGTATGACTTTCATCCGCAATCGATTCCTGCACCTTATTACCACAACAACATCGATAGCGACGAAGTGTTGTATTACGTCGACGGTGACTTTATGAGCCGCACAGGCATTGAAGCGGGTTATATGACTTTACATCAAAAAGGTGTCCCCCACGGACCGCAACCAGGTAAAACCGAAGCCTCCATAGGTAAAACTGAGACTTATGAGTACGCCGTTATGGTCGACACTTTTGCACCACTGAATTTAACCGCCCATGTAAAAAACTGCATGAGCGACGATTACAACCGTTCTTGGATTGAATCATAAACACTGATTCACCTTTACATAATCAAACGTCACCAAAGAGTGGCGCTAAAAGCAAAATAAATTAAGGAAAACACAATGGCGAGCGAAACAAACCCACTTGGTCTTTTAGGCATTGAATTTACAGAATTTGCCAGCCCTGACACTGATTTTATGCATCAAGTGTTTATTGACTTTGGTTTTTCTATGCTTAAAAAAGCAAAAGCGAACGATATTGTTTACTACAAGCAAAATGATATTAACTTTTTACTGAACAAGTCTAAGCAAGGTTTCTCGGCGGACTTTGCTAAGTCACATGGCCCTGCTATTTGTTCTATGGGTTGGCGCGTTGAAGATGCTGAATTTGCTTTTAACGAAGCTGTTGCACGTGGTGCAAAACCAGCTGACGATGCAGCTAAAGATATGGCTTACCCTGCTATTTACGGTATTGGCGACAGCTTAATTTACTTTATTGATGTGTTTGGTGAAGCGCAAAACATATACAAAAATGATTTTGAAGATTTAGCCGAGCCAATGATTGTTGAAGAAAAAGGCTTCATGGAAGTCGACCACTTAACCAACAATGTTTATAAAGGCACCATGGAAAAATGGGCAAACTTTTATAAAGACATTTTTGCTTTCACTGAAGTTCGTTACTTTGACATCAGCGGCGCACAAACGGCATTGGTGTCTTATGCTTTGCGTTCACCAGACGGTAGCTTCTGTATTCCAATCAACGAAGGTAAAGGCAACAACAATAACCAGATTGATGAATACTTAGGTGAGTACAATGGCCCTGGTGTGCAGCATTTAGCATTCAGAAGCCGTGATATTGTTGGCTCACTTGATGCGATGGAAGGCACTGCGATTAAAACGCTAGATATTATTCCAGAGTATTACGACACGATTTTTGATAAGTTGCCACAAGTGACTGAAGATCGTGATCGCATTAAACATCACCAAATTTTAGTTGATGGCGATGATGAAGGTTATTTACTGCAAATCTTCACCAAAAACTTATTTGGCCCTATCTTCATTGAGATCATTCAACGTAAGAACAATCTAGGCTTTGGTGAAGGTAACTTTAAAGCTTTGTTTGAATCTATCGAGCGAGATCAAATGAAACGTGGTGTGCTTTAACCTATTTGTCATGCGAATTAAGGCTTAATCCTCTCCCCGAATTACGCCCTTAAGCGCATGTTAAGGCTAAAGCAAAAGCCCGCTGTTATTAACAGCGGGCTTTTTACATTAAAGGGGTCAGGAAATATTTATCAAAGATTAACTGATGTGCAAAGGAGGTGACTAAAGTTTTCATCGACACAAGCGGCTGGCTTTTACCAAATTAAAACGGCACTTCACATTCAATATTCATCAATTGTTTGGTAACTGGATGGGTAAAGCTTAAATAGCTAGCATGCAATAGTAACCTTGACGCAAGAGCATGTGACTCACTATTGCAATATAAATCACACCCTAAAATGGGATGGCGTATATATTGGCTATGAATTCTTAATTGATGAGTACGCCCTGTTATTGGAGTGAACTTCACTTTTGTGATTGGTATTTGTTGAGTGCTAGCGCTATCTACTATTGTCAGCATAGTTCGCTCAAGTACTTCAAACTCAGATTTCGCTTGTTTGCCAGAATCAGGGCAAATCTTCATGTAAGGAAAGTTTTCAGTATCTTTCGCAATTGCGGCATTAATCTCTCCATATTGAGCAAGCGCACTCGATACGTGACCATGCAAGGTTGCATGGTATGTTTTATCAATGGTTTTATCTTGAAACTGTTTCGTCAGTAGTCCATTGATGGATTTATTTAATGCCACCAGCATAATGCCAGATGTACCAAAATCTAACCTATGCACTAAGGTTGCACTTGGAAAGTCTTGCACAAGCCGATAATGAACCGAGTCTTTATTCAATGGGTTCTTGCCAGATAAACTCAATAAACCACTGGGCTTATTGATTAGCAGTAAATGTTCGTCTTGATACAGAATTGAGATTTGCTCAGCGCAAGGTGGGGCAATAAATTCAGTCATGGTTACCTAAACCGTCAATCAAGGTTGCATAGTAATAAAAAGGTGGCCAATAGGCCACCTTTTGTACTTAACTTGCATTAAGCCAACCGTGAAATTACAACATAAAACCCACTCTTAGTGAGAGTCAGCTAACTTAAATCGAATCAACTCACTAAAAAGCAGTTGATTGACTGTCAGTAGCACCTTGGTTATCAGTTACCGTTAGCTGCACACTATTCGCTGTTCCTGCACGCCTTAAAACCAAGCGACGATTAACCATATGGCCATCATTAAATAGCCACTGCTGAGATGTGATATAGCCATCCTCGTCGGTACTAAATGAAATGAACAGATCAACGAACCAAAGGTCGATATGACGAATATTCGCAACTGGTGGAATATTCTCGATAAGATCTACCACCTCGACAACTTGGCTTTTGCTGCTAAGTAACCCTTGAGAATCTGTCACTGTCAACGTGATGGTATACGTGCCATTACTGCTGTACTCATAACCAGCCACATTACCTGAAGATGTCGCTCCATCCCCCCATGACCATTCATGCGTTAGTTGCTCATCATTATCGTCAGTTGATGTAGAAACAACATTGACAACACCACCTTGCAGAGCCCAAGTAAAATCAGCTATTGGCGCTTGATTGCTGGGTAAAAACTGTAACTCAACAATCATAGGATCATGATCCGAAGAGCGATATGCATCAGCTTGATAATAATCACTTAGTTGCGCTTGTGATTTGTTCTCTTCATTGTAATCAATCACAACTGGTTCATCGGCATTTATATGCCACTCTGACACATTTAGTACATGTTCAATCAATGCACTATTTGCTAATGCATGATCTAATTGCCCTGCTTTACCATTATATAGATACGAATAAGCGTTTGATTGGCCAGTGTGTTCAAACAACTCAATATAACCAGCTTGCTTCAATGCCGTAATAGGATCTTCTTTAGCGTAAGCATTTAAATCGCCTATCACTAATGCCTTTAACTCTTCACCATTGTCCGTAAACTCTTGTGCTAACCAAATAGCTAAACCTTGAGCGGCACGAGTACGAGTTACATTGCAATTGCCTTGAGCGTCATTCATATCTGGATCGCCAATACTACTGCAGCTGCCCCCTTTAGATTTTAAATGATTCACCGCAACCACAAACGCTTCGCCAGATGCATCATCAACAAATACTTGCGCTAACATTGGGCGGTTTTTGCTACTATCAAAAAATACAGCGCCACTTTCATCTAATGGAGAATTAGCACTTGAAAGGATTTTCGCCTCACCAACAGGGCTTACCTTATCCGCTTGATACAACAGCCCTACTGCAATTTGATCAGTACCAATAATAGAGTTAGTTGCGCTAATGAATTGATATTTTGCTTCCCCCACTGCAGCATTAAGCTCAGCGACTAAGGTAGAGATAGCTGAGTTTGCGCCAAAGCCATCATTTTCAATTTCCATTAAGCCAACAATATCTGCATCAATATTTAATAACGCACTGACAATTTTAGCTTGCTGACGCTCAAACTCACTGACGCTATCAGCGCCACGGCTGGTTGGAAATCCTTGGCCTGCGCCATCACCGTTAAAATAATTCAATACGTTATAACTGGCTATCGTGACATCAGCCGCCAAAGAGCGCACAGGCGATACTGTACGAGGGTTGGTCGACACGACATTGACCATTTCGGTCGGCATCACTCGGTATTCATTAAAACCATAATGAAGTACACCCGTTAAGCTCGATACAGAATCACCTGCACGCAGTGTATTTGTTGCGGATAATTGCGGTGCAGGATAAGGGACAACATCAGGGTTTGAAGCCGTTATTCCATCGTCAAGTATCACCCGGTCATATTGGTAGCTAGCTTCTAGTGCAAGCGCATCAGCGCCAGGACTCATTATTTGTGTCCCAATAAAATGCCTGCTGCTACCTAATTGAGCTTCACCATATTTACCTAAATTACTGACTGAATTAACCACTAAGGTCTGCTCAAAACTCACTCGCATACCTTCGTACGGTTCCAGTCCCACACCTTCTAATGTGGGTAATGTCACCATTGCTGGCGTCGGTAAATTTTGTTGGGTTTGACAAATTGTCCATGCTGAGACATCCGCGAGCTCAGTTAGGTTATTATACTCTTTCACTTCTGCCTGAAGGCGGACACGGTCACCTGCATTCACCGCAATCGATGCATTTTCGGTATAAACAAATATGCCTTCTGACGTCATCGGATCGGCATCAGATTCAGCATCTGCCATTTGTAAGTAAAAGCCTTTTAAACCAGCTTGCATATCAGCCGTAACAATTGCCTCAACAACGACAGTCTCACCCAGTAGTGGGCTAATATCGGTTGCACCTTGAATCGCATGAATAGCTGTTGCTGTCTCGCCGCAAATTAACTCCACGGGATCAGTTGGGTCTGTTGGGTCTGTTGGGTCTGTTGGGTCTGTAACTGAGCCATTAAAGCTCCCTAAATCTGAAAAGTCATTTTGAGCAAAACCGAACCAATTGGCTAACGTCACCTCGTCGTCTACAACAACATCAGCCACTACGCCATCATGATCACGTCTTAACGTATTGTCTTTAGTTGATAACTCACCTTCTCCCCATTGCGAACCGGGATCAACCCCAACTTGACCAAGCGAGTCAATAATCTCTGATTGATTAAGTAAAACAATGGCATCATCGCCATTGAAAAAACTACTCGTTGACGTTTGCTGTGCCTTGTCTAGTATTTCGCTGCTAGCATCATTATCAGCAAGAACAAACGTCGCCCCAGCTTGCACTTGGCCGACTAAGTCGATACTTGTGCCACTGGTTGTATTTCCATTAAAGTAAAACTGTAACTGATAACCCGTTAAATCAATGTCGCTTTCTGTCGGGTTATAAAGCTCAATTGCTTTATTGTTACTGCTACCTTCAATATATTCAGAAATAATAAGATCATCTGCAAAGGATGCTGAAGATATCGCCGTACAAGATAATAGCCCCAGCGATAATGCGACTTGGCTTGGCTTAATGTACTGCTTAATGTATTGCTTAACGTTATTTGGTTTAGCATTTAAAAACATGTCGAGACCCCTAGATTTTTTCTTTCGTTATGTATTCGCCTTTTTGGCGTTTTGGTAAATCTAAAAACCAATCGACTATAATGAGCATCGGTTGCAAAAATGTTAAATTCAGATTTCAATTATCTGAATTAATTAAAAATAACACTTTCGACTTATAAAACTTGATAGGTAGTTTGCCAGTCTTATAAACCTGCTCTAGGTTAAATGCCAGACACAAAAAAAACCGCTCATAGAGCGGTTTTTTTAGCTTGATGTACGCCTAACAACTAGAATATAACACGACATTTAAGCGTTAAAGTTTTCGGTTAAAATTCTGACAGCGTCTTTTTAATTTCTTTTAAGAAGTCTGCGCCAAGTTTTGGATCTCTTAATCCGTACTCAACAAACGCCTTCATATAGCCCAACTTATCACCACAATCATGGGATTTACCCGACATATTAAAGGCTTCAACCGTGTCTGACTCAATCAACATATCAATAGCATCTGTTAATTGAATTTCATCGCCTGCACCTGGTGGTGTTTTAGCCAGTAAATCCCAAATTTTTTCAGAAAGTACGTAACGACCTACAACAGCTAAGTTAGATGGCGCTTCTTCTACTTTCGGTTTTTCAACCATTTTAACGATCGGAGATGACTGGCCCGGTAAAATTGCTTCGCCATTACAATCAGCAATACCGTATTTGTTAACTTCTTTCTCATCAACTGGCGCTACCATAATCTGACTAGCCGTTGTTTCGTTATAGCGACTGATCATCGTAGACAAGTTTTCAGTACGTTGATCAGCACTGTAACCATCAAGAATCACATCAGGAAGCACAACGGCAAATGGGTTTTCGCCAATACACGGTTTCGCACATAAAATCGCATGGCCTAGTCCCTTAGCTTCACCTTGACGAACATGCATAATCGTCACGTTTTTAGGGCAAATAGATTGAACTTCGTGTAATAATTGACGCTTAACACGCTTCTCTAACGTAGACTCAAGCTCGTAAGATTTATCAAAGTGGTTCTCGATAGCGTTTTTACTTGCATGTGTCACTAAAACAATTTCAGTGACACCAGCGCTAACACATCCATCAACAATGTATTGAATCAATGGTTTATCGACAATAGGTAGCATTTCTTTTGGGATCGCTTTGGTAGCGGGCAACATACGTGTTCCAAGCCCTGCGACTGGTATTACAACTTTCATATCAATGTCCTTGTTAAAGATTAAGATTTTTGTCGATGAGATTTTTTGTCTGATGGCAGATAACGAACTTGCCAACACAACGTAATAATGGTGAGAAATAGCAATGTATTTGCAGGTGACTGTAAGTTAAAGTCGACCGAAATATGAATCAGCATAAACACGATGGCCATTGCACAACCAAAGGCGATTCCCTTATATAGTTTATTGTTTCTTAGATACATAGTTCGGCACGCTAACCACAGTGCATACAATACCCAAAGCCCTAAAAAACCCGTGACAATGACACCATACTCGATTGAGAACTGAATATACTCATTATGAGCATGGTCATAAAAACCACTGTAAAACTGGGGCTGATAAGCCGGAAAAACCGTATAAAAGCTCCCCCCACCTGTGCCTGTTAAAAGGTGTTCTTTAATGATAGGTAAACTGTCTATAACAACTTGGTCTCGAGTCTCAGAAGCAAAGCTTGTATCTTGAATTCGTTGTTTAACTTTATCGACACCAAACATCGAACCTATGATAATTAAATCAAGGATAAAGATACTCATCACTAAAGGTTTAAAGAACCTAGGCTGGCGTTTATAAATAAAAATCGCGATTAATGACGTCAAACCTAAGGCAGTAAAAAAACCTGCATTACCCATTCTAGAGCGGCTTAGCACTAAGCCTATCACCATGATGACTATGGATAAGCGCAATATTAACTTGCGGCTAAATAAAGTGGATAAGACAGAAACAACAAACTCTCTAACATCAAATTTAGCACTTGATGTTTTTAACTCAGACACTAACCAACCAAATGCTATACAAAGGCACAGACCAAGATAATTAGCGAAATGATTTTGATATACAAATGATCCTCTTGCTTGTGAGCCATCATTAAAACCAAATACCGGTGAAGCATCTAAGTTTACCAAGCTTAAACCTGTACCATAAGTTGCCTGAAAACATCCTGAAATAACAATAGCAATCAACAATAACTTGAGTGTTTTTGGGGTTTGAAAATACTCCGATAACAGCACAATATAAATGACAAAACAGCACGTTTTTATCAGTTGTTGAATTGATTGATAACTGTCAACTGTTGATATACTAGGTATCCATCCCACAATTTGAAGGCATTGATAGGCAACAAAAAACCCAACAGGTAATAGCAGTTTTTTTTTGCCACTTAAACGTCAGAAATAATCGATCATGCTTAACACAGTTAAGTAAGTGGATTAACCCTAATATGACAATAAATATTTCAAGTAAGGACAGTGCCCAAATACGATTACTACCTAGAGGAATGGGTGCCCAGATCACTAGAGCGCAAAGGCACCAAGTCATCAGCATCGAAAAGAAAGTGGTTTTAGCCATTATTAATGCACTTCTTTAATCAGGTTTTCAGAACAAAGCGCACGATTTAGCCAATCAATATTTTCTTCTGATAAAGGTTTTTGTTGATAACGAAAAAAAGAACAAAGTGTGTTCTGTCTGTTATATTTTATTGATAAGTATTCTAATTTTTTGCGTAAACGCCAATTTGAATTAACCGCTAAAAGTGATAAATCAAAAATACGACTCTTTTGCGTTGCAGATAGATTTGACCAATAAGCCAGTCCAATCGCCAAGGCTTGTTCAATATTTTCAGTAATATAAGGTCCGTATTCAAAACTTTGCTCACTGTATTGCCAAGCTTTTGGAAAATCATGCTGAATAAAAGCTAAGTTGTAGGCGTAATCAGCATAAGCATTTGGCCAGGTAGGACGGTTCTCTATTGCGCGCATGTATAAATGATTGAACAACTCATTATTTGCAACGGAGTAACCTTCAAACACTCCCCACTCCATCACTTTGGCAAATGTTAGCAAATAATGAGGGTTGGCAGGTTCAATATTAGCGGCAAACTCAGCAGCAAGATAAGCATTGGAATATTGTTCTTGATTAATGGGCTCATTTTGCCATTTATCAACATAAAACGATGACTTAAAATGATATGCACTCGCCAATATTTTTTGCCCTAAAAGCGGCAATGAAACCAGCATTGATATAATTAAAATGCAATATATGCCATTTCTGATAGTTAGATTAAATTTCATCATGATTTTTAAAATAATGACTCAGAAATGGCTCTAGGATTATCAAGCACCAATGCATCAGCGCGATGTTGACCTACGAGTTTTTCAGCGACTTGATATGCCTGTTTTAATTTAGGCGGACGACGGTTTATCGAATGAGAGTCAGAAGCAATAATAGTATAAAGATTTTGTTCTAAAAATAACTGACTTAATTGCAGCGGCTTTTCTCCCATATCACCAAGAAGTGAAGATGCAGTTAATTGAAATAAACACCCCAACCTTTGAAACATTTGAATTCGTTCAGGGTGAGTTTGAAGTTCCCTATTTCTTTCAGGATGAGCAATCATAGGAATAATATTGCGAGCAACTAACCAGCGAACTAATTTATCAGCACCAGGCGGTATATGACTACTTGGAAGCTCTAACAATAACACGTCTTTATCTTGGTATTTTCCGAGAAAAGGAATTTGACTGTTTTCAATAAATGGGATTATTTCTGGGCAAATTCTCACTTCTGCAGCTGTATTAAGGGCAAGGTTTAACTGGCTAAACCGAGTGTCATTCACCAACAATTCGTATGCGGCATTGATGGACGCCAACGTATTGTCGAAAATTCCCAAATGGATATGTGGCGTAGCAACAACATGGGTTATACCTTGCTCTGCTGCAAGCTGTAGCAGAGCAATCGATTCATCTAGTGACTTAGCCCCATCATCAATACCAGGCAAAATGTGACAATGCAGATCTATCATGATGCTTTTTCGTTATCTTGTTTAATAGCATAGTCTTGGCCATATGCTTGATAATAACCATAATCACCGTTGTAATGCTTCGCTTCTTTAGTATTAAACTGATTAAGCACAACACCAACCACTTTTCCACGTGCTTGATTGATTTTCGCTAAGGTCATTTTTATAGCATCAATCCGTGTATTAGCAGATTTTACAACGACAACTACCGCATCACATTTCGAAGATATAACCAATGCGTCACTGACGGCATGCACAGGTGGTGTATCGATGATGATTTTTGTATAAGACTTTTTCAGCTCAGCTAATAGATCAGCAAACGTTTCAGAAGATAAAAGTTCTTGTGGATTTAGCGGAATAGCACCAGCTGGCATGATGTCTACATTTGGCTTAATATTGCTAATAATACAATTTTCAACTGTGTCCGTTTTAGCCAGTAAATTAGCCAAGCCCGGTTGATATGTTGGTAAACCAAATCGCACACCCAAACTTGATTTACGTAAATCCGCATCTATAAGCAGAACCTTCTCCATCGTCGAATAAGCAAATGCTAAATTCATTGAGACATTTGTCTTGCCTTCGTTGGGCACAGAAGAAGTGACTTCAATGGTATTTAAATCACCACCAATGCTCATCAAAGAGATAGAAGTTCTAATTGTACGTACAGCTTCTGAATGTAACGGGAGGTTTTTGTCATAGAATGCAAAATTAATATCTTCGAAAGAGGCTTTTTTATTTGCTTTCGGAATGTAACCTAATGCACGTTGAGCCAATAGCTTTTCTACATCTTCATTACTCTTTACCGTGTCATTTAAGGCCTCAAGTAAAAGCACCACAACGCCACCAAAAACTAAACTTGCAAAGAAGGTTAATAAAACCAGCACTTTCTTCTTAGGTTTAACCGGTAATAACGGGACAACAGCTCTATCGGTAAACCTTGCAATCGGCGAGTCAAAATCCCCTGTCACTTCGGTTTCTTTTTGACGAGCAAGAAAGCTTTCAAACAATTGCTGATTTGTATCAATTTCACGGACCAAACGGCGATAGTCAGTATCAATACTACTCAAGTTTTGATAAGAGCCTTTTGAATCATTGAACTGTGCTTGCAGATCTTGTAGCTTTTGCGCGGCAGTTTTTGCTTCATCCTCAATACCTTGAACAAGGCGTGTAATTTGTCGATGTAGGTTTTTCTCAACGGTAGCGAGTTCTGCATAAGCTGCAATCATTTTAGGGTGTTTAGGGCCGTAAACTTGTTCTAATTCAGACACTTTTCTTTCGACTAAAACAACTTCCCGTTTCACATTTTGAATTGATTGATGTGACGTCACTTCTGGCAAGCTTTCGAGCCTACTGATGTCAGTTGCACCATATCGTTGTACCACAGACATGAAACTATCAGCTTGGGCTTTTCGTGACCGTGCTAACGTTATTTCGTCACGCAGGCTTTCGAGTTCTTTAGCATCTAGTGCAGTAACACCTTCAACGTCAATAAGTCCATTATTGATTTTAAACTCTTCAAGGCGATTTTCAGATTCATCAAGCTTAAGCCTCAACTCTTCTAAACGACCACCTAACCAGACGTTCGCTTTATGAGTCATGCCAGATTTAGCTTCGAGTTGACTTAATATATAGGTATCACCAATGGCATTCGAAACCAGTGCAGCAAGATTAGCATCAGGGCTTTCGTAACTGATTTTAACTAATTGCGTATTTCTGACAGGTGAAACTGAAATATTCTTTGAAAAGCCTTCTATCAAACGTTGTTTTACCGCATTTTCATCGACATTAAACTCCCCAGCTTGTTCTTTGGGGACAAACTTTAAATTCGATTTTAGCTGAGAAAGTAAACTAGGCGGTTGATTAAAAGTAGGATGATTAATTAAATCTAAATCATTAAAAACTCTTTCTGCAATAGTGCGAGATTTTATTATTTCAAATTGGGTTAAATAATACTCTTGTTGACCAGAGTTTATACCATACACTTCGTCAATTTTAATCGCTTTCGCTTGCTCTGATTCTATTAATAACGTTGAAGTCGCACTGAAAATCGGTGTCATACTTAATAGAAAAAACGAAACTAATACAGATACCAAAACTGAGAACGTCAGTATTCGCCATTTATATCGAAAAAGTGGCTTAAACATTTTCTTAAAATCAACAATCTGATCCATAGGTTGCTGAAGAAAAGAAGTTGCTTGATTATCGTTTTGAATCATTAAAAGAATCTCTGTTCAATTGTAATAGTATCGCCAGCATTTATTTTGCTGTTAATTGACCCTTTTTCTGAGTCGATTTTACTGTTTTCTCGAGATATGAATATTTTATCTCTCGATGCTCTTTCCGTTAATCCACCAGCTAGCGCAATAGCTTGGTTAATTGTCATTCCAGGATTGTAAGGATAACCACCAGGTTTATTAACTTCACCATGAATATAAAATGGGCGATACTCAATCATGCCAACATATACATTTGGTTTAACGAAATAGTCGCCTTTAAGGCCGTTGTAAACTAAGTGTTCAACTTCTTTAATCGTTAACCCTTTGACATTTAAAGAACCTAAAAAAGGGTAATTAATTTTACCGCTATTTGTTATTTGTGTTTCTAACGTTAATGCTTCTTCACCGTAAACTTGAATAATAATGGTATCGCCAGATCCTAAACGATAACTTTCATTGGCATAAACATTTCCAGTTATGGCAAATAAAAAAATAGCAAGTGAACAAATTATAGTTTTCAACGACCTCTCCTTTACATTGTCATTTCAGCACGGATGAAATAAACATTGCGATCATAATCGAATCTATCTTCAGTTGAAGAATTTTGATTAAAGTCGACTCCTGGTTTTATCAATAACCAACGAGTAACTGCGTACTCTAATGCAACTCTTACTGAGCTAGTGTCATCTTCTCGAGCAACCCCTGTGTATTCTTCATTTGTGAATGTATACGCAACTGTACTTGCTAAAAAGTCAGACCATTCATGTTTCCATTTTACCCCATAGTTGGTTTCTTTAACGTAGTCACCAAAGCTATTAGGATCTTTACTATCACGGCCTGTTGTGAAATCAAATTGGCTGTATGTTAATGGTTTCCACGTTAATTTCGCATCCCATGCAATACCACTAAAATCTTCTCTGTCACTATTATCAAACGATTTATTTTGATAACCAACCTTAACGTGACCTTCTGTCGTTGATGTGGCTTCCCAGCTCATACCAAGTTTGGCATTTTGAGTTTGACTATCGCGATCCCCAGTAGGGTCAAGTTCATCATAACTCGTGTCGATGTTCTTCAATTCAAGGAAAAAGCTACTTGATGATTGAGTATCATAAAAAAATGTCGCCCCTAAAATGACATCATTATAATTACGGTACTGTGTCACTGACTTAAAGTTGGTATATTGTTTCTCAAAATACTTAGCGTTAAGTTGAACTCGTGCTGGCGTCCCACGAGCACCATATTCGTAGTACCCCCCTACCGAATACAATTCATATGTATTAGGCTCATCTTGTACACCACCAGCACCAGCAAAAATCCCCGTACCTCGATCGTCATGACCATTAATATACATAGCATTAAGGTTAAATTTATTAGATTGATTTATCTCAACATCGCCATTAGCTTTTAATAAGAAATCAAGATAATTATCATCTGAACTATCAAAGTATTCAGCATACTCTAGACCCGCTTCTACTGAATAAGCATTATTACCATCAAGTAATTCGGCTTTAACAGCAGGCGTAACAGTTAGTATCCAACTGTCTTGTTTATTATCATTTGAACTAGCAATGTTATCATCGTATTTCAGAGCCGTATTTAAACCTGGTGTGATATCAACGCCAGATTCCGTTCTAATAACACTCGCATTTTCATTCGCAGAAAAAGCAGAATGACTCATAAAACTTGTAACAACCAATGCTAATGCTTTTACTTTAAACTTAGGATTCATTTCCTTTGACCTTAATAATTAATCATTAATTAAATAAACTGTTAGTAAGCGTTTTTTCCAACAAAACCTTTAAAAATAGTCATAAATACAATTTTGAAGTCCCACATTAAGGACCAATTTCGTATGTATGCTAAATCGAACTCAACTCTTTTTTCCATCTTATCTAGGGTATCTGTTTCACCACGCCAACCATTGATTTGAGCCCATCCTGTAATACCTGGCACGACTTTATGGCGGAGCATATAATACGAAACAAGGCTTCTATATTCTTCATTGTGGGCTACAGCATGAGGACGAGGACCAACAACTGACATATCACCAAATAACACATTAAAAAACTGAGGTAATTCATCCAAAGATGTTCTTCTTAAAAACCTGCCAACACTGGTGATACGAGCATCGCCTTTTGTTGCTTGCGTGACCACTGATGCGTTTTCCACCACAGTCATGGAACGAAACTTCCATACTTTAATCTTGCGACCATCTAAGCCGTATCTGTCTTGTTTAAATATCACAGCCCCTTTCGAATTCAGCATAATAGCGATGCTAATCGCGATTAATAATGGAGAAAGCGCAATAATAGCAACGGCACTGAAAATAATGTCAAACGTACGTTTATAAAAATGTTTCATTCCATTTAGCGGCGACTCAAATACACTAATAGTATCGATTGAGCCCACACTGCCAATCCTTGCTTGCATCAAGTTTTTAAGCATGAAGTCAGGGATAATGAAAACGTCCACTGTGGTATCACCGGTTTTTTTGATGATTTCGGCAATTCTTTTTTCAGCCACCATAGGTAAGCAAATATACAACTTTTGAATGCGACCAGCTTTTGCTAGATCAATCGCTTTATCGATATTTCCTTCTAACAAATTAATTGGCAGACCAGTCATTCTATCCGGCTGTCTGTCATCGTAAAAACCTGCAAAACGAAAACCTAATTCAAAGTGCTGCTCGATTTCATCGTAAAGTTGATGCCCACTTTTTGTTAAGCCAATGATGGCAATATCTTGATTGTTCCGACCACTTTTACGTCTGTTACTTTTAATAACTTTCGTAACGACTCGCCAACTGATTAATAAAATAAATGCAGAGAAAAACCAACCAACAATAACAACCCTAGAAAATGAATCACCAAGTTTAAAAATAAAAAGAATTGCCGATAAGCACATAAAAGTAAGCGACACAATACAGCTTAATAACAAAATCATTTTCGAGAACTTACCTACTCGCCAAGAGCGATATAATTGCATTGACTCTGACAAGTAAGCGTAAATTAATAGTGTACTTATGATTAAAGTAAAATAGTCTTGCGAAAATTCAATACCATATGATAATGCAGCTATAACAAATGTTGTAATAATTATAAATATATCTACCAAACGATATAGAAAACTATATCCATCAGTTTCTAATGAGAAAGAGTTATTAGCTAACATTATAAAAACCTTAATGTTGATTTAGTTGATTACGACTAAATGAGGTATTCGAACTTAAAAATAAAAATATAATGAAAGTAAGCCAAATAAAGCCAACTCCCATAAATGCACCACTTTCAGAAAATCCAAAACACAAAATAGTGACAATTCCTGAAGCGGAAAGCACTCTATTTGCTGATGCATAATGACTAAATGGAAACTTGAATATGTTAGTTAAAACAAGCGATAGAAAGGCAAATAAACCGACAAATCCTATCCCTAGAAAAACATCTAAAAACGAATTATGTGCAGACTTTGCTTCCCAACCAAAATCCAGTGAAAACTGATGCATAATCTCTGGTCTTGAAAATAGGCCTAGGCCATGACCAAATAAAGGTTTATCCATACCGACATAAAACAGTATTTCCCACAACTCCGTTCTGCCAGTTAACGTAGGGTCTTTACCTAAAGCATAGGTAATTTGCTCAAAGTACACTGAAAAAGTGAACGTACTAACAAACACAATGACGAGAAATAAATAGTAAAGAATGACTCTGACTTTAGGGTTGGACAAACTTAGAATAAATGTAAAAAAGACAAAACAAATCAATCCTAAACCAAATAAAACTAAAGATGTTGTAGATTGTGACTTTGCAACACCGATAAAGCTTAAAAAATAAATAAATGCATATAATTTATTATTACTCGCATTTTTTGAAATTATATAATACAAACAAAATAGTGAGGTTAATACGCAAAAGAAGCCAAATACATTTTTATGTAAAAAAAGCCCTCTTAACGCCCCTGCATGATTTGCTGCCATGATGCCATATTGTGGAAGAAGCAAAGCATAAATAAAGCTGCAGATTAATACAAAAAAAACAAAAACGGAGAAATTATGTACCATCGCATTTATACCAAATCGTGCACGGTAAAAACATAACGGCAAAATCACCACAACAAAAGACAATAAATATCTTACCGAAAGCCCTTTGTAATGCGACAGCACAATAGATAAGACTATAGCTAGACCAAGCAGCATTAATGAAACTGAGTTAAAACGCAGAGCCTGCAAACATTTAGGGTAAATATAAACATATACAATGATTAGCCCCAAAATTAACGCCTGAGCAAGTTTTTGAGGTAGATAACTTGCTGATCCCAATTGAGACTCAACATTTGGATAACCAATGCCGATTCCTGAAGTTCTAAAAAATACCAGGAAAAGCATCGTACTAAGCAAAATGTATTCTAATCTATCCCTAGTTAATCCCAAGATATTGCCTCAAATGTGTAATCCGAATATGAATAGTTAAATCGTTCACCTAAGCGCCATGAAGTAGGTTTATAGATACCTAATTTAATAAATGGGCCTTTGTTGTCATTAAACGTATTCGGCCCCTTCAAAGAAGCAATTTGCTCACCATTAATGTTAACTGTTAGCCATGCTGAATCGGATATTGATAATATTCCTTTTAATTCGAACTCATAGATTTTGTCAGGTTCAATGTCGTAATCAGCAAAAAATAACCGAGAAGAAATAGTATTTCCAGAGTTTGAACAATGACCAGAATCAGTTATTGATAGCTGACTTTTATCCCAACGATTAAACATACGTAATTGACCGTTTAACACTTCTAATGCCATGACAGGGCAACGCCAGTCTTCACCCATTTTTTTATCTGGAAATGAATGTATTTGGAAAATACTGTGCCACTGACTATCTGTTTTATTTACGCTGCTCGTTGAGAAACTGAATGAAAGACTAAAAGGTTTATCTAGCACTAAATCTGCCTGATTAGTTATTTCACAACGTTTCTTACTTCTTTCTCGGTAACCTAAAGACGAGTAAAAATTATCGGTATTTATTTGATGCTCGCTTGAACTGCATTCGCGTCCCCACTCGTTAAAACTCTGCGATGTTTGCGATTGTGCAGCGCTCATTAAAGTCATTAACAGGCAGCAAGCGAAAAATAGGGCTAGGTATATATTACGCATGTAAAGTTGAGTATAAAAATTTAACATTACCAATTACATAGCGCTTAAACATCCGCTTTGGCTCTATTAGAAGCCTGTAAAGCCACTCAAGCCCCATATTTCTGATAAATGAAGGGGCACGTTTCACTTTACCACCAAGAAAATCAACTATTGCCCCACCACATATAATTAATCCTTTATCTAACTCTGTGGTTAACTGCATTGCCACCATTTCTTGTTTTGGCATTCCCATCGCAAGCAAATAAATATCAGCTTGCACAGATTTCGACAGTGAAACGTAATCTTCGGCGCTTGCAAAACCATTCTTTACAGCAACAACTTCTAGGCCTAGTTTTTCAAAAGCGGGTTTAGCAGATTGAAGGATTTCATCGCTAGTACCAAAGATTGCAAGTTTCAGCGGTGTGGAGCTTTGCGATGATTTGTTTGCCAAATGGCTTAATAATTGAGGAATGAAATCAGTGCCATTTAAATTAAAACCAAAATCCATGTTTAAATTTTTAAATAACAATTTGACCCCTATTCCATCTCGAAAGACAAAATCACTATTCAAAAGGTGCTGATAAAAATCTTTATTTTGTTTTGCTAAGTTGAAACCGTGAGCATTAGCAAACGCAACAGTCACCGTTTTTTTGGCTTCTAATGCATTTTGAATGGATTGAATAGCTTGTTCTGGTTGAGAATAAATAGTTAATTTCTCAGCTAAAGTTTTAAAAGTTGAACTCACGTAAAAGCCTTTAGTTTTTGAATGACGAAATCAGCGCGGTTATCCCAGCAATTATTTTTCGCAAAATTGATGCGAAAGTGTTTTTTCGCTACTGTGTTTGTCGTTAATTCATATGAAATTTTTTGAATAAATTCATCTACCGAAGAAGTAACAGACAGGTAACCCTTTGTATTCTCATCTACATCGCAATTGGTACAAACGACAGGTAGACCATACGAGAAAAACTCATAAACCTTTAACGGGTTGCGATATGTGTTAAATGTGTCGAAAGAATATGGACAAATGCCAATATCAAAAGTAGAGATTAACTCGCTTAATTCCTCATAAGGCACATAACCTTTCTCGATAATATTTGAATGGCTATCAATAACCTCTTGCGCCTTAGCATTCGATACCGGACCAACAAGCACTATCTGATATTGAGGGTACTGTGTGGCAATTGATTCAAGTATTTCACTGCTAAAACTGTTATCAATTTGACCAATAAATCCAATAGTGACGCTATCTTTAACCACTATATTATTAGGTACATTCTGGTTAATTAAGCTTCGAGATATTGCATTTGGATAGTAGAAAGAATGACTGCGTTTAACATTTTCCTGTTGAAGTAACCTATTACTGGTAAATAAGCTTACTAAGCTGGTATTTATACATTGTTCGACAGTCTCATCAAATCGCTCATTCCGGCCGTAAAAATATCCTTTATCATCTTTATAGTTATCGTATTGTAAATACACTAAATTGTCGGTTGGAAGGTACAAAAATTGATCTGGCTTATATATCCAGTGAAATAATGAGGATTGTGAAATATCATTCTTCATTCGATATAGCGTTAGCTGACATAAGATTGGCAACTTAACAAATAAAAACAGCAAAAGACTATGCTTAAAAGCGATAGACAGAGGCAATAATGTATATAACTCTTGTTCAGTTACCTTAGATGAGCTTTTAGCGAGCGCGTTTTTATTGTTACGAGAGCCTAAAAAAAACCTTGGTCGATTAAAGAACGTACAACCACCATCCAACTTTTCTGAAATTGCCTCGACTTCGCGTTTTCTATGATAACTTGAGAAATCCTCAGAAGTTGAAAAGAAAAATATGTGCATTTTATCGCCCTGAAGCTATTCCATCATTCACAATCAAGCCGCGATAGAATCCGAGCATCCAATAAATACCGCAAACATACATAAATGGGCTGTAAATAAGTAAGTTCGGAACACTAAAGGCATACTTTAATTGACGAACGTTAATACGAGTCACTTTAGCTAACATCAATAATGGCAAGATCATCGCCATCAAAATTTTCCATAACACTTTTTCTGAGTGATTACCGTAACGAATGAAATATAGGTTATTACCCGTTATTGAAATCTTTTTAAGTACTTTTTTTAATGGAGAGTCTTGAATTTGATAGCCAATAACATCAGGAGCTAGATATAACGTTTCACCATTAGAAACCAAACGTTCTGTTAACTCAGTGTCTTGCATTCTAGGTATATCTTTAAATCCACCGTAATTAAGAAACACTGACTTATCGAAGATCATAAATGCTGAGCTTAAATTACTGCGCTTTTTAACTTTTCGTGTAGATTGAGATTCATGATTGAAATAGAAGTGCTCTACGTTAGCTGAAAAGTCATTATTGATATCACGATTTAACTCTAAAGCACCGCCAAAATTATTGAATCCGTTAGTAATATTTCGGCGTATGTTAGCAATGGCATTTTGCTCCAAAACAACATCAGCATCAATAAATATTAAATGACTGCCTTTACTTGCTTTAGCACCGATATTGCGGCCTTCACCAGGGTTAAACCGAACCTCTGACTTGATAAAGGTAACAAACTGATATTTTTCACAAATACTTTTAACTTCATCGTGTGGAGAGCAATCAACCACGATGACTTCTACATTTTCATCCTTTTGACTATCTATTGATTGCAAGCAAGGATCTAGGTTCTTTTCTGCACAATAAGAAGGAATGACAACTGACAACATCATGTTTTTTGTACTCCAATGACTTCGTTATAAATTTTTTCTAACTTTACTATTTGTTTATTAAAGCAATGTCTTGTCTTAACTTGCTCAATCGCTGCAGTACTAAATGCCTCTCTAATTGATGGGTTATCAATTAAATAAATCAGTTTTTCGGCAAGTAATTGCGTATTTTTGGGTTCGACCACATATCCTGATTGATTATTGATAATGGCTTCGGGCATTCCGCCAGAGTCAAAAACAACTGCAGGGATCCCCATAGATTGTGCTTCTACAATGGTGAGAGCCAAGGCTTCTTCATGGCCATTTTCAAGTTGGATACTAGGTTGACAATAAAGACTTGCTGTACTTAATTCTTGTTTCACCTCATAGCTTGAAAGACGTCCTTTCAATTTAATTTGAGGAGAAATGGCATTTGCTTGTTTTTTTAATGAATCATGTAAAATACCATCGCCGATAATGACCAATTCCCAATCAGGGTGATACTTTAATATGATTGCCATAGCATCAATCAAATACGATAAACCTTTGTATTCAACATTCCTTGCTACACATAATATTTTTTTCTCTTTATCAGCATTATTATTTGAAAAGTATGCTGTATCTATTCCAATATAATTGGTGATAATTTTATGTTCCGGAAATCCCTTTTTGATTAATTTCTTTTTTATAAAATTTGATACTGCAATAAATACATCACCATTATCAGCAAGTTTACTCATATCCTTATGAAATTTATTTAACAGTTTTCCATGTTTTTGTGAATTAACGTGATCAAGGGAAATATCCAATCCATGAAAAGTTGTAATATGCGGAATACTATTTTTTTTTGTTATGCCAATTGAAGCATAACCGTTTTGCCCGAAATGACTATGAACAAGTCTTACATTATTATCTTTAAAAAAGCGACTAATCGATGGAAGCTTGATACCAAGCTTATAAATAATATCTTTTATTTTTCCGAATAAATTAGTATTTAAAACTAGCTCATTATCACACCTTACCGATAATCCATCTGATAATTTTTCACTGACCAATACAACAGCGTTAAATTGCTGTAGGCCCTCGATGTGATTTTTTATAAATGTTTCAGAGTAAGGCAGGTACTTATTAGTATTAATAGCCACTGTTAACTTATTTGCTTTCATTAGAACGCCTTAAAAACGTGGTTAAGAAGCTCTTTTCAAGCAACATAATGAACGAACTATAAATCAATACACCTATAGCAATTGATGCCATTAACATGTAGAAATTATTTAGCACAAAGTTATCTTGTGCCACTAACACCAGTAATGACATAAAAAACAATGAAATAAACGTTTTAGTATGTATAGTGAACTGTTTTAAAACAGGTATATTTAATCGAACACTCATCTGATAAGTCGTAAATGGTAAATTAAACAAAGACCTAAACAAAATTGACATTACAACAGCATATAAACCTAAATATGGAATTAATAAGTAGCACAGTAATAGCGAAATAACGCTTGATAAAATATCAACTTTTAGCGTTGTTTTTGGTGTTAACAGCGCAGTCAAGACTGTTGGGATATACATCGTCGTTAATGACACAACAGTACAAATAGCTAATCCTATGATGATAGGAACTGCATCAATCCATTTTTCGCCAAATATCGTTAAAATTAAAGGTTCAGCAACCAACGCTAAGCCGACAAATAATGGGGCAAAAATTAACATCGACACTTTTGAAAACTTTATAAAATCAGCAAGTAGACAAGTCGATGTTTTATGTGCAGAAAAAGTTGGTAGTGCATAAGAAATTGCACCACTCATTAATGCAGTCCTTGGCATGTCCACAATTCGCCATGCAAAAGCAAATACACCAACGGCTCCTGCTCCGAGGGTTGCACCAATTAGTAATGGTAACCCTTTGATATACCCTTCCCAGCTTAATTTACGCAGTGCTACAGAGACACCTAGATGAGTAATGTTAATAAGCTCTTTGAAGTCCATCCGACCAGACAAAGTAATCTTTTGAGCATTAATTAAAAAGATAAGCCCGAAAAACTCTATTAAAATAGCTTGGATTACCATGGACATGGCGCCAAACCCTAACGTCACCCCTATTATACCTAAAGACGCTCCCAGTAATTTACCAATCAATAAGCGCTGAGATAATGACTTAAATGCATGTCTTCTGCGTAACAGCGCTGTATAAATAGCATTAAGAAACAATATTGGAATAAGCACAGATGAAGTAAGGGCTAATTGCTGATAATCAACACTCTCTGTCACCCAAAAACTAACAAGAACGAGAAGCAAAGCAGTCAATAAGGATAACGTTAGTCCTCCGATAAAAACGGTATTAATTGCTTGCTTTTCGAGTTTCTTAACACACACCATTGGATCTTGAAATAAAGTACCAACAACCTGCCCCAAGCCCATAGATGCGGCTAAGACCATAGTTGCGATACCAATTTCAGTTGGCGTTAGAAAATATGCGTAAATAAAAAACGAGGTCATTGAAATAAATGACGCGCCGAGTTTTTCCGATATTATCCAAATGATAGAATAGAAACTTTTAGACAACTTAATCTCCAACTATATTAAGCGTACCAACGCTTAATATATCGCTCTAATTTTTTATATTTATTATCTAAAGCTTCACAATTCATTTGTAGCAACTGGCTTAAAATCAACCCATGTAATCTATCCGTTTTGATTGTTTTAAATCCAATAAAATAGCTATAGGCTTTATGTACCAATTTTGTATGTAAATTATTTACAAGAAATCCAGTTAAACCGCGAATATTAAGTCTATTGTTTTTCTTAATGATAAACTTGCTTATTTCAAATAACCTATTGAGATGCTTTGGAATAATGTCTATCCAGTCAACAGATATTGCAGTTTCTGTATTGGGTGCCGCTTCAACATCTTTTCTTAGAAAATACAGCTTAGAATCTATAGCGGCTTCTGATGGGTTAAACGTTCCAAAAAGAACAGTCGCGATATCAGGACAAAGTGTTACTTGACTGACATTTTCAGACACAAACTGCTCAAAAGAGTGTTCATCTCTGACAAAAATGCTGAAGTTTCTACATGCTCTGTATAAGTCACAATCATCTTTAAACGTATTTAAGTTACTATAATGTATAGACTGCGGCATCAAAACAAATTGATTATTAGGGAATTTAGACAGAGCTAAATGTCTAAAATTTTGATGCAAGGAGTAAATATCTCCGAAATTACCTCCGCCTTGCAATACGCAAACAACATCTTCCTCAATTTGTAGTTTATCTAATCTCGCTGGTTCATAAGCTGAAATAGAATCAATGACTGTCACATTTAATAGTTTGAACAGTTCCAGTGTTCCTAGATATAGCAGGCTATCACCAACATTTAAATTTACAGGAACATCAAGAAACAAGACTTTTTTATTTTCAAGAAGTGGCTTAAAAACCGTCAGTAACTCTTCTTTTTGCTCTAGCAGCTTACTAACGCTGCAACTCACTTCAATCACTTTATAATTCCCTTAATCCGTCTTAAAATCCTTGTTGGTACACTGCCATCTGCACCAGGGGTATACTTCCTGTAATACTCTTCTGAATCAGGGTTAAATGCACATTCAGCAAGGTTAAAATAAAACTTATTTTTTTGATACATTTTAAAACCAGCATACGTTGCCTTTAATGTATCGATAGGCATCCCTTTTTTTAAGCCATCTATTTGCAACAGAAATGAATGAAACACGACGCTCAACATTGGAGATTTCAGCTTTAAAGATAAATATGTTTTATTTCTAGCATGATAAGTCCAACGACCCGCATTCCATGCAACCCTGTGCTCAGCAGAGACCTTGTGACCAACTCCAATATTATGTAGATACTCTATTTCATAACCTAAATTGATGAACCGTCTCGATAAGTCAACTTCTTCATGGAGAAAAAATAATGAATTATCATAGCCATTAACTTGTTCAAAAGCAGATCTTCTGATTGCGTGACCAGCACCAACAAAACGCGTAGTAAAGAAATCCCTATTGGACCAATCCACGCTTGATAAACCATAAGACCAACTTGACTCATCATTACTTTCTGTACCAAACCTTTTTATATTAAAGGCAATAACAGCAGTTTTTGGCCTAGTATCATACGCTTTTACTACTTTTTCTAATTCAAAAGCCGTTAGAAATTCAGCATCATTATCAAGTGATACAATATAATCCCCGTTACCTAATTCCGAAGCTTGATTACGCCCTTCTGGTACCCCTGTATTCGTTATATTCTTTTGTAAATGAACATTTGGATATTCATTTACAAGCGTCTCAATATCTTGAACACATTCAATCTTGGAACCTTGATCGACTACATAAACATTTAAATCTATATTTTGTTGTTCTACTGCACTAATAATGGCTTTCTTAGTATCTTCTGCACGATCCCAGGAAAGAATAATCACATCAACTTTTTTATCAATTGTCATTTAAGGGTCCAGCTTATCCAAGTAGAAACTAATTTGAACTTAATTTATTCCCGAAGAAAATAAAGTCAGAATACTTATTTTTATTAAAAACAAACTCAATAATTATTGGTCCAAGAATACCGGTAAATAAGCTTGTAAAAATGATGAGTGATGTATTTTCTATACCAAGTTTATGGCTAACGATTCTCGTAGCAGCTGTAAAAAAAACATGAAACAGGAAAATGCTATATGAAAAGCGACCTATGGCACTAAATGTTTTTGATTTAAAATTAAACACATACAATAGAATACAAACAAGCAGGCTTATAAACACTCTATTCGCTCTTTCTAGCATTTCTGCAAACTCACTAAAAAAAAGATGAGAAACAATCAGCGAACAAAAACAAGTCAGCGTAATTTTGATTAACAAACTAAAATCAATACGAAAACGAGAGAATAAACAACCTATTAAAAAAAATGGCAATAAATAGAAAGCCCCCTCTATCGAAAAGTATTTTATGTTTACGCCTAAAATGTATATAGAAGTCATGATGACTAATAATATAAGCCAGTAGGGTTTCGCATTATTACTGATAGAAAAGAATAGCTTTTCAATTAACGCTACAAACAAAAAAATGAGAAATAACGACTCAATGAACCAGTAATGCCCTACTGGTAAAATATGGATAAGGAACAAATTTTCTTCACTATTGCTTGCAGGAACCAACCATTGAGTGATCGCAAATAACGTACCGACCGACAACATGGGCAGTAAAAGCCTTCTTGCCTTTTTAGTGACAAAATTATGATAATTTGCCGAAACAGACCTTAATCCATAAACAAAACCAGCCAACAAACCAAAAAGTGGCATTCTTACATAGATAAAAATATCATTCAGTTCTCTTAAGAAACCGTTTTCGATTTTTAAACCATACTCTAGTGTTGATCCAATGACGTGATACAAGACCAACATAAAACATGCTAACCCTCTTAGACTGTCAATGTTACTTTGAAATCTAGAATTGATTGTAATGGCCGCCGTCACTTTACACACCTTGCAGGGTTATTTTGCCACGCTACCGCCCCTGAATTTATAGCTTCCAGTGCGCTAGGATTTCCAAATTTTGGTTATGCTACTTAAGAACAATCTTCTGATATCGAAAATTCTACTTAGTTAGTCGTTACTTAGCATGGCGATAAACTCTGAAAGCCAACGCTAAATCACAACAAAACAGCAACAAAGAAACACTAAAAAAGATCTTGATGTAACACTTTGTCGCATACCGTTATATTTTAACGACTTAGCTATAATTTACTTTCTTGGCTTCAAAAAAGCGCTCATTATAGTCAAGTTTTTGACACAGGTGAAAGGTTATTTTTATTTTTTTGCCAATTAATCCTGTTTAGCTACAAACGATTATATTTTTTGTTTATTACGACTAGATTAAATTGCACTACAATGAGGCGCCAAAGCACCAATATTTTCAGCACCCTGTTCCACAAAAATAAAACACTCACCTTTTCAACAAGATAGATAGATCAAAAAACTTTCTATTACTCAAAACCCTGTAAACGGTTATGCAATCAATACTTATGCCAACTCGCGAAATTATGGGGTTGAACAAAAAAATTATTATTATTGCTTATTAAATCCCAAAAGTTGGTATCATGCCCGATGACTTTTGCACATAATTCCGTCAATTTTTCGCCAAATACAAGGCACAACAAACCGCAACATCAGTTGATTTTATGTGATCAAAAATTTCTTTTACGTTATTTAATTACATAAAAGCGGCTACTAAAGAGTGGTTTAATTTAACATTTAGATGATAAATTCACCTCGACCAGAGGAAAAAGTGACAGATAACGCGGGGCTAATGTAGCTGACAGACTTAACAACAAGGTAAACACCTTGTTGTTAATTCTATGAATTCTGATGGGTTATTTTGATGAGATAGCAATAAAACAGAAATATTTGTAACCAATACTAAAGTTTAAAATAACGAGAACTAGCTCAATAAAACAACCAGACACACTTGGCATGGCTGTGTAATATATTGATTCAATTACTATAAGTATGGTTTTTATTCTAATGCCGTTACGTTATGATTGTTTAGACATTCACTCAGTTAAGCCATCAATGATAAAAGTGGACAATCGAAAATTTGCTAATTAGTCGCAATATAAATCAACTTAGGCATTTTATTCAGTTGAAAATCAAAGCGCTTAGTGTTGTAAGTCTTATTAGTTTGACTTGCATGGCTACGGTTGCCGATTACTTTTTTACCGACAATTTTTATCAAGACATTGAAAACCGTTATGGCATTAACAGTGTTCAAGATTTTAAAGACTGGCAACAATTGATTGAAGATGGTGAGAATTTAGATGACTTTAGCCGTCTCAATCTGGTAAATCAATTTGCTAATAGAAAGATAAGGTATCGATTAGATATTGATCACTGGGGTAAAAATGATTACTGGGCAACACCTATCGAGTCTTTAGGTACCCGAGGTGGGGACTGTGAAGATTATGCCATTTTTAAATTTTTTACTTTAAAGGCAATGGGGGTTGATGAGTCCAAACTGCGTTTAATGTACGTTAGAGCATTAACGATAAACGAGCCCCATATGGTTTTAGTCTATTTCGAAAACTTGAGAGACATGCCATTAGTATTAGATAACCTTAAAACTAAAATTTTACCAGCCAATAAAAGAACTGATCTGAAGCCGATATATTCATTTAATGGCCAAGGGCTATGGCTAGCAAAGGCTCAAGGTCTTGGTAATGCTAAACCGACTAGTACCGGTAATAAAAATTGGACCGAGTTACTCAAACGAATAGAACAAGGCGATTAAGAGGTATAACTTGAATTTTTCAAATGGACTTTCACTCAGAGCACAACTTTATATCTTGGTTTCAAGTTTATGCATTTTTACCTTGAGCGCGTCTTTATATAATAATGTGTCAAACATGCAAGATTATCTGAATGATCAGCTGGCCTCTCACGCACAAGGGGCTGCGCATAATCTAGGGTTATCTATTTCACCATACATGGATGAAGAAGGCTTAGTGACAGCAGAGATAATGACTAATGCCATTTTCGATTCAGGTTACTATCAATTTATCCGATTCACTGATTTTGATGACAATATTCTATTTGAGCGAACTAACCCAACGTTAGCTCACCGAGTACCACAATGGTTTATGAACTGGTTCACATTACAACCTCCTATCATGCAAAGTGAAGTGAGTGACGGTTGGCGATTGGCTGGGATATTAAAAGTACAATCTAATGCAGGGACATCCTACACAGCACTTTATGATCATAGTATCAGCGCATTAAAATCGACACTTTTACAGTTATTCATTGCCCTAATCTTTTCATACTTCATCTTAAAATCGGTGCTTATCCCGCTGCTTTCTATTGAAAAGCAAGCAAAAGAAGTGACTCAAAAACAATTTAATTTTAACCCTTCGAAGCCTTTTACAACTGAGTTACGTACTGTTGTCAATGCTATGAATACCATGGTTGCCAATATTCAGCGTTCCTTTTCTGAACAAACAGCACTTGCAGAACAGCTATCACAAGAAGTATATGTTGATTCGTTAACTCATCTCCCTAACCGTCGAGCATTGCTAAAAAGATTTGATTCGTTACAAGCTGAAGCCCAGATACAAGGGGATCGTTTTTTTGTCAGTTTAGTATCAATGCCCTCACTCCAATCAATTAATAGTAATGAGGGCTATGGCAGCGGTGATAGCTATATTAGTGAAGGATCGGAGCTGCTTTTATCTCTAAGTCATAATATAGAAGGTATCGATGTATACCGAATTTCAGGTTCTGAATTTGCAATTCTGGCTTATGTCACTGAAGAGATAGCAAATGAATTTAGCCAAAATATGCTAGATGCCTTCAACATTGCCAATTCCTCTCGTTTCGAAGAGGGTTTTGCTAACCAAGTTATTACTAAAGTGTCGTTAACCGATTCTTTTACCGACGTTACAAAGCGTTTAGATACATTACTCACACACGACAATTATTTAGCTTCTCCGATGACGTCCAATATTGCGACTCCCAACGAAGCACGTTCGCGCTCCGAATGGGTCAATATTATTTCTGAGTTCACTGACTATTATCAAAATGAAATAGCAAATGCGAGTAGTGCTGATTTCAGTATTAAATGCATCCCATTGGAAAAATTATTTGATCTCACTATGCAACCTGTAGTCGATAAAGATAATAATATTTTATATGTTGAGTCTTTTGTTCGCTTTAAGCATAACGGTAAAGAGCTTCCCACTGTTGATGTTTTCGCCATGGCAGAACGCCTTGGATTACTCGATAACTTAGAGCGTGCTGTAGTAAGCTTTATTTTTCTTAAACTACAACAAATTAAGCAAACTACTGTTGCCATCAACATCAGTAATACAGCCCTCCATGATGCTAACTTTCATCAATGGTTATTTACTTTATATCGCCAATTGCAACACCGCTTACCGCCAATTTTATTTGAATTTAATGAAACAGCAGCTATGGTATCGCTAAATTCCACGAAGCAATTTATCTCTCAGGCCAAAAGCGCAGGTATTGGGATTACGATCGAAAGATTTGGCTCTAGTTTGACCTCTTTCCAATATATAAAGAATATGGACATCGATTTTGTCAAATTAGATGGCAGCTATATCCGAGACATAGAGCAGGCAGATACGCAATTTTTCATTCAAACGGTGACACAGATTTGTCACGGCATTGGAATCGATGTTATTGCACCACAAATCGAAACAGAACAAGTATCACAGCACTGTTTACACATGAATATTGATGGCCTTCAGGGCAACGGTTTATTCGCTGTAAAGAATTTTAATCATATTGATGGACTAACAATCAATACTGCAACCATGCTAGACTTAGCAGACTTTAATTAATCTATTTATCGAGGAACGATAATGTTAAAGCAAAAATTATTAGCATTAGCTATATCTTCACTATGTATATCTGGAGCATATGCAGAAGTGAACCAAGAAGAATTCACTGCTGGTTTGGTCACTGCCTCTGCTGAAGGGAATTCCCCTGCACAGTACGCTCTGGCTCAAATGCAAAATAATCCTGCTGATAGTGCCGACATACTTGGTTTTGCTTTAATTGCTGCTGATAGCGATATGGCAATCGTTAAAAGTGTCCTAGCTGCAGCCCTTGAAAGTGGAATGGATCCAGATGAAATTCTAGCTATCGCGCTAGCCAATGGCATTGACCCTTCTATCGTTTCTGAGGTTATCGAAGAAACTCAAACTGCTGCGGGTGCATTTGCACTGGGCGCAGCCCCAACTCCAGGTGCACTAGGACTAGGTGGCGGTTCTGGCGGTGGTGGCGGAACAATTTCGGGTAACTAATCGCCTTACACAAAAAAACCTGCATTATGCAGGTTTTTTGTACCATTTTTAATATATAACTATCAAAACTGAATTAACTACATGTCCACATCGACAATGTAATGCCCCTGAAGCCAATTGCGACCAATAAGTAATTTATAGGTCATTTTGCTTCGGTCCCTTAAGTTAACATCAACTTTGAATTCTTGACCTGGTTCACCAATGGTTAACGTCACCATATATCTAATTTCACTACCCTGAGCATTACGAATAAGTGACGTGCTATGAATTCTTGCAGTAACGTCTACTGTTTCATTTTTCTCATTCATGGTTGTAAATGTCACATCTTTACCGACATTGTTTTCCATGTTTTCTTTATCTTCATCTTTAATTCTTAAGTTTGTTGCATGAAGTGAATTCTCGACCGCACCAGTATCAATACGAGTATCAAACATCAAACCAGACTCAACAATGCTAATGCCCGTTGTTGGACCGATAAATTTCTTTTCTGAAACATCAACCACATACTTTCCTTTAAGCCAATTACGACCAATAAGTAGTTTGTAATCCATGGTTGTTCTATCTCGTAAATTAACCTTAACTTTACGAGTGTTATCACCAAACTTAATCGGTAACTTTACTGCATAACGTGTTTCTGTACCTTGAGAGTTACTTACCGTAGATGTACCAACAATTTCAGCAGTAACGACTTGCTTCTCGCCTTTTTCATTAAACGTAGTAAAAGTAACGTCTTTACCCACATTATCTTTCATTTTAGTTGCGCTGCCACCAGCAACAGAAATATCTAATGCATGTAATGACGAGTTCACTGCACCGGTATCCATTCTTGCCTCAAACACGATGCCATCAGCACTGACTGACATCATCTCAGTTTGTCCTAAGACTTGTTTGTCTACAGCAAAACTTGAAAAAGAAACTCCACCTATTAATAGTGCGACAATGACAGATTTAAGCATTTGGATTCCTAATTATGACTTTTAAAAACAAGGTGCGGGTTTATCGTAAAATTTGTTCGATTTCTTTATCAAAAAGGTTTTTGATTAAACCAGAAAACTCTGTAATAAAAACTGATTGCTCTGGCGTGGCATTATGGCTAGCTACACTTGCTAAAATTTCTTCAAGATCATAGACAATAGCGTCGATTTCTCGAATCACCTTATTACGTTGCGCGAAAGATAAATTAGGGTTTTGACCACAAACCATGATGATTTGTGCAGAGAGTTGATCTTCAAATAATTCCATCACCGTTTGATTATTGATGCTGGTATCTTCTGAAGCTTCAAATAAACCAAGGTGTTCTGTTAAATATTGAATTAAGTGAATATAGCCGTCTTTATCAGTGACCATTAAATGCCCTATTAACGTGGCTTAAGCTGTTAACTATAAGCCACATTGTATAATTATTGAGACAGAGTGAGTACAAACGATACGGGAACAGCTAAGCTTATACTGCTTAATCCAGCTATTTCACGTAATTTGTTAACCCCTTCTACTAAATCGAAATCATTCGCCTGTACAATTACTGGCGCTAAACTGCTTACTACCATTTTGGTATCAGAAAGCTTTGCCACCAATACATCAAACGACATTTGGCGGGTTTTACCATGCAAATCAATAGTGCCATCAATTTGTGTCATTAACGTTGAGCCGACACTCAAATCTGCCAGCAATTTCGGGTTAATCACTGAATTTAATTTCACTTGTGGGTATTTAGCCACTTCGAATAACATGGTTTGCATTCTTTCATCACGTATTTCAATCCCTGTATCTACACTGACTAATTCAATCGTTAAATTGAATGCTCCTTCAGGGGTTAAGCTGCCACTGACCTGTTTAAAGTCATGTACTTCTGCAATATCGCCTTTTTTAACAGAAATAAAACTGACCTTTGAATGCCCTTGCTTGACCTGCCAGTCAGCGGCGAACGCCGATGCAGATAATAGCGCTGTTGACACTAATGCCACTGGTAACGCTGTTAGCCATTTTTTCATCATTAATCCCTTTTGTGAATAAAAACAGTTAAATTATAGATTAAAATTTATTAACTCGACTGGAATCAACCAAGCTATTATTTTCTGAACTTATAAACGGCTCAGCCATTTATCTAACGCCTGTGCAAATGCATGTTTATCTGCCTGAGAAAAGCTATTTGGCCCCGTTGTATGGACACCACTGCTGCGAAGCTCTTCCATAAAATCTCGCATAGTTAATCTTTGTTTTATATTGTCAACAGTGTATATATCACCTCTTGGATTAAACACGACTGCGCCTTTGTCTATCGCATCAGCAGCCAAAGGAATATCACCAGTGATCACCAAATCACCCGCGTTAAGCTGCTCAACAATGTAGTTGTCTGCTTCATCAAATCCAGAACTCACTCTAACAACAGAAATATTAGGTGAAGCAGGTACTCGAATTAACTGATTAGCAACAAGTACGAGAGGAATCGTTTTACGGTCTGCCGCTCTAAATAACATGTCTTTTACTGGGTTTGGGCATGCATCTGCATCAACCCATATTTTATGGCTCATTTTTTCTTCTTTAAAGTAAAGTCTGGCTCATTAATCTGGCTTCCCTAAGAAAATTAAGGCGCTAATCTATCGATATTCCAACCGGATGGTAACTTTTGATATATAAATCGATCATGTAATCGTTTTTCACCGCCTTGCCAAAACTCGATACTTTGCGGCTTAACTCTATAGCCTCCCCAAAACTTGGGAAGTGGCACATCGCCTTTTGCAAACTTGGCTTTCATTTCGTTAAATTTGGTTTCTAATGCTTGGCGTGCACTAATTTTACTTGATTGATTTGATACCCATGCAGCAACTTGGCTATCTTTTGGCCTTGTCATAAAGTACTTAGTCACTTCCATCATCGATAATGGCTCGGCTTCTCCGGTAATAGCCACTTGGCGCTCTAGAGGATGCCATGGGAACAATAAGCTGGTTTTTGCATTATTCGCTAAATGGGTAGCTTTTCGGCTTTCAAGGTTGGTGAAAAATACAAAACCATCATTATCAAATTTTTTTAATAACACAATGCGCTGAAAGGGTTGACCATCAGCATCCACTGTCGCAACACACATCGCAGTGGGATCTGTTAACTCAGCATGTTTAGCCTGCTCAATCCACTTTTCAAATAACACAAGTGGGTTTTCAGGTAAGTCTTTGCGGCGTAATCCACCTTGAGTATACTCTCGGCGGATATCAGTTAAATCATTCATTAATATCCCTCTTTTATTCTCATCATTATACTCAAAGATACTGATATATGATCATTACATACTGGATAAATTCAGGGAAACATTAAGCTCGACGATTCAAGTCATTTCAAAAGGCTTCACTCTGAATATAGCCACAACACGGCGTCTGCATACGACGCTAAATAAGGTTCAACCTCTTAAATATAAAAAAGCCAGCAATAATCGCTGGCTTTAATTTAGCTATAAACCTTGGTGCTACTTTTTCACCAAACCTTTACCTTCTGCCCATACGTGCAGCATTTCTAGTCCCAGTGTTGCGCCTGCTAGTGCGGTAATATCAGCAGAATCATATGCTGGAGCAACTTCGACTACGTCCATTCCGACTATGTTCATGCCACGTAATCCACGAATGATTTTCATTGCTTTATCACTTGTTAGGCCACCACACACTGGTGTACCAGTACCTGGCGCATAAGCAGGGTCTAAACAGTCAATATCAAATGTGACATACAAAGGCATATCACCTACCCGCTGTTTAATTTGCGTGACGATTTGATCTGCAGTTAACTCATTCGCTTGTGCTGCATCAATAACATCAAACAAGTGCTCCGCTTTGTTGTACTCGGTTCTGATCCCCACTTGAATTGAGTTTTCAGGCGCAATCAAGCCTTCATTAGGCGCATGATAAAACATTGTGCCATGATCATACTTACTACCTTGGCTATATGTATCGGTATGAGCATCAAAATGCAGCAATGCCATTTTTCCGTACTTTTTGTGATGAGCACGTAGCAAAGGCAATGTCACAAAATGGTCACCACCAAAACTTAGCAAGGCTTTGTCACTCTCTAAAATACGCGTTGCAAATGCTTCTAGACGAGTCGTGAAATCTTCTTGATCGCCACAATCAAAAACTAAGTCACCCGCATCAACGACATTAATGGTTTCACAAATAGAAAAATCCCAAGGCCAGCGAGTCTCCTCCCAAGCAAGGTTAACAGATGCACGGCGAATGGCTTCAGGTCCCATTCTGCCACCAGAGCGGCCTGTCGTTGCCATATCAAAAGGTAAACCGATGACAACAACATCAGCATTGGTTTCTGTTGGTTTAAAATTTAATGGCTGACGTAAATATCCAAATGCATTGGAATACAGTGAATAATCTGCTTTTTCAGCAAAAGTGCTCATAAAACTCTCCGTAAAGGCAATAAGCCAATAACTACAAATATTCTGGGATCAGTACTTCATGACAAAGTTGCTGATAATGACTGAAATCAATGTTGTAACCTTGTTCGGTTGCCAAAGAGCAACTGCCTAAACAAAGGTGAGCAGGAAATCCTTGGGTATTCTTAGGTGAATTAAACCCAATCACATCCCAACTGCCAGGGTTCAAAATTGACAGTAAACGAGCATAAATATCGACACTGTGATTGGCTAAATTAACATTGGTTTCAAGGCTCACATAAGAGCTTTTCTCTTGAGGTGTGATATGAATAGTAAAATATTCATTGCCTTTAATGCCGTTAATTGAATAACCAAATGGCTCAAATAAAAAGTCATCAACAGCGAAATCAGGAAACAGCTCAGATAACGCTAATAAATCCTGTATACCTTGTTTACTCTGATTTACGCCACGTAAATAATCCGCAGCCTTACCGTTAATGTGGTACATCAGTAATTCATTGGTTACGTCTGAATCACGTGCAATAAATGGCCGCTTAGTACTGAACATATAGTGGTGATGCGAATCTAAGTGGCCAATTCGGTATGCATTTCCTGCAATTGTTTTGCGTATTTTTTTCAAGTCATCTTGAAAAGAGCTTGATTGTAAGTGAGACAAATATTCATTTTTACGTTGGTAACTGGCAAATGCAATAGACTCTTCACCAACATGTTCGATGAATGACATCACAGCATCAGCCAGTGTTGTAGTGCCGCAGGTTAACATCACAAAACGGTCTTGCCAGACAAATAAACTAGACTCACTGAGTAAATAAGCATCGCAGTCTTCATTACTGATCGATGACAGAATTTCTGCATTAGCGCAGGCGACAATATCAGCCCAGAATGCTTGTCCAAATTCACGTATATTCAAAGATGAGTCAGCAATAATGACTTCAATCTTTTTCTCTGAACCTTCAAAAAACATATTAAAACCTACAAAAGCAGAGCCATTTTATCGGCTCTGCGGGTACTCGTATTACGAAAAATCTTCTAAATAGGTATAACCTTTAAGACCTAACTGTAACTCTTCTAGTATTGATGTTCTTTCATCCTCAGCAATATGCTGATTGACCAATTCTTCATAAGTTCGCATAAACGCAACGGCGTCTAAATTCACATAGCGAAGTACATCAGCAACTGTATCACCAGCAAGAACAGACTCAATATTTGGAATACCGCTTTCTTCAACCCTAACGACAGCAGAGTTGGTATCACCAAATAAATTGTGCATATCACCTAAAATCTCTTGATAAGCACCAACCATGAAAAAGCCGATCAAATAAGGGCTTTCAGGTGTCCAAGCAGGAACAGGTAACGTAGTCTCAATACCTTGACCGTCTACATATTGATCAACAATACCATCCGAGTCACAGGTAATATCTAACATCACAGCCCGTCTTTCTGGTGGCTTATCAAGTCCGCTCAATGGCAGAACAGGGAATACTTGATCAATCCCCCATGCATCGGGAATAGATTGAAATAAAGAGAAGTTAACAAAGAACTTATCCGCTAACTTTTCATTCAACTCATCAATAATGGGTCTGTGATAACGGTTATTATTACTCAACAAACTCTTAAGAGCATGACAAACACGCAAGTTAGTTTGCTCAGCCCAAGCACGTTGCATTAATGTCAGTTGCCCGACAGAAAATAACGAGTGCGCTTCAGCAATATCGCTTTGAGTATCATGATAAATCTCAATAATAGCCCGATTATCAGGACGCTCACTCATATCAGTCCAAGACATCCACATATTATGAAGTAGCTGCGGCGCATCTTCCTCGGGCGGTTGAATGTCCTCAGGCTTGTATGATTCAGTGCCAATAACGTCAGTGATTAACACCGCGTGATGCGCTGTTAAGTGACGACCCGACTCAGAAATAATACGTGGCATTGGCTGCTCATATTCATTACAAATATCAGTTAACACATTGACGATATTATTGGCGTATTCAGTCAAACCATAATTCATCGAGTTATTACTTTGACTTCGAGTACCGTCATAATCTACAGCTAAGCCGCCGCCCACATCAAAGGTATCGATAAGTGCGCCCATTTTACGCAACTCACAGTAAAAGCGGCCAGCTTCACTTACACCTTGGCGAATATCTCTAATATTGGCGATTTGCGAACCCAAGTGGAAATGAATTAATTGCAGCGAACTCATCATATTGAGCTCTTCTAATTCATTAAGCACCTTAAGCACTTGCGCTGCAGATAAACCAAACTTTGATTTTTCTCCACCGCTGGCTTGCCACTTACCTTTGCCTTGAAAAGCAAGTCTAGTGCGGATACCCAGTCTTGGCGTCACCCCCAAATTTTTAGATTCTTCAAGAATCAACTTTAGCTCAGAGATTTTCTCGATGACGATGTAAACTTTATGACCAAGCTTTTCACCGATGAGTGCTAAACGCACATACTCTTTATCTTTGTAACCGTTACAAACGATAACTGAGCTGGCTTTTTGCGCCATAGCAAGTACGGCCATTAACTCAGGCTTACTACCTGCTTCCAGCCCTAGTTGTGGCACTTCCTTTGACTTTTGGCTAGCCAAAATCTCTTCAACAACGGTTTGCTGTTGGTTTACTTTAATCGGATACACTAACAAGTAATCATTTTGATACTCGTATTTTTGAATCGCCGCATTAAAGGCATCACATAAGTTTTCAACTCTGCGATGTAAAATTTGTGGGAAACGCACTAAAACCGGTAAAGCAACCCCAGCTTTAACCATATCTTTAGCCAGCTCATTTAATCCGATAGTGCATTCTGGTTTATTCGGATCAGGGGTTACTGTCACCTCGCCACTATCATCAATACCAAAATACTGTTGACTCCAATGTGTCACGTTATAACTTGCACGAGCATTTTCGATAGACCAATCTTTCATATTATCCATTCCGTCTATTCAAGCAGATTATGCAGTTACCGACTGTGCGGACTTCACTGCAGTTTCAACAAAAGCGGGCAAAGCAAAGCTCGCCATGTGTAGAGCTGGCGTATAATACTGAGTGCTAATATTCGCCTTTTCAAAACGTTGCTTGAGGCTAGTCAAGTCAAGTTCTCTGGCCGATACATCATCAGTTGCCCAAGCAAACGCCATTGTGCCACCAATATAAGTAGGTACGGCAGCATTGTAAAACCAGCAATCTTTTACATAAGGACTTAACCGCCTTACAGTGTCTTGTAATTCTTCTGGTTGCATAAATGCAACCCCATTTTGAGCAACAAAAATCCCTTTTTCAGTGAGGCATCTTTTACAGTTTTCATAAAATGCAGAGCTAAATAATACTTCGCCAGGGCCAATAGGATCGGTGCAATCTGAAATAATTACATCAAATTGCTGCTGACATTGCTCGATAAAATGCATTCCATCATCAATCACTAACGATACTCGATCGTCATCAAATGCGCCCTGAGAATGTTGTGGGAAATAGGTTTTACACATTTCGACTACGTTAGCATCGATTTCTACCATAGTAACCTGCTCAACGTGTTTATGCTTCAGTACTTGGCGCAGCATACCACCATCGCCGCCACCAATAATCAACACCTTTTTAGCATCACCATGAGCAATAATAGGCACATGAGTCATCATTTCATGGTAAACAAATTCGTCTTTTTCGGTAGTCTGAATTGCACCGTTTAACGCCATTACACGGCCAAAGTGTTTATTTTCAAAAATACTTAAATGCCACTGTTCCGTTTTCTGTTCAAAAAGAACGTGTTCAACTTCAAAGTATTGGCCATAAGCCGGATGTAATGTTTCGTAATAAATATTTGATTTGTTTAGCATGTATATTGTCCAACGTTGTCGCTAATATCCAGACATTAACAACGTAGATTTAAGTAAAAATAACAATGTCGACTCAATTCAGCCACGGTGGTGATTGAGTCTCTATCCATGAGGTTCGATTCTTTGGTAGCCATAACAGTTAATCCGTCAAGCTAAACCCGACTTTTTCAAACTCTAAAACACTCATTGAGCTCAAACAAAAAAGCGGCGCAATTAAACCCTGCAAACCATTATAATGCAAGTAAGAAAAACCTATTTTAGTATAAATTTAATTCAATATTTCTATCATCGCTTTGACATATGTTTTTTTTGTTAAAAACCAGTCATTTCGCAATCTTTTTTCTTTATGATCAACTGCATTTATTTAACGAATTGCACGCCTGTTACTGATTATATTTGTTTAGTTGGCTAACCCAAGTTACATGCCTTGCATATTGAGTATATAATTAGCGTGTTTTTACATTATCTTTAAGTCAAATAGAGTCAACAATGATACAAATCGGAAAGCGTTATTCTTTAGAAGTCGTTAAGCAAGTTAGTTTTGGTGTATATGTTAATGCCCAAGAGTTAGGACAAGTATTACTACCAAACAAATTTGTGCCTAAAGACTGTCAAGTCGGCGACATGGTAGATGTCTTTCTGTATCTAGATTCTGAAGACATTGTTATTGCAACAACCCAGAAACCTTATGCTCAAGTAGGCGAATTTGCTTACCTAGAAGCAATTGCAACAGGACCTTATGGTGCCTTTTTGGATTGGGGACTAGAAAAAGATTTACTTCTGCCTTTTGGTGAACAGCACCGTAGCATAGAAGAAGGTAAATCTTATTTAGTGTATGTCCATGCCAATCATGTTGATGAACGTATTATGGCGTCGTCTAAAGTGGATAAGTTTTTAGATAAAACCCCGGCTGAATACACCGTTGGTCAACAAGTCGACCTTATTATTGGTGGCACCACCGATTTAGGTTTCAAAGCCATCATTAATAACGCTCATTGGGGCGTGTTATTTCAAAATGAAGTATTCCAACGTCTAAGTTTTGGTCAATCTATCAAAGGTTATATCAAACAAGTACGTGCTGATGGCAAAGTTGATTTAATTTTACAAAAAGCTGATAAGCAAAACCTTGATAGAAATGCTGAAACGATTATTAATAAATTGCATCGCGCAGGTGGTTTTTTACCGCTCAATGACAAAACCGATTCAGCGATTATTTATGATCAGATGGCTATGAGTAAAAAAGCATTCAAGCGCAGTATCGGCGGTTTATTTAAAGCAGGCCAAATCAGTATCGAGGATGACGGCATCAGATTGCTCAAATAGTCTGCAACACTGCTGAATTATTTGATAAAAAGCATGGTTCTGTTATAACAAACCATGCTTTTTTATTTGGAGTAATTTATGGAACTTAGCAATCAAGAAGCCCGAGTCATCGGCTGTTTATTAGAAAAAGAAATTACTACCCCAGAACAGTACCCGCTTTCAATCAATAGTTTGACCATGGCATGCAATCAAAAAAGTAGCCGTGAACCTGTAATGAGCTTGTCAGAGCAAGAAACTCAAGACATCATCGATAGCCTCACTAAAAAACGTCTTATCAGTGAACAAACAGGCTTTGGCAGTAGAGTCGTTAAATATAAGCATCGCTTTTGTAATACTGAATTTAGTGACTTACAGTTTTCTGCAGAACAATTAGCTGTCATCATCGTGTTATTGCTACGTGGCCCACAAACGCCAGGGGAGCTCAAAACACGTTGTAATCGACTATTTGATTTTGAGAGCCCACAACAAGTTGAAAGCGCCCTTCACTCTTTAGCCTCACGAGATGAGCCTTTAGTTGTGCAACTTCCTCGTGAAGCCAATCGCCGAGATAGCCGCTATGCTCAACTCTTCTCTGATAAGCATTATCTAGAGCAAGGGACAACGCAATTTGAAGTCAACACAGCGCCAGCAGCAAAAACGTCTACGAACCAAATACTGCAAGAGCGAGTAACCTCTTTAGAAGAACAGGTCGCCGATTTGACAAAGCGCTTATCCGAACTTGAACAACTACTTGATTAAGCTAATGAGTAAAAAGTACAAAGTAACATTGGCTTAACAATAATTAATCTCTAAAGCATGAGCCATAGCGTATGATGGCTTTTCTTTTATCTCTTTCTCAAGGAAATGTGTAAATGGACTCAACACCCAGTTCATCGTCTTTGCGTCAAACCTGGCTAATTGCCAGTTATGAAGTTAGCAAACGATTTACCAATACCAAAGGTATTGCAGCGCTTATCGCTTTTTCATTACTTTGGACGATAATATTATTATACCCAGTTCAAAGCGCCTCAGTTTATATGCTAGAGCCTGGTTTTAAAGAACTGGTGCAACATATTTATGGCCCAGATGCACTTAATCAATTATTTAGTTGGAAAGTCGCTGAGTTTGCTGTGTTTTGGTGTATTGCCTTATATGTCTTTCCAATGTTCAGTATTTTCATTAGTGCCGATCAATTCAGTTCAGATAAGCAGCGTGGCTCATTCCGTTTTTTAAGTTTACGTGTCAGTCGTGACAGTATCTTCTTTGGCCGATTTCTTGGACAAATGCTAATCCAAAGCTGTTTGCTATTACTTACCATTCTAGCGACGATAGTATTGGTTCTCAGCCGTGATACAGGCTTATTTATGGACGCTTTAGTCAGCGCAGTGTCAGTATTTATCAATGTCTTTATTGCTCTGCTACCCTATACAGCCGTTATGGCCGTTTTGTCTTGGTATGCCAGTAGCGCAAGACAAGCTAGTATCTACGCTATTATTTTAGGCCTTGTCAGCTTTATTCTGATCGCAATTATTAATAGCCAATTACCAGCCTTGTCTTTCTTAAGCTGGGCAATCCCAGGCTCTCAGCTATCTCTCATGATTGATACTCAAGGTTTGCAATCATTAATGTACGCACCAATACCTCTTATTCAAGCTGTCGCAATTCTTATTGCTGGGCGTATTTACATGCAACGGAGTGCATTATGAAGCTAATTACATGTGAAGGTGTCAGCAAACAATACGGCACGAAAACGGCGCTAAACAAGATTAACTTGTCCTTAGACACCGGAGCACCAATTGCGCTAGTCGGCCCGAATGGAGCAGGTAAAACAACGCTATTTAGCTTACTTTGTGGTTACCTTCACCCATCTGAAGGCAAGATAACGATTTTAGGTGAAAAACCGGGTAGCCCGCAGTTACAAAACCTGGTATCCGCCTTGCCACAAGATGCCGCATTAGACCCGAATTTTACCGTCGTATCGCAGCTCACCTTTTTCGCGAAGTTACAGGGATTTACTCGTCAAGACGCCAAGCAAGAAGCGTTGAGAGTCTTAGAGCTTGTTGATTTGTCATCTGCCGCTTTAATGCTACCAAAAAGCTTAAGCCATGGTATGAGTAAACGTGTGTCAATCGCCCAAGCATTAATTGGCTCCCCGAAGTTAGTTTTACTGGATGAGCCTACTGCTGGCTTAGATCCCGCTAATGCCAAAAAAATCCGCCAAATCGTTAAGGATTTATCACCTAAAACGACCTTTGTCATCAGTTCTCATAACCTTGAAGAACTTGAAAAATTATGTGATCAAGTGTTGTACCTCGAACAAGGAGAGCTTCAACAATCGGTTTCTATGAAAGCGGATGCAGAAACCGCCTTCTTAACCCTTACGATGCTAAACGCTGACATTGAGCAATTGGCTGATAAGGTCAGAGCGTTACCCAATATTCTTAATGTCAAAATGAATAATGATGAGCAACTTATCATTGAGCATCATATTGATACGAGTTTAGGCCTTGAAATTTCACTTTGGGCTCTATTTGTTGACAACAACTGGCAATATAAGGCCATGATGAAAGGAAGAAGCTTAGAGGAAACCTTATTCTCAAGTTAAATTAACTAGTCAGCTTGTTGTTTTAGAGCCAATAAGCACAATGACTGTTTATGACCATTCATATTTAAAAAGCCTGGTAATCACTACTGGGCTTTTTTGTGTCACCTACACGGCAACACTGGGTAAACACTAATAACGGCCGAAACGCTAATTCTGAAACGCGACTAATAACTGAACTGACAATGATTACAGTACAACAATCAGCAACAAAACTTGCATCATAAGCTCAGCTTTTGGCGGTGTTAGCCAAGTAACATGACCAAAGGCGTTAGCTAACTTAAATACTGGCCATACAAGGCCACATAGACTCATAAACAATGATGAACGGCGTATAATAGAATGCGATAGCCTGTGTTATATCAATGCTGCTAAAGACGGATAGGAAGAGTATTAAGGAGTTTATAACAATGCTTTTAAAGTCATCGATAAATTAATAAAAGGTCTAGCGACAAAAAGCCTGATGAAGATGACCCGTTATATTTTTTTCAGGCAAAAAAAACTGCAGTCATAGACTACAGTTTTATTTAATTATACTAGCCGAAGCTAGGAATAATTAAACTACAGTTACGTTCTCAGCTTGTGGGCCTTTTTGACCTTGAGTAACAGTGAACTGAACTTTTTGACCTTCGTCAAGAGTTTTGAAACCGTCTGAGTTGATAGCACGGAAGTGAACGAATACGTCTGGGCCAGACTCTTGCTCGATAAATCCGAAACCTTTGTCAGAGTTGAACCACTTAACAACACCAGTAACTTGAGACATGATATAAATCCTGTATATATAAATTAAAGCCTTAACGGCGGTAGAGCTGAAAATGCCGGTTTTACTTATGTTCACAGGACGAAACTGGTCGTATTGAAACACATAAACTAAGCCCAACCTTCAAGCCCGATAGATTATGAACCTTTTTGCGGGTATGTCAACTAACATCAGCATTTTAATTCAATTAGTTATTACCATGCCCAAAATTCATGAATTCGATAGCTGTTTCCAACTAAATATCAGATTCAAAAAGTAAAATAGCAAATTTAAATGACAAATCAATTACGTTGATGAATTTCAATACTAAAGTCTAACTCACACCTAAGTCCTTGATCTGCAATTTGGGTCTTTTGTTCTTGCGTCAACTTCCAAGCATAAGGGGTCATGTTTAAAAAATGTTCAATATCAACAGTGTCTGATAAATCCAATTGATAGCAAAGCCTTTCGTTATGCAGACAAGTAAAACCTTCAAGCTCAGCTTTTGGCTCATCATGGGGTTTAGGTTCACTGTAGATGATTTTTTTCATCGCGAAATGGTGCATAGGACCAGGCGAAACCGTAATTAAAATGCCGCCTTTTTTGATCACTCTTTGTAACTCATCCAGTTTAGAAGGCGCATAAATTCTCATAGCTAAATCAAATAACCCGTCTTCAAAAGGCATTTCATAGGCACTGGCTACACAAAAATGTAAATCAGGGTAGCGTTTGGCGGCATACTTAATTGCAGACTTAGAAATATCCAGCCCTTGCAGTACACAATCTACTTCCCTTGTGTGCGCCATGGCTTCAAATAGCCGATGACTGTAGTACCCTTCTCCACAACCTATATCTAATATATTTTCAGCATTAGCTGCGTATTCAATCGCAAGCTCATTTACCCTATCACTTAGTTTTTGGTAGTAGCCTTTATTTAAAAACTCACGACGGGCAAACATCATCGTTTTATTGTCGCCAGGGTCTTTTGAGTTCTTTTTCTGTACAGGCAATAAATTAACATAACCTTCTTTTGCACAATCAAATTGATGACGGTTTTCACAAGACCATGATTTGGCATTTAGGGTAAGCACCGTGCGGCACAAAGGACAAATATATTGCATTTTTTACTCAACAAGGAATTGAAATAACGGTTACTCAACAAGAGCAACGTTTAACATGACACTAAAAATGACAATGGTACGCAATGAGCACCCAAAAGTCAGTTATCTTCGGTTAACTTATCAACCATCAAACTCACATCCGCAGGAGCAAGTAACGCAAAACACTCTAATTTACGTTGTAAATCTTCAACATCTTTGGACAATTCATTTGCTGCTGATGCGTAATTAGTTCGCTGCTGTGATTGACTATACGTCCGTAACAGCCATTGTTGTTTATGATTAAGTAGATTATCAAGCTTTAACAATTGCGCTGCGATAATGGCGTGAACTTTATTTCTTTCTTCAGATAAATAGTGGCTAATATCAGCACGTACTTGTTCAATTTCACTAATATTCAAAGCGATAGTTGCTGGAGGTTCTTCATAATCAAAGTTTCTCGCTAAAATCGCTTTAGCCATGATCAATTCTTTGGGTTCTTGATTAAGGCGTAAATCTTTCTCTAGTGTAATCGCTTCACACACCGATTGTTCATATTCAATGACGACTCCTTCATCAGAATGAATAAAAGAAAACGTTAATGTAACGCCTTTTCTTAGCATGGCGGCAGATATTCGTGGCGCGATACCGACTCTGGCATACAAGCGGCAACCTTGACCTAATGCTCTTGTAACTTTACCGAGATGTTTACTGACGTGACATTGATGAGAAATAGTGCCAGAGCTGGGGCTTGTGTCAGGAACAGAATTTAGCGAATAACCTGCTGACGCTGTTGCCTCGCTCGCTTTATTTACTTTCCCTTGATCAAGTTTCTCTTTATCAAGTCTGTCTTGGCCATGAGTATCTTTGTCATTCAAGCTTTCAACACGACTGACAGTAAAAAAAGGCTGGCAAGTGAGAATGATGCTAGCTCCCTGCTCATTTGTATGAGAGGGTAACTCACTAATAATAATTTCTGCCAAAGGCTGACTCAGCGCAGGAAGTAACACAAAATCACTGACATCATCAGCCAAAGAGACCAAAAGAGATTGATTTGGCTTTATTTCATATTGTATTGGTTGGCTGAATAGATGGTTGTACATAAAGACTCCGATGACGTTATATAAATTGTAACCATCAAACGGACTTACGTCACCTACTTAAAAAGCGTTCAATCACTAACGCCCCCTGTAAACATTAGTAATTAACAGTGTTAAGATATTTGTAATCGAAAAATAGGATAACTCTATATTATGGCAAGCGCTTTTCAACCTACCCTTTTTGGCACGATTATGAAACATTTGGGGTGAGTCCAGCAAAAGACCGACCGTCTCAGTTTGCAGGCATTCGAACTGATTTAGATCTCAATATCATTGGTGAGCCAGAAAACTTTTATTGCAAGCAATCAACAGACTACCTGCCCTCACCTGAAGCGATTCTTGTCACAGGGATAACGCCACAGCTTGCGAATCAAAAAGGCATGGTTGAAACTGAGTTTATGGGGCGCATTAATGCCATTTTCACTCAACCAAATACCTGTGTTGTTGGGTATAACTCATTACGATTTGATGATGAAGTCAGCCGTTATGGTTTTTATCGCAATTTTATAGACCCTTATGCACGTGAGTGGCAAAACGGTAACTCACGCTGGGACATTATCGATTTAGTTAGAGCCTGTTATGCATTCCGTCCAGAAGGGATTAATTGGCCGCTTAAAGAAGATGGATCACCTAGTTTTAAATTAGAGCATTTAACCCAAGCTAATGGATTGAGCCATGAACAAGCTCATGATGCTATGAGCGATGTCTATGCAACGATTGCAATTGCGAAACTCATCAAAGAAAAGCAGCCTAAATTATACGATTACTATTTTGAGCTTCGAAATAAGAAAAAAGTCGCAGAATTAATCCAAGGCGACTTCATGCAGCCGCTAGTTCATGTGAGTTCAAAGATTAGCGCTGCCAATGGTTGCGTCACTTTAATTGCGCCTGTAGCACCTCATCCAACGAACAAGAACGCGATGATTTGCATTAATTTGGCAATGGATTTAAGCCCGCTCATTGACTTAACTGTGGCAGAAATCGTCGAACGTATGTATACACCTCGAAATGAATTAGCCCCAGATGAGCTGCCAATTCCACTAAAGCAAATACATTTAAACAAGTGTCCGTTTATTGGTACTCCTAAACTACTATCAGAAGCCGTAGCACAAAGGCATCAATTTGATATGGACTTTGCCCGCAGCCAATATAAATTATTCAAACAACACCCTGAGCTTCGCGATAAAATGCAAGCGGTGTTTGATGTAAATGATCACCCTGCTGTTACCGATCCTGATTTAATGCTCTATAGCGGAGGCTTTTTTAGTCACGCCGATAAAGCCAAAATGGAAATGATCCGCAATACCAAAGCCGAAAACCTCGCCGCTCTTAATCTCGACTTTGACGATCCTAGGCTCAGTCAAATGTTGTTTCGTTATCGAGCCCGTAATTACCCTGAAACATTGAGCCATGATGAATCAATGCAATGGCGAGAGTTCTGTCAGCAACGCCTTTCTGATGCTGATTATGTGATAAACCTCGAAAACTTATTAGAAGAAACCAGCGAGAATGAACACAAACAAAAGTTATTAAAAGCCCTATGTTTATATCTGCAATCTCTTTAAGCTTTTATCATTAACTTACTTTGTACTTATTGTATTAATAAAAGGAATTGGTCATGCAAAATCGTTTCATTGATAGCATCACCCAACTGCCCAAACCACTGGCAACAGCGCTTATCCCATTACTTAATGATGATTTTTGTGGGCACATCGATGCGAATCAACTGACGGAACTTGTCAACATCAGTCAAATGACAGAAGAAGAACTTCTATTAAGTTTACTGCCAATCGCTGCAGCACTTGCCAAACCAAGCATCAGCGAGTTTTATGTTGGTGCAATCGCTAAAGCTGAAAGCGGCGACATATACATGGGGGCTAATTTTGAATTATCTTCTGAAGCGCTATTTCACACGGTACATGCCGAACAAAGTGCAATCAGCCACGCCTGGCTAAACGGCGAACAAAAAATTATTGATATCGTCGTCAACTTCAGTCCTTGTGGCCATTGTCGTCAGTTCATCAATGAATTAGTCAGCGGTATCGATATTAACATCCACTTACCAGGTCAGCAGCCACAGCAATTAGCACACTACCTACCATATGCATTTGGGCCAAAAGACCTACAAGTCACTAAGCCATTGTTATCAAAAAGTCATATCGAATTTAGTTTACAGTCAGACGACCCAATGATCATCGAAGCTGTCGACCAAGCTGGTTTAAGTTATGCCCCCTATACGCAAAACTACGCAGCGGTGGTTATTGAAACAAAAGACGGTAAAACATACTGCGGCCGGTACGCAGAAAACGCGGCATTTAATCCGTCAATGATGCCAATGCAAATGGCGTTATCAAACTTAATTCGCCACAACAGAGACTGCAGCGATATTAATCGAGTGGTATTGATAGAATCATCTGCCGGTAAAATCAGTTTAGCTAATGCCACTATGGATACACTGCAAGCTGTTGCCGCAATTGAGCTTGAGCATATCGTTGTAGACCCAAGCTAGCCAGCTCATTTTGCTGCACGTTAATTGAAATTACACTGAATTAGCCTTTCTTAGTTTTGATATTAAGAAAGGCTTTTTGTTACCAATCATTATTTAGTACCTCGAAGGCACGTATTAACTTTTTTGTTTGCACAAAACCTGTAAAGCCTTACACTCTTGCTCTTCTCATATAAGAATTGATTTAAGAACTCTAGCCCATGCCTGATTTAGCAATACTTGCTGTATTTATTCCAACATTCTTTTTTGTTTCTATTACGCCAGGAATGTGTATGACATTAGCAATGACACTCGGCATGAGTATTGGTGTTAGAAGAACACTGTGGATGATGGCAGGTGAATTAGTGGGTGTTGCTTTAGTTGCTATTGCTGCGGTTATGGGCGTTGCCAGCGTCATGCTCAATTACCCAGATGCCTTTGCCATTTTAAAATGGCTTGGCGGCGCTTATCTTGCGTATATTGGCGTTAATATGTGGCGTTCGAAAGGCAAAATGGCCATCATTGAGGGGCAGCAAACAGACAAATCGATTAGTAATATTGCGCTAGTTTCCCAAGGGTTTGTCACAGCAATAGCCAATCCCAAAGGTTGGGCATTTATGATTTCACTTTTACCTCCCTTCATCAGTGTTGATAAAGCTGTCGCACCTCAGTTGTTTTGGCTACTTGCGATTATTATGCTGACAGAAAGCGTATCAATGCTCGCTTATGCCAGTGGCGGTAAGAGTTTAAGAATGTTTTTATCTCGGGGCGATAACATTAAACTGATGAACCGTATTGCCGGCAGTTTAATGATTGGCGTCGGTTTTTGGCTAGCGCTTGGCTAAACGTTAAATACACTGAATATCGCTAAACGAAAGAAGTATAGATAAAAATAAGCCAATAATGTAATTGATTACGCCGCTTTGTCGTAATACGGTTTAACACAGTTTCTGCCGTTTTCTTTCGCCATATACAGGGCTTTATCCGCTCTCATCAGTAAGTCTTTAAGCTCTTTCGCAGATGCTGTTTTTTCAGCGATACCAAAGCTCGCTGTGCACTGGAGGTTTTGAGAATCGGTTAACGGAATTTTACACTCAGCAATGTGTTCACGCATTCGCTCGGCCACTTTATTAGCATCATGCAAATGGGTATTTGGCGTAGCAATAACAAATTCTTCCCCGCCAATCCGCGCACATAAATCTTGTTCACGGCACAAAGCTTTAATCGTTTTAGTCACTTCAATTAAACACTTATCGCCAACGAGATGACCGTGTTTATCGTTAATCGTCTTAAACAAGTCTAAGTCGATTAGCACCAAAGTGAATGGGAGTTGATGCGCCACAGCTTTATCGAGCAATGATTTACCCTCGGTAAAAAAGGAGTGTCGATTTGCCAATCGTGTCAAAGAGTCAGTACTTGCTTGCAATGTCAGTTGCTTTTCGTTTTTATCAATCTGTTTAGCAAAAATATATAAGACAACAATCACTTCCAGCATCGTAAAAAATACCACAGATTGATAAAGCATATGGTTAACTTGAGCAGACAGTTCAATTAATGGCGCTTCGTTTACGGTATTTTCGCAATAGAAAAATAACACCATTGCCAGTGCACTTAATGTCACCTGCTCAAGTCGCTCTCTTAATTCAAATAACAAAAAAGCCCCAGTTGGCACAAGGAAGTAATAGAGGTGAAAACCACTCGCATTAGTTACATAAACATTGGTACACACAAGTAGATGCAGCATCAACACGCTAAAAAACCAAATTTTAGCGATTTTAGGCTGCTGTTTGGCGGTAAGTACATTAGTGACGAAATACGCAAACGTAAATCCAAGGTTGATAAAACCGACAGAAGGATTATCAAGAAACAAAATATAGTTAAGCGAATATAAAAATGAGATAGCAACCGTAATTAACCCTATGATATTCATAGTTCTTATTCGGTTAGCTGATGAAAATGACTGTTGATTCGTGCCCAGATTAATAATTGATTTTAAGTTCATTGGGGTAACAAATAAGTTAACGACATGTAAACTTTAGCACAATTTATATTTTTAGTTCTATCCAGATTATTAGTCAACAGAGTACCTAATTCAATTGCCGCTTGTTAAATGAAGATGACTTAACTCCTCTAAGTCGTTGTAATGCTATTCTGAATTTTGTTTATACGGAAGTTTTGCGCTCATTTGCGTCATGTACTGCTTAATGTGAAGTTGTTCTTGCTGGCAATAGTGATTAATAGCATGACTAAACTCGGCATGTGCGACATTGTGATTCGAATAGGTTTCTATAGGCTCAAAACCTCTAGCAACCTTATGCTCCCCTTGTGCCCCTGCATCAAAAGTCGTTAATCCATGTTTGATGGCATACTCTATTCCTTGATAATAACAGGCTTCAAAATGCAGACCGTCAACCTCCTGTAAGCAGCCCCAATAACGCCCGTATAAATGAGTTTTAGAAACAAAATATAACGCCGAAGCCACCATTGTTTGCTGCGGATCAGAAATGATAAGTAAGCGAATTTGATTACCCATAGTGTCTGCTAGCTGCTCAAAAAAATCGCTGGATAAATAACCTGTATGACCAGATCGTCTTAAATAGGTTTGCTGATAACATTCAATAAAGTGTTCCCACTGAGCTGAAGATGCTTGTTCGCCTGTAATAAATTCAAAATGATACTCAGAAACCATACGACGTTCTTTAACAATGGTTTTACGCTTACGTGAGACTAAGTGTCTAAGATAATCATCGAAATTCTGATAACCTCGGTTACCCCAATGAAACTGTGTAGCAAGCCTTGCAATAGACTGTTGACTGGCAAAGTTAAAATCATCTTTAGGTAAGAACAAACAGTGCCAAGACGAAAAATCCTGTTCTATACTGCGATTAAGGAAGTTGAGAATACAGCTTATAAGATGATGTCTAACTGATTTACTGGCGCCTTCCATGATCCCGAAACGCTGCCCTGTTACAGGAGTAAACGGTATAGCCGCGACTAATTTGGGATAGTATTGTAATCCGTTTCTCTCATATGCTTCAGCCCAAGCCCAATCAAACACATACTCTCCCCACGAATGGGTCTTCTCATAGCAAGGTAAAATAGCCACTACCTTATCGCCTGTCTGAACCACAATATGTTTTGGTGTCCAACCCGTAAGTGGGCAAACACATTGGCTTTGCTCAAGAGCCAATAAGTAATCAAACTGAGTAAAAGGGTTATCATCACGAAACATCAGCAGCCAATCTTGCCTACCAATAGCTTCAACTGAATCGTAAAAGCTAATGTGAATATCATCAAGAGCTGTCAGTGCTGAGTCCTCTGCTAATGAATCACTAATTAAGCCAGTTTCAGACATATTTCCTCAGAATACCGTTTTAGATATTGTGTATTAGATCATACTTATGGCACATTGCAACATATGATTATACTTACAAAGGACTGAAAATGAGCGTTTTTTCTCAGATAAAGCCTATCGTTGTTTCTACTTCTATTGCGTTACTACTTGGTTTTACTTCACTATCCGCAAGTTCTGTACAAGCTGCCAACGAACAGTCTATTTACAGTCGAGCTGCAACAGCACAACCAATTTGGGCCGAGCACGGCATGGTCGCCAGCCAAGAGTCATTAGCCACACGAATTGGCGTAGATATTTTGAAACAAGGTGGTAATGCTGTAGATGCCGCAGTTGCTGTGGGTTTTGCTCTTGCAGTCACCCTTCCTCGTGCTGGCAATATTGGCGGAGGCGGCTTTATGTTAGTCCACCTCGCTGAAACGAATAAAACAATTGCTATCGATTATCGAGAAACCGCGCCTTCAAAAGCGCACAAAGATATATTTCTAGATGAAAAAGGTAAGCCAAACCCTAAATTAAGCCGAGAACATGGTCTTGCTGTCGGTGTCCCAGGAACGGTGATGGGTTTTGAGTTAGCGCTCGAAAAGTATGGCACCATGAAGTTAAGTGAGGTGATTGCGCCAGCCATAAAGTTGGCAAAAGAAGGTATTAGTGTTAATCCAGATCTTGCTAACTCCCTTGATGGACTTAAACGCCGAATTTATCAATGGCCCAGTTCAGCCAAAATCTTCTATAAAAAGAACGGTGACAGCTTTGCAGTAAACGATACCTTAGTACAAACCGATCTCGCACATTCACTGTCTTTAATTGCAACTCACGGCAGTAAAGGATTTTATGAAGGTGAAACTGCAGAAAAAATCGTTGCCTCAATTAAGCAAGCCAACGGTATTATGACCTTGGAAGATTTAAAAAACTATCAAGTTGTTGAACGTAAGCCAATTCGCGGAGAATATCGTGGTTACGAGATTGTCTCCATGCCACCTCCTTCCTCTGGCGGAATCCATATCATTCAAATGCTGAACATGCTTGAGAACTACCCTATCAATGAATTAGGCCACAATACCGCTCAAACATTGCACTTAATGGTTGAAAGTATGAAACATGCATATGCCGATAGAAGTGAGTATTTAGGTGATCCTGATTTTAACCCTGTCCCTTTGAAGGCGTTGACGGATCAAAAATATGCTGACTCACTGGTCAAAAAAATAGCTTACAACAAAGCCACTCCAAGTGCTGAGATAAAGCCAGGTAATATAGCTCCCTATGAGAGTAACCAAACCACTCATTACTCTGTTGTTGATAAATGGGGAAATGCAGTGTCGAATACCTACACGTTGAACTTTAGTTATGGTTCTGGACTAGTTGCAGACGGCACTGGGATTTTACTCAATAATGAAATGGACGATTTTTCTGCAAAGCCAGGTACGCCAAACGCCTTTGGTTTAATTGGCGGCGAAGCTAATTCGGTTCAAGGAAACAAGCGACCATTGAGTTCAATGAGCCCAACCATTGTAATGAAAGAAGGCAAACCGTTCTTAGTGACAGGTAGCCCTGGCGGCTCAAGAATCATCACGACGACATTACAACTCATTATGAACGTGATTGATCATAAGCTTAATGTCGCAGAAGCGACTGCTGCGCCAAGAATCCATCATCAATGGCTTCCTGATTATATTGGTGTAGAAAGCAGTTTAAATAAAGATACAATTTCACTGCTTGAAGCTAAAGGCCATACGATCAAGTCCAGCAGTGCCATGGGCAGTACCCAATCAATAGTGGTGACTGAAAAAGGCGTTTATGGAGCATCAGATCCTAGACGTGCCGGTTCTGAAACCCTAGGTTATTAGTAATAACGTAAATAATAACAATGTGCTGTATCGAAAAGCAATGAGTAGATACAGCTTAAATTTAAACAAGATAAAATAAACACTCACTCCCTTTCCAAAATAAACCTACTCCCTTGCTCATTTTTATTGTTTGGATCCCCTTCTCTAAATAAGAATAACTATCATTACAACCCGCAAAAATAACAAAACAGCAACATCAAGATTCGATTTTTGTTATTTCAAATTTATTTCAATTAAAGTTTTTTATCTTTATGCCGATATTGTTATTGCAGGAACAGACCTGTTATACGGTTATTAATTAAAATTAACAAACACCTAATTGCTGATGCGTTTAATTAACAACGCAGGTTGTAAGCGACATTTAATCCGCCAGTATTTTGACAAAGACAAAATACTGGCAGCCTAAACAAAATAGAAAGAATTTAATTAATGCCTGAAATGTTAAAACTTTTATCAAATAAAATTTATTTCATACAGGCGGCAAGCTTAACTGACTGATATTGATAGATATAACTATTTATGCTCATATGGTTACATCAATTAACTGAAATAGACTATTTTTTTAGCATAAAATTCATATTATGATGCGCTAAAAATAACTCAATAATATTAAAAAACAGCAGGATTCAACTTGATGAAGTTAAACAGCTTAAAAATAAAGCACCGGATCGCTTTATTAACAGTCGTTGCAATTTCTTCGTTTGTTATTTCACTTGTAATTAACAATCAAAGCGTGCAACAAAATGCTGAACGTTTAAATGGACTTCAATCACAACTTTACCCAGTATTAAATTTAGCCACGATTAACGATGGCTTGTTATTGCAATTAAATCAAAATATTCAATCTGCAGTAACAACCGGTGAAGAAGAATCATTAATCACTGCTGAAAATATGGTTAAACAAATTAATAGTAATCTAAATACTATTAAGGGTTTATTACCTCATGAAGCTAATGATGCCAATAATATGCAACGCGATTTAGCCACTTATCATGACAATGCCAAAACCTTAGTTGCTGAATTTTTAAAAGATGATGTCGACTTTAACAAGATCACAAACCAGGCTTCAGAAAATGCCAAGCGATTTGAATCCCTAACAGCGGTTTTTGCTAAAAAACAGCAAGATTACTCCGATGCTTTCACAACGAGTATTAGCACGACCTTAGCAAGTTCAGATAATGCGGCATCATTGATGTTGATTATCGGTATTATCGCTTCACTATTTTTGGTGGTCGTTGGCGTACTAGTGAATCGCTCAATCATTGTCACCATTCAGGACGTCACCCACTCATTACAGAATATATCAGAAGGTGAAGGCGATCTTCGTTCTCGGATTGAATATAACGGTAAAGATGAAATCGCGACGCTCGTACATTGGTTCAACCAGTTTGTATCGAAATTACAAGTCTCAATTGCTGACACTAAACAAACTACAGACAGTTTAAGTGCAGTATCTCATACGTTATTAGAAAGCTGTAAAAACAGTGAAAACACCGTTATCGAGCAAAATGAGTCCGTTGAACAAATCTCTAATGCCATGCGTGAAATGTTCATCAGTGTTGCGCATATTGCTGAGTATGCCGCTAATGCTGCATCTGAAGCTGACAACGCAAATGATGAAGCTAAACAAGGTCAAGAGGTTGTGTCTCAAGCCATCACTACCATTAATAAATTAGCAGAAGAAGTACAAACGACTGCTGTTGTAGTAAATCAACTTGAGGCGTTCACCAGTAACGTCAACGATATTCTCGATACCATTCGTGGTATTGCAGATCAAACCAATTTACTTGCCTTGAATGCTGCAATTGAAGCAGCTCGAGCAGGTGAACAAGGAAGAGGCTTTGCCGTAGTGGCCGATGAAGTAAGAACCCTTGCCTCTCGAACACAAGCGTCAACGCAAGAAATTCAACAAGTATTGCAAGAGCTTCGCTCTACTTCAACTCAAGCAGTTGATGCAATGCAACGTGGAATTGAAACCGCTGAAGAAGGTGTCAAAACCACTTCATTAGCCGGAGATGCATTAATCAGTATCACCAATAAAGTGAGTGCGATTACCGTCGTTAACGAACAGATTGCTGCCGCCACTGAAGAACAACATAACACTTCAGAGCTTATCCAGCAGTATGTCGCTGATATTGAAACCAATGCCGCTAAAGTAAAAATGACCACGGATGAAATGGGCGGGATCAGTTATGACATTGAAGGTGTTAGTAAACAGCTTCAAAACATAACAGGTCAATTTAAAGTCTAACAATAATAATATTTTAAGATAAACGAGATTTATCTTGAGTAATGATAAAGATGAACAGGAGTTACACCATGAAATTCAACTTGAAAGCGCTACCTTTAGCTATTTCTGTTGCAATGCTTCCTGCCTATGTCGCAGCTGAAGAAACAAGTGAAGAGAAAATTGCCAAGCTTGAACAACAAGTGCAATCACTTCAAGCAAGCCAAAATGCAAGCTTAACAGAACGTTTTAGCTTCAATGGCTTCATGACTGGTGCATATATCAGCTCTGACAATAACACTGGTTATGCAGGTGCGACTACCTCTGCTAACTTCGATGACGGCAGTAAGTTTGGCCTTCAAGGTACCTTTGCCATTACAGATCAAACTCAAGCCGTAATGCAGCTTATGATGAAAGGCAGCAACGATTGGGAAGTAGAAGCTGAGTGGGCTTATATCTCACACCGTTTTGAAAATGGCCTTCAGGCTCGTGCTGGTAAACTTCGTGTACCTTTATTTATGTACTCTGATTACTTAGACGTGGGTTACGCACAGCCATTCGTACGTCCACCTTCAGAAGTTTATGATGCGGTTCCTTTCACATCTTACACCGGCGGTGATGCAAGTTATGATATTGAGTTTGATGACTCAACATTAACAATTCAAGCTTTTGGTGGTCAGTCTGAAGACTCAGGTATTGATATCGGAAATATTTTCGGCGCCAATGTTAACTGGACTGATTTAACATGGACTTTGCGGGCGGTTTACGGTCAAGCAACCCTTGATGGCACAGTCACACGACAAATGTCAGTAGACGGTGGAACAGACCCTTCAACAGGTTTACCAATTTCTATTGACGTTACAGTTGATATTCTAGACATTAATGATGCTACTGGTACATTCGTAGGCCTAGGCGGAAGCTATGACAACGGCTCTTTCTTAGCCATTGCTGAATGGACTCGTATCGAAACAGATGAAGAGTACCCAGATTCTGACGCAGGTTATGTCACTCTAGGTTACCGTATCAATGCATTTACACCTTATGTGACTGCATCTTATTACGAAACTAAAGATAATGACGTTCGAACTAATCCTGTTCACGCTGCAATTTTTAACGGCGAGCGCACAGCATACAGTGCAGGTGTTCGTTGGGATGCAATGGATAACTTAGCCCTTAAGTTTGACGTAACCCATGCCACTGACTTCGGTGACACCTCTGGCGGTTTTGATACCAACATAGCCCAAGAGTTTGATGACACTACAGTGTACACAGTTCAGTTCGACGTTGTATTTTAAGGAGCGATAAAATGAAAAAAATCCTATCTATTTTAGCGCTTAGCGTGTGTTCAGTTATTTCAGCTCAAGCAGCAGTTGTCGTCATTGGTGCACCTGGTGCGGCAGATATTAGCGCATCAGATGCTAAAAAATTATTTTTAGGTAAAGGCTCAAAATCTGCAGTGGTTTATGAACTTGCTGAAGGTAATGCAACACGTTCAGAGTTTCATGGTGCTGTCACTGGCAAATCTGATTCACAACTGAAAGCATTCTGGTCAAAGCAGGTATTTACTGGTAAAGGAAACCCACCAGCAACAGTAAATGATGCCGCGGCGATGAAGTCAGCAGTAGCTTCAAACCCTAATGCGATTGGCTACATTGATGAAGCTGATGTCGATGGCAGCGTAAAAGTGATTTTAAAGCCATAAAAACGACATAACACCATAGTCTTAAATTAAGTTTTAGTGATTGTGTTTTAAGCATTTCATACTCCCCCCTTCAATTGAAATGCTAGAGGGATCTGATAAACATCAGGTCCCTTTATTTTTTGTTACAAACTAAAACAAGATTGCGACCAAAACTTGATAAACTAGTCACAAATCATAATGTAATAATGATAAACAGAAGCTTAAACCGACCATTCGATTAAAAGCTCATTTTTAACCATTCTTTTGCAAACAGGGAAATAACTATGAAGGGACTAACCCTCAAACCGCTTGTTTCAGCTATGGCACTCACAGTCATGTTAAGTGCTTGTGCCAATGACAATGTACAAACCAACACGACACAAGCACCAAATGTCGTGGCTAGCAACATCATCGAGCAAAATGCTAACAACCCATTCTTTAAACCATACGGTACTTTTATGGAAATCCCTGATTTCGATAAAATAAAAGATGAACATTACTTACCGGGCTTTAAGGCAGGTATCGCCGCTCAAAAAGCTGAAATAGCCGCTATTGTTGCGAATCCAGAAAAACCAACATTTGAAAATACCATCGAAGCAATGGAGTTCTCAGGTGAATTAGTAACAAAAGTTGCTAGTGTTTTCTATAACCTTACTGGTGCGCATACAAACCCAGCGATTCAAGAAATTTCAAAAGAAGTGTCACCAATGCTATCAGCAGCAAGCGATGACATTTTATTAAATGATGAGTTGTTTAAGCGTGTTAAAGCCGTTTATTTACAAAAAGACAGCTTAAACCTCAATACAGCTAAAGCTAAATTGCTTGAAGACACCTACAAACGTTTTACCCGTGGCGGTGCTAACTTATCAGCTGAAGACAAAGCCACATTACGTTCACTAAACGAGCAAATTGGTAAGCTTAATCTTGAGTTTGGCGATAACTTATTAGCTGAAACCAATGCTTTTGAGCTAGTTATTGATAACAAGGCTGATTTAGCAGGTTTACCACAAGATATTATTGATAGTGCTGCTGCGACAGCCACTAAACGTGGCCATGATGGTAAATGGGTTTTCACAACGCAACGCCCTTCTATCACGCCATTTTTAACCTATGCAGAAAACCGTGAGCTGCGTGAAACAATATTTAAAGGTTATATCGAACGCGCTAATAACGACAACGCGAATGACAACAAAAAAACCTTAGCGAAAATTGCTTCATTACGTGCAGAAAAAGCTGAATTAATGGGTTACAAAACCCACGCTGATTTTGTACTAGAAGAGCGCACAGCTAAAACACCTGAAAATGTATATGGATTATTAGACAAAGTTTGGCCTGCAGCGCTTGCTCAAGCAAATGCTGAAGTTGTCGAAATGCAAAAGCTAATTGACTCACAAGGTGGCGACTTCAAATTAGAAGCGTGGGATTGGTGGTATTACTCAGATCAAATCCGTGTAGCTAAATACAGTTTCAACGAACAACAAACGCGTCCATATTTCTCACTTGAAGCAACCTTAGATGGCGTATTTTATACAGCCAACCGTCTATTCGGCATCACAGTGAAAGAACGTTCCGATTTACCAAAATATCACCCAGATGTTAGAACATGGGAAGTCTATGATAAAGATGGTTCATTCTTAGCTGTATTTATGGGTGATTACTACGTACGTGACAGTAAACGTGGTGGCGCTTGGATGAACTCATACCGCCAGCAATACAACATGAATGGCGTTGAATCAAAGCCTATCATTGTAAACGTACTGAACTACCCTCGCCCAACAGGTGATGAGCCAGCACTGTTGACGTTTGACGAAGCAAGCACATTATTCCACGAGTTCGGCCATGCACTACACGGGATTTTGTCTGACGTAGAATATCGCTCACAAGCTGGTACATCAGTACCACGTGACTATGTTGAATTCCCATCACAAGTCATGGAAAACTGGATGACCCAACCTGAAGTATTAGCGCAATTTGCTAAGCACTATCAAACAGGCGAAGTTATCCCGCAAGAATTAGTCAAAAAAATCCAAGCAGCAAGTAAATTTAACCAAGGTTTTGCGACAGTTGAATATATGGCAGCAACAAAACTGGATTTAGATTGGCACACATTAACTGATAACACTGTACGTGATGCAGCAAAATTTGAAGCTGAATCATTAGCCAATATGGGGCTGATTAAAGAAATTGCTCCACGTTACCGTAGTACGTATTTCTCGCACATTTTCGCGGGCGGCTACTCAGCGGGTTACTACAGTTACCTTTGGTCAGATATCTTAGGCGCAGATGCATTTGAAGCGTTTAAAGAAAATGGTATTTTCGACCCAGCAACGGCACAAGCCTTCAGAGATAATATTCTGTCTAAAGGTGGTAGCGCCGATCCTATGCAACTTTACCGTCAATTCCGTGGTAAAGATGCGGGTATTGAGCCATTGTTAAGAAGCCGTGGCTTATTAGAAGATAAGTAATTTATCTCAACCTTTAAAAGGCGCTTCGGCGCTTTTTTATTGTCTTAAGTATTTTCCTTTTAACCCTGCCAGCAACATTAAATCCTGAAATGCTTTAAAAATAAGAGTGATAACCTAATGAAATAGAGGTTTGTTCGTTCAATCGACATAGTTAATTTTATTTTGGCTAAATTATCATTCTGTAATTAACTTTGTATATAATTCCTAGCGATTAAAAAGAATACAAAAATGTGATTAATCAACATAATAAGAGCACTAAAGCATGCTCTGGGGTCAAGTAAGAGAAAAGCTATGTTAAATAAAACCTGTTTAGCCATTGTTATCGCCAGTTCACTAACGCTGGGTGGATGCTACTCATCTGATGAAATTAAATCAGCTGTAGAAGTCGAATTGCGCATCATGGAAACCAGTGATCTTCATGCCAATATCATGGATTACAATTATTATACGAGCCGAGTCGATAACACCATTGGCTTAGCAAGAACCGCTTCCCTGATAAAACAAGCACGCCTTGAAGTTAAAAACAGTGTGTTAGTCGATAACGGTGACTTACTCCAAGGCAGCCCTATGGGGGATTATATTGCGCATACTTTCCAAGCAAATAATCAACTAATCGATACTCACCCAGCTTATAAAGCCATGAATACTCTCGACTATGCTGTGGGTAATATAGGTAATCATGAGTTTAACTATGGTTTAGACTTTTTAGATCAAGCAACAGCAGCAGCCAACTTTCCATACATAAGCGCCAATGTTTATTGTGAGATTGATAATTGCTTTAGAGACGTCAAAGCTGGTGAACCTTTATTTAAGCCTTACATCATTACAGAACAAGAAGTTATTGATAATCAGGGCGCTAAGCACACCATCAAAATAGGCTACATAGGTTTTGTACCACCACAAATTAAAGTATGGGATAAACAAAATTTAGACGGCAAAGTTATCGCTAAAGGCATTGTCGAATCAGCAGAGCGTTACGTACCTAAAATGAAAGATCAAGGCGCAGACGTCATTATCGCGATTCCACACTCAGGCATTGGCTCATCTGAAAACCCAGCTAACATGAATGCTGAAAACGCCACTTGGGCATTAACCACGGTTGCAGGCATTGATGCCATCATGTTTGGTCACAGCCACTCTGTTTTCCCAAGTGCACAGTTTTCTGATGTCGCTAAAGTCAATATTGAAACAGGCACGATTAATGGTGTCGCCGCTGTGATGCCTGGCCGTTGGGGAGATAATTTAGGTATTATCGATTTAACATTACGCCAAGAGGAAGGTAAATGGCGAGTATCCAACAGCTTGTCACAGGCTCGCCCTATTTTTATAAAAGAGACCGATAAAGTAGCAGGGTTCTCTGTCAATCCAGACAAAGAGATCCATACAAAGGTTGCTTCAGACCATCAAGCCACACTCGACTATGTTAATGCCCCAATAGGCAAATCATCTGCGGATATGTATAGCTTCCTATCTTTAGTGCAAGACGATCCTACCGTACAAATTGTGTCGAACGCTCAGATAGATGCAGTCACTAAAGCCGCAGCAAAAATTGATACATTAAAACACCTTCCTGTTTTATCCGCAGCTGCGCCATTTAAAGCCGGCGGGCGTCATCGTACAAGTTCTGATGCTGACAGTTATGTACAAGTGGCAGCGGGAGAATTGTCATACAAAAATGCTGCCGACTTATACCTTTATCCCAATACCCTAGTTGCGGTAAAAGTAACAGGTAAACAAGTTAAAGATTGGTTAGAGTGTAGTGCAAATCAGTTCAATCAAATTGATCCAAATTCTGCAGCAAGTCAAAGTTTAATTAATTGGGGAACTCATCGAACATATAACTTTGATGTCATTGATGGCGTTAACTACAAAATTGATGTGACTCAGCCTAATAAATTTGACGGTGATTGCGCTGTGGTCAATGCTGATGCAAATCGAATTGTTGAGTTAAGTTACACAGATGATTCTGGCACTATTTTTAAAGGCGAAGAGTTTGCAAATAAGAGCTTTCTTATCGCGACCAATAACTTTCGAGCATTTGGTAATAAATTTGCCGGTACTGGCGCTGATTATATCGCGATGGAATTACCAGATACTAACAGAGAAGCCTTAACTCAATACATTACACAATTGTCAGAGCTCAATGGTGAAGTGGATCCTAGCGCTAATAATAACTGGCAATTCAAAACAATTGAATCAAACACTAAGCTTGATATTCGTTTTGAAACGCAGGACTCACCGTTAGCAGATGCATTTATTAAACTGAACCAACAGCGTCCTATGACCAAACTTGAAGCTGATAATATAGTTTCTGGTTTCGCGATTTATAGTATCGACTTAAGTATCGACTTAAATTAATGCGTCAATAATATGTCAACAATACTTGATGACATGTTGGCTAAAAACTATAAAAATTTGCTTAGTCAATGGTTTAAGGTCAATATTCATACGAACGACTTTTGAGTGCCTAAGTAGTATTTAAACAAGGCGCGATAATAAAATTTCCAAGATAAACCCACAGGCTGACGACATGCTCCTATACATCAGGAGCATTGTCATCAACCCTTTTCCATTACTTCATCACTCAAACACGCCCTCTTATTTAACACCAATTGCGATTAGCAAGGTAATTAAGTGAACACTCAAGTTTAAAACACTGAAAAAACGCTAAATAACTACCACAAACTTCAATCGTTAACGCAACTGCAGCTTAAATAACTTATCTTTACATTATCGTTTCCAGATCACAACACAGTAATTTATTTTGAATACAATCTTTATTGATTAATTTACATTTCATCTCTGTAAATTGCTCACAACAATATGGAGCACAAAAAATAATAAGCTCCGGGGTCAGAAAAAAGCGTTTAAAAGAGAGACTATTATGTTGAACAAAAAGCTTTTAGCAGTTGTTATTGCGGGTGCATTAGGTATTACTGGTTGTAGCTCATCAGATGACGATGTTAAAACCATTGAAGTTGATTTGCGTATCATGGAAACCAGCGATATCCATGCTAATATCATGGATTATAATTACTATAGTGGTCAAACCGATAAAACTATTGGTTTAGCCCGCACTGCAGCACTAATTCATGAAGCACGTGCTGAAGTCAGTAATAGTGTGTTAGTCGATAATGGTGATTTACTTCAAGGCAGCCCTATGGGCGATTATATTGCTCATGAATTTAAATCGACTAACCAATTAGCCGATACTCACCCAGCTTATAAAGCAATGAATACTTTAAATTATGAAGTGGGTAACATTGGTAATCATGAATTTAACTACGGTTTAGATTTTTTAGATCAGGCCACAGCAGAATCAAACTTTCCTTATATCAGTGCCAACGTCTATTGTGAAGTTGATGATTACTTCAGAGACGTTAAAGCAGGTGAACCATTGTTTGAACCCTTCATCATTAAAGATCAACTTGTCGTTGATAAAAATGGTGACGAACATACGATTCAAATTGGTTACATTGGATTCGTTCCGCCACAAATCAAAATTTGGGACAAACAAAACCTTGACGGCAAAGTCATTGCACGCGGCATCGTTGAATCAGCAGAGCGTTACGTACCTCAAATGAAGGCCGCTGGAGCAGACGTTATTATCGCGATTCCACATTCAGGTATTGGCTCATCAGAAAACCCAAGTGACATGAATGCAGAAAATGCAACGTGGGCATTAACCACTGTTGAGGGTATTGATGCCATCATGTTTGGCCACAGTCACTCTGTATTTCCAAGCTCTCAGTTTGCTGACGTTGAAAATGTTGATTTAGACAAAGGTACCATTAATGGAGTTGCAGCGGTCATGCCTGGCCGCTGGGGAGATAATTTAGGTGTAGTCGATTTAACGCTAACCCAAGAAGATGGTGCTTGGACTGTAGTCAACAGCCAATCTGATGCTCGGCCAATTTTTATAAAAGCGACTGATACCACAGAAGAATTCGCTGTTGAGCCTGATGCAGATATACACGCTATGGTTGAAATTGAACATAACGCCACCCTTGATTATGTGAATGCGCCAATCGGTAAATCATCTACCGACATGTACAGCTTCCTCTCGCTTGTTCAAGATGATCCAACCGTTCAAATCGTATCAAATGCCCAAATTGACGCTGTAGCTGAAGCGGCCTCAAAGGTTGATGCTCTAAAAGGCATTCCAGTTTTATCAGCATCTGCGCCATTTAAAGCCGGTGGACGTCACAGTACAACTTCAGATGCTGACAGTTATGTGCAAGTCCCAGCTGGGGATTTAACTTATAAGAATGCTGCAGATCTTTATCTTTATCCAAATACCATGGTCGCAGTTAAAGTAACAGGCGCTGAAGTTAAAGATTGGCTTGAGTGCAGTGCGAATCAATTTAATCAAATTGATCCTACTTCAACTGCAGCTCAAAACTTAATTAATTGGGATACTCATAGAACATATAACTATGATGTTATCGACGGCGTTAACTATAAGATAGATGTGACTCAGCCTAATAAATTTGACGGTGATTGCGCAGTAGTCAATGCTGATGCAAGTCGTATTGTTGATTTAAGCTATACAGACGCTGATGGCACGACATTTACAGGGGATGAACTAGCAAGTAAAGAATTTATTATTGCTTCGAATAACTACCGAGCATTTGGTGGTAAATTTGCAGGTACGGGTGCTGAATTTGTTGTAATGGAGCTACCAGATACTAACCGCGAGGCGTTAGCTCAATATATTTCTGAAGAATCAGAGACTCATGGCGAAGTTGACCCAAGTGCGGATAATAATTGGGACTTTGTTACTATCGACTCAGCTACTACACTTGATATTCGCTTTGAAACGCAAGACAGTGCAACCGCCGATAAGTTTGTCGAAGACCATCAAGTGCGCCCAATGACAAAACGAACTGACTTAACTGATGAGTTTGGGTTTGCAATTTACAATATTGATTTGCAAACGCCTGTATCTAACTAGATAAGAATCAGTTTATTAACGTAATTCTCTGTAAAGTTAATTACTTCTGCTAACTAAAAAGGCGCATAATGCGCCTTTTTTCTCATTAGAACTTAATCAAGTTCAAACAACCTCGCCATTGTTTTGATATGGTTCAGTGGCACTTTATGTGTATTTCTTTGAGCACACAAAGCTTGATGCTGACTATCTTTAGGATCACCGATAACTACAACACGAACTTGATATCCTAGGGCTTTAGCAGCAGCCTCGTAAGCCATATATTCCCATTTTGCCACATTGGTATTATCACATATAACTAATGGTTCATTGCTTGCCAACGCATTGATAAATGCCGTTAAATTAGCCTGATGATATTGGCTTAAAAACTTAGGATTAAATAGATACTGACCTTCTTGCTCAAAGTATTTATCCGTTGAAAAATATCCATATTGTTTAACATGTAATGCGGTATCAATACCCTGCTTTGTTAAAAATTCATTCACCCAGTATGACTTACCACTACCAGGTAAACCTCGCATGATAATGGCTAACTTTATATTGGTTTGATTCATTAATTCTTATTTCGAAAGTGACATACGTATAAATACTTAAGCCGATAAAGCATTGGCTAATTGTTCATTGAATGATGGGTTACCCACAACCTCACCTGCTAAAATAGTTTCTACTAATTGCGGCACAATATCACCTGCTTTTCCAGTCAAATGATATTGAAACTGACTGTGTCGATCTGGCTTCGCCAGATTAACCTCAACGGTTTGTGCGCCATGATGATTAGCACTATCGACAAAACCTGCTGCAGGATACACAGTACCAGAAGTCCCTATTGCAATGAATAAATCACAGTTGTCCAGTGCATCATGGATTCTGTCCATGCCAAAAGGCATTTCACCAAACCATACGATGTGAGGACGTAAACGTTTAGCTGGAATACAACAGGTGCAGCAATTATCTTCACTAAATGGTTCGCGTAACACGAACGTTTGCTGCGATTGAGGGCAACGGCCTTTGTTTAATTCTCCATGCATATGTAATAAACGTTTAGAGCCAGCACGCTCATGCAAATCATCCACATTTTGTGTAATAACAAGTAGCTTGCCAGAAAACTCCGCTTCAAGTTTTGCTAAAGCAACATGGGCTGGATTGACCGTAATTTCATCACTGTTAAGGTTATCCCAACGGCTATTATAAAAGCGTTCCACTAAATCAATATCTCGAGCATAGCCTTCCGGTGTGGCGACATCTTCAATATGATGTTGTTCCCACAACCCATCTTGATCTCGGAAGGTTTTTATCCCCGACTCAGCTGAAATACCTGCGCCAGTTAAGACTACAATCTGCCGATACATATTGATTTCCTTATTGTTATAATATGAAGCAACTCAATCACTAGCTTAGCAAAAGATCACTGTAAATTTTATATTGCTAATCATGAGTAAAATACTAACCCTATAGTGATATAAATGCTGCAAACTCACAATAATCCCTTAGTATAAGTAAGACTATTGTGTATTTTTTAACTAAAATGAGCAGCTTATTGAGTAGATCACAGAAAAATCTAGTTATATTGTCGATTAACCTTCAACAAAGGTTCCAGTTTCTGATTTCAACACATATAATAAACTTAACTATCCACGGATGAACCTTTAGGTTCTGCAATCAAGAGATTAGCAATGACAGATGGAAATCAAGCACTCAAAAAAGCAGGTTTAAAAATTACTCTGCCACGAGTTAAAATCCTAGAATTAATGCAAGCCCCTGAAAATCAACATATCAGTGCTGAAGATTTATACAAAAAATTGCTCGATGTTGGTGAAGAAATTGGCTTAGCAACTGTCTACCGTGTATTAAACCAATTTGACGATGCAGGTATTTTAAACCGTCATCATTTTGAAAGCGGCAAGGCAGTTTTTGAAATGTCGACTCAAAAGCATCATGATCACCTTGTTTGCTTAACATGTGACAAAGTTATTGAGTTCTCTGATGAAGTTATTGAGCGTCGTCAGGACGAAATCGCTATGCGCCACAATATCAAATTGACGCACCATAGTTTATATCTATATGGTCACTGCACAAATGATACCTGTGATCACGCAGACGAATAGCATTTATTGTTTTAGTTAATTGACTTTAACAAATAAAAAGCCAGCATTAAGCTGGCTTTTTTTATCGCTAAAATGACTAGACTAAAATCGACCATTCACTCCAATACTATAAGAGAAACCATCAATATCAGAATCCAGCTCTTTTGCTGCGGTAAACACCGCTGCCATTGTGTCAGTTATAGGTAAATAATAATCGGTGCTTAATAACCAGCTGTCATACTCACTTTCATCAAAATCATAAAAATATGAAGCACCTACAGACCAAGAATTAGTGACATACCAATCCGCTTCCACTAAAGCGGTAGAATTACTATCGCTATAGGAACCACCACTATCACTAATGTCAGGGTCGTTAAACACTGAATCTACAGTGTAATCACTGTAAGTATATCGACCACTTAAATACAAACCTTCAGTCCAATCAAATTGAACGTAAGTATCAGCACCTAAAGTAATACTATCTTGCTCAGTATCAGACTTTCTAAAAGATGATGATTCACTGATATCATAGCCCCCTGAACTACGAATATACTCAATATAAAAAGAACTAGATGGATTGAAATAGTGCCCAAGCGTTACACCATAATTATCATTTTCGAAACTAGAGTCAGCTTCAAAATTAGAATATTGTGCTTTGATAAACCATTTTGAATCAAACACATATTCACCAGAAATATTGTATTGGTCAAAATCATTCCCAATTCCTGAGTAAAACCCGCCTATATTTGACACCTGACCAAGATAGCCTGATAGCAAATAAGGGATTTTATTGTCATTTATCGACGAGAAATAATAGCGGTAATCGAGTTTAAAGGTTCCGTCTGAACTTGATTCTGTTTGATCAAAATATGTCACAGTGCCGTCATGTTGGTAATCATCATCTGCCATCACTAGTGTAGATAAAGAAGAAAATGCGGTGAGAATGGCTAAATATAAACCTTTTTGAATCATATTTGTTCCTTGTTTAAATAACAAGAAAGAGCCATAGAAGATAATATCCATATCTTTATTCCTACATCGCAATGTTGCGATCGACTCTTTCCTTAGAGTTTTTTGGGGATACTTCTAAGGCAAAGATAGAAATAACAATATCTACCTTTACTTAGAAGAATCTAAACTAGCGAAGTATAAATTAAATTGCAATCAGATAGGTTAATAATTTATAACATTCTTTGATATACCTGTACCTTATGACCTTTGTACATGTTTTGTTCATACAACGACATGCCATTGTTTACTGCAACTTTTTCAGAGCCTACATTTCCATGTAAGATGAGCGCAATAACTTCATCAATATCAAACATTGGCTTAAGTGTATCCATTACCGCTTTTGCTGCTTCTGTACCTATTCCCTGCCCCCAATATTCTGGAAGAAAGCGATAACCCAGTTCCACTTTATCGTATTCGGGAATGTATTTAGGCCCACAAAAACCAATCACTTTTTTATCTTCTTTATGGTACACCGCCCAGCGTCCAAAACCTTTATCGTTATAGTCTGCTTGTATCACTTCTTTGAAAACTTGTTCAGCCTCTAATAGGCTTTTTAAGGGCGATTGTGGGATGTAAGTCAGCACATCAGGGTTACTATTCATTAATAAAATAGCTTCTATATCGTGCTGATTAAATGGACGAATGAGTAGACGATCTGTTTCTGCAATCACAGCGGGGATCACGGGCGTTATATGAGACACGATTATCCTTAACCTTTATTATTCTGAATTGTTGTGGGCTAACTACATGTTTAACTTTAGTAAAATAACCTTATCAAGATTTGACGATTTATCAATAACCACATGATAAAATGAATAATATTTCACCATCAACCGTTTGTTGCCCAACAAAAAAGGCGCCGAAGCGCCTTTTATATCACTTGCTAGTATTTACCAGCCAGTTTTAGTACGTAACGCTTTACCGATATCAGCTAAAGAGCGAACTGTGCTTACGCCAGCAGCTTCTAGTGCAGCAAATTTATCTTCTGCAGTACCTTTACCACCAGCGATAATTGCGCCAGCATGACCCATACGCTTACCTTCTGGTGCAGTCACACCAGCAATGTAAGAAACAACAGGTTTAGTAACGTTAGCTTTGATGTATTCAGCCGCTTCTTCTTCAGCAGTACCACCAATTTCACCAATCATTACGATTGCTTCAGTTTGTGGATCGTTTTGGAACATTTCCAATACGTCGATGAAGTTAGTACCAGGAATTGGGTCACCACCAATACCAACACAAGTTGATTGGCCGAAACCTTCGTCAGTAGTTTGCTTAACCGCTTCGTACGTTAATGTACCAGAACGTGAAACAATCCCGACTTTACCAGGCTTGTGGATGTGACCAGGCATGATACCAATCTTACATTCACCAGGAGTGATAACACCTGGACAGTTAGGACCGATCATGCGAACGCCAGTTTCTTCAAGCTTAACTTTAACTTGAAGCATATCTAACGTAGGGATACCTTCTGTGATACAAACGATTAGCTCGATGCCACCGTCAATTGCTTCAAAGATAGCATCTTTACAGAAAGGAGCTGGTACATAGATTACAGTAGCAGTCGCGCCTGTTTCAGCTACAGCATCTTTAACAGTGTTAAAGACTGGCAGACCTAAATGAACTTGACCGCCTTTACCAGGAGATACACCACCAACCATTTTAGTACCGTAAGCAATTGCTTGCTCAGAATGGAAAGTACCTTGACCGCCAGTGAAACCTTGACAGATAACTTTAGTATCTTTGTTAATTAATACAGACATTATTTGCCCTCCGCAGCTTTAACAACTTGCTCAGCTGCGTCAGTTAAACTGGTAGCTGCAATGATATCAAGATCTGAGTTAGCTAAAACTTCACGACCTAATTCAGCGTTAGTACCTTCAAGACGAACAACAACTGGTACTTCAACACCCACTTCTTTAACAGCGCCGATAATACCTTCTGCGATCATGTCACAACGAACGATACCACCAAAGATGTTCACTAGAACGGCTTTAACATTTGAATCAGAAAGAATGATTTTAAATGCTTCAGCAACACGTCCTTTGGTTGCCCCACCGCCCACGCCTAAGAAGTTAGCTGGCTTGCCGCCATGTAAGTTTACGATGTCCATAGTACCCATTGCTAGGCCTGCACCGTTAACCATACAACCAACATTACCATCTAGTGCAACGTAGTTAAGTTCAAACTTAGCTGCGTGTGCTTCACGAGCATCATCTTGTGATGGATCGTGCATTTCACGGATTTTAGGTTGACGGAACAATGCATTACCATCGATACCAATTTTGCCATCAAGACAGTGAATGTTGCCTTCGTCAGTGATAACAAGTGGGTTGATTTCAAGTAAAGCGAAATCATGGTCTTCGAACATTTTAGCTAAGCCCATGAACACTTTAGTGAACTGCTTCATTTGAGTTGGGTTTAAACCTAACTTGAAGCCAAGATCACGTGCTTGGTAAGGTTGTGGGCCCGCTAGTGGATCGATGATTGCTTTGTGAATTAACTCAGGCGTTTCTTCAGCAACAGTTTCAATCTCAACACCACCTTCAGTTGATGCCATGAAAACAACACGACGTGTTGCACGGTCAACTACAGCACCAAGGTATAATTCGTTTGCGATATCAGTACAGCTTTCTACTAAGATTTTAGCAACCGGCTGACCTTTTTCGTCAGTTTGGTAAGTGACTAAGTTCTTACCTAACCAGTTTTCAGCAAATGCTCTGATTTCTTCTTTATCGCCGGTAACTTTAACGCCACCTGCTTTACCACGGCCGCCAGCGTGTACTTGACACTTAACAACCCACATATCACCGCCAATGTGACCAGCAGCTTCTACCGCTTCTTGGGCTGTATCGCAAGCGAAGCCTTCAGAAACTGGTAAACCATATTCGGCAAATAAGGATTTTGCCTGATACTCATGCAAATTCATGATGATCTATCCATATACTTCTTAAAAAATCCTACTAGCCCTTATGAGCCAGCTACGAGGGTATTGTCTAGTTGACTCTTAAAGGTCAAGCAATAGACGAGTTGGGTCTTCAAGGAAGTCTTTAATAGCAACCAAGAATCCAACTGACTCACGTCCATCAACAATACGATGGTCGTAAGATAGTGCTAGGTACATCATAGGTTGAATAACAACCTCACCGTTCACTGCCATTGGGCGATCTTTAATAGCATGCATGCCTAAGATTGCACTTTGTGGAAGGTTTAGAATAGGTGTTGACATTAGTGAACCGAAAACACCGCCATTAGTCACTGTAAAGTTACCGCCAGTCATATCATCAACAGATAATTTACCGTCACGGCCTTTAAGCGCTAATTCGCGAACATTCTTTTCGATTTCAGCAAGGCTCATAGTGTCAGTGTCACGTAATACTGGTGTAACCAAACCACGTGGAGTTGATACTGCAATGCTCACATCAAAGTAGTTGTGGTAAACAATTTCGTCACCATCGATAGAAGCATTGACTTCTGGGAAACGTTTCAGCGCTTCAGTTACAGCCTTCACATAGAAAGACATAAAACCTAAACGGATTCCGTGGCGCTTTTCAAAGATTTCTTGATATTGCTTACGAATGTCCATAATTGGCTGCATGTTAACTTCGTTAAACGTTGTTAGCATTGCCGTTGAATTTTTCGCTTCAAGCAGACGGTTAGCAATTGTTTTACGTAAACGTGTCATAGGTACACGTTTTTGACTGCGACCTTCAAGCGGCGCAACAGGTGCTGATGCAGCTGCAGGTTTCGCTGCTGGAGCAGACTTAACAAATGCTTCAACGTCTTCTTTAGTAATACGTCCGCCAACACCAGAACCTTTCAATTGGCTAGCATCAACATTGTGCTCAGCAATTAGACGGCGCACTGACGGGCTTAGTACATCGTTTGATTCATCAGATTCAACAGCAGGAGATGCTGCTTCCGCTTCAGCTTTAGTCACTTCTTGACCAGAAACTGCACCAGCAACAAAGTTAGCAATAACTTGTTCGCCAAGGACAGTATCGCCCTCTTGGAATAATAATTCGCTAATAGAACCATCTTCTGGCGCAACAACTTCAAGTACGACTTTATCAGTTTCAATATCAACTAGATTTTGGTCACGAGAAACCTGTTCTCCAGGCTGCACATGCCATGTCGCGATAGTTGCATCAGCAACTGATTCTGGCAAAACGGGTACCTTAATTTCGATACTCATGGAAAGCTTTCCTTTTTATAAATTTTATTACGACAGTTTTAATGCGCTATTGATTAATTCTTCTTGCTGGCGAGCATGAAGCGCTGGATAACCACAAGCTGGTGCAGCAGATGCTTCACGGCCCGCATAAGTTAATTGAGCTCCAGCTGGAATCGCTGCCCAGAAATGATGTTGGCTACAATACCAAGCACCTTGGTTCTGAGGTTCTTCCTGACACCATACAAAATCTTTAACATGCTGATAATCAGCAAGTGCTGCTTGCATTTCTTCTTGTGGGAACGGGTACAGTTGTTCCACACGTAAAATAGCAATATTGGTAATTTCTTGCTTACGACGCTTGTCGAGTAACTCGAAATACACTTTACCGCTACAGAAGACAACGCGTTCTACTTTGCTTGCATCTAATGCATCAAGTTCACCAATGACACTTTGGAAACTTCCGTTAGCTAATTCATCTAAAGTTGAAACAGCTAATGGGTGACGCAATAATGATTTAGGCGACATAACAACAAGTGGACGACGCATAGGACGTACAACTTGACGACGCAACATGTGATAAACCTGTGCAGGCGTAGAAGGAACACACACTTGCATATTATGGTTTGCACAAAGTTGTAAGAAACGTTCTAGACGTGCCGATGAATGCTCAGGACCTTGCCCTTCATAACCATGAGGTAGCAACATAGTTAGACCACATAAACGGCCCCACTTTTGCTCACCAGATGATAAGAACTGATCGATGACCACTTGGGCACAGTTAACAAAGTCACCAAACTGGGCTTCCCAAATAGTCAGACCACCTGGCTCAGCTGTTGCGTAACCGTATTCAAATGCCAGTACTGATGCTTCTGATAATACTGAGTCAGTAATATCAATTTCACCTTGCTCATCAGCCACATTACGTAATGGCAAATAAGTGGTACCGTCATTTTGATTATGAAGGACCGCATGACGATGGAAGAAAGTACCACGGCCAGAATCTTGACCTGTAATACGAACACGTTTTTTATCTTCCAAGATTGACGCATAAGCCAAGGTTTCAGCAAAACCCCAATCAACTGGTTTTTCACCATCGGCCATAGATACGCGGTCTTTGTAAATCTTAGCGACACGAGACTGTAATTTGTGGCTTTCAGGGATATCAACGATCTTTTGCGCTAAATTATTTAAACGCTCAAGTTCCATTGACGCTTGGTAGCTTTCGTCCCACTCACGGTTAAGGTATGGCGTCCAGTCAACAGTATGTAACGTCATTGGTCGCCATTCTTTAACAACACAATCACCGGCATCTAATGAGTCACGGTAAGTATTAACTAAACCAGTAACATCATCAGCAGAGATGCTGCTTTCTTCGATTAATCGATCGGCATATATCTTACGTGGCGTAGGATGTTTTTTGATTTTTGCATACATCAACGGCTGCGTTGCACTTGGTTCATCAGCTTCGTTGTGACCATGTCGACGGTAACAAACTAAATCAATGACGACGTCACGTTTAAATTCATTACGGTAATCCACTGCTAACTGAGAAATAAAGGCAACAGCCTCTGGATCGTCAGCATTAACGTGGAAAATGGGTGCCTGCACCATTTTAGCGATGTCAGTACAGTACTCTGTAGAACGCACATCTTCATGGTTAGAAGTGGTAAAGCCAACTTGGTTGTTAATAACAATACGAATCGAACCGCCAACCTTAAAGCCACGAGCTTGAGACATGTTGAATGTCTCTTGAACAATACCTTGGCCTGTTATTGCTGAATCACCATGGATAGTAATTGGCATAACTTGTAAGCCATCTTTACAACCACGTCTGTCTTGACGAGCACGAACAGAGCCAATAACAACAGGATTAACAATCTCAAGGTGAGATGGGTTAAACGCTAAGGCTAAATGAACATTACCACCTGGTGTTTCAAAATCTGATGAGAAACCTTGGTGATACTTAACGTCACCAGAGCCTTGAACTTCATCGTGTTTACCAGCGAATTCATCAAATAGTTCTGCAGGACGTTTACCCAGTACATTAACAAGTACGTTTAAACGACCACGGTGAGCCATACCAACTACGATTTCTTTCGTTCCAGCTTCACCTGCGCGGTATAAAATTTCGCGCATCATTGGTACTAATGCATCGCCACCTTCAAGAGAAAAACGTTTTGCGCCTGGAAATTTTGCGCCAAGGTATTTTTCCATACCTTCAGCAGCATTTAGGCCTTCTAAGATACGTTTTTTGGTGCTGATGTCGTAATTAGCTTTACCTAAAGATGGTTCAAGACGTTGTTGAATCCAACGCTTTTCATCCGTATCAGTAATATGCATGTACTCAGCACCAATTGAGCCACAGTAAGTGCTCTTAAGTGCTTTAACGATGTCGGCTAATTTCAATGTGTCGCTACCGTATGCAAACGAACCTGTATTGAATTCACGTTGCATATCTTCAGCATCTAGACCATGAAACGCTGGGTCTAATTCAGATACTGACTCACGCTGCCATAACCCTAATGGATCGAGATTGGCATTTTGGTGACCACGAAAACGGTGAGCATTGATTAACTGGAGAACTTTAACTTGTTTAGCATCTAATTCAGGATCGGTTACACGGCTGGCGCCTTTGGCTCGACCTTCTAATGCTAAACTGCGGAAATAATCACGTACTTTAGAGTGTGCAGTTTCAGGTATATCTTGAGAAGTACCATTTACCGCAGGGAGATTATCAAAAACAACTTGCCAGTCTTCAGAAACTGAACTTGGATCTTCTTGATAGGCTTCATACATCTCTTCTACGTAGGTCGAATTAGAGCCACTTAAATGTGACGATTCGAGCCAAGCTTTCATGATGCCTTGGTGCATTACTTTTCCTTACAAAACTTGATACACGTGCTTCGACATAATCATAATTACGATACCTATTGCACCGCAATCGAATCGTATCTAACTATATAATTTTAATCAGTTAAATACAAAGGACTTCCTAATACACACAATAGAGTCATCTCCAAAGATGAAGATGACTCTCAATGAGAGCTAATTAAACTGTAAACCTAGCTCTAAACTGTGCATTTATACTGCTCGCTTCAATAGCATTGACTTAATATGGCCAATTGCTTTAGTTGGGTTTAATCCTTTAGGACAAACATCAACACAGTTCATGATGCCATGACAACGGAACACACTGTAAGCATCATCTAAACCAGCTAGACGTTCTTCAGTTGCCGTATCACGACTATCAATCAAGAAGCGGTAAGCATGCAATAAACCACTTGGACCGATAAATTTATCCGGATTCCACCAGAACGATGGACAAGCAGTAGAACAACAAGCACACATGATACATTCGTACAAACCATCTAAATGAGCGCGCTCTTCAGGTGATTGTAAATGTTCACGAGCCGGGGTTTTCTCATCATTGATAAGAAACGGCTTAATTTTTTCGTACTGAGTGTAGAACTGAGTCAGGTCAACAATTAAATCACGCACTACAGGCATGCCTGGTAAAGGACGGATTTCAATTTTCTTACCCTTAAAAGTAGAAACAGGCGTAATACACGCTAGACCATTTTTACCATTCATGTTCACGCCATCACTACCACAAACGCCTTCACGGCATGAGCGTCTAAATGATAACTCAGGGTCTGACTCTTTCAGCTTCATCAGTGCATCCAGTACCATCATATCGGTACCTTCTTCCACTTCTAAGCTGTAATCTTTCATATAAGGCTTAGTATCTACATCAGGATTGTAGCGATAAACTGCAAATTCCAATTTCATCGTGGCTTCTCCTAGTAAGTACGCTTGATAGGCGGGAATGCATCACGAAGCTTAGGCTCCATGTTGACTTCACGCTTAGTCATTTGTTCAGTGACAGGATCAAAGACACTGTGACATAACCAATTATCGTCATCACGGTCTAAGAAATCTTCACGAGAATGCGCACCACGGCTTTCTGTACGGAAGTTAGCAGCATAAGCAGTTGCAATAGCTGTAGCCATTAAGTTATCTAACTCTAAACACTCAATACGTTGAGTATTAAATTCTGAAGAATTATCAGATAACTTGGCGTTAGCTAAACGTTCACGGATCTTCTTAAGCTCTTTAAGGCCTTCAGCCATTGCATCGCCACTTCTAAATACAGAGAAGTTAAGCTGCATACATAACTGTAAGTCTTTACGGATTACTGCAGGATCTTCACCTTCTTTATTGCTTTCCCAGCGATTAAGACGATCAAGTGAAGCAGCAATTTGCTCTTCTGAAGGTGCTTTAGGATCAGCAGTCTCATCTAACGCTTTACCTAAATGCTGACCTGCAGCACGACCAAATACCACTAAATCAAGCAGTGAGTTACCACCTAAGCGGTTTGCACCATGTACTGATACACAAGCAATCTCACCAACTGCAAATAAGCCTACGATATCTTGCTCTGAACCATCTTCGTTTTGGCGAACAACTTGGCCACTAACTTTAGCGGGTAGACCACCCATCATGTAGTGACATGTTGGCAATACAGGGATTGGGCCATCTGCTGGATCAATATGCGCAAACGTACGAGAAAGTTCACAAACACCAGGAAGACGCGCTTCTAATGTTTCTTTACCTAAGTGATCAAGTTTAAGTAAACAGTGCGGGCCTAATGGACCATCTAATCCACGACCTTCACGGATCTCAGTCATCATTGAACGAGCAACGACGTCACGAGAAGCCAAATCTTTTGCGTTAGGAGCGTAACGCTCCATGAAGCGTTCGCCATCTTTATTTAAAAGATAACCACCTTCACCACGACAACCTTCAGTTACAAGCACACCTGCGCCAGCAATACCCGTTGGGTGGAATTGCCACATTTCCATGTCTTGCATCTGAACACCAGCACGCATTGCCATACCAACACCGTCACCAGTGTTAATGTGAGCATTGGTAGTAGAAGCGTAAATACGCCCTGCACCACCTGTTGCTAAAATTGTTGCCTTCGACTTAAAGTAAACAATTTCGCCAGTTTCGATTTCAATTGCAGTACAACCCACAATTGCGCCGTCATCGTTTTTAACTAAATCTAATGCATACCATTCAGAAAACACTTCAGTTTTGTGTTTAACGTTTTGTTGGTATAAGCAATGAAGCAAAGCATGACCTGTACGGTCAGCTGCTGCTGCAGTACGTGCCGCTTGTTCGCCACCAAAGTTCTTTGATTGGCCACCAAATGGACGCTGGTAAATAGTGCCGTTTTCGAAACGTGAGAATGGAAGACCCATTTGCTCAAGTTCGATAACCGCCTCTGGACCTGTCTTACACATAAACTCAATCGCTTCTTGGTCGCCGATAAAATCAGAACCTTTCACGGTATCGTACATGTGCTGTTCCCAGTGATCTTCATGGGCGTTACCTAACGCAACAGTGATACCACCTTGCGCAGAAACCGTATGAGAACGCGTTGGGAATACTTTAGATAAAAGCGCACAGCTCTTACCTTCTTTAGAAATTTGTAAAGCCGCTCGCATGCCAGCGCCACCAGCGCCGATCACTACTGCGTCAAATTCGCGAACTGGAATAGCCACTTAAACACCCCACACTATAATGATGCCTGCAGCTAGATAACAAAAAGCCGCTACGACAAATACGAACTGAAGTAATCCACGTACTGATACATTTTTAACGTAATCAGTTAGCACTTGCCAAATACCAATCCAAGAATGAATAAGCACAGCGACTAACGCTAGCAGAGTGAATACTTTCATCGGCAAAGTGCTAAATAACCCATGCCAGATTTCGTAAGTTAATGGGGCGCTACACGCAATAAAACCCACCATAAAAATGGTATAACAGGTTAAAATTACGGCACTAGCACGAATTAAAATAAAGTCATGAACACCACTGCGTCCAAGGCTTGCTGCATTAGTTACCATACCCAAATCCCCACAATGATTGAAAACGCCGCTGAAAGTACAAAGGCGATTTTTGCTGAAGCTAAGCCTGAGGCTAACTCTTCCCAACGACCGGTATCCATAATCAGATGACGTAAGCCAACGATTAAGTGGTAACCCAACGCAGTAAGAATTCCCCAGATAACAAACTTAACGAGCAAGTTATCAAAAAGAGATTGTAGGCCAGCGAAACTCTCAGGAGATGCTAAAGATTCATTTAGCATCCAAATAAGAATACCGACAGCAAACAGCATGATAACACCGGAAATACGGTGAAGAATTGACGCAATCGCTGTTGCAGGAAAGCGAATGGTCTGTAGGTCTATATGGACAGGTCTTTGCTTTTTCACGTTCTGCTCACTCAGCTCCATTGAGCATTATTTTTATTATTCATCTTGCTTTGCTTCTATTTGCAACACCAACATACATATGTAAACAAAATGTTGAAACACAACAGACTACTATCAAACACTTAACTATTTGAGAAACCACTAATTTAGCTAGGTAAAAAATGTTTTCAAAAATGTGATGTCTGTCGCCCTTTGTGGACGCAGGCAAGTATACTCAAGCCCATTGTCAAATACAAACGTCACACTATGCAAAATTTGTTTTTTTGCATTTTTTTTGCAAACAAACCACAGCTGGCAAGGCGTCTAGCAAGGTTTATACCATGGTCTAATAAATTTAAACGCTTATTTAAATTGAAATGTGATCACGATTCACTGTAAAGTAATGTCCGCTTAACATGCCGCACTCACAGAAAAGAATGAAGTAAGGAGAACGGGGTATGGCTGACAATATAGCCAAATTAGAGTTACCGGGGAATGATTCAATCGATTTACCAATTAAGCAGGGAACTGCTGGTTTTGATGTAATCGATATCAGTAAATTAGGAAAGACAGGTCATTTCACCTTCGATCCTGGTTTTCTAGCAACAGCCTCTTGCGAGTCTGCAATTACATACATTGATGGCGAAAAAGGTGTACTAACACACCGTGGCTATCCAATTTATGAGCTAGCGACTGAATCTAACTATTTAGACGTTTGTTACTTACTGCTTTACGGTGAATTACCAAGCAAAACTCAATACGAAGAGTTTGTTGCAATGGTAAAAAACCACACAATGGTTAATGAACAATTAGCTTCTTTCTTTAGAGGCTTCCGTCGTGATGCACATCCAATGGCAATGCTTTGTGGCGTTACTGGTGCATTATCTGCGTTCTACCAAGATTCTCTTGATGTAAATGATGAAAAACATCGTGAAATTGCGGCTTTCCGCCTAGTTTCTAAAATGCCAACGATTGCAGCAATGTGCTACAAGTATTCAATTGGCCAACCTTTCGTCTATCCACGCAACGATTTAAGTTACGCAGGTAACTTCTTATCGATGATGTTCGCTGTCCCATGTGAAGAATACAAAGTCAATCCAGTTGTTGAAAAAGCAATGGACAGAATCTTTGTTTTACATGCGGATCACGAGCAAAACGCCTCTACGTCTACAGTACGTTTAGCAGGTTCATCAGGTGCTAACCCATTTGCATGTATCGCGGCAGGTATCGCTTCATTATGGGGTCCAGCTCATGGTGGTGCTAACGAAGCTTGTTTAAACATGCTTGAAGAAATTGGCAGTGTAGACCGCATTCCTGAATTTATTGCACGAGCAAAAGACAAAGCGGATCCTTTCCGTCTTATGGGCTTTGGTCATCGTGTATATAAAAACTTCGACCCTCGTGCGAAAGTGATGCGTGAAACTTGTCATGAAGTTTTAGCTGAATTAAACGTTAAAGATCCACTACTTGACGTAGCAATGGAACTTGAGCGTATCGCACTTGAAGACGAGTATTTCGTTTCTAAGAAGCTTTATCCAAATGTTGATTTCTACTCAGGCATCATCATGAAAGCAATTGGTATCCCAACAAGTATGTTTACAGTGCTATTCGCACTATCTCGTACAGTTGGTTGGATTGCTCATTGGAAAGAAATGCTTGACCAACCAGGTCATAAGATCAGTCGTCCACGTCAGTTATACACTGGCTCAGAAGACCGTGATTTTGTTAGTTTAGATAAGCGTTAATTCGTATTAAATTAACTTCTAAAGCGCCTATAAGGCGCTTTTTTATTGCCTGAAATTCATGCAAACCTGAATGAGAAGATTTAACAAGTAAATATTGATTAGACTTGATGCCATCGTGTACTCTCGATAGCTCACAAACATTCAAATAAACACCTATCACTAACTGAAATAAGATCTATATTAGCGTGTGAATTAATTGCCCTTGCCTGCGTTAGCGATAAACAAGTTACCTTCTCATTAACTCATCATGAGTATTTGTGCATTGACTAAAGTTATCACTCTCTCCTGATTTTATTCCGTTTGAGCCACTAGCAATAACAATCCGATACGTAAAAATAAACTAAGATAACCATACAAAAACACATAAATATTCATTGAGGTATTGGCCGATTAAGAGAAAGTAGACATCGCAATGTTATAAAATAAAGTCAATTAGGCCATATAGTATGACTCTCACTCCATTCCCACACAATCAAACCATGCACTAAAACGGTGAAAAGTAATTTAATATGCTTGCAAAGGCACATTTTTATGCAAAAAAGTTATAAGTGTACAAAGTAAATTATAACGAGACACTATAACTCAGGAACAACGGCGAAGTATTTGTGCTTTTAAAGGTCAATAACAGCTATTTGTAAAAAAGAAGGATAAACCAGATTGTAAATTTCGCACCATAGTAAAACATGCTTGCTCAGCTATAGTGCGAAAATAATTTAGATGAATTTAATTCATTGTTGAATCATCAATAGTAAAACAGTAACTAAATGCATGCTCTAGAGCAAAATAATACAAAGCATAAGCTTGCATCAGCGAATAATGAAGAATTACATATAGGCACTTACAGCTGGCATAGCAGCGCGAACTAGTGTGTTTAACTTGTCTAACATCAGCATCAATAGATCTTTTACAAACTTATATGTAATATCAACTACCTTGACACTGGGTTTGCCGACGAAATTTAAAATATGTCCCAATAACCCTTTAGCATCAGCTGCATACTCAGTCGTCATTTTTGATATTTCAACAACCCCTCTCGCAAGAGCATCGTATAATGTTAATGTCCCCCCAACCGCTGCTTGCGCTAGAATACTTGATATCTTTCCACTTTCACGCAATAAAGTAAGTAAAGCGTCCCCAATTTTGTCTGACCAATGCGTATTAAAACTTGCTAAATGTCTCTTATCATATTGTAGGCGCACTATTGCTAGATTCTGAATTGAACCAAGTTGCATTTCTTTATAGCTCGAATACTTAGCTGCCGTATTGAGGTAACCAGGTGCATTCCCAGCCATTTTATGAGAAGAAGCATTGAAAGAAACACAGGAACTAAGGCGGTATTCATTACCCGTATGCACAAAGGGCCAAACAGGTACCATCGGAACGGGATCGCTTCTGTGCACAGCTCGATATATACCATTTAATTCTGTTTCTGTTTGCAAGGCAAAGGGACCAAAGCCTACTCTTGGTGCACCAAAAGTATACAAATTCACATTGACTTTGTATTGGGATCTTATCCAATTCGCTGCCAATGTAGCCAAAGCTCCACCTAAACTATGACCGACACAATGTACGGGACGATTGCCAGCTTTTGCCATTAAAGTTGCTAACTGAGGTTTTATAGACTCAAAAGTGCGATTAAAGCCAGCATGTACAGCTTTATAGTTTGGCCCAACAGTAACCCCACAATGCAGGTCGGTTAAAGTATCAGCAAGCCCAGCAGTACCTCTGAAAGCAATTACAACATCACCAGCAAACTGACCTCCTTTTTTACCTAACCCAAAAAAACCAAACCCACTGGAGTGATTTAAAACATGTTCTGCCACAGTGCCACTTATACCGACCAATTTTGAATTGCTACTACTAAAAGCAAAATTTCTATTAATTAACATGCTGGTATCTGTGACACCGTTTTTATTGCTTTTTAGACTTTTATAAGCAAATTCAGCCAGTTCCACAGCTAAAGTAGGAGATAAAGTGTTCATTACAATCCTTTGTATTTATTGTTAAAAGTTTTCGAAGTAATCAATTCCATCGTCTACTTCATAAATTTCAAAATCTTTTTCCCAGCGACAAATCCCCGAACCACTAAAATCCAAATTACGATTCTTCAAATTAGGAATAGTAAAGTGAACCTTTGAAGATAAAAGATCACAATTTAAACTAGCTAACTTTGATTTATACTCAACTAGTTCAGTGATTCCTCTTAAATTAATGCTCCAAAGTACATAGGTTTCATCTTTATAAGTCACAGTTATAAACTGAGACGTCGTTTCTTGTGAAAACATATCACCTGGAATTTTTGAATTGATATTAATAGCTGGTAGATAAAATCGACCATCTGTATCAGTTTTAGTTACATCTTCTTTTTCGACTTTATAAGCGAACTCTAGGCTACGATTAATAACTGCACCCGTTACTGGTTTTCCATCCAATAACACAACACCTTTAACTTCTGAGCACATATGTACGTCAAAATTTTTTACCAAACCGAACATTATCTCCATCCCTGTCAAATATTAACTTTCAAAAAGCCTGTCATATTCATTAGAATTGCAATATACGCAAAAGCAAATTAAGACTTAATTTAAATACTAAATTAAAAATACGTCCCTTCAACTAAAAAGCGCGGTAGTGCGTCAGCCTCAACGGTGACTTGATTGCCTCGGTCGTGCCACATGCAGGCCATACCAAGTAGTTGCAATGAAAGAAAAGACTTCACTGGTGCACGGTCTGGCCCCGAATCTCTGATGTGATATTTTTCTTGGAGTGTTAGGTTTTTGGCTAGTACTTCGTTAAAGTCTAACTCCATATCGGTGGTGAGTGCTGCAAAGGTTTCTAAATAACCCATAGCGATATCTAGTGCCCAATCATTACCTTGTTTAACTGCCATTCCCATACATTCGTTCAACAGTGATGGGTAGCTCTCTAATCCATGGTGGTAGGCCTGAAACACTTCAACTAACTTATAAGAAACAGGACCTGATTGTGTTGCACTTTGTTTCATGGTTTCGATAGGAAAATCCGCCAAACTATTCATGCTTTCGGTATCACGAGTAATCACGGATAAAAAATAAGCATCAAACCATTGACTTGGATGACACCTACCGTCTTCTAACATTCCTTTACCATTCCAGGTCACAGAAGGTAAGTCGTAGATAGTCAATGTCTGCTCTTGCTCTGGATTTATTCCTAATTTCAAAAAGCTGGCATACATTTTAGCAGCATAGCGCAAGCCTGTGGCCGATTCTTTTGTAACCTCTGGGGTTTGCTCTTCCCATGTGAGCCAGCGGGCAAGTCTAATCCTCTTATCGGCGCAGCTTATTAAATTATCACGATAATCACCAAAATAGTCTGGGGTTTCTTCAATTTCTTCTCGTGGAAATTCTAGCCAGTCATCCAAAGGGTTTTTTTCAAAATCAGGCTGATAAGCTCTTGCTACTTTCATTTTTTAACCTTTTTTACTAATATCAAATTCAGAAATTCTCACTTCGCTAACGGATGAACCACGCGCAGTTTTATTAATCGGAGTCTCTACATGTAAATATTGAACTTTATTTCTCTTTCTATCGAATGCTTTTTCAATTGCCTTTGCCGATATTTTATCTGTACTGCCTTTATCACGTTCCCCCATTTCCATTGTTATCGCTGCAGCATATTCCTTTGTGCCTTGTTGATAATCATCATCGCCAATTTGCTTCTTCCCTAACGGACTTTTACCGCCTTTTGCTTCGACAATAATGACATCGCCGTTGGCATTCTGATAGACCATATCAAAACTCCCCGCCCCGGGGCTGGACCTATCTAAGCTCTCGGGATGAATCCGTTCATAACCTGGATATTGCGCTTTAACGGCCATATCTGCAGCTTTTTCACCAATCGTTTCTGTGCTTTTATTAATCGATGAAATCTGTTGATTGTATTCTTCTGTGCCGTATTCGCCACGCAGCGATATCGCCTCATCACGTTCATCTAGATGAGATGCTAATGCTTCTTTCTCTTTTTCTGTGAGGATATGTATCGCCTCGGAACCTTGTTTCTTTTTCGCTAAAATTAATGGTCTTGCATTATTTTGTTTAATTATGCCTTTGGTAGCCCATGCTTCATCGACCACCTTACCATCAAATTCATGCATGCCAGCGAATTCTTCGATGGTCAAATCCATTTCTTTTATTTGTCCATCAATATTTCGTTGCACTGTTATGGTGTTATTCACTTCATCCATCGATTCAAGTGTGTAGGCGTAATTTAATTTATTCACCCCATCAGGCTTTTGTATTTTTAACTTGGCCTCAGGGTCTGTGATAGCTGCGCTGTCAATGGCACTTTGTAGTATCTTCTCTTTTGTTTGTTTATCAATGCCATTACCAACTAATGTACTCAGCATGGCCGATAACTTTTCTCGACCTTCTTTACAAAGTAGCCCAAATGGATCAACCCAATTAACGTGATTCGGTGCATATTGGTAGTGGTTTAATCCCCCAACTAGCCCTATTGGATCTTGATGAATAAACCTTGCCTGCTCAGGGCTATAATACCTAAATCGGTTGTAATGTAGGCCTGATTCGTCATCGAAATACTGACCTTGAAAGCGAATAGGGTTTACTATCGAATTTTCAAACTCATCATCTCTTGCAACATTGCTTTCAACAACAGTATCAAAGGCTTTTCCAAACACATCTAACTGATTACGCCATACTGTTTGGGCATTAGCATCAGTAAGACAAATGGGCGTGTCTAGTTGGTCTAAATGATAATAATAAACCTGACCAGCTTTAATGAGAGCAACCGGCGTAAAGGTATCGGGCTGATAGATGTACCAGGTATATTGACCTAAGGTGCACTCGCCAATTAACTGATTATTATCCCAAATAAAATCAGTACGGCCTTGCTCGGTCACTTTTGTGCTGCGTCTACCTAAAGCATCATATTCATATTGCGTCAGTTTGCCATTATCATTAATTTGAATTAACTGGTTTAAGCCATTAAAACTGCGCTGTTGTTTATTGCCCGTTCCAATTTGAGAGATTTGATTACCACTGGCATCATAACGATAATCCACTCCTGCCATACTCATTAGTCGGTCATTGTTAACGACCACATCTTGAATGGATTTATCAGGACGATTTTGTTCAGAGGTTAATACCTGAGCGTCATGTTGACGAATATGTTGAGTCGGGTTGTCAAATGCATCCCAATGATACTGTTCTTTGTGATGATGTTTTACAGCCATGGTGTTAGAGGTAGTACCGCTCTTACCATTCGCGCTTAATGCTTTTGGTTCATTCTCTCGCGAATGGCTAATCAATTGGCTAACTTTATTGTATTCAAATTGGGTTAAATCGACATTTGGCTCATTCTCATCCTGCAGGCCATTGCGGTTTAATTGACTTTCAGATGCTTTAAGCTGGTGCTGGTTATCATAATGATAGCGTCTATGTTCAAATAGCGGTGAACTTGACACAGTTGTTGCTGCGCTCTCGCTTTCAATTTCACTTTCACTTTCACTTTCTGCAAACTTAGCGTGTTGCCACTGCTGTTCAATAAGCCTTGAATAAGCATCATATGTGTGGGTTGATTCGAGTTGATTACCTAATCTTGTGTGCTGTAATAAGCCAGCATCTGTATATTGATATTGAGCAATATCGATAGTTTGCTGATTATCGGTTAGTACAACACCAATATCCGCTAACAAGCCATTACGATTATATTGATAGTTTACTTGGCTTCCATCAGGTAAGGTTAAGCCACTTCGATTACCTTTAGCATCGTACTGATAAGATAAGTGCCATGCACCTTGATTGACCTGAGTGACTCTACCCTTAGTGTCATATTTTTGCTCTAGCGTGCGATGCTGATTGTGCGCGCGAGTGATATTGCCAATGACATCATATTGGTAAAAATTTTGAGTGTTTAACGTAGCAGAATGAACATTAGCATCAAGTTTTACATGACTGCTTTGCTGAATAATACGACCTAGTGCATCACGCTTTAATTCAATAAAACGAATGTCACTGTCGTTTACTGCCACTAACTTATCATTGGCATCATATTGGTAAACTTGCTCGCGACCATCAAACCCGATTAATTTTTTTGGCTGTTCTGTCGGGGTGTATTCAATTCGATATTGAGCACCATCACTTCGCTCAATTTTGTTTAAATTACGCTCTTTATCATAGAAGAATTTAAGCCAGCTACCATCTGCAAAAGTTTGTTGACACGGTTGAGCTAATCCATCATAGCTAAGCAGCGTTTCAATATCGCTCTGATTTGCATTATTTAAATCAGATGCGTTTTCATCAACAACTGCTTTATCAGCCAATAATTTTTGACTAATTTTTCTACCTGCTTGATCAAACTGATATTGGGTGATAATTGCCTGTTCCGGCTTATCTTGAGGGTATGCTTTTTCTTCAATTATTTGCCCATTGAGGTCGCGAATGTACTCAGTAACTAAACCTTGCGGGTTAATTGTTGCATTTACTCGTCCTAAGCGATCATGACTATAGCGAGTTAAAGCATCGCCAATTTGTGTTGCTAATAATTCGCCATCTCTATCCCAATGATATCGATGTATAACACCATCAAGCTCTGTTTTTTGAGTTACTTGTCCAAAATCATTGTATTGAAAATACCGCTGACGACCATCAAAATGACTTTCAGATAAAATGCGTCCTGTTGCATCAAACTGCTTTGTAAATGTTCGGCCAATGGGATCTTGCGTAAGAATACACTGACCTAAACGGTTGTATTCAAATTGTGTGACACCACCATCAGCATGAATAATGGCTTCAATTTGTCCTGAGGTATTGTATATGAATTGGGTTTGATTATTGTTTGCATCAATGGTCGCTATTTTGCGGCCAACACTGTCATATTGATGCCGTGTCACCGCACCATTAGCATTATGATGTTCAATCAGCAAACCTTGAGAATTATGAACGAATGTTTCTTTATTTCCGAGAGAATCAACACAACGACTTCGCATGCCATTTGGATGTGACTCATAAGAAAAATGGTAGTGATAGATCTCATTATCACCCCACTGCTCTATGCATTTAGCGTTTACGTCCTCAGCATTCCATAAAAAGTGGTGGCTAAACCCTGAAGCTCGAGTTCTGGCTTTTAATAAATAAGTTGTTTTGTGATTACTTCGGGTTGAAACTTTAGCTCCCTGAGTTTGGCTAGGTTTATGATAGCTGTATCGTTCAACTAGACCATTCATGTCAGTTGCTGCAATTAAGGCTTGGTGGTCATCATATTGATAGCTTGCAAGGAGTTCAGGGTGTTGCTGCTTATTACCTTTCTCGTCAAGTATATAAGAAGCAACTTTTAGTAAGTTACCTTGGGCGTTATAACTAAGAAGTACACCGCGTTTAGGCCCTGTGGTTATTTGATTAAGCTTGCCTTGCTTATCATAGTACAGCTGAAAATATTGGCCTTGGTGATTACTAATCGTTTCTAGTAACCACACATCTTGATTGTCTATTTGACGCTTTTTAAACGCCCAATGACTGTCATCTGGTTTTAATAATACCTGTCGACCATCAGCTTGATGAACTAACGACCAACCTGTCGTACTTTGAATACTGGTTTGGCCGCGTTTAACTTCATCAAAAACATGTACTCGGCCTTCTTCATCAGTGAGCTCAAACCAGTATTTACCAGGCTTTTTCGGCCCCACTTTGGGAGGCGCTTGATATTGGCGATTGAGTTGTAAACTAAAATTATGTCGCCAACCAAAACCAAGCCCAACATTTCGATCAACTTTACTAGAGCGGTATAAACGTCGCCAAGTTAACGGCATTAAGCCATTAATTTCAAAATCAGTTAACGGTAAAATTTCCTCGCCAGATAACATAGACACTGGATCACTACGGCATTCTTGTTGATCAATTGGTACTTCAGTTGGAGTCGTATTAGCAATGGTGCCAGACTCAGTTGATTGAGCAGTCTGCTTACCTTTACTTGAAACAGGCGCTTTAAATTTACTTGAGCTGTTTCCGAGTGAGGCCGTTTCGGTAGAAGTTTGAATATTTGCTTTAGGGGTTTCAACATAAACACGTAATAGGTTACGTGAAATTGCTTCATTTAATTTGGTGACGATTTGTTTTCGATTTAACGAAGCATTCAAGCCCGCTTGCAATACTAATGCGCGCCCTTGCATTAAGGCATTTCTATCACGTACCAAATGAGGACTTATTTCATTGACCAACTGCTCAATTTCATTAGCTTGGCTAAAGGTTTGTAACTGGAAACCAGAAGGTGTTGATGCACTGCTGGGAACAACAACGATATGCCGATTGAAACCATTAAAATAAAAATTACTGACCGTCATTGGTACTAACGCCTTCTCTATCCATGAGACTAATGTTAAAAACAGCTAAATGCGTTGTCAGCCATACAGGCTGCATTTGATTCTGATTAGCCATTTGATTCACCGCTGCAACCTAGCCACTCATACCTTAACAGGCCAAGGTAACGTTGCTCAGAAACCTCTAACTGAACGCTTACTCCTGACAAAGCTTGTTCTTTATAGCGATTAAATACGTGTAATAAATTATATAACCCCGCTGCGGCACCAATATTCCCAGTGTAATAATTAGTTTGAGTAATTTGGGTATCTTGATCTATTTTTCCCGCTAGCTGCTCATAGGCATTAAGCCAGCTATCTTGGGTGGATTGATTATCACCGGGGAAATATAATTGTTTTAGTAAACTTGATTCATCTTGCTCAGTAAGCTGAGTAAATAAACGCTTAATTGATTGTGTTAATTGAACCTGGGTAGCAGCGTCTTGAAATACATCAGTCACATGTAGCCCTAGTGATGTTTTTTCTTCAGTGGAGACTTGAACCTTAGTCATTATCGCGGCCTCAGAGGGCCTAATGCCTTCATCAATATCTGCATTAATCAATTGACCAGTTCGATAAAGTTCAGGCATATCAAAATACAAACTATCCACTGCGATAAAGACAATCGAGTCAACACGGCTTCCCATCGTCTTAGCTGCATCAAACGCAATAGGTAAAGATGCACTTCCCATAGGAAAAATTCGCCCATTTGGGTGTTCAAAACAATGAGGAAAAGCTTGATGTAATGCGTTTACCCACTGAGTTAACATTTCAGGTGCTAAATTAGGCAACAACCAAAAAACAGGATTGTGTTGATACGGCCCCCATGCGCTGGCATCAGTTATAGGCAGCTTGCTTAGCAGTTCGATAATGCGTGTTAATTTACATTTCGCACTTAGATCACTGCGCATACCTGAGACTAATTGAGTTCCGTTTGGTAATTGCAGATTGAAATTGAGTCCTTCTGTATAAGGTAAATTAATCAACTGCATTTGATTATCGCATTGACCTACGATTAACTCTGATTCGAGTACATTAATAATCATGAGGCCAACTTTATAGTCATTGACGAAGTTCGCACTTCACCGGTTAATCTAAGCTGATGTAATTTAGCCACCCTTTGATGAACAGGGCTCGATTTAAGCAATATTTTATCGACCGTTTCTAGGCTAACTTCCACGCCATTGAGTAGGCGAACTCCAGGTGTATCTGGCGCATATAATTGCCAGCGATTAAGTAACTTAGCGCTATAAAATTGTAGAAATTCAGCGCGTCTTTGTGTGTTTTCTTCAAATTGTCTTTGGTAAGGGATTGACGAGTCAAGTCCAGGGCCTAAAAGCGTTCTTAAAGCATCAAAAGCAATTAATGTCTTAGCGGGGTGCTGCATTGCTTTTGCTAAAAATGGCACAAATTTACCAAAACCTGAAAAACCCATAAGCTGAATCACTCTATCATTGAGGTTTTCATCACGACTCATTAAATTGAAAATTTGAGTTAAAACCTGTTCATCAAGAGAGGTCACAAATATTTCAAACAAAGGGCTATGGCAATATTCATTTTCAACAAAACGGCTATATAGCGCTAATGGCTCAGAAATTTCTTCTAACAACATTTCTGCATATAGTGCATTCAGCGGCGTAAGATTTAGTGAGGCAATACCTGCAATACTTTTTAGTCGTTTACCTCGGTAGATACAAAACAAAATATATTGGTTAATTTGTTCAGGCGTTTTACCAACCATCGAGAACTGCAAACCTTCAACACCAAACTGGCAAGCCACTAGTGCTAAACTAGGAATGTATTTAGTTAAATCTATTTGATTGTTATTTAATAATAATTCAAATACTTTTGCTTGGTCGTGGGTTCTTTGTTTGAGATGAATTTGCAACAGTAGTTGCAAAACAACCAACTGATTTTCCGTACTGAAATACACATCATTTTCAAACGCTGTCACTATTTCAACGACGCTATTAGCACAGAGAAATGCTTCGCTATTATGTTCTTCGTGAGCTTGCTGCTGGATCATATTGAGTGTGACTAATAAAGATCGGGTGTTATCTTCAACATTTTTAGGGGCACACTGAAACGACGACATTAATATTTGTCGTTGTGCTAAGAGAAGTTCAAAATTCTCAATCAAGTTCATTCAACGCAATCCTTGCTCATACTATCCAATCATTACAGTAGGGTTTCCTACTACAATCTTACCTCCATGGGCAGTACTGTCTCCGAGTCTCGCTGCGGGTTTTCCATTAATCAGTACCGAACTTGAACCTGCGTTGATTGTATCTGGTGGGCCAACACAAATTAACTTGTCACCTTTACGAGCAGCAGGCATAGAACCAATAAGCACGTTTCCTGAGCCCATAATGACAGGTCCGCCTACATGTGGGACTGGGCCTGGGTTAGTTTTTGGGCATACATGCATAGATGTCAGTGTAGCTGCGGGCATTCCCATAAAATCTTCCTTGAATTGTTAGTCTTACATTGGAGCTATCGGCAGGGTATTAATCACTTTCTAACGGTATAACGAGCAAGTCTTGTTGCATTAAGGCTACCGCTATTTCTTTGATTAATTTTATTTGCTCACCCCTTCCTGATGCATACTCGTCATTCATCAAATAGTTGTAAATATGGCTAATTACATCCTGATGATTACGCCACATATGACGATTAGTTAAGAATTGTTCACCATAGGTTGTACTAGTTACATAGGTCTTATCAGGTATATCCAATAGTGGATCTTGAGGTTTATCAACGGGTTTGCAAATCAAATACCGATAACCAAATTGGCAAATCAACTCGTGGCCACGACAAAACGCACCCGTTAATCCAACGCCAGGGTAACTTGAAATTTGCATTGTTAATTCAACTTAATTTGCGCTGCTTTCAACGCAATACTGGTACCGTTTACTTTCACATTAGTACCTTTAATTTGAATGTTGGTACCTTCTATTGATATCGAGCCATCGCTGCTCATTTTAATCGAGGCACTACCCGTTTTAATCACGACTTCTTTCCCAGCTTCGATATTAAGCGCTTTGCCCACTTTAAGCGTGTCGTTACTGCCAATATCATCGCTACGGTCTTTACCGACTTTAAGTGTATCGTTATTGACGACTTCAGTAGTTCTATCATTACCAATTTTGCCGCTGTCATTATTAACAATATCTAAAAATCTATCATTGCCTATAGTATCTTTCTGATCGTTCTTAACATTTAATTGATGGTCTTTTTCTGCTTGTAAAAATAGCAGCTCTTTACCTTTTTCATCATCAAAGCGTAATTCATTAAAATTATCTGCGCCGCCCTCTTTAGTGCTATGCGATTTAATCCCTGACTGCGTTTTTTTAGCCGGTAAAGCATAGGGTGGCATTAGATCCGCGTTATAAACTGCGCCACTGATTATTGGTTGATCAGGATCGCCATTAATAAACTCAACTAAGACTTCTTGACCTACTCTTGGGAAGAAGAAAGCGCCCCATTTATTACCAGCCCAACTTTGGGCAACACGGATCCAGCATGAACTTTTACTATTAAATTCACCATCTCTATCCCAATGAAATTGCACCTTAACTCGGCCAAATTTATCAATATGCTGTTCATCACCAGATTCTCCAGTAACGACTGCAGTTTGCACTCCATTGATAAGCGGTTTATTGATTTGAAGTGTTGGCCGATACGGAGTTGATTTAGGCACACATTCAAAATCATTTTGATAAACACCAATTGAAGCCGATTGACCAGCGCCAGATTGGTTAGGCTGTGTTGCAGATGTCCTTAGGGCAGTAATAAGAAAACTCTTACCTTTATAACTGCTGTTTTCGTGATCCTTAAAACTAAAAAATTTACCTACACTAAAGCTGCGGCAGTCGCCTTGACCACTGCATTTATTCATGTCTTTTTGTAATGCTTCTAGTTGATTATTAGCAAATGGCTGTGCACGTTTATTTAACTCTGACTCGCCAAGGTAGTCGTAAACTTCAAGTGTACTTTGATCAGGTAAACTGGCATTGGCATGGCTGCCTGACGGATATAATTTAGGTTGTTCATAATCATAACCCTTTTGCATAAAGCCGCCACTCACCATACTCATACCGCCTTGCCAGTGAGCAACGTGTGACTCTGCTAAATGACCAGAAAAACAACGTACTTTCTCTTCTGCACAAGGTTTATAAGCTGTAATATCATCGGCAAGTACTAAGGTATGTGCACTCACGCTGTGTTCAAAAAAGAAGAAAATACCTTCTTGCTGTAATAAACGGCATACAAAATCTAAATCAGATTCAAGGTACTGAACACAATATTCGTATTTAGGGTATGTGCGCGTGGTTTTATTTTGGAAGGCAACGTTATGTTGACCAAACAAGTCACTAATAATATCGATTACTGACATGTTTTGAAAAATTCTGCAGTTACTGCGCTTTTTCATCAATGCCATTCTAGGCACGATAACAGCTTGATAATCAATATAATCTTGGGATACATCGGAAGCAGCAGTTCGCATGCCAGCTGATTCTAAGTGACTGACTACACCATGAAAATATCGAGCAGCTCCATCACTTTCTGCGTTGCGTAAAGTGATGCAAACATTTTTGCCCACAAGGCTATCTAAACTAATTTGTGTCCCAACGGTAAACATGGACACATTGATAGAAAATAACTGAGAAATGGCTTCTGTGGCAGTAAGATGCGTTAGGTATAGCGTGTCTTTACCTAATGGGGTGCTGATACTGATTATATTATTTTTTTGAGTCGCCTTTAGCATTCCTTGCCTCAGTCATTAAGAATTAAGATCTTGAGGAAACTGACGTTCCCTCAAGATTAAGATCGCAAATGGATTACATTTGTTGACCTTTAACACCGCTGTAGCCGTAACGTAGCGCTGCAGTAATGTTGTTTTTATCATCAGTAGGCGTTACTGCCATCATCATTTCAGTGTAACTGATAGTGATAGTTTCTACTGGACGATCGCCATGAACTGAAACACTGTAGCTAGAGATCATTGCATCAGTTAATTCGATTTGCATGATTTCTTCAATTTTGTCACCTTGCTTGGTCACATGGAAAATAGCTTTTTTACCTTTACCGATAGTTGCTTCTTTGAAAAGATCAGTAGAGGCATTATCTTGTAATTTAGTGATAGTTACATCACCTAAACGTGTAGAGCTCGCTTCACGGTCTTTTGCAGTACCAGTAAAAGAAGTAATTTCACGGCTAACATTCCAGTCTACTGATAACACAGTAATCATGTCTTTGAATTCTTCAGCAGTAGTTTCGCCTTTAATACCTTCATAATCTAAATACGTGTTCGCTTGCATTATTAATGCTCCTTTTGCGTGATTGTCATCCATTAATGGACAGTTTTATATAAGTTTAATAACAAACTTAATATTTCAATTTATTAAAAATGCACTTACTAACAAATAACACCCAAAAGTATTATTTATTGATAAAAGTAGATATATATTTTTAAAGCCAAAAGATTATAACAAAGGTTTTTTTTAAATCAATCGACCTTACAAAACAAGAGTTAATAATTTACAAAAATAATTAAAAGATATTAATTCAGACACTTATAAGAACCCACTACAATAAAGCTTTATATAAACCCTTATCATTTGTTATTATTAACACTGGCTAACTAATACCTAATAATTATATTTTGTAAGTCATCTCTTACTTTAAAAAAATTAAATTTATACTTTATAGGTAAATTCTTCCTTACTTACATTAACTTTGACATTATTTATTTTTTTATTAGTCGCCATATTCTGTAATATTTGTACTGAGAGTTCAGGTAACATTGAGTTTTGTAAAATATTGTGAACATTTCTGGCTCCAGAACCTGCATCTTGGCACATCGAAACGATCTTACTTACAACGTCATCGGTAAAACTAAATTTCGCCTGATAATGACCCGCAAGGCGATGACCAACTCTCGCTAACTGTAATTTAGTAATTTCACTCAACATGTCTTGAGTTAATGGAATATATGGAACCACATTGGTTCGTCCTAAAAATGCGGGTTTAAAGTAAGTCAGCAAGTCATCTTGTAAAGCTTTTCTTAAACCATTGATTGAGGGCGCCGTTTGCTCATCTTCAAATAAAGACATAGTGGTATCTGTCCCAGCATTAGAAGTCATGATGATAATTGTATTTTTAAAATCAATATCTCGCCCTTCACCATCTTTAATCATGCCTTTATCGAATACTTGATAGAAAATATCCTGTACACCAGGGTGCGCTTTTTCCATTTCATCCAATAAAATAACGCTATAAGGCTTACGACGAACAGCCTCTGTTAGCACGCCACCTTCGCCATAACCCACATAACCAGGAGGTGAACCTAATAGTAAAGAAACTTTATGTTCTTCTTTAAATTCAGACATGTTGATCACAGTCACGTTATCTTCACTACCATAAACATGCTCTGCCAAAGTTAATGCCGTTTCTGTTTTACCTACACCACTTGGGCCCGTCAATAAGAACACCCCTATTGGGCGTTTCTCATCACCTAACTGCGCTCGCGACGTTTGCACTGTCTTCGCAATCAAGTCCAAGGCATGATCCTGACCAATAACTCGTTTAGCCATAATGTCCTTTAGATTGAGCACATTGGTAATTTCATCATCCTGCATTTTACCAGCAGGGATCCCGGTCCAGTCTGAAATCACTTCTGCAACCAGTTGCTCATCAACTTGCCAATGCACCATAGGTTGTTTATTGCTTGCTAATTGTTGTTTTAGCGTCGTGAGTTCGGCAACTAACTGATCAGAATCTTCCTCTCCCTCTTGGATTTTGGTCACTAATTCTGCAATGGTTTCCACTGTTTTAAGTTCGGTTTCCCATTGCTTCATTAAAGGCTTGAGTGCTTTCTCTAACGTTTTTTGCTCTTTATTTATCTCGCTAATGACTTTCTTATGATCGGTACCCGTTTTCTGTTCTCGGGTTAAAATATCAATTTGCGTCTCAAGTTGCTGAATTTGTCTTTGTAATGATTCAACACTGCCTGGTGTTGAAGCCTGACTCATTGCAACGCGCGCACATGCCGTGTCTAACAAACTTACCGCCTTATCGGGTAGCTGCCTGCCGGTAATGTAACGATGTGATAAATTAACAGCTGCACAAAGCGCCTGATCTGACACCAAGATCTTATGGTGACTTTCCATAACAGGTAGCAAACCTCGCATCATTGCTATAGCCTGTTCTGGTTCAGGTTCTTCAATTTTAACCACCTGAAAACGTCGAGTTAACGCTGCATCTTTTTCAAAAAACTTCTTATATTCAGCCCATGTTGTAGCAGCAATTGTACGAAGTTCACCACGAGCTAATGCTGGTTTTAAAAGATTTGCAGCATCATTTTGGCCTGCCTGCCCTCCACTACCAATCATGGTATGCGCTTCATCGATAAATAGAATGATGGGTTTAACCGAGTTTTTAACCTCGTTAATCAGTGCTTTTAAGCGATTTTCAAATTCACCTTTAACACCCGCTCCGGCCTGTAGCAGGGCTAAATCCAAAGTATGAATACGGACATTTTGTAACGCTAATGGCACTTCTTTTTGGGCTATTTTTAACGCTAACCCTTCAACTACCGCTGTCTTACCCACACCTGCTTCACCAGTTAAAATAGGGTTATTTTGGCGACGACGGGTTAAAATATCGATCATCTGACGAATTTCGTTATCTCTACCTAGAATAGGATCAATTTTTCCTGCTTCAGCTTGCTGCGTTAAATTTTGGGTAAACCGATCTAAACTCGGCGTTTTACTGGGTGCATTTTCCATTGCCTGAGTCTCTTCAATATCACTACTTGATACTTTATGCTCAGTAGATTGTCTCTCAAGTTGTGACCATGCGTGCTTTAATTGCGCTGAATCGATTTTGAACAGCTGTTTCGCTGAACGAGAAACTAACGAGTTTAACGAGTCATCGGTCAATAATGTGAAAATCAAATAAGCGGTTCTGATTTCATTATCATTAAATTCAATACTGGTATTTAACCAAGTTTGTCTCAGTAGACTAACAATATGCGGCGATAAACTTGGCGCTGCGCTATTACCTGTTTTAAATTTCTCAAGGCCTTGCCTTACTTCATGAATTAATTGGTCTTTTTGGATTGAAAAACTGGCCATAATGATATCTAAATCACCTGACTCAGCCTCTAACAGCGCAAGTAACCAATGTTCAATTTCTACCGTAAATTGACTTCGGCTGTGACACACACTGGCCGCAGACTCTAAAGACTGGCGACACGTTGGATTAAGTTTCCCTACTAACTTACTTAAAGTCATCGCTGACATATTGATAATCCTTTATTAATTAAATCATTAAGCGTTTTGTTTGTTGCCCATGTTCGGTTCGGCTTAATAAACCACAACCTAACCCTAACGGCACGGCCGCTTTTGAAAGCTGAGCTTTTGGAGCATCTTGTTGTTTTACATCGAGATAAATTTTAAATTTCGCCGTTTGGCCTAAATAGCTTGATACGAGATCTTTTAACGGCTGATAACACTTCTCACCAGGCATGAATGCACTAACGGTTTGACCGTCTTTAGGTGTGAGTTGAATACTAATACTGGAATTAATATCCCAAACTCGACTGCCAATACTCGCATCTACACCTAAACGCGCGTACTGGCCTTCTGGCATTGCTCTGGAAGATAACTTGGTTTGTTCATTGGCTGAAAGCTGCTGCCAACGACCTTGAAATGACGCAATCTCGACTTCACAACCAGTAAAGTCTTTCAGCATGATTCTAAGTGATTCAGCACTCGGCGTTTTTCTATTCAAAAAACCACCGTAGTAACAGTTCAACGACTTTTTACCGCTAAGCAGACTCAGCACATGCGTAAAACTGTCTTTTTGATTATTGAAAGCTGACACACTATCTGGCGGACTATCTTGAAGCGGTTGATAGTTAACAGAGAATCGATACTTTTCCCATGCTCGATAAAATAACGAGATGATGCGATGATTAAATAAATCATAAAAATCCCGCATACCTGTGTCTTTTAAGCGCAATCGTTCAAGTAATAGCTCTGTATAATGTTGAGGTAGCACACCACTTGGGCCAGTTAACCCCATAAAGGAGACATGCATTTCTGCAGCAATTTTTTTAGCAGCACTTGCTTGGGTTAAATTCACTTTACTGATTGCTTGCCCAGGAAAACCCAAATGTTGATCAGACTTAAACCGCAATAACTCTTCTGATGGAATGGCATCATGGCCCACTTTGTGACCTTGCTCTTTTCCTTGAAGTAATTGCTGCTGAAATTGATATACAGCCTGATAAAAGTCATGCTCTGTCGGTGAATCAGCAATCGCTTGTAACTGTTTTGCAGGTGCACTCATGTTCGCCGACTGATTGATTAACTCATCAAAGTCTACTTCTGTGCTCATTGTCATAGTAATGGCCTATTTCCAGAACGAGCTGGCCACGTATGCGTGATGGCATCTTGATCTTTAAACCTCATGCTTAAACGCGTAAAACTATTTACAACAGAAAACTGGGCAAAGAAATGGTCTAAAATGCTGCAAAAAAAGAACACTCCACTACCTGAGTAATGATCTTTGATGAACGTAATTTCAATATGACTACCACTGCAAAAACTGATACGTCCATTTTGATTGACCCGAGCAGTATCGGGGGACACTGATACTTGATAGATGTTTTCAATCAAGTTTTTATTCTCTGGTGAGCATTTGAAGTCATACAGTTTTAACGTTTCTTTTAAATGCGTCAGCGCATCAGGGCCACTAAAACTGTCTATAGATAAATGGCTGACCAATTGCCAACGAGAAGCATCGCTTAATGAAGCTCTCACGGGCATAGTTGGTGCTAAAAGGCATTTTACGTGTTTGATAATATCAGCACGTTCTGGCACAAACATTTTAGGTTCATCGGTGCCAAATGGCAGGTGAGCGGGTAGATTTCTGTTACTGCATAAAGCATTAATACTCAGTATCCAAGCGCCATAATCTTCTTCGGCTTTAAAGCCCTTAAAATTATGATCCACCAGCGATAAATAGGATTCAGTCCCCTGCTCTGCATACCCTCCAGACCAACTCGATGACTCACGCCTTAAGTGCCAAAATAAGTTGTCATGGCCTAAATACTGTGGGTGGGATTCACCATAAAACGGTGTAACCTCAACTTGATTATCTTTAGGATCATAGGCAATGACTTGTTTAACACCGATTATCTCTGCAACTTCTGCATCAGCATAACGCGCTGCCAGTTTATATTCATATTGAGATGCATCGATACTGACAGGCTCAAGTTTTTGCTCAAATAAATTTATGACTGGAGTACACCCAAGCAAAAAGTGATTCGCTGTAACTTGTTTTTCAAGGTCTTGCGAGCCTTCTTTTAAATAGATATAAAGCGAAAACTTATCGTTAATCCCTTGCCACTTTCCTTCAGTGTCATCAATATCAAAAAACAAAAACTTTTCAGGAAAAATGAAGTTTTCAAGTAACATACGGTATCCAGCACTACTGCGTTGGCTGTATGGTATGACTTGCTGATCATCTTCAAAACCCACCGACTTTAAGTGCCGCTGAGTTAAGAAATGACACACGGATTGCTCGTCATTCACTAAGGCAAAGCCTAAGCTATGTTGAAACAGTAATTGGTATAACTGGAAAGTTTGATGGTCCTGACCATTCAAGAAAAATCTCAGTCTGTTAACACCTAAACTCGGCATGCTAATTTCTTCAAACTCACATGCTATATCCAGTTTGATAATGGCTTTAGCCCGTTCTGGCCATTGAGGTTCTGGCGCATTGAATGGAGCATTTTGAAATTGCACTTTTTGCACTTCAATTGGCCACAGTTTCATGTCATAACATGTTTGAAAATGACATGGCTTCATACCATCAACTTGAGTATCAACCTTAGTATTCTTAGGTAACTGTACTCCTGTTGTCGACAAGTTTTCTGTGGTGACTTTTATCACTGACATTGAAGGAATTGGTGCTTGATAATCAGGATACAGTTGACCTAATAACGCTTCTGTCAATTCAGGGAAACTGTCATCTAACTTCTGCCTTACTTGCGCTGTTAGTAGCGAAAAAGCTTCGATAAGTCGCGACACATGTGGATCTTCGACATGTTCATCACTTAATCTTAATCGACCAGCGACCTTTGGGTATTGCTCCGCAAACTCCGAGCCCATATGCCTAATAAATGCTAACTCTCGGTTGTAATATTCTAATAATTCTTGGTTCACAACGCCCCCTCATTCACAATCATCGCCAGATGAACTGGTTCAACTTCTGAGTCAAATGTAATAAATTCAGGTTCAGGATCCGCATATAAAAGTGCATTAATCTTTAACCTTAATACCCGATCTAATGGTTGCTCGTTATCTACCGTTTCAACCATGACTTCAAGAAATCGAGGCTCAAACCGTTTAATCGTGTCAGCAACCTGTTTACACAGAAGTTGTCGCCCATCGAGGCTTGCAACAGGCATAGAAGAAAAATCACGTAAACCATAATTCATTAAAGAATGATCCAGTTCGCTTAAATGTTCTGGCCAAGTTTGCCATTGTAACTTTGCATTAAGCAGATTTTCTAAATCACGACGAACATTGGTTCTTAACTGACGTAAATTAAGGCCTCTATGGCTATCTTTGACATCTTGCTCATCTGGCGCATCATCGATTAAACGATCAAGTACTGATGCCATAATAGGTTGCTGGTTTTGGCTCAAAATGACTTCCTACTGTAAAACGGGAGTGTGGATTTTAGTCACTTGATTCAAAGGCAGTGCATTGTCATCTGCAAACCACATTTTTAATCCTTTACCTGTCATAACGTCTGTGGCGACTTCTTGCCAATCCGTTTCACGACCTAATTTTTGCGCATCTGTTTCGCTATTACCGTAAACAAGTGGGATATGTGCTTCGCCACTTGGGCCGTTTTTAATCGCTAGATCAACACGTCTCCAAACGGTTTCAACCAATGATGAAACTGGTTGAAAATTGATATATTCAATTTCTGAAAGTTGCGCTAAATAGTAATAGCCATCAGTTCCGAAGATTTCTATAAAGCCACCTAAGGTGTCATCCAAATCTCTTATCTCTTCATTAACTTGATCGTCTAATAACAAACTCACTTGAGGGCGTTGAGCTTCTAATCCTTGACTACACTGAGCCACTTCATTGGCAGTATCATTGCCTTTTTGGGCATCAGTTAACGCTAAACGTAACTTCATTAGCGCTTCAACGTGATCATCAGAGTCAGCGAACAGTTTAGGTACTGAGTTGCCTTGCATATAATCCTGTCTACTTTGCTCTGCACGAATTAATTGACGTAAGTTTGAAGCACCGATTAAGAAATCAGGATGTTTTTGCACAAGAAGATTAAGCTGCTTGTCAGCACGCTCAAGTTCACCGTTAATACAAAGCAGTTCAATGAATGCACTTTTTAAATCAACATTCATTGGGTCTTCTCTTAACTGAGCTTCTACATATTTAATTGACTCTTGTAGCTGACCACTTTGCAGCATCTGTTGTATTTTTTTCATGTGATACCTTTTAATTAATTCCTTGAGGTCAGCTCAGTCACTAACTTAATGCTAGAAACCATCTGATCTAATTGAAAATGGGGTTGTAATTGAATAATTGAGTAAAAATGCCCTGGTTTTCCGCGCATTTCCTTTACTTGGACTTGGGCATTTCTTAAGGGATATTTGCTTCTAACATCGTCAGAAGACACATCGGATGCAGTCGTGTAATTATGAAGCCATAGTTGTATATCTCGCTCACAAGCCTCTGCAGAGCTTAATGAACCGATTTTTTCTCGACCTATCACTTTGATGTAATGTGCAAACCGAGATACGCAAAGCGTATATTGAAGCATGGTTGATAGTTTGGCATTGATGGTGTCTTCCAAACGTTCGTACTTTATGGGTTTCTGGGCTGATGCATTGCTGTAAAACACTAAATGTTCGCAGCCTGAAACGGGAGACAATGGAATAAAACCTTGGTCAGAAAATGACTTTTCAGCTCTATCACTGACAAGTAAATCCACTGACGGTTTCTTACGCTTGCGGTATAAGTCAGTTTCATACTGGCTAACTGCTAAGTCACACACTAGCCCTTTTTTACGACTACCAGGCTCTAAGCCTCGAATATGGCCAAACCAGCCTGAATCACTAAATGAGCGGATTAATACGCCACCAAAGGCGTAAGCGGCATTTCCCCATAAATGATCAGTCTTTGGGTGCTTTATTGATTCTTTAAACTTGAAGCCTTCACTGCGCGTCCCGTCAATCAAATATGGCGATCGCATCAGTATGTGAGGCATGGTGAGTCCAATAAACCTCGAATCATCCATTTCACGAAGTGAGTTCCACTTTACATATTCAGTTTGCTCGAATATTTTTTCAATATTCATGTGAGCCGACAAATCAGAGAAGTCATCAACACCAAATAATGTTGGACATGCAGATGTAATGAAAGGAGCAAAAGCTGCAGCAGCGGTGCGTGATATGTCTTTTAGTACATCTATATCATTAGTCGCAACACCTGACCTAGATTTATGGCTAAGCTGATAATCACCAATAAGCGTGCCAAAGGGTTCGCCACCTGACATGTCATATTCATTGTTATAAATGAGTTTGAAAAATTCGCTTTGGTCAAATTCAATAGCCCGATTGATATCTTTAGATAACGTCTGTCAACAACAATCGAGAATTTTTACTTTAACTTTCTGATCTTTATCATGTAACTCTTGCTGCTCTACAAGATAAAACACGCCACGCCAACTCGCCTCTAATGACTGAAAAGCTTTGTTGTGGATAATGCTATTGATTTGTTGCTCGAGCTGCTTATCGATAAGATCTACCGCTTTTAATAAAAGAGGTAGCACTGAATGCTTGTCAAACTGAGTTAAAGAATGACGCGAGTTTTCAAGCCACAATAATAACGATCGGGTTGAGTCTGATTCACGAAGGAATCGTTCAACAAGATGTTTATTTTTCAGCTTTTGTGGTGTTGATGACACAGGCTGTTTAAAGCCTGCGTCATCATTGAAAATTTCACTTGTAACAAATGAAATGGTTTCTTGCGTCATCGTTTGTTTCTATCCTTGAAAACAAATGAGGGTCACTGTCAGTGATTATCCTACTTTAGGAATTTTCGCCACTAGACGTAGCGATGCAGTTAACTCTTCCATTTGCAACCAAGGACGTAACCAAGCTACAGCATTATAAGAGCCCGGTTGACCAGGGATTTCCTTCACTTCCACTTTTGCGTCAGCTAATGGATATTTAGCACGAATATCTTGTCCGCCACCTTCTGATGCATTGACAAAAGAAAGGATCCAACGGTTTAACCATGCTTCAACATCATCGGCTTCCATAAAGCTACCAATCTTGTCACGAGCCATCACTTTTAAGTAATGTGCAAAGCGAGAAGTTGCCATTAAGTAAGGTAGTCGAGATGAAATTGCAGCATTAGCCGTTGCATCGTGACTAGAAAAGATTTGTGGTTTTTGACAGGTTTGTGCACCAAAAAATACGGCATAATCAGTATGCTTGTAATGACATAATGGTAAGAAACCAAGTTTACTTAACTCTGCTTCTCGACGGTCTGTAATACCGATTTCAGTTGGGCACATTAAGTCTGGGTCACCATCATCACTGGTAAAGACATGAGCAGGTAGACCTTCAACTTTACCCCCACCTTCTGCACCACGAATCGCAGTACAGAAACCATACTGGCTAAATGCTTGTCCCATATTGGTTGCCATAACATATGCTGCGTTCATCCAGCAATAATCATCATGAGCTGCAACTTTAGAACGGCCACTTGCCGCATCCATTTCAAACTCTTCGTAGCAGAACTCTTCTACTGGTTTAGTTGCACTACCGTATGGTAAACGCGCAAGTACTCGTGGCATAGTCAAGGTCACAAAGCGTGAATCATCACTGTCACGGAATGAACGCCACTGTGTGTACTCTAATGATTCGAATACTTTTTCAAGATCACGTGGTTTACTTAATTCTGTCCAGTCATCAAATCCAAATAACGATGAACCAGAAGCAGAAATAAATGGGCAGAAGCCAGCAGCAGCCACATTAGACATTAAAGATAAGGTTTCAATATCTGATGGATGATTAGTAAATTCATAATCGCCGACTAAACAACCATAAGGTTCGCCACCTGGTGTTCCGAACTCAGACTCATATATTTTCTTGAACATTTGGCTTTGATCAAACTCAACAGCCTTACTTAAATCCTTATGAAGCTCTTTTTTAGATAAGCTCATTACACGGATTTTTAATGTCGCATTGGTTTCAGAGTTCTTAACTGTGTGATGAAGACCACGCCAGCTTCCTTCTAATTTTTGCAGCTCATCATTATGCATAATCGCTGCAAGCTGTTTCGAAATAACTTCATCCAAACTATCAATCGCTTTGTTAAACGTCACAGTTAAGTTTTTATCCCACTGAACTGTCCCTTTCAACGCTTCTTCAGTCAAAGAGCGAATAAGCTCTTCAGCACGTGTTGAATCAGTTTGTTTCGTAGCATCTATCGCTTGGTCAAGAATCGACACACTCAGTGTTTCTTCGTTTACAGGCTCTAATGTAGCGGCATCCGTGCTCATCATTCAGCTCCTTTAAGATTTAGTTCACCGGCTAGTTTGTCTAAGCTAGTGGTATTGTTTAATACGTCTTCTAAAATATTCTCAAGATTCTCTGAGCGGTCTACTTTAGTCATCAGATCACGCAATTTGTTACGTGTTTCCATTAACTTTTTCAAAGGCTCAACTTGATTGACGATCGCTGCAGGTTCAAAGTCTTCCATGCTCTTGAACTCTAAATCGACATTCATTTCAGAATCATCGTCAGCTAACGTATTTTTCACAGAGATATTTAACTTTGGGCTCATGCGCTTTAGCACGTCATTAAAGTTATCACGGTCGATTTGTACAAAACGACGGTCTTTTAATGGTTTTAAATCTTCAGTGTTATGGCCGGTAAAGTCACCTGTAATACCAATCACAAAAGGCAGCTCTTTTTTTACAACTGTACCTTCTGTTTCTACATCATAGGTAATATGGACGCGGGGTTTTCTCACTCGCTTTAATCTATCATGTACACTCATTTGAACTCCTTTCAATAAAATTGTGAGTAATCGATTACAGATTATTCTTCAGTTTTTATTCCAGATAATTTAAAGAAGCCATTCCTCGCTTCTCCATCTTGGATTAATTCTTGTAACAACTCAGGTAAACTCAGATCACTCCACCTAATGACTTGCTCTATGGCATAGGACATCGGTGAATGTGGCTCAGTATTCTTAAAAAATTCTGCGATTTTCTCTAAATTCTCGATAGCTTGAGCGCGAGAGTTTAGCTGTTGCTCAATGCCATTCGAGCTACTTTTCGCCGTTAGTTCGTCATCAGTTTCTACTTCAACTTCCGTAGATATTGAAGACGTTTGGCTCTTAGCTAAAATAGGTTCGGTTATCGTATGAATTTGAAGCGCACAGGCTTCTAATGCTTTTCGAATATAGCTCGTCGGTTGTGGTAAGCCTCCCATCGCCGTATCCATGACTTCCGACAACCTTGAGAATGCAGCGATTGCAGCATTGACATCAGCATCAAGTTCAATAAAAAAGCTATCTGATGTTTCCTTAATACTTAACTCAACTTCTTCAAGTGATATAGCACCCGCATCGAAACGTTTTTCTTGTTTGTCGCTATCTAGCCTATCGACCTCTAATGCTTGCTCATATTGCCAAGTTGAATAGGCGAACGCCCCTTCTGTGATGGGAATGGTTTTGATTGGTTGAATTAATGAACCTTCGCTTTCAACACCGTTTAAACCAATTAATGGCGCAATTCGTTCTTCAAGATCGTCTGGGTCAGGTATTGGATATAAGTTTTCCCAATAGCGCTCAATTAATTCAGCGGCCAAGGTAAAACCAAAACTTAATCCCTTAAAGCCATGTAAACGGCATGCAGCTTCAATAAACCAAGCGATGTACTCGAGATCTTTGGCTTTATCTCTAGTGATATCTGGCACTTGCTCAAAGATTGGGCGCCACTCAATAGCAACAGAAAGCACATCTTCTTCGTCTATTAACGCTTTTCGTTCATTAGCCCTTGCTGTGCTTCTTACATCTTTAAGTAAGTAATAGGTAGATGTTGGACTGATATCAGAACGCGGATCTTCTCCCGTTACAGCATCATCTGTAATAGGTTCAATTAATTCTTCAATCGATAGATTATTTAATTGGCTCAACTTTATTCAATCCTTGAATATATTATTATCAATATTCGATAACAAAATGTGCTTCTACACAAAACTAATAAAACACTAATACTTAATAGTGTATATTTAAAATTAATACTAAAAATAATACTTTTTGATGTTATATATCAGATCACATATTAGTTAATACTTTATAATGTAAAAAACATCTAATACGCAATAATCATTAAGTATAGATTTATTTTAAATAACATACTTATTAACTATTAATATAATAATTACCATGTAACATTTACACTTTTGTTAATTTATCAACAAGAAAACTTCCGATTTATTCTTTAAATAAATACAGGAATGGTTTTATCAAAGTCATCATTTGACTCACTTATGTCTTTTGAAGATAAACCCGACGTAACTTGAGTATTTTTTACTAAAATACAAGTGACATTATCACGCGCATTTCGAACTAACGATGCATGTAATAAGGCCAATCCAGAATCAATAATATTACCAGAGTTAATTGTGGCTTCGATTTCAGTATCACTAAGTTCTTTATTTAGGCCATCACTACAAAGTAAAAACGTATCGCCTTCAACCACTTTACCCGTCCGATAATCAATATCTAATTGACTATCGACTCCCACAGCACGTGTGATTACATTTGCTAATGGATGTGACTCAGCATCTTCAGCGGCCAACAAACCTTCATCAACCATGTCATTCACTTGACTGTGATCTTTGGTAATCATTGTCATTTTCTGTTGTCTTAACAGATAAATCCTACTGTCGCCGACCCAAAGCAGGTGATAGTCGCCTTGATATAACCACAACACTACAACTGTACTGCCGGCGACTTTACCTTCAAAATCAGTTTGGCTCATTTGCTGAAGCTGGGTATTACTGTTTTGTAATGCGAGCTTTAAAATATCAACACTGATTAACTCTGGAGATAATCCATCAACAGCCTGTTGAATATTGTCGATAACTAATTGACTCGCCACATCACCAGCAGCATGACCTCCCATACCATCAGCAACAACCCATACACCGATATGCGGAAGTTCTAACATGGCGTCTTCATTAATTTCTCGTACTGTGCCTCTGTGGGTTAAAGCTTGACTTAAGTGCACGTATTTTGCTCCTTCACTAAGGCGGCTGTATTCCATCCTCTTTGTATCCATTACCCGCTTAACATAGAGACAAACTGGCTAATTTGAGGCAGCCCTTCTGTGATAATCATGCATGCTTCAACCTCTGATGAACCCTCTGTCCACCAAATACTGTATCGTTCAAACTGTTTACGGTATTGCTGATCAAGTAGTGACAATATATGAGGAGCATTACTACCCTGAATAACCCAAGCTTTTTTTGTAATGTCACTAGATTCACTTTGAGATGAACACAGAGCAGCAACCGGAACCGTGTACTGTTGCCCAGAGACATCATTCAACCAAGTCTCAAGATTGATATCATCTTCAAGTACCTGCAAAATCTGTGCTTCAAACTGTGTCGACCATTCGTTTTCATGCCAACCACATACCGCAGCTTGCTGATGAAAGCCTGCTAAAGTAAAAGGATAATGACGCCCAACATTATCCACGCTCGGAATAAGTGTCCCCACTACTGCTTGCTCGCAGCATACTCCAGCTGACAAAGAAAAATGCCAAACAGGGCTTGTGAGATAATAATCCAGCCATTCATTGCCGCTTTGCTCTTTACTCACCGCAATGACTGCTTGTAACCACTCATTCCAGTTTTTAAAAAAGTCTATATCTAGATTTTCTTGTAAAAAGTCACCCTTTGAGGGGACTTTACCGCAATAACCTAATCGCATTAAAGATTCGACGGACATGAGAAAGTCTCCATATTAGCCATCCAAAATGGATTGTTTACGCTGTTAGCAATCAGTTTCAATTCAGCGTTATATCCACTGAGGTTGATCATTAACTTGCCGTCTTTCTTTGTTTGCGGACGTTTTTTACTCAACTCATCGAGTAAGCGGAAGAATGACCATTCGCCTTCGTACTTCTTATTGATTGAACGGCCACCATTAGGCGGTGAAAACGCAATGCGAGTTTCATTATTGGCGCCTCGACCTGGCCAGAAAAATAACTCTTTACGTGTTGGTCCATGGCGGTATTTAAGTTGTTGTTCATCCAATTCTAATAAGAATAGGCTGACACTACTGTCCAGTAGTTGTGGCTCAAGAGAGAAGTTAATTTTAGGGAATTTAGTTCCCGGCTCAAAGAATGCCTCTTTAATGATTTCAGCTCGTTGGTACATTTCTAACACGTCATAGCTAATACCAATGTTACGTTTAAAGCGCCATGGCTTTTTACTGGTATCAACATGCGCTGCCAGATATTGGTCCCAAAACTGATCTAAGGTGCCGCCATAGCCAAAGAACTTGCTAAAGTCTTTTAGTCTCACATCTTCTTTTGCACGACGATTGAACGGGTAACGACCTGATATCGCACGATTAAACTCAGCTAAGACCTCTGAGCGCCAAATGCCATTAAATCGCTGACTTTGGTTAGTTTTAGCAAATGATCTAGTTTGATAAGCAACATCATTTAACCAATTTTTGACTGGGTATGGTAAATCCATCAATTGCTCTGATAATGTCATTCCCATCTGAGCAAAGTTTTCTTCTACAGCCTGGTTCACAACTCTGCCATCCGATTGAAGGAGTAACTTGCTGTAATTTCGATTCAATGCGCGCAAAGTAGTTTGAATTTGATCGACTTCTACTAAGTTAATTTTAATCAACTCACTAAAGGCAACTTCCACTTCTTTACCAGGCAAGTCGACATTTAACTCAATTGCGGTATCAGGTAGCAACCGATTTAACTGCGCTTTTTTAGAACGAAAGGCAACATCAGTGACATTGGCAGCCACTTCAGATGCAGCCTTTAAATTATTAGACTCCATAGGAAGTTTGGTTAGCTGCACATTTTTTTGCGCCGCGGCTATGATGGTTTTTATGGGTTGATCAGGACTTGATAACGCCGCTGTCACACGCTCAGCTTCTTCAAGACTTGAGTATGGTTTTACAGAAATATCACTTAAAAAGTCTTCCCAATAAAATATATAGTCACGAATATACTTACGTTCTAATTCAGCGGTCAGACGTTTTTTAGCTTGCTCATCTAAATTAGCTAAGTCATCTCCATATACCCAGCTGTCAGCAGTCAGGTTTTTAATGATTTTGGTTTTTTCAATATTGAAAATCCCGTGGAATCCATTAAAAGTATACAAGCCTGGAATACCATCATTAAATGGTCTACCACTCATAAATGTTAAGCCATCAAGACTGTCTAAACTAAGAATATCCACTAGTTTAAAATCAGGAATACTGCTTTGAGAGAAGTCGCTTTTTAATCTCTGATAAGCTCGCTCCACCAGCGGCAACATGGTTAAATTAGCTCGAGCACCATCAACAACCATGTCATCGTATTGATTTCCACGGATCCCTAACGTTAAAAGTGTCTCAATATGTTGATTTAACTGCTCGCGGATTTCGGCATTAACATTCCCAGTAATGTTTCGATCAATATAAGCAGAGAACCAAATTTTGATGTTGCTTTCATCAAAATGCTCCGGCAGATACAACATGAGATATGTTTTTAAGGTTTCATATAAATAATTAAGGTGCTGACCGTTAGCATCCATTTCTTCGCTTAACACATCTAACATAAACGGCAATAAATGCGCTTCTAATGCTCGCTCATATGCCGCTGAAGCAGGTTGCTTTAACTTATCCCCTTGGTACAAACCAAACGTTTGTGCATCCTCAGGTTTTTCTGAGCCAAACCCCACAGGTAAGTCACGAATCAGTGTCAAACCTTTAGTTAACGTGATGACATCAGTGTTCGCATTCAGGCCACCATGAGTAATATCCTCATACTGAGCAAGTTCAGTAAAAGTATTATCGATAAGCTCATGGTTCCAATCATAACTTTGCCACCAAATGTAACTCGCAAATAAAGTGACCACTGCGGCTACACCCACCGAAACCTTACGCAGCATTCTGTTTTGGTTGGTATGTTTGCGGTTTGTAGAGGCTAAGTTCTTCTCAGGAAAAATGACATCTTCCAAAAGTCGTTTAATAAAGTAACTACGCTGCTTATTAGTATTATTGCTTTTAGTTTTACTTTTGATACCGCTGGATAAGTGAGTTGAAAGATGGTCAATCGGCGTGCCTTCTTGGGTCGCACTGGTTAAGTATACGCCACGCAAAAGAGGGGCTTCTTCGTAAGCATTCGGAGCAAATATTTCCTTTAAGAAATCATCAGCCGAACTTTGAAGTAATCGTAGTTGTTTTGGGAACTCATAAATTACTGCTCGGCGCTCAAGATCTCGCTCATTTTTAAGGCGACTATTTAAGCGAGCATTTAAGTTCAATAACAAATGATGAAACTCTTTATTGAAAGTACTCACGATGTCAGTTTCATCATCTTCGGTATTTAACGGAAAAGTCACGCCCCAAATTTGTTCGCAATCTTCTTTGGTTAAATCATCAAAAAACTCGTTAAATCCTGCAACTAAATCAGATTTAGATAACAACACATAAACAGGAAATGTCATGCCTAACTGGTTTTGTAATTCCTGCAAACGCTGTTTAATCGCTCTTGCGTGTAGATTGCGTTCAGTTTTAGTTTGATTAAGTAACTCCGACATTCCCATACTAATAATGACGCCATTGATTGGCCTTACTGGTCGGTATTTCTTCAATAACCCCAAAAAGCCCTGCCATGCACGTGAGTCTTGTTTAACATGACTATCTTGGGTGGTATAACGTCCAGCCGTATCAATAAGTACCGCTTTGTTAGTAAACCACCAATCACAATGACGTGTACCGCCAACACCTTCAATCATGTCGACACCCATTTTATCTTTTAACGGGTATTCCAATCCTGAATGCTGAATTGCAGTCGTTTTACCACTTCCTGGTGGGCCAATCATGATGTACCAAGGAAGCTCATAAATACTTTTGTTTTTGGTTAATTTAGTTTGCTTTAAAATATCTAACGCTTGGGTCATTTTGTTTTGCAGCAGCGTTATCTCACTTTTTACTAGCTCGTCTCCATTAACCGCGGCGCCTTCTTCACCATTAATCAAGCTGTCAGCCATTTCTTCACTTTGTTTTTTACTTTTAATTTGTCGTGAAAAATGAACGCCACCCCAGACCATGACAATAACCAAAAGTACAATGACACGAACTGCTGCAGACGCTAATGGCTCATAACCTGCAATAGCGACTAATGGGCCACCAAACCAAATAAGTAGTGCTAAACACACAAAGCCTAAAATGGTAATAACCCATTTAGATTTAAGTGTTTCGACAATTCCCTTGCCGACTGATTTTAAAGACATTTATACAATTCCTTTTGTCACTCTAAAACAATAAGTCAATTTCAATTCGACGATTTAAAGCACGATTAAGTTCGCTATCATTAGCAAAGCGAGGCTCAGACTCTCCCCTTCCTTCAGGCCATAACCGACCACTCAATGACGCGTTATGTGCCAACACATTGCCAATCGATGTGGCTCTAGCAAGTGAGAGATGCCAATTTGATGGGTATTTTGAAGTAAAAATCGGTTCGTCATCAGTATGGCCAGTGATCAAGATTTTCCCTTTGGTTCCTTCAAGTGTCCTAGCAATCTTAGCTAAAATCGCTTCAAAATCTGATCTCGGCTGAGTGTTACCCGATGCGAATAATTCACCAGCACCAATTCTGATCCGAACTCTGTCACTTAATTGCTCTACTTCAAGTAGTTGCATACTAATTTCTGTCTGCAATAACTGTTGTAGTAAAAGGGCTTCTTCACGGCTTAATTGTTGCTGTGCAGCAACGGTTTTTTCCCATGGTACGATAGATGTCAATTGCTTATATGCCTGTGACGAATAGCTATTAATACTGTAGTTAAATCCCATGTAGACGAATAAAATAATCACCCCAAACAACGCACCAATCACCCATAAAGGGAAAGGCTGTTGAAATGATAAATTTGGCACAATATTATTTCGCCAGTCAGGTGATAACTCCCGATGGAAATCGCCTTTACAAGATTGGATAGCAAGGTAAGTCCGCTCTCTTAACGCTTCCAGTTTCTGGTCGCCTTGAGGCTCAATACGCATTTTCCCTACAAAACCAAGCGTTAAACATAAATACATCAATTCCAGTAAGTTACATTTCTCTGCAGGTTGTAATAAAGACGCATCAAGTAGCGTATAGAAATATTCACCACCGAGTGTTTCATTATGAAAAGTCGACAGTAAACTTTCAGAAGCCCAGTAACTTTGGCCGCCCCATGCTGTATTCAAAACCACTTCATCAATAAAACAGCATAAGCAATAGCGCGCTGACTTTATGTCTTCGGCAGCAATATCAGCATTACGAAGTTGTTGTTCATAATGTTTAATCAACTCAACACAATGCACACGTAAGGTATTCACATCATCATGCTGAGTACTCGTGCGTAATTGAGTACAAATAGATAGTAACGTACCTGCATAATCAACAATTGGATTTTGTGCCAAGCTTAATACAGCACTTTGCGCTCTGTTTTCAACGCTTTGTTCTTGTATTAATGTTTTCTGATTATCATCATTAACTTTAGGTTTTTGGATTGCCATCCCCGCGCCTTTCCCTGGACGTGGTTTAACAATGGTTTTATCGTTCACAAAAATTATCCTTAATATTGTGGTTGTTAAACGCTTACAGCCCAAAGCTCAAGTTGTAAATCCGGATAAGCGCCAGAAATATGCATCGCAACCCCACCACTGGATTTAAGTTTGATCCAATGGCTGTTGTTCTTATCTAATTGGAAATAATGATAGCCAGCATGATATGGCACTTGTCGCGGGGCAACAGGTAGGTTCGTGATTCCGATACCGGCCAGTTGGTTATTTACCAGTTCTCGAATCGTTTCTACCGAGCCAATTTTAATTTGTGACGGCAAACGCTGACGTAAATCATCATTTGGTACATTCGCTTTCACCGCTAAGATGAACTCTGCGCTATCAAGTAAACTCTTATCGGCAATGGTTGAGAAGTACACGCCAAATTTGGTTTTTTCGAGTACCAATTCTGTTGCTGTTTGCTCAAGGACAGTGCTTAAGCCGTGGTTAACAATGACCATGATATTACCGAATACATAGGTCAAATTATCATGCTGATAAGTAGGCAATTTCGGTGGTCTTTTATCTTGGCTACTAAACGTCGATAGCTCACCTGCAAAACTCACTAGAGTTCTAAATAACACTTCAGGATGGATATGATTGATGACACTATAATGCTCAAATAAAGGTTGGTATTTATTCAATAGTTGTAGCATTAAAAAGTCAGCAATTGAGCTTGAAGATCCTTGAGCTTGACTCAATCTGCCAGCAATTGCTTCTGCACGTTGGTTTATCATTCCCGTCACTTCTGAAGTGACATTAAGCAAGGCTTTAATATGCTCTATGCCGGTACAAGCTGGAATAAACTTTTTATCAAGCCTAATTGCCCCTTCTTCAGAAACATCAATAACTCGAGCGATGGCTATGGATACATAGCCTGAACGGTCTTCACTTTGCAGCTTTAAGCGGCAATCAAATTTAGCAACTTGCAACACTTCCATTGCATCAGAACCCACACTAGTATCAACAATATTATGATCTTCGTACAAGTAGCGAGTTATTTGATTTTGTTCAGATGACGAAATATTAAGGCCGTTACTTTTCGCTACAGGAAGCACTAAATAAATCAGTTGATCGATTGTCCCTGCTGGTATCGATAACGCATTAGGAAGCGGACTTTGCTCAGGCATTAACACTAAGGTTTGATCTTGAAATACACACTCAATTCTATCTAAACCAAACTGACCTAGTGGCAACAAGCTATAATTAATTTCGTATTGGGTCACTCCCCATGCAAATGGGTTAGCTTTATTCGCTATTTGAGTTTGCTGATACTGTAAAAAACGTTCTTGTTGTTGCATATGTTGAGGGCGCAAAAACATCCCTTCAGTCCATGCTATTGGGCTAAAATCGCTCATAACTTCCTTATTATTTCCAATGCTTGATATCGTTGTTGAAATATCCGTTATTTCAATTTAAATAAAATCTTTACTGCTCAGAGTTATAAACTGCTATTTTTTCTATATTGACTGTGACACTGTCATATCCAGTAGGGTCAACCTCAACAACTGAGCGCCAGCGAGAAGCATCGATATCGCGATAAGCCACAATCACCCCTACGTATCGTGTGTTTTGACCTAAGCTCATTGGATACTCGTGAATTTCAGAAGGTTGCAATTCAAGCTCATCTTTTCGAATTAAGTCAGGTCCTAATACCGATTCAGCAGACTCGTAAAGAGTGAAAAAATCCTGATTATCAAAGATGGTACGGGAAGAAAGTTCGAATATTTTTACTACCACAGGCGACGGACGCTTATTGATATCAGGGTTAATATCTGCGCTCGCACTAAACGTGATATCGGTATAAGCAGGTACCACGGCATTAATGGTTTTACAGCCCGTATTTATCAACAATACTGAGGCTAGTAAAGCTTGATACAATCCTAATTTTAGTTTCATCGCTTAATCCCTTAAAATTATAATGATTTGATTTTATTATCGTAAGCTTCTACAAAATCATCAGATAATGCTGCGGTGTTTGTGTTAGCAAACTCAGCCTGTAAATCTTCATGTAAACTTTTGTAGACTTTCCATTGTTTAAATTGCTTTTGGCCTGGCACTAACATTTCAGCAAATGATTGGCTTTGACTTTTTTGCTCAACAAGATCGGGATCAAGCTGATTTAACAAGCCTCTTAAAGCACCAAATGTCCCAGCAGTAAGTGCAATGTCATGTTTACGCCCATCATTAAATGCTTCAATAATGGCCTGTTGAGATGACAGAAAACTCGCACTTTTACGCAAATACAAATTTTGAAAAACATCATCAAGACTGGCTGAAAACTTGAGCGGATTATTTTCTCTTTGCTGAAATGTCGTTTGGTTAATTCTGAATTCTGTTTTCAACTTCGAGCGTTGACGCAAAGAGTCCATTAAGCCAGTGAGCATGAGTTGCATGCTTTGACCAAGCTCGAACATTAATTCTTCAGTGAGTACTTTGCTGTACTCTTGCTCATCAATACCAAAACCTTTAAAAAAAGCTTGGCTTAATGATGAAGCAGCTTGTACCTGATTGCTCACTTGTGGTTGAGGTTCTGCTCGAGTTGCTTGTTGAGCTGTTGATTGCGCTGCATGTGGGTTAGTCACTTGCTGCTGACTTGCCATACTTGTTAATTGTTGAGGCGGCATTGATTGCGGCTGTTGGTGAGCGGGTTGCGGCGCAGCTTGATTCGTAACAGGTTGACCAACTGGCATACTAACTTGTGGCTCTGCCACTGGCGCAGACTCATTAAAGAAATCTTGGCCCCACTCTTCTGGAATTGCCATCCCGGGAGGCTGAAAATGATCTTGTAAGTCACCGTTGACATCAGGTAGCGGTTGAGACTGACTCGGCGCTTGATTCAACAAACTTTGTGCGTCAAAGCCAGCAATTTGTTGTTCAAATTCGTTTTCAAACGGATTACTGTCAAGCACTTGGTTAGTCTGAAACGGGTCGGCACTAACACTTGCAGCTGATTGAGTGCTAGAAGCAGCCTCTGTACTAATACCATTAGTCATCTTTGCTGACACTTCATAATCACCCAAGGTGAGTAGATCATCATGCTCAATTTTATGAGGCTTTGTAGATCCTAACGCTTCAACTGAACGGTTTATATATAAGCCATTCGTTGATAAATCTTCAATATAAAAGCCGTCAGAACGTTTCGTAATACGAGCATGTGTACCCGACACCACCTTTTCAGGATCAGGTAAATGCCAATCACTAGTATCAGCTCGACCTATTGTAAGCGAACTGATTACGTCCTTAGATGTGACTTGCTCAGGTGATAACCGATGAAAGCTCACTATCTCTAGCGTTAATTCCATTTTAAATACATTCCTTTAAACAACTTATGCGCAAACAGTCACTCAACACATTTAAAAGCGTAATGCATATCAATCCTTAAATTGATATGCAGTTAAATAAGGTGATTTCATCACCTTACTTGTTATTAGCCCACTCTTTGCAATGCGGTTTACAGTCTCTCAACACCGTTTAGACGTTCATACATCTCATTACCACGAGCAAATAATTCACGGGCAGTTTTTAAATATTGTTTCTCTAAATAAATATTGGCTTGTCTTAGGTAAGAACCCGCTAAACGTTTATCCAAAGTCAATAAGGGTTCAAAATCTTCCGGTACAGTCTCAGCTAGCACTCTGACTTCATCGTCAAATGCTCGAAGATCTTTTGGATTATCAATGGCATCTAATCTGACAGTCAGCTCTTCAAAGGTGTTTCTGTAATAGACCTCTGCATCTTGGTAAGGATATTGCGCATTTTTACCGCTTTGGACAGCATTGTTGTATGCAGTGAGCTGTTCAACCGCCACCTTCATTTCAGCGCCATAAGTCAGTAAAGGCTGTGCTTCAGCTTGCTGTGAAAAAATAACCTCGCCCGTTGTGATAAGTGCCTTTATTTGAGTGACATCATGGGTTTTAAGCGCTACATCGAAAGCTGTTGCATAAAGAGTAAAATCTTCTTCTGATGGCATATAAGTGAACTTAGGCTCGATAAAGGCTAAGTCTTCAACAATCGCTTTTATATTATTTCCGCCTGTTTCATCGTATCTTGACTGACTTAACAGTAAAGCTAATCGCTCAGATAACGCATCTATCACCGACTGCTTGCTACGTTCTGCTTGGTTTTTCATTTTTAATAAGCGTATTGAGTCAGGGTAATAGCGCTCAGTGGCTTCAATGATTAATGAAATTCGGCCATAGTCTTGATATAAACCGTTACTGCTTTTCGGAACTGAAGCAATTCGTTTTTCAACAATATCTAATACTTCAGTTTGGTGTTTTCTTAATAATCCATTACGAATTAGTACTTTATCTTCAGGTATTTCAGCTAGGCGCTCTAATAATGCGGAAGCTGGAATGTATTCATATGACTGAGTTTCATTTTGCACTTGATCAGTCATTGATACTTTTTGCTCTAAATTCGCAAGTTGCAGCTGATGATGATGTTGGACTTGTACTCCCACAACAATCAGCGCCACTGCCGCAGCAATAGCAGTAGGTAGCGGCCAGGCTTTACTCTCAAACTTTTCAATAATCGTCGCTATAGAGTCAGCTCTTTGCGCCTTCTTAATAGCAAGACCTTTTTTGAGTGTAGGCCATAAACGTAAGCTAATATGACTTGGTTTACTCAACGATGCTTTGGCCAAATCGACTTCATTTGCCGCAACTCGTTTGTAAGGGTGTTTACTGGTTAACAGTTCATAGGTAATGCAAGAAAAGGCATAAATATCATCGGCGGCACAAGCTTCTTCACCTATCAGCTGCTCATAGCTGGCATAGGCTGGTGTGTAACCTGTCAGTGGCGAGTCTTGATCAACTTGTTCTAATGCATAATGGTCTTTTTCATGTTGGAATGATTTAGCTACGCCAAAATCAAATACCTTGATATTGCCTTGACGGGTTAAGAAAATATTCGATGGTTTCAGATCGGTATGCACAATTCCTTGTTTATGGGCATAAGTTAATGCCGAACCAATCTGCTCAATAATCTTCATTGAACCTTTAAAGTTAAGTCCAAGCGGCTTAGAACGTTTAATCACTTGATCTAAAGATTCACCATCTAGCCATTCCATGACCATAAAATGGTAACCTTCGTCAGTATCAACGTCGTATACACGAATAATATTGGGATGCGAGAGCTGTTGTGTTTGCACAGACTCTTTAATTAACACCTGTTGCGCTTCTGGAATGTCAGTAAATTGTGATAACAGTACTTTAATAGCGACAAACGGTTCTGCGACGTTTAATGATTCTAAATATAGATCTTTTGCACGGTAGATATCACTCATACCGCCATGACCAATTTTAGATTCTATTAAGTAACGCTTTTTAAAACATTTACCGATTAAATTCGTATTATTTTTGCTATTTGAACCGTTATTAATGCCAGCGACCAAAGTCTTGTCATCAACCATATGTTCGGGGGTTTGACTCTTATCCATAAGTACAGGTAAATCCCTTTATATTACCCTTAAGTATGTAAACTAATGCACTACTCTATTTAATTTACCCCAATATGTTGCAGCATCAATTTAAAAAAAACAATATTAAAAACCATTTATCATTGTAAATATAAAAATAGAGCAAATATCTCACACCCTTTAGTATGTATTTAATTAAAATATAATTAATTAGGATATAAATTTAATTAAACTTATAAAACATTCATTAAAAAACCACCTATTTCTATTGACCAAGCATTCCATAATGGGTAATTTACGAATACTTTTTTAACGGACTAAATAATAGAAGTAGATATGGCATATTCTAAATTATCAGTACCTCTTTTGATCTTACTTGCAGCATCTGGATGTAAATCAACCCCAGAAGTTCAACCTGAACCACCTAAAGTCGTTTCGCTTTCTCCTGCGTGCATGGAATACGCTTTAGAAAATGATAATGAAGAGCTTGTTGGTTTTAGACCGGTTTACTTTGAAGTCAACAGTGCAAAACCTTACAGTAGCTTAGACAGTAATATGTCTTGTATTGTCACTTACCTATCTAGAAACCCTGATAAGTCTGTTGATATTCAAGGGTATACCGACGATAAAGGTACAATTGAATACAACAAGGCGTTAGCTAAAAAACGCGCTGATGGCTTAGTTGAACACTTAGTACTGTTAGGCGCCTCACCAAAGCAGCTTCAGTCTAGTGCACACATTATCGAAGACAAAGGCGTTAAATTGACGACTTCAGAGCGCTCAAAAATACGTCGTGTTAATTTTGCTATTACAGACAAATCTTTATAGTAGCGATGGAAATAGTTCTATTATTTGTCGAACTAACACCTATCCTACTAGCATGAGCATCACGATATAAATACAGGTATACCGAGTTTCGGCTTACCTGTATTTATATAATACTTAGTGATAACAATTTAATAAGTAGACTTTAAAAATCATACTTTAAGGTTTCATTTTATGTCACTTTTAATTTAGGTTAGTTTTAATTGAAGTGACTTTTCAGTTTAAGTTACCTTCCACTTTAGATTAAGTTAAAATTTACTTATTAAAAAACCAGCTTGCATTAATACATTACAAACAACCATTAATTAATCAGTCCTAATAACACAGCCTGACTTGTATCATTGATAACCTAAAAAGATAAGCTTGCGTTGGTCGCGAGTATATTTAAAAATCACAGGCAGATGCTAAGTTTCAAGCTAGCACCCTGTTTTTATTTTGCCTATAAACAATATAATGCGCGATATCTTCAATAGAGTGAATGTCTCCAATATCTACTTTTTCACAAAAGTCTCTGGCTTCACCGCTGAAGAAAAGTGACTTTGCCAATTCATAAACTTGCACAACTTTGCTCGCAACAGCCTCCATTGGATCAATAAAATCAATTGATGAAAAGTGGTTCTCTAAAATAGAGCGAACTAAAGGTAACTCCGTACAGCCCAAAATAACGGTATCAACACCTTGAACTTCTAACGTTTCAATCGCCTTAATCAATAATTTTGCATTACTTGCAAATTCACCAGATTTAATACCAAACGGTTCTCTTATATCCTGACCACATGAGGATTTCTCGCCAGTTTTGGCACCATATATTGCGCTATGTACATATCGTTCTTGAATTTCTAATGACGGCTTAATAAACGGCAAATTTGCCATTGTTAGATAATCATCGTAGATACCCGAATTGTAAGTACCATTGGTACAAAGTATGCCAACGATTGCTGCAGGGTTGTCGCTATGAATTTGCTCTGTGGTTGCTTTCAACATGTCGAGTAAATAAACATCTGTTTGTTCTTGTAGTCTTTGCCTAAAATAATGCGCTGTATTGCATGTCATCACCGCAAAATTGACTTTATTTTTTTCAAGAAATTTTACTGATTCAAGCATCTCAGGAACGGGATCTTCTCCTCCCTCATTGATAGCTTCAGAGCGATCAGGTATATCTGGATTCTTAATGACAACCATTCCCATATGGTCTTGATCCTTCATCGCACCATGCGCGACTTCTTCCTTAAAAACAATATCCTGAAATAGAATGTCAGCTTCCGGCCCCATATTGCCTACAACACCAAATAATAACTCTTTCATATCTAACTGGCCTTTCGCCCTCTGTAAATTTAGGCTTATGGTAAAAGGCAGGTGCAATAGACGTTAATCCCAATTGAAGGATCTAACCCTCTATTATAATGGCGTAGATGTTGTTAAATAAGCGTAATGGGTTAATCAACACGCTTAATATAGTGATCAAACTGGTTGAGTTGTCGGTATCCCTCCCTCTCGTATAATGCTTTAGCCGCGCCATTATTCACCTCTGTTGATAATTTAACACTGTCCGCATGAGTAAATTTAGCGAAAACGTCAACCTGATGCAGTAAAGCTGTAGCAACACCTTGTTGTCTAAAAGCGTGTTCTACATATAAATCGTTTAAAATCCATGTTCTTTTCATCGCAACTGATGAAAATGACGGATACAACTGAGCAAAGCCAACCAACGTATTTTGCTCATTCATCGCAATAAAAATGATTGAATCAGCTTCGACTAACCTTTCCTTAATAAATTTATGGCTTAAATCCAAATTTTCTTCCTGACCATAAAACTGTCTATAGGCGTCAAAAAGCGGTGAGACTTGTAAAAGGTTATCGATTGTTGCTTGTATGATCTTAACCATTTTCCTATTCCTTGACTGAGCCATCGGCTTTTTCGTTGAGTGTCAGAAGTACTCACTGCCACTATTAACCATTAACACCAAAAAATAAACATTTTCACCACATCTTAATATTCACCTTTGCTAACTTAAAGTACAAAAAACACATAAATTACTGTTTAAAAACAAATTAATCATCTTGGCACAACTTATGCCTATTCAAGATTAAATAAGCATTAGCAACAAACCGATTACAAAATAAATTAGCAGGTACCCCATGGATAGGTTAATCAGCATGAAAAAAATGACAATCTCACTACTTTGCTTTGCAACATTAACGTTAACAGCTTGCGGTGGAGAATCTGAAATAGAAAAAGAGGAAGAGAAGTACGCCATTCCTGTTGAAGTATCACCAGTTACTCAAGGAGATGTATCTTCGTTTTATAGCACAACTGCAACATTAGAAGCGCCAGAAGAAGCTCATGTCGTCACCCGCATTGCAGGTCTCATTGAAACAATTGAAGTCGAGGAAGGCGATAGAGTCACCAAAGGTCAAGCTTTAGCCACCATTGACGCAAAACGTCAGCACTACGATTACAAACGCTCTCAAGCTGAAGTTCAAATCATTGAGCAAGAGTTAAATCGACTAAAGCAGATGAAGAATAAAGAATTTGTCAGTCAGGATGTCATGGCGAAGTTAGAATTCAATTTACAAGCCGCTATTGCGCAGCGTGATCTAGCTAAACTGCATGTTATTGAAAGTCAGATAGTTTCGCCAATTAATGGTGTAGTCGCTAAACGCCACGTTAAAAAAGGCAACATGGCTAAAGAGTTTGAAGAGTTATTTTATATTGTTAACCAAGACGAGCTTCATGGCATCGTTCACTTACCTGAGCAACAATTAGTGAGCTTACGCTTAGGGCAAGAAGCTAAAGTAACAAATCAATATGCTAATCAAAGCATCAACAACCAAGAAATCATCGCTAACGTATTGCGTATCAGCCCGATTGTGGATGCCCAAAGCGGTACATTTAAAGTCACCATTGCTATCGATAATAGCGATGCCAAACTAAAAGCCGGTATGTTTACCCGAGTAGAATTAAAATATGACACTCACAAAAACGTTGTTACCGTTCCTTTCAACGCTGTTATTAATCAAGATGATACTCAAGCCTTGTATGTTATCGAAGATAACACCGCAACCCGTCGAGAAGTCAAACTGGGCTATCGAGAAAAAGATAAAGTTGAAATCCTTTCAGGTGTTGAACAAGGTGAACAAATCGTCATTCGTGGTCAGCAAAACCTGAAGGATCAATCTTTGGTCGAAGTGATCACGCCCCTTTCTTATGCCAAAAACAGCCTAGCAGCGCAATAAGGAAGTCACTATGTCATTGATTAATACTTCGGTTAAACGCCCGGTTACTGTGTGGATGTTTATGCTTGCCATTATGTTGTTTGGCATGGTGGGCTTTACTCGACTTGCGGTTAAATTACTACCCGACCTAAGCTATCCAAGTGTGACGGTACGTACTGCCTACGATGGCGCTGCGCCAGTTGAAGTTGAACAGCTTATATCTAAACCCATTGAAGAAGCGGTTGGAGTCGTAAAAGGTTTACGGAAAATCAGTTCTATTTCTCGCTCTGGAATGTCCGATGTTGTCCTGGAATTCGAATGGGGCACGAATATGGATATGGCAAGCCTCGAAGTACGTGAAAAAATCGATACTATTGAGTTACCTCTAGATATTGATAAGCCGCTTTTACTGCGATTTAACCCTAATTTGGATCCCATCATGCGTTTGGCGTTATCGGTTCCTGACGCAACTGAATCTGAATTAAAAACCACACGCACTTTTGCTGAAGAAGAACTAAAACGTCGCCTTGAAGCATTATCTGGTGTGGCTGCAGTTAGGTTATCTGGCGGATTAGAGCAAGAAGTTCATATTTTACTTAACCAGCAAAAATTACAGCAGTTAAACTTAAATGCTGACGATATTAAGCGCCGTATTAATCAAGAAAATATAAATTTATCAGCAGGTAAAGTGATACAAGGAGATAAAGAATACCTTGTACGCACCCTCAATCAATTTAATAACCTAGATGAATTACGAAACGTCATCATCTACCGTGAAGGCCAAACATTAATTCGATTATCGGAAGTGGCTGATATTGTCGACAGCTATAAAGAACGCAGTGATGTCACCCGTATCGGTGATGTCGAGTCTATAGAACTGGCTATTTATAAAGAAGGTGATGCTAATACCGTTTCTGTTGCTAAAAAGGTGCAAGCAGAGCTTGCTAATATCAATCAAGAATCGGCAGATAATCAACTAAAAGTCATTTATAACCAATCAGAGTTTATCCAAAGCGCAGTGAGTGAAGTCACCACAGCAGCCCTATTGGGTAGTTTGCTTGCGATGCTAGTCATTTATTTATTTTTAAGAGACATCATTGCCACACTTATCATTTCAATTTCAATCCCATTCTCTGTTATCGCCACATTCAACATGATGTACTTTGCAGAGATTAGCTTGAACATAATGTCGCTTGGCGGGATCGCATTAGCCATAGGCTTGTTAGTTGATAATGCTATTGTGGTACTTGAAAATATTGACCGCTATAAATCAAAAGGCATGGCAAGATTAGATGCTGCCGTTACTGGCAGTAAAGAAGTGGCTGGTGCTATCTTTGCTTCAACACTGACCACCCTCGCCGTATTTGTCCCGCTTGTGTTTGTTGATGGTATTGCTGGGGCGTTATTTTCTGACCAAGCACTCACAGTGACCTTCGCCTTACTGGCTTCATTATTTGTCGCTCTCACAGCGATTCCAATGCTTGCTTCTAGACAAGGTTTTACTCAACTACCTGTAGAGCAAACCACTACTCCGATTGAAAAACCAACGAGTAAAAAAGCAAAGTTCGCCTATTACACCAAGGCTATTTTAGGTTTTCCTTTTAAACTTATGCTCAGTTATCTACCGACCTTATTGCTTAATCTTGTCATCATACTAACCCGCTTTACGTCTTGGTTTTTCAGCTTGTTCATGCGTCCATTAAGCGCAGGTTTTAATTTGTTTTATCGATTCATTGAGGCGATATACCATCGTGTATTACGCCAAGCAATGAGCCATAAAATGGTGACTGTGGTTATTGCACTCATGTTAACCGTGGGGGCTGGTAGCTTATTCCCAAGATTAGGTGTGGAGCTTATTCCTCCAATGAACCAAGGGGAGTTTTATGTCGAAATTTTACTTCCACCAGGTACTGCCGTTCAAAAAACTGATGCAGTGCTTGAGCAATTGGCATTTTCCATTAGCGATAGTGACAATGTGAAACACACTTTCAGCCAAGCAGGTAGTGGTGGATTAATGACTTCTGATACCGCTAGAGGTGGAGAGAATTGGGGACGATTACAAGTTGTACTAGCCAATCCTGACGCATTTACAATAGTGGTTAATACGTTACGTGAAACCGCTAAGCGTATTCCAGCCTTAGATGCAAAAATTGAACATCCTGAATTGTTTAGCTTTAAAACACCGCTTGAAATTGAACTCTCTGGCTATGATTTAGCCCAGTTAAAGCAAAGTGGTGACCAACTGGTTTCTGCCTTGTCACAATCAACAAGATTTAGCGATATCAATACGAGTCTACGTGATGGACAACCTGAAATCAGTATTCGCTTTGATCATGTCCGTTTAGCAGCCCTTGATATGGACGCACCAACCGTTGCCAGCAGAATTGCTCACCGTGTAGGCGGGACTATAGCAAGCCAATACACAGTTCGTGACCGTAAAGTTGATATTTTAGTGCGAAGCGAACTAGATGAAAGAAATCACATTGAAGATGTCAATTCGCTGATTATTAACCCTAATAGTCAATACCCGATTCCATTAAGTGCTGTAGCTGATGTCTCATTGCAAGTGGGCCCATCAGCCATTAACCGTGTTAGCCAACAACGTGTCGCAATCGTATCGGCAAACCTCAGTTATGGCGATTTAAGTGAAGCAGTAAAAGAAGCCCAACAAATACTTAATCAACAGCAATTTCCGTCTTCCATTCAAGCACGCTTCGGCGGACAAAACGAAGAAATGGAGCACTCGTTTGATTCATTAAAAATTGCCTTGGTATTAGCTATCTTCTTAGTTTATTTGGTCATGGCAAGTCAGTTCGAGTCTTTACTGCATCCTTTACTAATCCTAATTGCTGTACCCATGGCTGTTGGTGGCAGTGTTATCGGTCTGTTTATAACAGGCACTCACATAAGTGTGGTTGTCTTTATCGGCCTAATAATGCTCGCAGGTATTGTTGTTAACAATGCGATTGTTTTGGTCGATAGAATCAATCAACTTCGAAAAGAAGGTCATGATAAAGATGAGGCGATTAGCACCGCAGCTAAATCGCGATTACGCCCAATTATGATGACAACGTTAACCACAACACTGGGCTTGTTACCAATGGCAATTGGTTTAGGTGATGGTAGTGAAATACGTGCACCTATGGCAATTACTGTTATTTTTGGTTTATCAATGTCGACCATGTTAACGCTGTTAGTTATTCCAGCCCTTTACGGCATATTTGATAAAAAACGTTATCAAGTAACGCAAACGGAAGTGGCGCCGACCTTAGCATCAGAGGGGCAGTTATAATGGATAACAATAATATTAATCAAGCTAAACAAAGCTTTAGCATAACTAGATTAGCCATTAAGCGCCCCGTGACCACCAGCATGTTTTTTCTGGCAATATTATTATTCGGCATGGCCTCTAGCAGGCTACTGCCACTAGAAATGTTTCCAGGTATTGATATTCCACAAATTCAGGTAAACGTGCCTTATAAAGGGTCAACGCCTGCTGAGGTTGAACGAGATATCACCAGTGTTCTAGAAGAGTCGTTAGCAACAATGAGTGGTATTGAAGAGGTACGCTCTAATTCATCTCAAGATGGAGCAAATATTCAGCTCAATATGAAATGGGGGCAAGATGTCGCCACCAAAAGCCTAGAAGCACGCGAAAAAATCGACTCGGTAAGGCATTTATTACCCAGAGATGTTGAACGAGTGCTCATTCAGCAATTCTCTACTGCTGATATGCCAGTGCTCACTATTCGTATATCAAGTGAGCGCGAGTTATCCAATGCATTCGACTTGCTAGATAAGCAACTTCGCAAACCCTTAGAGCGTATTGAAGGCGTATCAAAAGTCACTTTGTATGGCGTTGATAAAAAGCAAATTGAAATTAGGCTCGATGCCGATAAGTTAGCAGCTTCTGGTATCAACCCTGCACAGCTTCGCCAACGACTACAAATGGAAAACTTTGTCATAAGTGCTGGTACCATCCGTAACAATGACCGTGTTTTTCAAGTATCTCCAAAAGGCGAGTTTTTATCTATTGAAGATATCAAAGCAGTTAAACTCAATACCACAACCAGCCTAGGTGACATAGCGTCAGTGACCTTTACGCTTCCTGAGGCGTTTGAAGGTCGACATTTAGACCAAAAATATGCTGTTGGTTTAGATGTGTTTAAAGAATCTGGTGCAAATTTAGTGCATGTGTCAGAGCGAGTATTAAAGGTCATTGAACAAACTAAACAAGACAGACAATTTCAAGGCATCAAGTTATTTGTCATGGAGGATCAGGCCTATGGTGTTAAGTCTTCACTTAAAGATTTGCTGCTATCAGGATTGATGGGCGCTTTTCTATCATTCGGCGTACTGTACTTATTTTTACGCAACTTAAAAATGACATTAGTGGTGGTGTCGTCAGTACCTATTTCAATTTGTATGACGTTAGCTGGTATGTACTTACTGGGTTATAGCTTGAATATCTTATCAATGATGGGGTTATTACTGGCAGTGGGTATGCTGATTGATAATGCGGTTGTTGTAACCGAAAGCGTACTGCAAGAAAAGCAACGTAGTGGTATTACAGGTCAGCAAGATACCTTAGCACGCTGTCAAAAAGCCAATGAAAATGCCGTGTTAACTGGTGTTGAAAAAGTTGCTTTAGCAGTACTTGCTGGCACGCTGACCACTGCCATTGTCTTTTTACCTAATATTGTGGGTGTTAAAGTTGAGCTGACCATTTTCCTTGAACATGTAGCGATTTCAATCTGTATTTCTCTTGCCGCATCACTGTTAGTGGCAAAGACATTAATCCCATTATTATTGACCAAATTACATTTCGAAATTGATACCGAGGAAAAAGAGTCTAAGTTACGTCAGTTTTATCAAAAAAGCTTAACTTGGATTTTAACGCATTCGAAGGCCTCAGGGGTGTTAGCCGTGTTCCTATTAGCCTCAACAGCATTGCCATTGAGCTTGGTGCAACAGGACCAATCAGATGGTGAAGGTAATGACCGTTTATATATTAATTACCAACTTGAAGGCAGACATAACCTCAAAGTCACTGAAGCGATGATCAATCAAATGGAAGACTATCTTTATGCCAATAAAGACGCCTTTCAAATCGACTCTGTATATAGCTATTACTCAGCTGATAGCATTCAAACCACCATCTTGCTATTAAAAGATATCGAAACCCCGATGTCTGAGTTAAAAGCGCAAATCCGAGAAGGATTCCCTAAATATGCCGCCGCTTCACCACAATTTGGTTGGGGAAATGAAAACTCAGGATTACGCATTACATTAACGGGCCGTTCAACGTCTGAACTTATCAAGATTAGTCAGCAAGTTGTACCATTGCTGAGTGCGATTGACGGCTTAGAAGACGTGCGCTCTGAAGTGAATGCAGCGCAACAAGAGGTTGTGATTAAAATTGACCGTGAAATGGCTGCTAGGCTTGACCTAAACCTCAATGAAATAGCCTCTCATATTTCAATGGCACTTCGAGGCTCACCACTGCGTTCATTCAGACACGATCCTAATGGCGAGTTACGTATCGAATTAGCCTATGATAAAAGTTGGCAACACTCTTTAGAAAAGTTAAAACAACTGCCTATTATTCGCCAAGGTCAGCGAGTATATAACCTCGACAACTTAGCTGAAATCAATATTCAACCTCGTTTTGATACGATTAGACATTACAATCGCCAAACAGCCCTATCCATTGGCGCTAATGTCAATGACATCACTACAGAAGAGGCTCAAAAGCAAATTGAACAAGTCATGGAAACCATTAATTTCCCGTATGGTTATGGCTACAGTTTACGTGGTGGGTTCCAACGACAAGATGAAGACCAATCGATTATGGCCGTCAATATGATATTAGCGCTAGCCATGATTTATATCGTCATGGCCGCTTTATTTGAATCCCTGTTATTACCAACAGCTATTATCAGCTCAATCTTGTTTTCAATCACGGGTGTTTTTTGGGCACTGTGGATTTCAGGTACGCCGATGTCGGTTATGGCAATGATTGGGATCCTTATCTTGATGGGCATCGTAGTAAATAACGGTATTGTATTGGTGGATCAAATAAACCAAATGACGCCAAAATTATCTGACTTATCAGACACCATTATTGCCATCTGTGTTACACGATTACGTCCAGTATTGATGACAGTCGCGACCACTGTGCTAGGGCTTGTTCCTTTAGCCATGGGTGATACTCAAATCGGCGGCGGTGGGCCACCATACTCACCTATGGCCATTGCCATTATTGGCGGGTTAAGTTTTTCTACCGTCACCAGTTTGTATTTAGTGCCTCTTTGCTATCAAGCGCTATATCGAATTCGTTATCAATCATCAGTTAAATTAGGTTTAGCTGACAAGAGAGCGAAAAAGCTGTTACCTTGGACTGTGTAATATGGATGCCTCATGCCTTTGTGCTAGTTAATCTAGCCAAAGGCGTGAATATTAAAACAGGACACAACAGATGAAACTAAGATTGTTCAGTAAATTACTCGCACTATCATTAATTAGCACTGCAGTTTATGCTGATGATGACCGCTTTAAAGATGTTCAAATCACCTCACAGCAACTTACACCCACAACCTATATGTTTACCGGCTCTGGCGGTAATATCGGTGTATCAGCTGGTGCAGATGGCATATTAATTATCGATGATCAATTTGCACCACTCGCAGATAAAATCAGTCAATCATTAAATAAAATTCAACCAGGACAACCTAAGTACGTCATTAATACCCATTATCACGGCGATCATACTGGCGGTAATGCCCACTTTGGTGAACAAGGGATCATATTTGCTCATCACAATGTACTGAAAAAACTCAGTGCCAAGCAAGATACCCCAAAAGCAGCCCTGCCCGTTGTGACTTATTCCGAGGATGTTGCCATTCATTTTAACAATGACACGTTAACTCTGAAGCATATGGGGCCAGGACATACTGATGGAGACAGTGTGGTGTTTTGGAAAAATGATAACGTTATACACATGGGGGATTTATTTTTTAAAGACCGCTTCCCTTACGTTGATTTAAATGGTGGTGGCTCTGTTATTGGTTACCGAGACAATGTTTCAAAGGTTATATCATTAATAGACAAACAGACACAGATAATCCCAGGTCATGGTTCGCTGGCCACTCAGGATGATTTATTAAAGTTCAAACATATGCTTGATGAAAATATTCTATGGATGGAAAAAGAGCTCACTGAAGGTAAAACACTAGCGCAAGTACAAGCAAGTGGCGTACCTGAGAAATGGAAAGATTGGAGCTGGGGTTTTATCACGGAGAAAAAGTGGATCGATACTTTATATAAAGACTTAAAACCTCGCTAATCATCTACTTATTTGAATAAAGCGATTCATTCTAAAACAAGCCGCTTATCAGCGTAGCAGTGACAAGCGGCTTTTTATTTAATGGTACCTAAAGTGCCATAGCACCCAATACACTGGTTTTAAATCTTTACCACCTATACCTTGAAACGGTTTTGCAAAATAGTATAACCATTGCCAAGACTTTAAAAATTGCTTGGCTTGTTGCCAAATAACCTCACCACCAGCTTGTCGATAAGCCGTTATCGCAGCCGAAATCTTTTCTTTATCATTTATGTAGCGGTATAGGCTATGCACATAAACTAATACATCTCGAATTTGTTGGTTCAACAAGGTGCCCTTTTGCTGATTGGCCTCAAAATCGATAAATTTAACTTCACCGGCATCCCAGCTTATGTCGCGTAAAGCCGGTCTTCCATGTGCATGATCCATCAAATGCAAATGAGCTAAACCTTTACTGGTATCATTCAAAATACGCTGTAATTCATCACTGGCTATATCATCACTTTCAAGCCAATCCCTAACCGTGCGCCCTGCATCTTCAACAACGAGATATCCATCGCCACTGGCATGTACCTTGGGAACTGGTGCACCATCGTTTTGTAAAAGTTTCAAAACTTGAGTTTCTTTGTATAAGGCTTCGGCTGAATCAGATTTTAAAAAGCGCATCGCTCCAGAAAGCCTTTCAACTTGTTTAAGCCAATAGCGCTTACCTTGATATTCAAAATGACTGATACGCACACCTTCATTTAAAATAAGCATTTGTGCGACTTTGTCCTGAAAAGAATGCATTTGAGTCATTTTTTGTCCGCCATACCGAATTAAGTATTCAGTATCTAAGCTATAAGACATAGACTTCAAATTTTTCGAGGTGAACTGGCTGACTTTTACGTCAGCGCATAAATAGTGCAATTACTCTATAATCAGTACCTACATACTAATAACAACAAGTGCACAATAGTTAACCAACGAATTGATATGTAGCATGGAATTTAAATCAAAAAAAAGCGCCTTAAAGGCGCTTTTTTAATAATGATTTTTTAAGACTCTAGCGGTAATGCTCGGTTTTCAAGCAACACAGGAATGCCTTCAGTAATTGGATAAGCGAGCTTGTCAGCTTTACAAATCAATTGATCTGCTTCTTTATCAAATTCCAACTTACCTTTACATACTGGGCAAGCCACAATCTCAAGTAATTTTTTATCGAACGCCATGGAGGTTTCCTTGTTTAACTTTGACGACTTGTTCTAGTCTATTCAAAAATGCTTGATCAAAACTTTTATTAAGCTTCGCATTTACTGGCAGATACCACCAGTTTTGTTGTGCAAAATCGCGACATTTAACCGCATCTTTCTCTGTCATTATCAATGGATTCTCTTCAGAGAGTTGCGCTAATGCCTGTTTATCAAATGCCTGATGGTCTTCAAACTCATGAGTTTGAACAATGTCGTACTCTAACGCGCTGAGACTATCGAAAAAACGTTGCGGATTACCAATCCCCGCCATAGCCACTGCGGGTTCAGATTGCCAAGATGAGGTGTTAGAAGACGCTGCAGAGTCCACCCTTGTTAATGAACACGGTGCTAATTGCATTGCCACTTCATCATTTTGCGCTGAACCACCATTGTTGATCACCCAATCAATAGTGTTTAATCGCCAAATGCCTTCTCGTAATGGCCCTGCAGGAATTAAGCATTCATTACCGTATCGTCTTTGCCCATCTACAATCGCAAGTTCGATATCTCTGGCTAAGGCATAATGCTGTAAGCCATCATCACTAATAATCACATCAACATCAAAATCAGATAACAACTTCTGCGCCGCATCAATACGCTTAGCGCCAACCACCATGGGAACGTTTGTACGCGCCACAATCATGGCTGGCTCATCACCCACATCTACCGCTTTATCGGTTAAATTAACGGATTTCACGCCATTAATTTTAACCCCGTATCCGCGGCTTATTACCCCAGGCTTATAGCCATGCTGGCGAAGTAAATCAATTAAGTAGATAACGGTAGGCGTTTTGCCACTGCCCCCAGCTGTGATATTACCCGCGACAATCACAGGTACAGGTAAAGTTTCAGCTTGTTTTATCCCGAGTGAAAACCCAAGGCGACGCAACCAAGTAATAAGCCCAAATAACCAGCTCAATGGCATAAGTAACCATTTTGCCGGATGACCTTGATACCAAATTTTGTTAACTAACGCCTGCATTTAATTACCAAATTGCATTTTGTACAAGTTAGCGTAAACGCCTTCTTGCTCAACTAGCTCAGCATGCGCACCGCGCTCGACAACTTTACCTTGGTCGATAACAAGAATTTCATCTGCAGATTCAATCGTTGAAAGTCGATGTGCAATAACAATGGATGTACGGTTGTGACGTAAGTTATCTAACCCATGTTGAATGGCTTTTTCAGATTCAGTATCTAAAGCCGAGGTTGCTTCATCTAAAATAAGTACAGGCGCATCACGTAACATAGCACGAGCAATGGCAATCCTTTGACGCTGTCCACCCGATAGCAAAACGCCATTCTCACCGACTTCGGTGTCTAAGCCTTCTGGTAGGGTTTCGATAAACTCCATTGCATAAGCAAGTTCAGCGGCTTTAACAATTTGCTCTCGAGTCACTTCACCTGGGTAGGCATAAGCAATGTTATTCGCGATAGTATCGTTAAATAAGGTCACCTGTTGTGATACTAAGGCGACTTGATTACGCAAAGACTTCAATTTGTAATCATAAATACTGACATCATCTAAGGTAATATCACCTTCAGATACACCAGTGTAAAAACGCGTCATTAAGCTGGCAATGGTCGACTTACCTGATCCACTTCGGCCAACCAAAGCAATGGTTTTGCCTTGTTTTACTTCAAAGTCAATATTGGTTAACGCTGGCTTTTCAGTGTCTGGATAACTGAATGTCACGTTATTGAATTTCAAGTTACCTTTAACTCGCGCCACTTCATATTCACCCGTATCAGATTCAGGGGCGGTATCAAGTAGCTCAAACACGGTTGTACACGCTGCAATACCACGCTGAAATTCAGCATTCACTCGTGTTAAATTTTTAATTGGCTGCAGCATCGCCATCATAGCGCCTAAAATAGCGGCAAAAGTACCAGCGGTCAGTTCTTCTTTTAATCCAGGAAATGTTGCGGCATACAATACAAACGCAAGAGCAAATGAGCCGATAATCATAATCACTGGCTGACTGATTGCTTGGGCGACAGCTAACTTCATATTTTGATGACGGTTAGAATCATTCACCTTGAAAAAACGATTAACTTCCGTTTTTTGACCACCAAACGCCAATACATTTTTGTGGCCTTTGATCATTTGTTCTGTCGTCGCTGTGACCCCACCCATAGCTGATTGGATTTGCTTAGAAACCTTGCGAAAGCGTTTACTAACAAGGCTTATAACTATCCCCATTAATGGGCCAATCACTAATATGCACAGGGATAATTTCCAAGAATAAAAGAACATGATAGCTAACATTGCAATGACTGTAATCGAGTCACGTACTATAGAAATAAGTGCACTGCCGGATGCTCGGGCGATTTGTTCAGTATCGAATGTAACTCGAGAAATTAAATTACCACTGTTTTCTCGGTCAATATAACTGACAGGTAAGCGTAAATAATGTTCAAACACTTGCTGACGCATATCCATGATTAACTTAGCACTCATGTAGGATACACAATAGGTCGATACGAAATTCGCAATCCCCCGAAGTGTAAACATACCAATGACCACAAGTGGCGCCATTAACATAATGTCTTTGTTGGCATTAAATCCGCCGTGGGTCGGAACTTCTACGCCACCAACGACATTAGGCGTTTGACTAAAGCCTTCATCGATAAAAGGTTTAATGAACGCAATAAAAGCGGCGTCGACTAAGCCGTAAGTTAACAGACCTAAGATTGCTAACAAAAACATTCCTTTCATCGGAATGAGATAAGTAAGAAGGCGTTTAAATACGCTCGACATTTCGTTATTAGTTGTTGTCATTGATTACGTTAACACTTGAATAGCAAACAAAGGGTTATTCTACTCTGCTTTAACTTTCTCACCAAATCTAAACAGGCTGTTATACCAAAATGGTGCAATATCTGAACGATATTCACGAATAGCATAGTTTGATGGTTCAAAATCTATACTAATCTGACCCGAGTCACCGCTAACAAGTGTTTTAGCTCCTTTAAGTTTGTAACGATTTTGAATATCTTCTTTAGGAAATCCATATTGATTCGCGTAGCCTGCGGTAAAAATAACATGCTTTGGTGACACCGCATCGATAAAGTCTAGTGTAGACGATGTTCGACTCCCATGATGCGGTGCAAGTAACACATCAACGGGGGCTAAAACTTCTCGCTTAAGGAATTCATACTCAGTTTCTTTTTCAATATCCCCAGCCAAAAATAACCGCCGTTGAGTATCAATAATATAAGCAACACAGGAGCGGTTATTATCATTACTTTCAAGTGTATTAATATGCATCTCAATGGTTAAGTTAAGCCACTTTATTTGGTTATTTTCGCAAAGCAAATGTGCTGGCGCTTCATTAGCCAACTCAGAGCTTACATTAATACTTTTATCGATAACGGCTTGCTCTGCTATGACAATCACCTCTGGGTAATGTTTGGTTATGACATTTAACCCTCCAGCGTGGTCATTATCATTATGGCTCACAATAACGTAATCTAATTGAGTAACCCCTTTTGCTTGTAACATAGGGACAATAGCTCGCTCTGCATAAGAAAAACTCTCCCCATACGCGGCGCCTGTATCATAAAGTACACCACGATTTCCCTGCTGCAATAGTACTGACATGCCTTGAGCTACATCAATAACATGCGCTTGCCAATGAATCGGCTTTAGCGTTGCATCTGTAATGATTGGCTCATTAACGGCGTGCTGAAATTGATCAATGTGATGTAAAGTCCAATGCTGCACTGTCAACATGACAAAGGGAATACACAATAAACTTGATACGACTCGCCATGTTTTATGCACTGACCATTTTATTAAAAATAGTCCCAATATGAAGAAAGCCACACTCAAGATGAGATTATCAGGCAACCTCATTAAAGCGAGTGGCCAGGCGTCACTAAAGCCGATTAACCACTGAAAAGGGCTAAGTGACAAATCAGCTAATTGCATTACAGTTTCGCCAAGTATGTACGACCAGTTTTGCGGTATGGGCATTATCATCAACAGTAAATTGAGCACCAAAGCGATAATGCTTAATGGAATAACCACAAAGCTAAACCAAGGCACCATAAGGAAATTAACCCAAATACTGTGAAATGAGAAAGTGCCAAACAATACCGCTTGCACCAAACCTAAAGCTAATGCCAACCGCCATTGCACTGCCCAAAATACAACAATAAAAGCCTTACATTGACTGATTAAACGTCTAAACCTAGTTTGATGTTCTTGAACAAAACGCTGATAAAGGCTTGGTTGTTCCCTATTAGAGTCAACACTATCTATACAATCAGTGCTATCACTTTCTTGTGAAAGCGCGGTTTGTTGTTGAAGCGAGGTATAGTCGATGGTTAATAAAATAATGGCAAGCGCACTAAAAGACAGCCAGAAACCAGCGCTTAAACTCGCAAAAGGATCAATTAATAAAACAGCAAATAACGCCCAAATGAGTCGCTGCCATGTTGAAGCATATTGATTGACCATGGTGAGGACCACAAGTGCAAGCAACATCACCAAGGCACGTTGTGTTGAAATTGCAAAACCAGCTAAATAGCCATAACCCAAAGCAAACACAGTTGCTGTGAGCATAGATAAAAGCAGATTCCTGCGACTAGAATGCGGCCAACATGTAAACAGCATCCCACGTGATAATAATAGAAAAAGTCCAAAAACAACCGATAAATGCAAGCCGGAAATAGCCACTAAATGCCCAGTTCCAGTTTGACGTAACTGTTGCCATTGCTGCTTGGATAATAATGATTTGTCGCCAAATAGTAACGCCTGCATAACAGCGCTATTGTCTAAGCTCCTTAATACAGGTGTTAGGTTATCTATGATTGTTTGCCTAAAAGGCGCAAAATAGGCGACTAACTCCCCTTGCTTCACCGTGCCTTTTGCGACGATATGACGGCTTAATAGGTACTTTTGTTGATTAAAACCACCTTGATTAAGCGGGCTGGTAATCGGTTTAAGTCTGGCATTTAACAGCCAAGTTTGACCGACTTTTAATTCAGGCGGTTGCTGCCAAATGAGTCTATAGTAGTGGTCATAAAAGCGACTTTGTTCAGAAAGCAGCCGAATATCGAAACTTATCCAGTCGCTGTTTACGCTAACTAGTGATACTATCTCTGCCTTAAATTGTTTTTTGACAGGGATATTTGATTCTTGTGAAGAAAATAGTGAATTAAAACAAATAGAAACTAGCAACACTCCAAAAAGTGTTCCACTGATGAACGACCACTTTTTAAAAGTTACTAACACTATTATCAAAGTGATAGACGCCATCCATATAGGAAGTAGGCTTGGCAGCAAATTGCTAAAAAGCATACTGGCGCAAAAACCATAAATGAATCGATTTATCATTGATTAATTAAAGACAGTAATCGCGTATATGCCAAAAAAATTATTACAAAAATTTATGCCGAAGCCTGAAACAATACGTAATCATAAGTATTTACGTATATTTGGCAGCTTATTAAATGATCCCAATTTATGGACGTTGAATCGAAAATCAGCGCCAGGATCATTTGCTATTGGCCTTTTTGTTGCTTGGCTGCCTTTACCTTTTCAAATGGTTATTGCTGCAGGTATGGCCATTTATTTCAAAGTTAATATTCCCCTCGCCGTTGCGCTAGTTTGGTTAACTAATCCGATTACCATGCCGTTTATGTTTTATGCTGCCTACCTATTAGGTGCAAATATCCTCGGGATGGATACGACTGACTTCGCATTTGAAGCCAGTTGGCAATGGGTTGAAAGTTCAATCGGTACAATCGGTCCACCATTTTTGTTAGGTTGTGTTATTTTGGGGGCAATTTTTGCGTTAATCAGCTTCTTTGTGATTAAAAGTCTATGGAAATATTCGATACTATTTAAGTGGAAAAAAAGAAGCTAACCTAAACCGTGATATTGAATGAAAAGCCAGCATTTAAGCTGGCTTTTTACTTTCTAAAATCGACTTTAAGCAAGTGTGATTGAAACGAGAATACATGAGAGTTAGCTGCACATATTTATTCAGATGCTGATAATTTTCGATAAATCAGTACCACTAAGTGCAAACTTAACAGTCCAGAAAATGCAATGCAGAAAAACAGTAACGCAATCGATTCAACCAACGTCGGGTTATCAGCATAATTCCACCACCACAACGGCCAACAGATAAGACTCAATACAGTAAGTTGCATCATACACGCTCGGCAACGACCTATCTTTTGCTTAAAAATGGACTCTTCACAGTCATTGCAAGACATCACCACTCCCCTTTATATACTTCAAGCAGACTCATAGGAAAGGTGCTCTTTATTTAATAGTGCAAAAGCGCATTCATCCCCCCATTTTCCTTTAAAAAATATGTTTTGTATAAAATGCCCTTCTTTTCTAAAGCCGAGCCGCATCAATAGTGTCATTGAAGCACTATTTTCAGCATCAGTTGTTGCGGTAATTCTATGTTTTTTCAATACAGAAAATAAATAATCAATCACTGATTTCATCGCTTCAGTTGCGTAACCTTTTTTTTGTGCCGTTCTTGCTAAGGTAAAACCGACTTCAACCTGCTGCTCATCAACAAAATGTAGTGCGATATCACCAATTAACTGTTGCGAGTCTTTTTCAATTAAGGCCAATTGAAACCAAAGGCCTGCAACACCGAACATTTGGTAATCCATATTAGAATAAAACCGCAGGGCATCTTCTTCAGTGTAATCATTCCAGCTTTGGTATTGAGCAATGATGGGATCCGCTCGATAAGCTGCAAAATTAGCTAAATCATCAGATTGAAAAGCCCGTATTGTTAATCGTTGTGTATTCAATTGCGGTACTTGAACGGGCTTATTGGTTGTCTTCATTCCTAATACCTTACCTTTTGTGAATGATTAATAGGTTAAGCATGTTTAATTCTCGCCACTAAAAAATCCACTGCTGCTTTGACTTTTGGCACATGGTAGCGGTGTTTTTGATAAATCAAATATACGCCAAAATCTTCACTTTGAGTGGCTGACAAAGGTGGCTCAAAGTGTAACTCAGTTAATTCACTACTGGCTAAAAACGGCGATAAAACCCAGCGTGGCATCATCAAAATACCTTGATGTTGTTTTGCCTTTGCAATTAGCCACTCCCCCACATTGCTAATCGCTGCAGCTGGTGCTGATACGTCTTGCCACTGACCATTTATTTTACTCAGCCAAGGTACACGACCATTTGGTGAGCGATAATATAACCCTTTATGATCTTGCAGCTCTGATGGATGTGTTGGCGTTCCCATTGTGTCGAGGTATTGCTGAGTTGCAGCAGGGATAAATTGATTGTCCATTAATCTAATCGCCATAACGCGATCATTTGGGGCATAACCACCTCTAATAGCGATGTCTACATCATCACGACCAACCGAGGACAATTCATCACTAAGCTCAATATCTAAAATAACTTTTGGGTATAAGCGAGAAAACTCATCTAAAAGCGGAATAAGCACTTCTCTGCCGATACCAACCATGGCGCTTATTCTCAGCTTTCCCATTGGCTCTGTTTGATACGTTCTTACTGCTTCATTGCTTTGTTCAAGCTGCAGCAAAAGTTGTGATACTTGTTGATAGTACTCTGCGCCAATCTCAGTCAATGATACGGCTCTAGTTGACCGTTTCAATAACGTCGCACCTAAGCTTGCCTCAAGATCTGCCACTCGCCTTGATAATGAAGAAGCAGGTACCGAAAAGCTTTTGGCTGCGTGAGTAAAACTGCCAGTTTCTACCACTTTGATAAAATATTTAAGCGCTCTTAATTGATCCATACCCCACCCATTATTGCCATAAAAGCAATAAAGAAAGACAATTAGCCCACTATATCTTATTAATAATCAAAGTAATAATACTGTTTATCTTATTCACACCGATACCTAATTATCGATCTCATTGAAGGAAGCAAAATGAGTACATTTACTGCAATTAACTTAGTCAAACGCCCACAAGGCGGACCAATTACTCAAGATATTTTTGAAATCGTATCCTTACCAACGCCAAAGGTTAACCCGGGTGAAATTCTCGTAAAACAAAACTATATGTCACTGGATCCCGCTATGTTTGGTTGGATGCAACCAGATACTGACAGCTATATCCCCCCAGTTAACTTAGGCGAGGTCATGCGCAGTAGTGGCGTTGGCGAAGTCGTTGAAAGTCATCATCCTGATTTTAAAGTAGGCGATCGAGTGATGGGTATGATGGGTTGGCAAGAGTATTTCCACAGTAACGGAAAAGGCTTAAATAAAGTAGATGCACCTTTACCTGATGAAACTATTCTATCCGTGTTCGCGCTTCCAGGGCTTACTGCAACACAGGGGTTGTTCAATGTTGGCAAACCTAAAGCGGGTGAAACAATAATAGTAACAGGCGCTGCGGGCTCTGTCGGTTCTATTGTTGGCCAACTTGCTAAAGCAGATGGACTTCACGTCATTGGTGTTGTTGGTAGTGATGAAAAAGCCAATTGGATTGTTGATGAGCTGGGATTTGATTCAGCCATAAACTACAAAACAGCTGATTTAGCTGCAGAATTAGACAAGTTAGCTCCACAAGGTATCGACTTATTTTTTGAAAATACTGCAGGTCCAATTCAAAGCCTGATAGTAGACAGAATGAACCCTCACGGACGCGTAATGGTTTGTGGTCTGATTGCTGATTACAGTAAACAGACACCTGCGCCAGGACCAAGCTGGATGAATATTCTAAAAAGACGTATTACAGTGCAAGGTTTTACCATGCCAGATCATTATTCTGAAGTACCAAGCTTACTGGAAAAGCTCACTCCCTATGTGCTGCAAGGTAAAATCAAACACAGATCGCATATTCTGGATGGATTAACGTCATCTATTGAGGGGTTAAACTTATTCTTTAGCGGAGAAAATAAAGGGAAATTGATGGTAAAACTCTAGTTTTACATTAGCTTTCCAAGATAACGATCGCGTCTAACTATCGCGCCTATGTTTAATTAAACATAGGCGTGTTACTAATTAAATTATTTTCTCTAAAACTTATTTCGATTAGGAATAATGTCGATAGTGGAACTGAACTGTTCAAGTAACGTTTTTACGACTCTTTCTGAATCAGAATAAATTTGATCTTGGTGATTGGCTTGCAAATAATACAAGGCGTAACTTAACTGCGATGGTAACAAGCTTGCCAAGCGTTTCGGCGCTTCATAATAATAATGGTCAGGATAGTAATGGCAAGAAAACTTGTCTGCTAACAAGATGGTGTTTTCTTTTTGTAAATAATGAGACAGCAAAGAATGCGACTCTGAACGATATTTAAACTTAAAGCCTTTTGTCAGATCATTATTCTCTAAAATTGGCTGTAAGCGGTTAATGCCCGAAAAAATAATCCCTGCAAAATCATGATCAACAAAGCCAGTCTTTTGCATGCCATCCTCAATCCATTGATTCGGTTTAGCAGAAATAAATACAGCTTGATTAATCACAAGTGGAATTTGTCTGATTTCTTTTGGTGCATTGATTGGAAATAAGTTCAAACCAATGTGCACATCTCCATTAATAATTTGGTCTAAGCTATGATCATTCCAGTGAGTAAAATTAATCTTAGCTTTAGGTAATACCTTCTCAACTGTATCCATTAACGCTTTTGCAATCACATCAATAATCGGACTCGCAATTGAAAAATTAATTTCTCCATCAAAGTCATCTTGATTGAGAAAATCTTCAGGATAGAATCGTTTATCTAATTGAATAAGTTCGCTTGCTAACCCTTCACCTATTTCTGTGGCACGCACAGTCGGCACTAACTGCCCTTGCCCTTTGATAAACAAAGGATCACCTGTGGCATTTCGTAATTTGGACAAAACTTGGCTTACTGCAGATTGGGTTATACCTAATTTGGCCGCCGCAAGTGTTGTACTACGAGAGCGATATAACTCATTAAAAATTCGTAAGTAGTTTAAATTAATTTGTTCTGAATACTTTCTATACACACGCCAATACCAAATCAAAATTCAACACTGATATTAGCATAGCTTATAGCTGTTATAAGTAGCACTCGTCACATATGTTAACTAGGATTTGCGTCGTCTATTTAATAACGTAATCCATTTCACATATGTATCCAGGGGGAAGATAGTGACGACGCAGCTCAATGAAGCAGTTTTTTGCAAAGAAAACTTTGCTACCGTATTAAGACAGTTTCGTAAATCATACCGCTTATCTCAGCAATCACTTGCCGATGATTTAGCGACTAACCATAGCTTATTTAAAAACATCAATCAGTCAATGGTCAGTCTATGGGAAAAAGGCACTATCTTGCCTTCGCTAAATCGCAGAGTCGGTTTAGCCAACTTCTTCAACCAATGTTATCAATATGACGAACATGAATTGAAAGTGGTTATCAAGGCACGTAAGCACAAAACTGCTATCAATGAAAAACCGAATATTTATAATTATAATATCAATCAAATCAAAGAGTTTTGGTTTGATGAAATGACTGAAGATGAGAAAGCATTAATCTATAACGCACATGCGTCTCAAAGTGGATATGACTTTAATGAAACCATCGAGCACATTGACTGTAAAAGACTAAAAGTAGTCTGCTTTTACTACAATAATTCAATCATCGGGCATTTGGCCTTTTGCGCAGCACAAAACGGTTTAATTAAGTTAGCCAGTGTGGTCGCTATCGATAAAAACATTAAAATGAATATCTTTAAATTCATCCAGACATTGTCATCTGACTTAATGTTAGTTATTCCAAGCTTTATTAAATATTACAGCCATATGCTCAATGATATTTACCTTGAAGAAATTAAAAATGACTCACCTATTACACTGCACGCTGGTAAGAGTGAGGTTGTTTTCAATAACCCGTTTGTTAAGCACGTTTTAGACGGTAATGATGATTTAGCCTTGCTTCGTTTCGAACAGCACAATGACTAATCAACCTGTTTTTCTCTGAACGATTTATTGCTAATCGATTTATAGTTAGTCGATTTATAGTCAGCCGATTTATAAGAATTACGCAAAAAAGTATAGCGCCTTGGATAAACGATGTATCACAAGTCGCTGTCTTTTCTGTGTAAACTTTACCGGTATGAACACTACCCAGATTCATCCAACAGCAAACTTAATCACTGAATTTAAAATTGAAAATACATCAATAACCACTAGCTTCAACTTGGCTTAATTAGGCGTCTACCATCTTATCAGCACTCACATTAACTAAGTCAGCCCAACTTTCTAGAACATTTATAGCCTGGTGACAATGATAACTGCTGCACTACTTCAGATAGATGTTCAGATAGATGTTCAGATAGATGTTCAGATATATGACTAACTTGTTGAACTATCTAATGCTGTTAAAGCGAATAACATCTTTATGTAAGCCATAAGCCATATTTACACCTGATGTATGATTTATGAAAAACTGAATCCAACCGTTATTAATTCCAGCTTCCCAGTCATTAATTTCACCGTAACGATTTAAATAGCGATTGACCTTTGAATTAATGCCTTCTTCAGTTTCTCTACCTGCCGAATCGTTATACCAAGTTGAAGTTACGATACCGTTTCTCTCATAGAAACCACATTCCCAATTATCAAAGACGATTTTATAAAATTCACCTTCTTTATCAGTACGCTTTTCTATTTCAGAAGAAAATGACTCAAGTATTTTTAAACCTTCATCTAAACTAATCCCTAATGGAATATGTGGTGACTCTAATTGCATGATACTCCTTACGCATAACGCCACGCCAAGCGTGCAAAAAAATTGTTTGAGGAAATAAGCAAGGAACATACAAGGCTAACTGTATTTGGCCGTTCTTGAGCGCCTTTAATGTGAATTTATTCGTGATATTTACGAATGACAGCCACTTTTCCATCCTCAATTTCTAGTACTTCCATCATTGTTTGAGAGTACTCAATAGGCTGATTACTTTGAGGATGAATACCTTTAGCATAGTCTTTATATCTAATGGCAATGGCTGATTGATTGAAAGCAAATACGTCTAATAATTCAGCTTTGTACTCAGTATGAGCACCTAAATAGAATGTCATCCCTTTACGCATATCACTTTTACCAGACGGTAAGCGAGAATCATCAGTAACCCAAGGCAAATGCGAGTGACCAACATCGTCGGTTAATAATGCTAAATATTCTTCTAATTCTTTTTTTGTAGCTGTCGGGCTTTGCGTGGCGACCATTTTATCAAAATACAACTTCGCAAACGCATCGAGATCTATTTTTGAATCATTAGCTAATAACGAACCGGAAAACAAAATAATCAATGAAAGTATCAATAGTTTGTTCATAAGAACTCCTTTTCTAAGATTTACATAGCGCCTACTAATGGACGCATAAATATCTGGCTAAAATTATCGACGTATAAGCGCAAGCCGAGCGATTTGCGCCCTTTTGGGTAACTTGTTATGTACCGATTTCGTACAAAACTTTGATTACATTAACGTGCTCATCACCGACAAGCCCAAAATCTTGGTGGTACTTAATTCCTGAACGCTTAACCTCTGCGACATCCAATGCCAATTTTGCCTGTTCAGGATCATTATTTATTAACGCAAATGATGCATGCCATTTAAATTTGTCTAACGAAAAAATTAGATGACTCTTATATTTATGAAGCACTGAAAGTATATTGGAATACTCACTCTCAATTGCTTGAGTCGCAACAATATATGGGTAATCGACATAAACTGTTGTCTGGTGATTTGGAAATTCATCTTCTCGTTTAAGTACAGCTCGATAAGCTTTCATTGAGTTATCTATATCATCGATAGTCATAAAAGCGCGAGCTTGCGCAGAGTATGCGCGAACATCTTCATATTTATCTGTTCGTGTTTCAAAATATTCATTTATTAAGCGTAAGGATATTAAAGGATATGAATTTGCTAAATATGAAGATTGAATAACAAGATATTGATCTCGTTGAGTACGAGCACGTTTTAACTTTGCGTAAAACAGCGTTTCTATTTGATCATTCCATTCATTATTTCTATACCAATCATCAGATGACATAGCTTTCCTTAGGTACATAACGAGCTTGTAGAATTACTCGTTTAAAATTAATTGTTCAATCAATAAACAGTATATGAGTTCCTATTTTGATTCAAGCATTTAGCCTAGGTTTCATTATGATTTCAAGCATTGATTTTAAGTGGGGATAATTGCGGTTTAAGTGAAGCTTTAGACGTCACTTTTAAAGGTAAAAAGGGCTTCCCCTCTTAATGCATACTATGTTGCAGTTTCTCGATATTATGAACAAGACAATACAGTTGCCATTGGGCGTTTACTTTTTCTTGGCCTCGTAAGGTCAGTTTGTTCATGCCTTTATTGACCGTAATATTGCCAAATACTGGCTCAATACAACCGAGCCGTTTGCTGTATTGTCGTCGTCCCATCGGGCTGTCTATCTTCACTTTCATCTTATCAATGTAACTGAGCTTTTTGCGTGATTCATCATTCTTAAACTGTACTTGCCGACCCGTTTTTATCGGCGGTTTGCGCATGCATTGCTGTTGTAGCGGGCAGTTTTTACAGTCTTTTAAGTAACCACAGAATCGGGTGCACTCTTGGTTATAACTTTTAACATTGATACCACTTCGCCACATGTCATTGCCCGCAGGACAGCGGCAGGTCTGAGTGGTTTCATCATAATGAAAGTCACTAGAGGTAAATAAGCGCGGCTTGCCCTGACGTCGTTTAAATCTGCGTTTTTCTTGTTCTGTTTCGTAAGTTTCACTGTCTTTAAACAGCGGGTTTCGTTTTCTAAATTGGTTATCGGCAATGTAAACATCAAAGCCACTTTGCGCCATAAATGCCAAATTAGCTTCACTATTGAACCCGCTGTCTGCGGTGAATTTAATGGTGTGTTCGTTTGAGGGCATATCGACATGGAGTTTATCGAGCTGTTGTTTTAATTGCGTGACTGCAGGCTTGAGCGTTTGTTGTTCACCGACCGAGCCCCACGCTTTTGCTTGTAGGATGATTTGATGTTTATCATCATTTATCGCAATCCCGTTATAACCTTGTATGGTGCCTTTAGATGTCGTCATCTTGGCGCTGTCAGGATCGGTGATATTACTTTTTACAGGCTTGCCTTGACTGCCTAACTTCTCTTTGTGTGTCGCAAGGAATGTCGTAATTTTATCCGCACTTTTATCCAGCTTTTCTTTTTGCTTTAAATCTTGTGTGGCGAGCTCTTCACTTAGCCCATCTTGCGCTTGATGACGCTCAATAATACGCTGACTTGCACGCTGTAGCTTAACTCTTTTACGACCAAGTTCATCGAATGTGCCGCTCCATTCTTTACTCGCATTTGACTTCATCTTACAACCATCAATAGCGAACATATTACGACCGATTAATCCTTCTTCGTCACATATCATCAGCACTTGGGTAAAAAGGGGTTCTATTTGCTCATGCATTTTAGCCACAAACCCCGCTATAGAAGTGTAATGTGGCTGAACGTCACCGGACACACTCATGAACAAAATATTGTTTTCGCAAGCTTTGGCAATGCGTCGGCTACTGATTAAACCATGAGCGTAACCGAGTAAAATAACCTTCAACATCACAGCGGGAGAATACGCCGCTGCCCCCCGTTTTATCATTGTTATACCAGGTATCAAATGTCGATAAATCAAGTTTATTCTCGATAATATAACAAAGCGCATACTCAAACGTACCAGGCAGAATTTGCTCTGAAAAATTGATGGGAATGAATTTACTTTGACAGGATAAGTCAGGCTTGTAGTTGGCCATAACAATTTACTGTAGGTGAATAATATCTATTAGATCACAGACATTGATACGCCGCAAGGTTAAAAAACAACCAGATAAGTTTATTTGTAAAAGACGTTGAAAACATCATTTGGAGAGAAATTCTACAGCCTCAACGCCCTAATAATGGGCAAAAAATTGTTTGCTAAAATGTTGAGGGACGAAAACACCAAACTGTTTTTTGTCCTTATTAATTAGCTTGATAATCATTGAGCCTCCTCCCTAGCAAGCCGCATCAGCGGTATGCTTAAGGTGACCAAACCAACAGGAGAAAGCTCAATGAGATTTTATAATAACTCACATCCATACTACTGTGGTATTGATTTACATGCACGTTTACTTTATGTCTGCATCATTGATTCTAAAGGGGAAGTTGTCGCTCACAAAAAGATTGGGGCTAACAAAGATGACTTACTACTCATACTCGAACCCTATATCGGCAATGTCATTGTCGGGGTTGAGTGCATGCATTGTTGGTACTGGGTATCTGATTGGTGTGCTGAACTCGGCATCGACTTTGTTCTAGGCCATGCCCTTTATATGAAGGCCATTCACGGTGGTAAAACCAAGAACGATAAAATCGATTCTTTTAAAATTGCCACACTACTACGTGGTGGCAACTTTCCAATTGCCCACGATTATCCACGTGAAATGCGTGCTGCCCGAGATCTGTTGCGTCGACGAATGAAGATTGTCCGTCACGGCGCCATGCTCAAAGGTCATGTGGTTAACACCAACAGCCAATACAACTTGCCAGCCACTGACCTAAACCTTAAAAATATCTCTGCTAGACAAAAGCTACGCGAGCAATATCAAAACCCTATCGTGCAGCGTAATATCGATTTAGACATGGCTCTCCTTGATTGCTATGCCAAGGAACTAGCTCAAGTTGAATGGTTCATTGAAAAGCAGGCTAAAAACCATAACCCAGTGTATCTAGAATTGCTTAAAACCGTACCAGGTATTGGTAAGATTTTATCGCTAACAATTTTGTATGAAATCGGTGATGTAGCCCGATTTGAATCGGTACAAAAATTTGCCTCATACTCTCGTTTAGTCAAATGCAAAGCTGAGTCTGCGGGCAAAACCTATGGCACTAATGGCAATAAAATCGGTAATGCTCATTTAAAGTGGGCATTCTCTGAAGCTGCTGTGCTCTACCTGCGAGGCAATGATAAAGCCCGTCATTATCTTAATCGATTACAAAAGAGAATGAGTAAGGCTAAGGCATTATCAGCACTGGCTCATAAGCTTGGCCGCTGTGTTTATTTCATGTTGAAGAACAAAACGGTGTTTGATGAACAACGATTCTTAAAAGGATAAGTCGCGCAATAAGGTGAGCTGAACACCTAACTAGATACTCTTGAAAAAGAGAAGCGAGCATGACTGTGAATGATGTGACTAATGAAGCAATGACTTCTCACCATCATCACTATGCCAAATGCGATTTAAGCTACATCGACTTGATTAGACACCTTATTGGCGCGCATTAATGAGTACAATCACCAAAGTCGTTTACACCTTAAATGAGCCTGAAACTAACTGTGCACAAAGCACCTCTGACTTGAATAGTGCCATCTTAGGGTTAACCGATAAATGTCTAGTGCCCCTGATATTTCAAAGGATTGAAAAGCGTCAGGCAGCGATAAGATCGCACTAAGAGAGCCTCTATATGTGTTTGCTGTAAACGATGATTTGACAGCTAAATGACAGACGAAGTAGATGAATTTGTTGATTGATTTTAATTTGACTGCAAAAGCAGTCAAATAAGTTAGGCTCGCCTATTGACTGGCGGAAGGCTCATATGTGTTATATTTCTATTTCACCACTTTTGGCGGCAAATAAATAGTAAATTCATTTATTGGTTCAACCAGAACACTATGAGCTGTTTGTTGCTCTTCTTGAGTGACCAAACCTAAACGCGACAATAACCCAAAGCTGGCAAACTCAAGTTTTGCAGAAGACACTTCGAGTTGCTTATGCCAAACCCTATACGTACCCAATTTACCATCACGTCGATGATAATAACCAGCTAATGGGTGAGTTAAATACACTAGGCCAGTTTCAGTATCAGGAAACCCTGCGAGCTCAATTGAAGCACCTTTTGTTTGAGACAGCTCGACACTAGCTGGAGCCCAAGTAGCATCTGTAGTCATTTTATATTTACGATATATTTTTTGTGATTCGTCAAAGTCACAATCAAATTTAACTTCGCCTGAATACCAAGGTAAATTCCACAAAAATCTTGGTACTGCAAGCGTCCATGAATCCAATGTAGTTCCTAGAAACCAGACACAGCGTTCGTTGGTTTCTTTATCGATTATATAGATTCGATAATTGGTTTGACCCATAGTGAATTTAGGGAATAGATAAACAGCGGAAGTAAAATCGACATCGATAAATGGGACTACTGAAATCAGAGCTTTTTCTACTCCGTTGATTTCAACGGTATCCAATTTAAAACGTTCAGGGAAAAGTCCATCAAATCTTGAAGGATCTACAGCGTAAGTAATTATGGAAAAATGCTGTAGTTTACATAGAACATCAATCCCTTTTGGCGGAGGTCTTGAATGGAGATGATCATTTAACTTTAGTGAATCCAATGCCTAATCATCCTTGAAATATAACGCCCGCATAAGCAGCGGAACAATTTGGGACGCATTTATGCGTCGTTTCTTTTTGCATTAAATGAGGCCGATGTTGAGGCCGTCTGCCTTAATGCCCTTGTATGGATAATAAACCCACCTAATTTACAAATACTTCCCTGTTTCGGGTAATGTGAGACCCAGGCTTTAGCTGCAACTAAAGCTTTCCTTGTCGTAGTTCGATTGATTGCTGGCTCCTCTATTGAGAGACCGATAACAAGAAAGAACGCGACAAAGGACTCCAAGCAAAACACTCGAATAGTCTACTGGGTCTCGAACCCGCATTTGCAAGCAAGAGTTAGCTTATTATGAATTCAAAAACTAATCAAAACATTAACATCGGTGTCGATACGGGTAAGTTTCAGCTCGATATTTATATCCGACCACTCGATATCTTTTTCAACGTCAAAAACAATGAGAAAGGCATTAAAGAAGCTGTTAACCTCATCAAGAAACACCATCCTGAACGTATTGTTATTGAAGCAACAGGTCGCTTAGAAATGCCATTTATCATGGCCTGCGCTGAAGCAAATCTGCCCTTCGTTATTGCGAACCCAATACACATAAAACGATTTGCTGGTGCCATTGGTCAAAAAGCTAAAACAGACAGGCTAGATGCGCAGCTCATCGCTCATTATGGAGATGCGATTAAGCCTAAGCTATCTACTTTAAAGCCTGACATCATGCAGGCTATGAGCGATTTAGTCTCAAGACGCAATCAAATTATGGCAATGCAAACGATGGAGAAGAACAGGCTGCAAATTCTGCCGAAAGAGGTTGCGATGACCATCAAACCTATCTTAACTGTATTTAAAAATCAGATAGAAAAAATAGAAGCAAAAATAGTTAAACTCATCGAGTCCAACCCAGCCTCTCGTAATAAATCAGCCAAGCCAAAAATATCATTCTACAAAGCATGAAAGGAATAGGTAAAATCGCCGCTGCTTCAATCATCAGTAACCTGCCTGAACTTGGATATATTAATAATAAAGAAGCGAGTTCATTAGTTGGTGTTGCACCAATGAATAAAGAAAGTGGTCGCTTCAAAGGCCAACGAAAAATTCAAGGTGGACGGCATCAGGTCAGGACTGTTTTGTATATGGCAATGATGTCAGCCATACAATCAAACCCTGTTTTTAAAGAAACTTACCAACGTTTAGTCGAAGCCGGAAAACCAAAGAAAGTAGCTATTATTGCCTGTATTAGAAAGATGGTCGTGACGCTTAATTCAATGCTAAGAGATGGTGTGATGTGGGAAGCGCCAAAAGCTTGAAATTAGCTATTGACGCCATAGTCTCTTGTTATAAAGCCGTTCTCGGAACCCAATACATTACTTTGTTTACCCCCTGATTTTCAACAACTTGAGGGTGTGAAGCAAATTGCATAATTTTTGCGGTAACTTGCTCTTTACCAAAGGATTTAATACAGGGCTCAATGAACCACCTATTAAAGCTTGGGTCATGCTCCATTAATGCTGCGAGGACTAAATCGTCAAAAAGAGACTTTGGGACAGGGTTTACTTTTTCCAAAAGTTTTACAACAAACCACTTTTTCTCAGAATCAATTAAGGCTGCAGTAAACCATGCTAGTGAATAGGAATTATCTTTTGGAAAATTTGAAGAAATTTTTCCTATTAATTTTCGCACTAATTGATGGCTCTGGTTTTTATCTTTGAGCGATTTAATTTGAGTATATTCTTCGTAATGTGCTTCGAGGTTCATCCCTTACCTTGGGCTTTATAACGCCCCATTCAGGGGCTTTTTATTGTTGGCTAAAATAACGAACGCAGTGAGAAAAGCCAACTGTAAAAAGTCCCGCACTGCAATGGCTTGTTATATGGCGCTAACTTTCAAGCCATACGTCTTTTACCCAATCCCAAATGCTATCCCAAGATTCATCTACTACGCCATTATGAGACCAAAAAACTATTCGACCATCAGATTCCATACAATAAAAGTCACCATTATCGTAACAAATAGGTATTAGATTATTATTTACTCCGCATGTTCTCGCATCATCCAAAACCGTTTTAAAATATGTGTAACATGAGGGTTCGGCAATAGTTACAGGTTCAATAGTTCCAAAGACCACATCGCTAACTTTTAGCAAGTATTCTTTAAAATCGGAGGGAAAATGTATATTAAGTTCTTTTTCTAAAGTTAAAAGTTCACTTTCAGAAGGCAACCGCATTGGAATTGGCACTTCCTCATTATTTTCTCGCAAAAATTTGATTACATCTTCCATACTTATTTAGCCATACAACGCCCCATTCAGAGGCAAAAAATAGTTGGTTAAAATTAGCGACGCAGGAGCAAAAACCAACTGTTTTTTGTCCTTTGGAATGGCTTGTTATGTGAAAAACTTCACTAGCTTAGCAAACAAATTAAATTTTACAGGTTTTAATGCATCATGCCTAACCAATGCATGTTTTGAACCTTGAACTAGAGAATACTGAAGCATGTTAGATATATCAGGGTTAGCAATATACTCAATTTTCCACTGTTGATTTTGAACCCATTTTTTATCTGGAACGATCTTGGTAGAGCCATCTCTATTTATATAGCGAATCTTGCCAGGAACGAACTTAACGAGAGAACCCACTTTGTATGGTTTGATAGAGCTTAAATCATTTGTCTCATTACCAAGAGCTGCCCATATTGAAATAAGTTCCATGTTGATTTGTTTATAAAATTTATGAATTGCATCATTAACATGAAGGGGGTGTTGTGCATCATTTAATGAACCCATACCACCATTTAACGATTCTAATCCTTTCATAAATTTATATTTTTCCTCCATGGTTTTATCATCATATTCAGACTCGTAAACATCAGATAAATTTAAAAAGTAACCTTTCCAAGATTCCATTTGAATATTATCTGCAATGTAAGTGATTAGTTCACCAACGCTATCAGGCTTGCTCATGATTCCCTTTTCACATAACGCCTCATTAAGAGGCAAAAAATTGTTGGTTAAAATAAGCGACGAAGGAGCAAAAACCAACTCCTGCTTTAATGACTTGTTAGGCTACCTTTCGAATAAAGTATGTTTGTTCATCATCGCTATGGAAAACACCAATCTGATGAGTATTTAAGTTAATAATACTCTCTAATTCTTTGTTCTCTATATTCCAAGTTACACCATCATATTTAAATGGAAACTCTGAAGAATTTGGGTTTTCACTATGAATATAAATAGAGTTGTCCATTGTGTCCTCTTTGACTATGGCAAAGCACTGGACTTCGGTATTTCTATGATTAATTAAGGCTTCAGCTTTAACTAAAAATTGAAAAGTTAACTCAATGGCTCGTTTTCTATTTTCAGGCCTAGCGTTTCCTTTGCCATCCCAATCCGGATGAGTATGCCAAAGATCAAACCAATCATTTGGGTCAATTCTTGATAAGGCATCCGCACATTGCTTTTCCATTTTTGACCAATAGCGATCAATTCTTTTTTTATAACGCCTATCCATGATATTTCCGTGGTAGCCTAACGCCCGCTTAAGCGGACTAAAATTGTTGGCTATAATGTGGAGCGAAGCGGAACTAAGCCAACTGTTTTAGTTCCGTTTAAAGCGCTTGTTAACTGGTGTATTCAGGCTGATAACCCTGCGTGTATTCAGCGCCACCGATGATAATTTTTTGTGATGTATTATTTGGTTGAAAGAACTCTACTAAATCGAGATCTACGATGTTATCAGAATAGACAATATCAACAGTGTATTTACCAACAGTGTAATAAATATGGGCGTACTGTAATTTACCGCTTTCATCCCTAGATACTTGAATATCAGAAAGCGCACAGTAGCTATCTGTTTTTCCGTTCTCACTATTACGTATTTTAAGGTAAAGGTGTGGGCAATACATATTTGTTTTGATGCATTCAGCTAATATTTCTAAATCCAAGCTGAAACCAGATTCGGACACTGCACAACCAAATATCTTCGCAAAAAATAGGTGAACATTAATCAAATTAGCATCGCTATCATTACCAAAGACCTTGTTTAATTCTAGCTCTTCACCAGTATTAAAAGAGGCTGTACTAAGATAAGTTGAAAGGATATCCCAACTATAGTCATAAGGTTGCGACAAAGATCCATTACAGTTTGCACAAATGCTTTTATTAAATTTCAGGGCTTCTGCTTTAAGACTACCAATAGGTCTCTTATTTTCACCATTCGAACGGTGATAAATTGGAGAGGTTTGGGAAGGTTTACCACTCATTGAAAGCTTTAAATCACTTTTCTTAATACGATGCTCACCACTATTCGCTTGAGCATTACAAATCCAACACTTTGTCATTTTCTACCTTACAAAACCAGTTAACAGCGTATTAGCGAGAATTCCGATAAACACCCTTAGGTACTTTACCAAAACTTGATCACTAGCAGCTCTATTTATTAATAATTTTAATAACTTAACAGCCACCATTATCTAAATCAATCAGCTTAACTAAGGATAAAAACGAGAATTGAGTTAACCGAGAATTATTTGGGGTCGTTATGTAAATAGTCTTACTGTAAAAGTTAATTATTTTCAGTATCTTAAAAACCTTTAAAATATAAAATGAGAATTTGGCTATTTACATAACGAGAAGCAAAGTTTGCATTTATGTAACATCGGCATATAACTATATGTATATACAGCCATATGCCAGTAGGATATTTATGCGTTCATCACCGTTCATTGAATCTATTAAAAAGAATTACGTACTCGACGCTACAGTATAAAAACTGAGAAGGTTTATTTATTTTGGATTAAGGCATTTATTATATTTAATGATAAGAACCATTAACAATGGGTGGCAATTCATTCAATAACTTACCACATCAAGAAGAAGCAATTCTCGAAAACGCGAGGTTTGAGTGGGTTGCAATTCCTTCTGCACTATTAGGTTAATGTCGTGGCTACACTCGCGAGAAACCATGTCTATTTAATAACTCGCTCATTTAATATTATCGGGGAATAATAGTTGCGACACTAACTATACACCTGTACAACCGCCGCCAATTATACATAAACATATACACGTGTAAAGCAAAGGTATTAATCCTTGATTAATGATCAAAGTTTCCTTTACCCAATTTGTCTCCACATGGAAGTCCGCTTTAAAAACCGCTACCCGGTTGCTGTAAAAACCTCAGTTCTTCTTCTGTAGATTCACGGCCTAACAGCATGTTTCTATGAGGGTATCGTCCAAACCTTTCGATAATCGCTAGGTGTTTTAGCTCAAATTGATAATTAGACTCCAAGCCATCTTGTTTAAATAACGTTAATGCTTGCTGGTGAATCGATAGTGATTCGCTGTGCATGAAAGGCATATACAAAAAACTTCGCTCTGTCGGCTTGAGCCGTTTATCGTCACCACAATGAATAGCTTCTTGCGCCAATACTAAAGCCAGTGAGTCAGAAGCAAAGGCTTTGGACGAATCTCGATAAAGGTTTCTTGAGAATTGATCTAATACGATGATTTCTGCTAAACGACCTAACGCAGTATTACGCCAATGGAATAACTCTCCGACTATAGCTTGACGGTGAAAATGATTAAATTGTTGCTTAATCGTCGCATCAAATCCCTTGTCTTTTGTAAACCATAAACCCGAGTCAATATCAGTAAACCAAAACTGAATAATGTTGGCAGCATCGCCATTCAATTCATGACTTATTATGCAATTACTCATCAACTAATCCTTTATTGTTTTATTCGTCATTTATCTTCATTTTCATGAATAATTTCAGTAACTCAACAAATATATGCTAGGTTTAATTTAGACACTTAGTCATCTTTTACTAAGTCATTTGATAGTAGGAATTATGGACCTAATATGGCTAATACTCCCGACACGTCTTCCAGCAAGTCTATCAGACAAGATCCTCTTATCGAAAAAGTGCTCAAGCGCAGTCCTTCAAATATTGCAGAAACCTTTACTGATGAACAGCTCAATGCAATAAAAATGGCCTTAGGCCCAAATACTTGGGGAGGCCATTTTTTAGATAGTCGAGGAACATTTAAATTTCCCTTTATCAAATGGCGATTTTATTACGTTTTTTACTGGGTAAAAACAAGCGTGCTTACACCCGTCGAGAAAAGAATATGTCGATGTTAATGATGTTTGCCACCATCGGAGGGTTTATTTTGATGAGTACCTTATTCGGCTTATTACTTTTATATCTATTGAAGTCTTGGTTAGGTATAGACCTATTTCCTGACACCTCTTTAGGTATTTGGGATGCTGTTAAAAGTCGATTTGAATAGCGAGGCTACAAAATAAACGCGCCTCAGCGCGTTTATTTTTGCCTTTATCGGCCAGCTAAAGCTGTAGCAGGTGCTATTTTTGTTGCTTTATAAGCGGGGTAAATTGTCGCTAATAAACTCATGACTAACCCCATTGCCACAACAACTATGACATCTTGCTGTTGTAGTTGAGAAGGTAAAAAATCAATAAAATAAATATCAGAAGCGAGTAACTGTATTCCTAAAGTTTGCTCTATTGCACTTGCGATAGCACTCAGGTTCGTTGCTAACAACACCCCAATTACTGCGCCGATAGTGCAGCCTAAAAAGCCATTCAACCCACCTTGCATAATGAATATTGACATAATTGCTGGTCGTTTTAGGCCCATGGTCATCAAAATAGCAATTTCAGAGCTTTTGTCCCTGACAGCCATCACAAGTGTAGACACAATATTAAAACAAGCCACAGCAATCACCAGAGCCAGCACCAAATACATTACCATTCTCACAAGTTGAATATCTTGATACAAATGCCCTTGTGAGCGAGTCCAATTATTTAAATGTAAGTACTGACTTTGGGCATAGCCTAAATCTCGAGTAATGCGTGGCGCACTAAATACATTATTAACCGTGATCCTAAGCCCTGTTGCTGAATTGGCTGGCAGTTTAAGAATGTTAGCTAAATATGCCATTGAAACATAAGCCTGTGTTGACTCTATTTCGCCACCAACATCATAAACTCCCGCAACAATAAAGCGATGACTCTTTGCTGCCGACAATGTATTTGATTGGCTCATATCAGGTGTATACATGGATAAGGTATCGCCAATATCTAAACCCAATTTATCGAGTAACGAACGACCTAAAACGATATTATTTTCAGCTACTGATAAGGTATTCCATGTTTCTTCTGGCATAAATTCAGCAAGAGTTGAAACTGACTGCTCATATTTAGGCTCAATACCGTTAAGCACAATTCCTTGGAAACCACCCGGTTTTTGCACTAATCCCTGCATTCTGATAAATGGCGCTGTAGCAACAATATCTGGCATGTGTGTGGCTGTTTCAGCAATCGCTTGCCAATCATGTAGCGGCTCATTAACGCTTAACAACTCACCATGGGAGACCACACCTAACAAACGTTGTTCTAATTCTCTTTCAAAGCCATTCATTGCAGAAAGAACCAGAATTAATACAGCCACACCAAGGGCAATCCCTGCTGTAGAAGCAAAAGAAATAAATCCAATAAAACCATTCGATTGTCTAGCTCGATAAAATCGCCAACCTATCGTTAGCGGTAATAAAGACTTCATTAATGCTTGTCCGCTGCTGTTGGTTGAACCGAAATATCAGCCATGTCTTGTAGAACTCCATCTTTCATTGTTAGCTGACGATCCATTTTCGCCGCTAATTTATAATCATGGGTTACGACAACAAACGCTGTGCCAAGTTGATGGGCAAGTTCACGAATAAGCTCGTATACACTATCGCCACTGCTTGCATCAAGGTTGCCTGTAGGCTCATCAGCCAAAACAAGCTTAGGTTTGTTGATTAACGCTCTAGCAATGGCTACACGCTGGCGCTCGCCACCAGATAGTTGTGCGGGTATATGTTGAAGTCGATGACCTAGCCCTACTCTTTCAAGTAATGCCTGCGCTTCTTGTAACGTTTGTTTTTTATCACGACCTTGAATGAAGGCTGGCATCGCCACATTTTCAATCGCTGAAAATTCAGGCAATAAATGATGAAACTGATAAATAAAGCCTAAATCCTGATTGCGAATTTCAGCTTGTCTTGAAGCCGATAAGGTATACAAATTCTCACCATCCAGTGTCACTTCACCCGATGTTGGAATATCTAAAGTGCCCATAATATGCAGCAAGGTACTTTTACCAGAGCCAGAACTCCCCACAATGGCCAGTTGCTCACCTTTATAAACACTCAAATCGACATTTGACAGCACTTTTGTTGTCGTTTCACCGTCATGAAACTGTTTACAAACTTGGCTTACTTGCAGGATCACTGAGGTTTTTTCATTCATTATTCATATCTCAAAGCAGTGGCAGGCTGAACCCGCGCAGCGGTTAATGCTGGATAAATTGTGGCAATTAATGTCATTGCTAGCGTGCCCACCACAATTATACTAATTTGGCTTAGTGATACCTCAACAGGTAGCATTTGCCCTGCGCCTAAAACTGATATGCCCAGCACATTTAAAATAATATTCAAATTCAACGTAATCATTACACCCACAATTGCACCAAGTGCGAGGCCAATAATGGCATTCAGTGAGCCTTGAACGATAAAAATGTTCATCACCGCTTGAGTGGTTAAACCTTGTGTTTTTAACACTGCGACATCGGTAGTTTTGTCTATCACCATCATCACTAGCGCTGACACAATGTTAAATGCTGCAACGGCAACAATTAGCGATAACATCAGCGACATCATGTTCTTTTCCATTTTAACGGCTGCAAACAAGTGTCCGAACCCTTCACGCCAATCACGAGTGGTGATGGGTATGCCTTGTTGAGCGAGATCTGCAGTGATTTTCTCCCCCACTTGCGGTGCAGAAAACGGATCAGCTAAATACACTCTTAGCTCGTTAATCTCTTTAGGGTTAATTCGCATTAATCGCCTTGCATCTTGATAATGAACATACGCAAGTGCGGCATCAACTTGTGATCCCATTTCAAATACACCAGCCACGGTAAATTTACGCTGACTAGGTACTGGTCCTAACGGAGAGTAAACCACTCCATCACCGCTTAATAATCTGACTTTATCACCAATATTAATAGACAGTTTACGAGCTAATTCACTGCCTAAAACAATGTTATAACTACCCGCTTGTAGCTGCTCAAACGCACTTGAATAGGTATTTGCGATAATTGCAGATAAGTCCTGTTCATATTCTGGAAAAACCCCATACACTTGAACTGCGCTGATATTTTGATTGGATTGCACCATCGCCTGGGTGGTTACTGATGGGGCAATGCCATGGATACCATTTTGCTGAACAATAATACTGGTATCACCTTGCCAATCATTAAACCCAGCTTCAGAAACTAAAGTTAATTGCGGAACTGCACCTAAAATACGCTGTTTAAGTTGACCTTCTAGCCCATTCATCACAGAGCTAACAATAATCAGTGCAGCAACACCTAAAAAGATACCTGATACGGCAAAAAAGGTAATGAAGGATGCGAACGCATTCGCTTTTCTGGTTCGCCAGTAGCGATAGCCAATGAATAATGAAAACCGAAAGTTCATAAAGGAAACGGCACCCCGAGTGTAGAAAGTAAATATAACGGCTTAGTGAGTCTATTATGCATGAAAAACAGCCGTTTATTTACGTAAGCAGGCTAAAACTTGCTAAATGATAAAGATGGGCATGATAATAGGGGTATTAGTTTGATAAATAAAGAGGCAAACCTTGTTCACTGAATCTAACGCATATTTTACTGTGCCTCATCAATTCAATGTTTATTTGGAAACTTGGCCTGAATCTAACGCTATCCCAACAGAAGAGGATCTTCGCTCAATGCAGTCTGTCGGGCTTAAGCTGTTGTCAGAAGTCAAAGAACTTGAAGCCAATTGCTTATTGCAGCTACGTCAATTAGATAATGAAGCAAAAGCTGTGGTCGACTTTTTAAAATTACAGTCACGTAAAGTCGATTTAGTGTTACAGCATGTGTTAGAAAAAGAAGTGCAATCGGGTGAGCGTTATCAAGGTACCCAATTTGGTGGCAGCGGTATAAGCATCGTCAGCCCTGCTCCCCTTACCATTGGCGATTACTTTAAATCTTCGATTTACATCAGCAGTGAACTCGTTGCGATATTATGTTTATGCCAAGTCAGTCAGTGCCAAAGCACCGAAAACGGCTACCTTGTAACATTCGAATTTAGCCAGATACTCGACTCTGATGTAGAGCAACTCGTCAAAGCCAGTTTAAATGTGCAGCAAAAAATGTTGAAAATGCGAAAACAAAGTCGCCAACAAGTCTCTGACTAATAATATTTGCCTGCAACTTGTTATTGGCTAGCTTATAATAGTAAGCCAATAATAAAGGCAATGAGGATGCTTGCTTTTATTCATATCCGTTACCAATACTTTTACTATTGAGTCCCTTATTAGTATCGGCTGGAACATCACACATTGACAGAAGTAAACTTAATAATTCAATGAAGAATTTTAGCGTTTTAACACCGCCTAGTGTAAAAAAAGGCCAACAATTTCAGACATTAGCAACACTAGGGGGCGTATCTCAAGCCATTACCCTGTCGAGTTTAATTCAGCAACATTCTGGCACAACTCTGATTGTCACAAGTGATACGCCAGCAGCGCTACAACTTGAAGTTGAACTCGGTTACTTATTGTCTCATTACGACGTCAATGTCTGCTTGTTTCCTGACAGAGAAACCTTGCCTTACGACAGTTTTTCACCGCACCAAGATTTGATTTCTCAACGGTTAGAAACCTTAGCGCAAATGAGCCAAACACAACACAATGTTATTATTGTGCCAGTTAACACGCTCATGGTTAAACTGCCGCCTAAATCATTTTTAACTGCAAATGTCATGTTGCTGAAAAAAGGCGACACTTATAGTCTCCAACAAGTAAGACAACATTTAACAGATACCGGTTATTACATTGTTGACCAAGTATACGAGCACGGCGAATTTGCGATTCGTGGTTCTATTCTAGACATTTTTCCGACGGGGTCAGATCAACCATTAAGAATTGAGTTATTTGACGATGAAGTCGAGTCAATTCGATACTTTGATGCTGAAACCCAGCGTTCTCAGCAAGAAATAGACGCAGTAAGAATGCTGCCAGCAAAAGAGTTTCCTACTGACAGTGCCGGAATCGAAGGCTTTAGGCAGCGTTACCGTCGTCGATTTGAGGTCATCTCAAAAGAAGCAGAGTCGGTTTACCAGCTCGTGAGTAGAAACCTTATGCCTGCGGGTATTGAGAATTACCTACCACTGTTTTTTGATGAAACAGCCAATCTGTTTGATTATATTCCTGAGAACACTCAGCTCATTACACTGGGTGATATTGAACAAGCAAGTCAGCACCATTTAAGTGAAATCAACAGCCGCTATGAAGACCGTAGAGTTGATCCTTTACGCCCCTTACTCGCGCCACAAGAACTGTATCTGCTCATCGATGAGTTATTTGCACAATTCAAACGCTATCAGCGCTCGCAATTTGCTCTACCTAGTGATGAAAATGACAAAGCGCAACACGCTAGTGTGTCTGCGCTGCCTGATATCAATGCCAATCACAAACTCAAGCAGCCATTAATCAGTCTGCAAGAATATAATCAAACACATCAACAATTGGTGTTCTGTGCTGAATCAGAAGGTCGACGTGAAGCATTAATTGAGTTGCTAGGCAAAATCGATATTAAGCCTAAGTTGTTCAATCATTTAGATGACTACATCAAGGCAAAAGATCCTATTGGGTTAATTGTCTCGCCGCTATCACGAGGCTGTGTTATTCACGATACGCCTAAAGGTGATATCAGCGTTATTTGTGAAACTGAATTATTCGGACAACGGATTTCTCAGCAACGACGTAGAGAAAAACAAAAGCAAGTCAGCTCTGATGTATTAGTCAAAAATTTAGCTGAATTAAAAGTCGGTGAACCTATCGTTCACCTTGAACACGGTGTTGCGCTATATCAAGGCTTAGTCACACTTGATACTGGTGGTTTAGTCGCTGAGTACTTACAGCTTGAATATACTGGCGGCGATAAATTATATGTTCCAGTATCTTCACTGCACCTTATTAGTCGTTACAGCGTGGGCGCCGATGAAAGCCCAACCTTAAATAAACTAGGTAACGAAACGTGGGCTAAAGCCAAGAAAAAAGCCATTGAGAAAATTCGTGATGTTGCCGCTGAATTACTCGATGTTTACGCCCGAAGACAGGCCAGACCTGGCGATGCAATGAAAATTGAAGCTGAAGAATATGCCCAATTTTCTCAAGGTTTTCCTTTTGAAGAAACTGTCGATCAAGAAACCGCAATCGAAGCAGTGCTTGACGATATGCAAGCGCCAATAGCCATGGATAGACTGGTTTGTGGTGATGTCGGTTTTGGTAAAACTGAAGTTGCTATGCGAGCAGCTTTTGTCGCGGTCAATGCTGGCAAACAAGTGGTAGTATTAGTACCAACCACCCTGCTTGCTCAGCAGCATTATGAAAACTTTAAAGATCGGTTTGCAGACTGGCCTGTCGTCATTGAAGTCATGTCACGTTTTCGCTCTGTAAAAGAGCAAAATGGGGTGCTTAAACAATTGTCTGAAGGCAAAGTCGATATTGTTATTGGTACCCATAAATTACTCCAAGCTGAAGCCAACTTTGACAATTTAGGCTTACTTGTCATTGATGAAGAGCATCGATTTGGTGTCCGCCAAAAAGAAAAAATTAAAGCACTACGGGCAAATGTTGATATCCTGACATTAACAGCAACCCCAATCCCACGAACCTTAAATATGGCAATGTCGGGGATGCGAGATTTATCTATTATCGCAACTCCACCAGCAAAACGCTTAGCTGTAAAAACCTTTGTTCGTGAGTACGATATTGCAACGGTACGTGAAGCTATACTGCGGGAAATACTGCGTGGTGGCCAAGTTTACTTCTTGCACAATAATGTCGAAACCATTGAAAAATGTGCCCAAGACATTCGCGAATTATTACCTGAATCTCGCGTCGTTACCGCTCATGGTCAAATGCGAGAACGTGAACTTGAGAAAGTCATGTCAGAGTTTTACCACCAACGATTTAACGTATTAGTATGTACAACCATTATTGAGACCGGTATCGATGTACCTAGCGCCAACACAATCATTATCGATCGTGCTGATAAATTTGGGCTTGCACAATTGCACCAATTACGGGGACGTGTGGGTCGCTCGCATCACCAAGCTTATGCCTATTTAATGACGCCACATCCAAAATTAATGAGCGCAGATGCTCGTAAACGACTCGCCGCAATTGATGCCTTAGAAGATTTAGGCGCAGGCTTTATGTTAGCCACTCAAGATTTAGAGATTCGTGGTGCGGGCGAGCTCTTAGGTGACGAGCAAAGCGGCCATATTTCTAAAATTGGTTTTAGTCTATATATGGAAATGCTGGAATCAGCAGTTAAAGCATTAAAAGAAGGCAAAGAGCCGTCGCTTGCTTACATGCTAAATTCACAATGTGAGATTGAATTACGTATTCCAGCCCTACTCCCTGATGACTATGTCTCAGACGTTAATATGCGTTTATCTTTGTATAAACGTATTGCCAATTGCGAAACTGAAAAAATGCTAGATGAACTCAAAGTTGAATTCATTGATAGATTTGGTCTACTGCCAGATCCTACTCGCAACTTAATGGAACTAACCTTATACAAACACCAAGCAACAGCGTTAGGCGCCAGTAAGATTGAGATGCATGCCAAAGGTGGTAGCATAGAGTTTAATGACGGCCATAAAATAGATCCTATGTTCATCATTGGTTTATTACAAAGCCAGCCACAAATTTATCGAATGGAAGGCTCAAATAAGTTAAAGTTCACTATCCCTGCTGAAACCAGCAAACAACGTCTAGACTTAGTGAAGACGTTACTAGAACAATTAGCTCAACACCGTATTGGAGAAACCCACTAGTGCTGCGTAACCTTGTTATATCAATTGCCGCTATCACAGCGATAAGTTCGTCAGTAAGTGTTCAAGCCAAGTCGTGGTTTGAAGTCGAAGTTTTCGTGTTTGAAAGACAATCTAACAGCCTAGAACAATGGCAAGAAAATGCCGCAGTTGCGCCTAATCGCAAAAATGTCGACTTAATTACCCCTATGATCAGTAACGACATCACTGGCGTTGCATTAGGGTTATCAGGCTGCACATCAACAGACTGGACGAGTGGTGAAGTTGATTGCCAAGATCCATTGGTCAGTGCCAATAAAACCACCTTCCCAAGTCAGGTGCCTTTTTCTATTGCTGCCGATGAACCTCAAGTCGCCTATTTAGGTGAAGGGCCAATTTTATTAGCTGAGTCCCAGAGCCAATTTGCCGAGATAATCAGCGCTGTAAAGCGTGAACGAGACGTGCGTAGTTTATTGCATATGACATGGCAACAAGATATGCAGTCCCGCAACCGTGCCAAACCGATTCGCATCTACGCAGGTAAAGATTTTTCAGAACAGTTCGAATACGCTGGTAACCCAGTCACAGAACAGCAAGAAGATGAGTTTTCAACTTTTGATTTCAGTTCATCATTTGGCAGCTTTATTGATGAACCCAAAACGACCCCAGTGTGGGAGCTTGATGGTAATATCAATATTTACTTAAGTCATTATTTATTTATCGAAACACGACTGGCGCTTCGTAAACCGATCCAAAAAGAAGTGGTGCAAAATGATTACTATCAATACAGCACCCAAGCGGAAAATGAAAAAGTATTAAGTCCATTTTTGCAATCTATCCCTATGGTGCAAAACAGACGAGTAAGATCAGGTGAAATCCACTACTTTGACCACCCTAAAATGGGGATTGTGATGCAAATTAGAAAAATGGAACAACCGACAACCACTAAGCCAGAAGATCTAGTTTTGGAAGAATCGCTTGAGGAAAGTGCTCAACCACTTAGTGATGATACTCCGACATTGATGACTGAAGGCAATGCAAGCCATGAATCATTAAAGTAAGCGCAAAACTGATTGAATCTAATATAGTCTGGTCAGATGTTGAGCAAACGATTCCGTTAGCATTAGTATCACTAAACCGAATGCACATGAACAAATCTGTTTATGTCATTCGGTTTTTTATTGGCCAGTTTACGCTTGTGAGTGTGTTATTTGATTGGCAAGTTGCTGGGCTTTTTGCCAACGCTCCTCACAACCTAAGGCGCTCATGACTTGTTCCTTATTTGCTTTAAGCTTGGTCGCATTAACACTTGGTGGTGTTTGCGGCCATTCAAAATTAGCTAAAAGCGTGTTAACGCCTTCGGGGTCATTACACACTAAAATCATGTCACAACCCGCTGTTAAAGCCGCTTTAGCCCTACCGAGATAATCTCCCGCAAAAGAAGCTCCTTTCATACCTAAGTCGTCAGAGAATATCACCCCATCAAATTCAAGCTCTTGCCTTAATACCTTTTGCAGCCAAAAAGAAGAAAAACCAGCAGGGTTGGGGTCTAACTGACTATAAACCACATGCGCTGGCATCACCCCATTGAGTAATTTTTTACCCATAAGTTGCTTAAAAGGGACCATATCATGTTCAAATATTTGTGCTTGGCTTCGATTGTCTTCTGCCATAGCAACATGGGTATCCGCTTTAACACTGCCGTGACCAGGAAAATGTTTTCCTACTGCGGCCATCCCTGCTTCATTCATTCCTTCAATAAACGATTCAGCCATCGCGCTCACTTGACTAGGTTCGGCACTAAAACTGCGTTTACCAATCACATCACTAATGCCGTTTACATCTAGCACTGGAGCAAAACTTAAATCAATGTCGCAAGCAAGTAATTCAACTGCCATCAAAAAGCCCAGTTCTTTACTCCAGCTTTGCGCAAGTGTTATGTCTCCAGCGGCAGCGGGTAATATATCCCCCATGGCAGGAATAAGTGAAAAGCCCTCTCTAAACCGTTGTACTCGGCCACCTTCATGATCTACAGCAATCAATAATTCAGGACGTATTTGCCGAACAGATTTAATTAAGTCAATCAATTGTGTTTTATTAGAAAAATTGCGGGTAAATAAAATAATTCCGCCAACTTGTGGATGCGAGAGTAAGCTCGCCTCTTCTTCGCTAACGCTATGGCCAGCTAAATCCATCATTAAATAACTCACGAGAGCTCCTGTTTATATTGGCAGTACAACCTCATAATTGTTCATATTTATGAATAGTTACCATTGAGTTTCCCCTTGCAATAACCTCAACTAATGTGAAGTATGTCGCATAAAAAAATCTAATGAACGAACTCGTAAAAAGTATGGGATACTCAGTAAAATAACTATCGTGATTTGAACCTAGATTATATTTAAGCCATTAATCTAAACATGTTTAGTGGCGACTATTATGCAGAGAAATCTCCTATAGAGAAACAGTTAATAACGAAAACAACCCGCCTATTACTTGTTTTGTTATCTGCATATAGTGACGCATTGGCTCAGGCTCTTATGCTGACAAATCTATCTCAAACGACACGACGAATATAATAAACGACTATAATAAAAAACGACTGAATTAAAGGTTGATAACAATGATTAGTGTATTTGACATGTTTAAAATCGGTATTGGACCATCAAGCTCCCATACTGTCGGTCCAATGAAGGCTGGTAAGTTATTTATGCAGCATTTAGCTGCACAAAATATACTTGCGCAAACCGATGAATTACGCTCAGAATTATTTGGCTCTTTAGGCCAAACGGGTAAAGGTCACGGTACAGGTAAAGCGGTCATTCTTGGATTAATGGGCGAAGATCCTGATACCGTTGATACTGACACCATCGACGCCATTTTAGAGCAAGTATCAGCCAATCAAACCCTAACGATTGCAGATGGACGAACAGTCAAATTTACCCGTGATAACGGGATTACTTATCATCGTCGTAAAAGTTTACCTGCTCACGCCAACGCAATGACGCTATATGCATATAGCGAAGGCAGTTGTATCTATGAACGTACTTATTATTCTGTCGGTGGCGGTTTTATTCTAGATGAAGATGAAATCACCCAAACGAATGCCTCACCTGCAACACCGATAAAATCAGCCCCTTATGATTTTGATTCAGCCACGCAACTTCTTGATGTGTGTTGTGAAAATGGTTTAAGCATTTCGTCATTAATGATGGCCAATGAACTGAGTATTGCTTCTGAAGAAGAGGTAAAACAGGGCTTATGGGACATCTGGCAAACGATGAAAAACTGCATCGAACGTGGTTATCAAAAAGAAGGCATGCTACCTGGTGGCCTTAAACTTCGTCGACGTGCACCCGCTTTATATCGCCGCTTACAAGCCGAAGGCCGTAATAATATGGATCCATTAACAGCAATGGATTGGGTCGATTTATTTGCGTTATCAGTCAATGAACAAAACGCTGCAGGCGATCGCGTCGTCACCGCTCCGACTAATGGCGCAGCTGGCATCATTCCAGCAGTGCTTTGCTACTATCACACCTTTGTGCAAGAAGTGGACATTGATGTATGTTGCCGCTACTTGTTGACTGCCGCTGCTATCGGTATTTTGTATAAGAAAAATGCTTCTATTTCTGGTGCTGAAGTGGGTTGTCAAGGCGAAGTGGGCGTCGCTTGTTCAATGGCAGCTGCAGCACTAACAGAAATTATGGGCGGCACTGTAGAGCATGTAGAGAATGCGGCAGAAATCGGTATGGAGCATAATCTTGGATTAACATGCGATCCTGTTGGCGGATTAGTGCAAGTACCGTGTATTGAACGTAATGCAATGGGCGCTGTAAAGGCAATTAACGCCTCTCGTATGGCGTTGCGTGGCGACGGTAACCATAAAGTCACACTTGATAAAGTGATAAAAACAATGATGGACACCGGTAAAGACATGCGTAGTAAGTACAAAGAAACGGCCAAAGGTGGCTTAGCAGTCAATATAGTTGAGTGTTAACCTATCCACAATAAATTGTTTTTTGCGGAATCACCAAAAATGGTTCCGCATTCCTCTCCCAAAGCTCACTTTCGCTTTTTTTGCTTAAATCATGCACACTACGATTGTTTTTTACATAAAAATGCCTTTATATGATGAAAGCATTCATCAATAAAGAGTAATCAATGAAAAATATTATCTGCGATATCGATGGCGTTTTACTGCACGACAATAAACTGATCCCCGGAAGTGATAAATTTATCCACAGAGTACTCGAGCAAGGCAATCCACTGGTTATTCTTACCAACTACCCTGTTCAAACAGGAAAAGATTTACAAAACCGCCTTGGCGCTGCTGGCATTAATGTTCCTGAAAGTACCTTTTACACTTCTGCAATGGCAACTGCGGACTTTTTAAAGCACCAAAAAGGCAGTAAAGCATACGTCATTGGTGAAGGCGCCCTGACTCACGAGCTTTATAATGCTGGCTTTACGATTACTGATATTAATCCTGACTTTGTGATTGTTGGTGAGACTCGCTCATTTAACTGGGACATGATCCACAAAGCGTCCCGTTTTATCGCTGATGGTGCTCGCTTTATTGCTACAAACCCCGACACTCATGGTCCAGCATACAGCCCTGCTTGTGGCGCTTTATGCTCACCAATTGAACGCATTACCGGTAAAAAGCCATTTTATGTGGGCAAACCTAGCTCATGGATTATTCGATCAGCGTTAAACCACATTAAAGGCCATTCAGAGAATACCGTCATTATTGGCGATAACATGCGCACCGATATATTGGCAGGTTTTCAAGCGGGTCTTGAAACGATTCTAGTCACCAGTGGTGTCAGCCAAATGGCAGATATCGACAAAGAACCGTTCAGGCCTAATCATGTGTTTAAATGTGCTGGCGATATTGACGTCGTTTAATTTCCGACAAAAACTCCATTTATCTACTCAAGTCATCCACTCAGCTAAAATTAGCCTCTTAGGTATCAAGATCTCAGAGGCTAACTAGCATAATCCCATATTTACATCAGCAAAAAAGTTATTTAACAGTTTAAATAACTGAAAATTTCTCTGATTAACATTAGGTAACATAATTTCAAGCCTTCTCTATTGAATGCAATATAGGCTTGATTCATTATGCCTGCATAGTAAAACCGCATTTATACTACATTGAGCGGTTTTAACTCGGATTAAGACTAAAAATAACAATAGGACAACCTATGAAGCAATTGCTGCCATTTTGTGCGTTAGCACTCATCACGGCTTGTAGCCCACAAAATGCCCCTACTGCTCCGAACCAAGCGGAAAAAAACACCTCTGCGGTATCTACAGATACAAAAGTAACGTTTGATGAATCTCGTTTTAGAAACGATATCAAGACCTTATCATCAGATGAGTTTGAAGGCCGCGCCCCGACAACAAAAGGAGAAAAACTCACCCTTGATTACCTATCTGCAGCATTTACTGAAATGGGTTTAACAGGCGCTTATCAAGGCAGCTTTTTACAACCGGTTCCTATGGTGAGTTATACCGCAAGTGAAGACCAAGCTATCAGCTTGGCGGGCATTGATATGCATTATCGCCAAGATATCGTACTGGGAAGCCGTCACGATAAAGGTGGGGTTAATATTAAAAATGCGCCTTTGGTGTTTGTTGGCTACGGAGTTAATGCACCTGAGTATCAATGGAATGATTATGAAAACCTTGATATGAAAGGCAAGATAGCGGTCATTTTAGTTAACGATCCAGGTTTTGCTCACCCAGAGTCAGATAAATTCAACGGCAAAGCAATGACGTATTACGGCCGCTGGAGCTATAAGTTTGAAGAAGCCAGTCGTCAAGGTGCATTAGGTGCAATCATAATCCATGATACGGCTCCTGCATCTTACCCTTGGTCTGTTGTTGAAAACAGCTGGACTGGTGCACAACAAGATCTTGTCTTAAATCAAGCCGAGCAAGATAAACGCGTTGCTGTTGAAGGTTGGATGACAATGGAAAGCGCTAATGCCTTGTTCAAAAAAGCCGGTTTTGAATTGGAGCCATTAATGGCACGTGCTGCAGATAGCGCGATTCATCTTGAGTTAAATCAAACCGCAGATATTCAATTTACCAGTAAGGCTGAATACGCTGACAGCTATAATGTGGTTGCAACTCTTGAGGGAACTGAAGCAAGCGATGAACACATTCTATTTACAGCTCACTGGGATCACATTGGTATAGACCCAAGCAAAGATGGCGATAACATCTATAACGGTGCATTAGATAATGCCTCGGGAACAGCTGGGATAATGGAAATTGCACGTCAATTTGCTGCACAAGCCAAAAATGGCCAAGGCGTGAAACGTTCATTAACTTTTATAGCAACAACAGGTGAAGAACAAGGGCTGTTGGGATCGCGTTACTATGCTGCAAATCCAATCTACCCGATTGATAAAACCGTTGCGGTATTCAACCTTGATAGCACTAATGTTTATGGCAAGACGCAAGATTACACCATTGTTGGCAAAGGCCAGTCAGAACTTGAGCGCTATTTAATTGATGCTGCAAATAAACAAAACCGTCACGCTACTCGCGAACGTAACCCTGCATCAGGCGGATTTTTCCGCTCAGATCATTTCAGCTTTGCAAAATTAGGGGTACCAGCGGTATTTGCTGGTGGTGGTAGTATTCCGCTAGATGACGAAACTGCAGAGTATAAAAAAGCGATGCAACAAAAAATGAAAGGATGCTATCACAGTGTTTGCGATCATTATCATGAAGACTGGGACCTTTCTGGCGCTTTACAAGATTTAGCCGTGTATTTTGAATCAGCGAAATCTTTAGCCAATAACGATGATTGGCCTGGCTATTATCAAGGTTCGGAATTTAATTCGCTTAGACCAGCAAAGGACTAACCTTTACTAATTTTGCAGGAATTAATAACATATTGAGCTAATCGCACATTGAGTTAATCCTGCAATGAGTTAATAGCATTGACCTTTAACAATATAAGTCGTATTAACAGTATCTTTAATTAATATCCCTTGAGTTTGTATACCTCAAGGGATTTTTTGTATAAAACTACCTCAAGCCTCCCCTATTAAAATACCTGAAAAATTTAATCACTTTCGATTCCACAATCTTAAAATTCTTGGGCTATCTGCCCAGTCAAAATAAATATTCATCAATGGTAGCTACAAAAAAATAGATAAACCTCAAAAATAAGGCCAACAAAAACAGATTTAACCAACTAAAAACCTAATAATATTGACGATTATTCAAAAATTACAGTTGAACCTTGAGAAAAATGCTGTCAAAGTAATTTCCAGATAAAGATTATTAAGTGTAGATATAGCGATTCTGGAGCCAAATTATGTGTTCAATTTTTTCAATATTAGATATTCAATCAGACGCAAAAGAATTGCGTCAAGTGGCTTTAGAAATGTCTAAGCTACTGCGCCACCGTGGACCCGACTGGTCAGGTGTTTATGCTGACGATAAAGCAATTTTGGCACATGAACGTTTGGCGATTGTTGACGTTGACCACGGCGCACAACCGCTAATTAGTGAAGATGACAACATTGTACTGGCAGTAAATGGTGAGATTTATAACCATAAACAGCTAAAAGAAGAGCTAGGCGAAAAATACCGTTATAAAACAAACTCAGACTGTGAAGTGATTTTAGCTTTATATCAAGAATACGGCGTCGATTTTTTAGATAAACTAAACGGTATTTTTGCGTTTGTGCTCTACGATAAAGCACAAGATGCATTTCTAGTTGGCCGTGATCATATGGGCATTATCCCGCTTTATTCTGGTCGTGACAGTCTAGGTAACTATTACATCGCATCAGAAATGAAAGCGTTAATGCCGGTATGTAAAACAGTAGAAGAGTTTACACCAGGCCATTACCACTATTCTAAAGACGCAGGATTAACCCAATACTACCAACGTGATTGGCAAGATTTTGAAGCAGTAAAAGACAATGCCGCGAGTAAAGAAGAATTGCGAGATGCTTTAGAAGCTGCGGTTAAACGTCAATTAATGTCAGATGTACCTTATGGTGTATTGTTATCAGGCGGGTTAGATTCATCAGTTATTTCGGCAATTACGCAAACCTTTGCTAAACGTCGTATTGAAAATGACAGCGAAACCGATGCCTGGTGGCCACAACTACATTCATTTGCTGTTGGTTTAGAAGGCGCACCAGATTTAATCGCAGCTCAAAAAGTGGCCGATGCAATTGGCACAATTCACCACGAAATCCATTTCACCTTCCAAGAAGGGTTAGATGCGATTAAAGAAGTTATTTATCACCTTGAAACCTATGACGTTACGACTATTCGTGCAGCGACACCAATGTACTTAATGGCCCGTAAAATTAAAGCGATGGGCATTAAAATGGTGCTTTCAGGCGAAGGCGCTGATGAATTATTTGGCGGTTACTTATATTTCCATAAAGCACCTAATGCACAAGCATTCCACGAAGAGTTAGTACGTAAACTCGATAAATTACACCTATTTGATTGTTTACGAGCAAACAAAGCCATGGCGGCTTGGGGACTAGAAGCACGTGTTCCATTTTTAGACAAAGAGTTTATGGATGTCGCTATGCGTATCAATCCTGAAGCTAAAATGTCAAAAGAAGGTCGTATTGAGAAAAACATTTTACGTGAAGCATTCGAACATGCATTGCCACATGAAGTCGTTTGGCGTCAAAAAGAGCAATTCAGTGATGGTGTTGGTTACTCTTGGATTGATGGCCTTAAAGACATCGCTGCAGAGCAAGTGGATGATTTACAATTAGCCAACGCTAAATTTAGATTCCCGTACAACACGCCAGAATCAAAAGAAGCCTATTACTATCGTTGCTTCTTTGAAGAGTTCTTCCCATTAGAGTCAGCAGCTGAAACAGTACCGGGCGGGAAAACGGTCGCTTGCTCTACACCTGAAGCATTACTTTGGGATGAGAGTTTACAAGGCATTAATGACCCTTCAGGTCGTGCTGTTAAAAACGTCCATGACAGTGCTTATTAGTTGTTATAAATAACCTATTGATAAAAAAGCCATCGACTGTCGATGGCTTTTTTATGCTTGTTTTTATGCTATATTTTCAATGCTAGTTTAACAGTTACTTATAAACTCAATATTTAAAGGATTAAATAATGTCAATTAATGCCTCTTTTATTGGACAATTACTCGTGGTGCTTTGGGTGCCATTTACCATTTTTATTACATGGAGCAGTTATAAATTAGGGAGTAAAAAAACCTCTTCACCTAAGTTAGCCACAGCGATTGGCTTCTTACTCGCATTCTTTCCACCTTTAGCACTAATTTATATTGCAGTTTTAGTCATGATTAAAGATAATTCGCCTTTAGAACCAGTAAGTTGATATCTGCAATCTTATAATCACTGCTCCAGCTATTTTTAAAGGTTTTCCATGTCTGATGTGACAATTTTTCATTTAGAAATGACCCATGCAAGTCAATTAAACGCAAAATCAGATGCTAAAGGTTTAATTGTCACTAAAGCCAAGCTTCCCCAGTTTGAATTCAATCGGTTTCTATATCAGTTTGCTGGGGAAGCGTGGGAGTGGACCGACAAATTGGGCTGGTCAGAGCAACAATGGAAAAGCTATAGCGAAGATCCTCACTTACATTTGTACGTTGCTTATTTTGAAGGTTCACCTGCAGGCTATTTTGAGCTGCAACAACAAACCAACGGCCAAGTTGAAATAATGTACTTTGGACTAGGAGTAAGGTTTATCGGTAAGGGAATGGGCGGCTACTTACTTAGTGAAGCTATAAAGCAAGCTTGGGCACTACCAAATACTAAGCGAGTATGGGTACATACGTGCTCTTTAGACCATCCTAGCGCCTTAAAAAATTATCAGGCTCGTGGGTTTAGCTTATTTAAAACTGAGACTGAGCAATAACAATATTTTGAAATAACAATATTTTGAAATAATGAGATAGAGCAATCACTTCGTCGTCTCAACTGCTACCTGGTTGGCCCTCACATATGTTTGTAATGTATCGGTGGCTTTATCAATTAACCACTTCAGAAGGTAATCATTCGCCTAGAAGACAATTCATTTAGGCGACGTTAATCGTTGAGATAGTGCCTGTATATGCTCTCTTTTTTGGTTGTCGGTCATTTTATGCCACCCCAATATTTCATCTAACCTTCGGTGACAACCCAAACACACATCTTGCTCATCTAAACAGCAATTGCCGATACAAGGTGAATTAACGATCGTATTTTGTTGATTTTCAGCAATGTTATTAGTCTTTAAGTTGGCCATTTTACTCTGACCAAACGGCATATTCGTTGCCATTATTATCACTAAAATGAAACCTTTTCCCACCAGGAAAGCTAAATACAGCTTTAGTAATCAATCCACCAGCAGCCAAAATTCTACGTTCACTGGTTTCAAGGCATTGACTATAAAGCACGATTAACGGACAACCTTTTTCAAGGTTAAAGTGAGTTGATGACAAATAGAAACCACCATCAATGCCAACGTCCAAAAAGCAGCTGTATTCAGGGCCATAATCTTTAAAGTGCCAACCAAAAGCGTCAGAAAAAAACGTTTTTGTTTTAGTAAGGTCGTTAACCGGTATTTCTAAGTAATTGACTTTATGATGATTTGACATAAGCATTCCCTTAGTTATTGGCGAAATGGTCATCCAGCCCAAATTAAGCGATAAGATGTCGAAAAAGTTGATTCTGATTATCCAAAATAGTGGATTTATCAACGGATGTCGAATAACTCAACTAAACTTACTGTCCAGATTGATGAAAATAATGAAATAAAAAGCCACCTTAGTAAAGGTGGCTGAGGTAATATTTGAAGCATTTAAGTCGCGCCAAATACACACTTAACAGAGGCTGTTAGCGTGTTAAATAACGAATTGTTTTAGGCCTGAAGCACTGCTGCAATAGCCCCGATGACACCGCCAAAAACACCGCCCCACACCACTAACCAGCCCAAATGTTTACGTATCATTTCTTGAACAATATCTTTAACCATTGTTGGAGTTAACTCATCCAAACGTTGATCGACAATGTTAGATACTTTAGCTTGCAGATCAGCCATCACGTTGGGCTGTTCTAGTTCATTAACTAAAATCTGATTGAACTCTTCACTCTGTGTTAGTTCAGTTAATGACGCTTTCATCTTTTCAATAAAAGGCTCTTTTAAAGGTATTAGGGCCTCAGTACCACCGAACATCGACAGCATTCCGCCAAATGAAGAGTTTTCTACCGTATTAACTAACGCATCAAATGACGGTTCAAGATCAACTTTGTCGATCACTGGCGTTAAATCAATGGCTGATGCACTGTTCTCTGTTAACAGGCGGTCAATATTTTCTTGAGTAAAAAATTGCGACATCATTAAATGCTTAATGCCTGCTTTAAACTCCTCAAACCGTGAAGGGATCACACCAGAACCATACAAACCAGGGACTTTTTCAAAAAGCATATGCACAGCTAACCAATTTGTTATCGCACCAGATAACGCAAATAACCCTATAGTGAACACCATAGGTAAAGCGGCAACATAACCTACCAATACAAATAATGCAGCAATGATGTTAGTGACTAAACTCTTATTCAACCTAAAACCCTCAGACATAAAAAAACCTTTGGCATTTTATCAATTTCCAAAGGCTAGATGCTAGTTTACAAGCTAATTAAATCAACGCTCACTTACATATCGGAATGGTATAAGTACATCCCTTCTGTCTCGGTCATGTTAGTTAAGTTTTTCTCGAGTTCGTTATCGAGCACTTTTGTTCGTTTAACCAAAATAACCTCAGTACCATCAGCTAATAACTTGGCCTTAGCAATGAGTTTAGCGGCAATGCCTTCGCCACGTCTGGCTGAATCAACATAAACATCGTCAAAGTACCAAACAGGTTTTAGCAATAAAGAAGAATAAGACGGGTAAAGTTGGATGAAGCCAAGGCAATGCTCTTGTTCCCAAGCCAAAAATATCATCGAATCATTTTCTTGTAGACGAGTTCTCACAAAATTTCGACAATTTTTTGGTTCAGATTTAAACCCCATACTTTGACGGTATTCATCAAATAAATTGACCAATACATCGGTATCAAACTCTGAAGCCAGGCGGATTTGCATTGTTTCGTCCTTGAAAATGTTGTTGCTGTTCACTTGCCATCCTTTATCGCTACTGAATGATACAGCTCAATTGCGAAATAAGTCAGATGAGAGTTCATTCTACTGTTATAGCAGAACAGTCAGCTCAATTTTAAAATAAAAATCTCATTAATACATTAGCTTAAATTGAAATACTACTTTTGTCCATTTAAAAACAAAAGTGAATCTTTTTTGTAAAAATATTTAAACAAGCAAGTAACTGAACGATAAATTAGATAAAATGTCAAAATATTCACTGTCTAAAACCAAAAGAAGCAGTCGTACTATGATGTCGTTGTTGACTAAAATGAAGCTCGCCTATTCAAATCGCCCTCGTTACCAAAAAGCTGCGATAACAATTTCATTTATTTACTTATTATTTATTTTGACTTTAGGCTTACTGGTTCCGTTTATTGCCTCAAAACAGCTTCCAAAAATTCTTGAGGAACAACTTGGCAGACAAGTAAGCCTTGAAGATATTAAAATCAACCCATTTACTTTTGAAACCAGCTTACATGGTTTTTCTATCGCGGAGAAAGACAGTACAACTGACTTCATTTCTATCGAAACGCTATCGGTTGATTTTCTCTTTTGGCAGTCGTTACTTAATCTTAACGTTACATTAGATTATCTCACTATTGAAGGAAGCCAGTGGGCAGTCACCCGCCTAAATACCCCTTCAAATCAATTTAACTTTTCCGATATTCTCGATACTTTAGCGGCTAATAACAACAGTTCGGAACCAACAGAAAGCGACAATCAAGCAACGCCGATAGCACTTCACCTTAACCGATTTGAGTTAAACAAAGCGCGTGTTAACTTTGACGATAAGGTAACACAATCAAGCCTTACCTACCCTAATATCACAATTAACGGTCAATTGATTAGAACCGATGCCTTACTGGCTAATTCAGTCGATGCAAATAAAATTAGCCTGTCTATCACTGATGATAAAAAAGGCGTTTTAGCGTTAAACACTCAATTTCAATTGTCGCCTATATTAGCCAATGGTCAGGTTACATTGACTCAAATTACTTTGCCGCAATATTGGTCATTCATTGACAGTATGTTTGATGTGTCATTAACGTCAGCAAACTTGAATGTTTCAACTGATTTTGCCATTTCTGAACCAGTGGCCGCTCAACTTGAGGCAAATGTCGACTCATCAGAATTACCCGTTAATATTGAGCTCACTAATACTGATATTGCACTTGATAATATCGTCACAAAAGATACTGAACGTAATGTCGCAACCATAAGTTTATTAGCATTAGAAGGTCTTAGTGCTTCTTCTAAAGACAAACTCATCGATATCCCATTATTAACAACCAACAATGCTGACTTTTGGTTAACGGTTGCGCCTAAACGAATAAACTTAGTTGAGTTGTTCACTCCTAAACAGCAGCAAGCAATTAATACACAAAGTAAAGATAACGCACCGGATAACCAAGCTACGGCCAATAATCTCAAGAGCCATGACAATAACAACAGCGCGCAACAATGGCTGGTCACGCTGCATCAATTCAAACTTAATGATTACCAGTTTGAACTCACAGAAAGTGTGGCAAACAAAACGAGTAATTTCTGGAAGATGTCCAATATCAATTTATCAACAGGTGTTATCAAATCAGATTTCTCTGCTCCGATTGACTATCAACTTGATTTATCGATTAACGACCAAAGCCAATTCGCCTCACAAGGCCAGATCGATGCGAACTTGATGAGCATTGAAGCTGATATTGATTACCAGAATATGGATCTCACCAAGCTACAACCTTACATTGCTCCTTTTATGAATATCACCTTAGAGGATGGTTTATTTAATACAAAGGGCCACGTAAGTGCCAACAATCAGCAAAAGCTCATTTTTAAAGGGCAAGCATCGGTATTAGATTTAAAAATAAAAGATAACGTATTAAAGCAGCCCTTACTCAACTGGGATGCAATGAAGATTAACCAGCTTACATTCGATAATTTAGCAAGATCATTATTAATCGATGAAATCCAATTTAACCAGTTATTTAGTCGCTTAGTCATTGCTGAAGACAGAAGTACTAATATTGCAGACTTAATCGTACAGCCAGCCAGTAAGGAGGTTGAAGATATTGACCAGTCAGACACGGCGTCAAAAGAAGCGCCTATTGATGTCGAACTCAGTTCAACAGGCTCAACTGAGCCAGCTTTCGCTATTAGCATTAACCGTATCGGATTAAAAGAGAGCTCTGCTTTCTTTGCGGATAACTCACTTACACCTAATTTTGCTTCAGGTATTGAGCAGCTAACAGGCGAAATCACCCAAATTTCAACCAATCCACAAACAAGAGCATCAGTGAATCTTGAAGGTAAAATTGATAAGTATGCGCCTGTCACTTTAAAAGGGGATGTTAACCCGTTACTTGCTAACCCATATCTAGATCTTAATCTTGCTTTTAACAAAGTAGAATTAACCTCAATCAATCCTTATTCAGGAACCTATGCTGGATACTATATTGATAAAGGCCAACTCTCATTGGCTCTTAACTACAAGCTTGAAAACAATCAATTAGTGGGTAGCAATCATTTAGTTGTTGATCAGTTACAACTAGGTAAGCCAAGTAATAGTTCACTCGCGACCTCACTGCCAATCACCCTTGCTATTGCTTTATTACAAGACAGGCATGGGGTGATTGATTTAGGTGTCAATGTAGATGGCGACTTGGATTCTCCAAGCTTTAGTTTTGGCAGCATCATCATGACAGCCATTACCAATGTGATAACTAAAACGATTACTGCGCCATTTTCGTTACTTGCAGGTCTTGTTGATAGTGATGAAGAAATGGATAAAGTGAGTTTTGAATATGGTCAAGCCATCATTGATGCCAATCAACAATCGACGCTTAGTAAACTAGCAACTGCACTGAATGACCGTCCATTATTGATGCTAAACATTAAAGGTAGCGTTGATTTAGTTAACGACCAACAAGCGCTGCAGCAGCAACAACTGCACAGTAAACTAGCTGCACTCGCCAAGCTCGATATAAGTGAACTGCCAGCCAATTTATCTGCGAGTCAATTTCCAACTCAAGGTGAGTTAGTGACAGCATTAATGAACCTATATCAAAATGAAACTCAACAAGATCCACAACTCATCAAACAACAAATACAAGCTGAAACACCAGAAATTACAGCAGAAGAACTAGCAAGAAGATGGCATATCGCGCTGTATAACTTAACGCTAAATCAACAAAACGTTAGTGAATCTGCACTGGGTCAACTTGCCCAGCAACGTGCTAAAGCGGTTAAAACCTACTTGGTTGAGCAAGCACTGATTGACCCAAGTAGAGTGTTCATTCTTGAAAGCCGGGTGCATATGGAAGAATCAGAAGCACAGGCAATACTTACTTTAGATGCTAATTAACATTGCCGTATAACAAAGCCTAGTAATGCAATTGAGCCTTAACCTGCAAGGATAAACACGTTAAGGCTCACAAGTGACTATTATCTGTGAATAACATCACGTAAACTGTCGCTAAATTTGAATGTAAGTGCACTTTTATATGCTGCATTCATCCACAAATATAATTAAATTGATTCATCCAGTTTAAAAAGGAAGCAGTATGTTTGTTATTCGTTGGATCCTCGGTCGTATTATCTTATTAGCTAACTTTATATTTCCAGGTAAAAAACGTCAGCGCCCAGTTGCAGAGCAAGCAAAAATCGATGAGCAAACAAATGGTTTAGCCCTTTACCAATACGCGGCATGTCCATTTTGCGTCAAAGTACGCCGTGCGATTCGCAGACAAGGTTTAGAAATAGCTATTGTCGATGCCAAACAAGATGCCAATAAGCAGCAGCTCATTGAGCAAGGTGGCCAACTAAAAGTACCTTGCTTAAAAATAGACAAAGATGGAAAAACTCAGTGGATGTATGAATCCAATGACATTATTGCTTACCTAGAAAAGCAATACGCATAGTCAAAACGTCAGTAAAACCTATGGTCGCAGTTTACTTTTGTAGACTGCGATATAGCTTCTTTACAGGCGGGATAACACCTTGTTAGTTGACACTCTTCTCACCAATACCGAAGTGCTCAATTCGTTATAAATAACTATCAATAAAAATAAATTTCGTTTTTAATAGACCCAGTTGATTTTAGAAATAGGTAAAGGGATATTCAGGTGCTAAAGATTTTTGCTATTGCAATCAGTATTGTTTTATTAACTGCATGTACTTCTGCCCCTTTGGAGCCTGAAGCTTATGCAGGACAATTCAAAGATAAATTTAGCACTTCCATAAAAGGTGAAGGTATTAAGCTTTTTACTTACAAAGCAAAAGTTGCAACGGCAAGTGACCGTGGCATTGAAGACCCACTCCCCCACCAACAAAGAATCGATCGCCGCCGCCAAAACGCACGAAGTTATGCCATTGAGCAAGAACAGCGTGCAGAACGATTAGAGCTTTGGGGTCAACAAGTTGAAGTCGGTTTACAAAAAACCATCGACATGACTGGTTACTGTAAAGAAGGTTACATGATCCTTAACCGAAGTGTGAGTGAAGGCCGTGGAGAAATCCGTGGCGAATGTAATGACGGTGCAACTGCTGAAGATATTGAAAAATTCAGCCGCAACTTTTAATTAACGCCTTAACTTCAAATATCCATTAATCTATAACTAAGTATCCTATTGCTTAATTTAAAGCGGCATTAACTGATTCAACAGTGCTTTATTCGCCCACTATAGATTATATAAGTAGTTTAACTATATCCTGCAGCCAGTTTGAGCTAAACTTAGCTTAATCATTTAAAGCAACTATGAGCCACTCTTATAGTTGTGAGTTAGACAGTAAAGTGCCACCGGCACCATTAAGCGAGTTAGCAAGTCCCATGAACAGAAAACAGCAAATGATCAAAAAGACCGCTAAGCGGGCTAAAGCGAAGCAAAATAAAATCGTTAAAGATAACCCACAAAAAAATCCAAAAGTGGGGTATATCTCGAAAGCCGTTCGCGCTCAAATGGAATTAGAAGAGCAGCAGAAATTAGCTGAAGCGGCACAAGCTGAAGCCTCGCCTGAACAAGCCCAAGCTGAAGAAGAGTAACCGCAGTATTTGTTATCTAAATAGATAATAATAAAGCCCAGAAACGTCATAGTTTCTGGGCTTTATTATTTAATAGGCCTTATTTTGAAATATAAGTTACTTATCTTTTGATGATAAAGGGTTGTCTAAATCACCATCTCGAATAATCTCTTCACAAAAAGGCTCTTCATTTAACTGGGCTAAATGCACATAAGATGACGATTGCGGTGAAGAGCTAGGACTCATTTCCAGTTCTATTTCACTGTCTTCGGTTTGTTGGGCTTGTTGATGCAGTTTTTGTTCATGCTCTTTATTGGTAATTTTATCAATGAGTCGATAACCAACCCAAACCCCACCGATACCAAATAAAATAGAGCCAACCGCCTGTCCAATAAGTACGCCATACACCCCACCAATTTGGGCGCCAAAATACACAAATGGAATTGTACCTATAGTAGCTTTACCTACATTAAAGAAAGTTGAGTATTTCGCTTTGCCCAAATTGTTAAATGAAGCATTAGCAACAAATAAAATGCCATTAAATATAAAGAAGATAGCGATATAATTACAAAAGAATAAAATCAGTTCCTCAGCCTCTCCTTGCATATCAAATGCCGACACAATTTGATGTTTAAGGACAAATAAAATAATCGACACACCTAATACAAATACCACACAAAATTGAATGGCTTTTGTTAAGCTTTCTCTAACTCGGCCAAACTCAAGTGCGCCATAGTTTTGGCCGATAATTGGCCCCACTGCGCCACTAAGAGCAAAAATCACCCCAAAACACACAGGAATTAATCGCCCTAACACTGCCCAACCAGCTACATAACTATCACCGAAGTCTGCAATGGCTTTAGTTACTACCGCATTACCTATCGGTGTCGCCACATTGGTTAGCATTGCAGGTAACGCAATGGCAAAAATAGTTCGAATATCTTCCACAAAATGTTGGCGATTAAATTTACCCAACATTTTATGTTTAACTACAATGCCGCGAGCAGAAATAACAAATACCGCAATACGAGCAAATACTGACGCTACAGCTGCCCCTTCAATTCCCATACTTAATGCAAAGATAAAAATTGGATCAAGGACTAAGTTAACCCCACCACCTGCAAGTGTAGACATCATAGAGAGCTTGGCATCACCGATCGCTCTTAGTGCCCCACCAAGCGCCATCGCTAAACAAATAAAAGGTAAAGAAGGAACTAAAATGCGAAGATAACTCTCAGCAAGTACAGCGGTTTCGCCAGTAGCTCCTACCAATGCAAGTAACTCAGGAATAAAAATAAATACAGTAATGGCAACAAATACACTGGTGATTAACGAGACAACGGCACTGTTTAATAGCATCCTTTTAGCCAGAACCATGTTCTTAGCACCAACGGCTCTCGATACCAGTGCACCCAGTGCTATCGACAACCCTATGCCGATTGATGTCGTAAAAAATGAAATAGCGCCAGCATAGCCAACCGCAGCAGCTAACTCCACTTCGCCCAATAAACTTAAGAAAAAGATATCTAATAAATCGACCACAAACAGCGCTGAAATTCCCACTGCCGCCGTTGAGCTCATGACTAAAATGTGCTTTAAAATCGACCCTTGAACAAACTTAGCTTCGGTCATGATTTCCCTTCTGATTGATGTTGCTCTAATTCACTACCACAGTGATGACAAAATAAAGCCTGTAAATTATGGCCACGAGTACCACAATTGCTGCACTTTCTTAAATCTCGCTCAGCAACCATTTCATGTGATATTTCAGCGGTTAATATTCCTGTAGGAATCGCAATAATTGAATAACCAATTAGCATGGTAAGTGAAGCAATCGCCTGACCTAAATTAGTCTGTGGCGTGATATCGCCATAACCAACTGTTGTGATAGTCACTATGGTCCAATACATCGATTTTGGAATTGAAGTAAACCCATTTCCAGGTCCTTCAACCACATACATTACGACGCTTAATGCCATTATGATCAAGCTCACTGAAAAGAAGAAAATAAACACTTTCCTGCGAGACTGAATCATCGCTTTTAGCAGCAAGTTTCCTTCACTGAGGTAGCGCAATAATTTTAATACTCTAAATACCCTAAATAGCCTTAATATCCTGAACGCTAATGAGACGTTTGCCCCTGGGAATATCAATGCTAAAAAACTCGGTAAAATCGACAGTAAGTCGACAATACCGTAAAAACTACGCATATAAGCCCAGCGGTTGATTGAGCCATAAAGCCGCAACAAGTATTCAATCGTAAATAGCCAAGTAAACGCCCATTCAGCATAGTAAATTGCTTGGCCATATTGTTGATGATAACTGTCGATGGTATCTAAAATTATCAGTAATACACTGAATAAAATACAAATGATGAGTCCGATATCAAACCATCGACCTAGCTTAGTTTCCGTGCCAAAAATGACAGAACGTATATGCCGTTTTAATGGCGTGTCTTGCTTTTCTTCTGACGTCATAGTTCACTCAAAAATGACCATTAATTAAGTACCGCATAATATGAAAAATACGGTATTATCTTTGTAAATAATAAATTCATTATGACAATTATTGATGCTTCTGCTAGATTGCTTAACGAATTAACCTCATGTTAACACTATTAATAATAAACATATCGAAAAAACTGCTTTTGGAGACTTCATGTACTTGGTTAAATACCTCTTTTTGCTCGCCATTATCACGCCTACTTTCGTCAATGCTTCAGTCGATCAACTTATTAAAGCAAAAGTAGACCTCGTCGTGGTGAATAAATCTGAATCAAGTATGTCGATTTACCATCAGGGTCAAAAGCTAAAAACCTACCGCATTGCCATGGGCGATACCCCTCAAGGACATAAGCTTAAAGAAGGCGACCAACGAACGCCTCAAGGAAGATACACGTTAGATTATAAAAAATCTGATAGTGCTTTTTATAAATCTATCCATATCTCTTACCCAAATGAAGAAGATCGCCTGCGAGCAAGTGCCTTAGGGGTCAGTCCTGGTGGCATGATCATGATCCATGGCCAAAACCCCAACTCACCTTTAACACCTGAGCAAGCGCAACAGTTTAATTGGACCAACGGCTGTATTGCTGTAACGAATAAAGAGATGGACGAATTGTGGCGAGTTATCGAAGAAGGAACTCCCATTGAAATTTGGCCTTAGCCAGTTCGTCGTTTTTCCACCTTATAACCATAAAAACACCTTCAGGATCCCTAATGAATTATGCTCAGTTACAGCAAAGCTGGCCTAAATTTAACCAGCGTATCACTCACTTCCTACATCAATTAGGTTTAGCAGACTTAGCTCTAAAGTGCGATCATTGTGCCCTGAGAGTTAATAGCAAAGAGAAAGCTGAATTACTTGTTGACGCATTTGAACAAGCTGGTCAAGTGATCTCAAACAATATGATTAACGGTCGTCCTATCCTAATCATAAAATTACATACACCAATGCAATTAAATGGTGCTAGCGTGCCATGTGTCGAGCTGCCCTTTCCTTCAGATAAGGTTTACCCTCAAGAAGGCTGGGAGCATATTGAACTTGTCTTACCCACTACAGCAACCACTTGTGAAGCACTCATCTCGGATTTATCAAGAAAAGTCCCGTCAATAACGGCTATTATTGAAGGAAAAACTGATATCAAAGTGAAGTTAAGCTCACCTCAAGGTGATAATGAGCGATTAGCAAACCCTACGGTTGCTTTTAAAAAAGACGGTATTTGTATTAAAGTTCACCCTCATAGCATTGAAACTATTATTGCTAGTGAGCAATAAGGTCTTACTTTATTCGCCATTAGTCATACAAAAACACTAGCCACAAACTTGTTAGCCTGACCCTGTGGCTAATGTTTAACATGAATTTAATAGAATAGGTTTATTTAGTGAGCAAAGTAACCTTGCCAGTTTTTTGTTATGACTTGAAAGTGTTCAATACAAAACGACTTTCTATCAACTCGATAATCCTTTTCAATTTCATTCAGTAATGCCGGATACTTTTCTGGTTCAGAGCCATAGACTAAACACAGGCTTGAAAAGTACCTTTGTAAATCAAAACTATGCTCATCGATATACTCGCCTAGCTCATAAAAATCAGGGCGGTGCTCTGATTCTAAAGCAAACAAATCTGCTGCATTGAGTAAAGCATCATCGCCAGCATCAATATAATTAAGCATGATAATAGCGGCAAAGTTATCTGCAGCATCCTCTTCTTTGCCCAATATTGGAATACCATTATCAGCAATATAAGCATGAGCAATCTCATGGAGTAGCGTATGTAATAACGCATCAACTGCGGCTTGCTCCGCTGAGTCAGCAAGCTCGGCCTTATAAGCATTTTGAATAAAATAGTCTATTGAATCGACGATAAATGAGTACGGGATGTGAATGGTGTGAGAGTTGGGGTCATATAAAGGGCCATCTTGGCTCCCATACTCAATCTGCAGAGGATTGTTAAAAGTGAAGTAGGTTTCAGCCAATGCTTGTACTAACTGATTAATTTCACTTCTTTTTATTATACCTTGATAACGTAAATCAGCTTTACTTGCAGGCAAATAAGTTACACTCATTTTCGCTTTTTCAGATGCTAAGCTGACACCAGATAACAAATAAATCGGTATTATTAGGGCGAGCAATAATTTATTCATAATAATCTCCTTACATCGCCCTGTGATAAATAGCTACACTTAGCAGCGGCTTAACTTACTATTTATATCAATATCTGTATCGGTAATATTATTCTTTTATAGCTTTCTCAGCAGCTAATATTTCTGACATTGGTGGCACGACGGTGACAGGATCTAAACGCATTTGATACCAATTTATGCGCCAATCAAGGTGTGGGCCAGTAGCGCGTCCTGTTGCACCAATCTCTGCTAAATTTTGCCCTTGTTTTACTTCATCACCGACTTTGGCATACAACTTACTTAAATGCAGAAATGTAGAATTAATACCATAACCATGATCAATAATAAGCGTGCCGCCTGAATAAAACATGTCAGGTTCAGCTAGAGTAATCACGCCATCGGCAGGTGAAACAACAACGGTTCCTGTTGGTCTTGCCACATCCACACCATAATGCGGATTGCCTGGTTTACCGTTGTATACACGCTGGCTTCCATAAACCCCTGATATACGCCCTGTAACAGGCCAGATAAAATCCTGCATGAACGCCGTTTGTTCACTAAATGTATTTCTTGCCGTGCGAGTTAGTTTCGCATCTTTAGCAGCGCGTTCTTGTGCAGCTGGATTCGGCTTCATTATTTTTTTACTGATGCCAGTGACGCGATCAATTTTGTATTCTTTTGCTTTGACCGTCATTGGTTTTAATTCAGTTAATCCGTCCGGATATACCACTTCGAGCATTTGCTCTTTAGCGGCATCTCGTTCAAATCCAAACGCAAACTTACCTTGAGGCGTCACTTGAATCGCTTCGCCATTAAGTTTTACAACGCTACCTTCAGGAACAGCGCCTCGGATCAGTGCACCTTGTTCAAATTGTCCTTGAAGCTGGATTTGAGCATGAGCGGTAAAAGCGATAAAACTAGCACTCAGCAGTGAAAGCACACAAAACTTTTTACATTTATTGTCAGACATGTACGATGCATTCCTAGTGTGTATGTATTCTATTTAGATTCAGGTCGTTAAAGAATTAACGAATAGGCATCTTTTCAGCCAATTAATACAATAGTATGGTTTTAAACTAATAGATTCAAACTGTTAATCATGAGCGAAAGTTAACCCATTCAAGACAGCACTCTTTATAGATAAAAGATAGATTAAAAAGAGAATAAAAGGATTCTTGTAAGGCTAAAAAGAACTAATCAGGGGATGTTGATTTGAAAAATGTATAAAGCTTAATAGAGCATCTTGACTCTATTAAGCTTTGTAAAACATGCTACTTAACAGCAATAGCACCTTTGCCAATACCTTCAAAGGCAATCACTTTAAATTCTGACTCAGGTGACTGTTTTGACATAGACTCTGCTAAAAATTGTGCCAATAACTCTACTGTGGTGTCATGGGGAATGATGTCACAGCAAGATTTAGGCATAGCAAGCTGAAAGTCACCTTGGGGGGCTTGATAGTGAAAGCCGTAATGAGTTGCATCATTCACTTTAGCTTGCTTTGATAAAGACAGAGTGCTGAGATCAACAATATCTTCTTCACTTCCTAAATATATATCTTGCCATCTATCGGCCCAATATTGATCCCATTTAGGTGCTGCAATACCGTTTTCAAATACAGTAATTGGACTACGATGTCCGTGGGCGATACGCTGGCAATTGCCGTCGTGCTTTCTAAGACCGTGACTGTAATGGTAGTAAGGCGTATCTAACACTTCATTACGAAGCGTTAAGCTAATACCTTCAACATTATCAGGTAAAGCTTCACGTAGCGCTTTGATTAAGAATGAATTAACACTTTCAAAGTCAATCACTTCGGTAGGCACAAGTGCAAATGCTTGTGACGGACACGCAAGATGAATGTCACCTTGTTGGCTTGAAAAATCCATCCAAACTCTGTCACCCTTTTGCTGCCATCTCACTTCACTGCATGCTGTAGGAATTAATAGGCGGTGGTCTGCGACATCATCGATGGTATTTTTAATGGTTTTTTTAACTTTTGAAAAGTCCAAAACCATATTCTGCTCATCCAGACCGCCATCAAGCAATACATCGACAATCCAGCTTTCTCCCACCATGCCGCGAATTGGACACAAATAAGAGAAATCAATAACGGTTAAATCTTTTACAAACAATTGCATTAAAGCTCCTAGGCAGAAAAACAGTCCGCCTCAGTCAACGTATCCCAATATAGCAATGGCTAAAGGGAATAATAAATATTGTTGGCTATTCTAAACAAAACAAGCGCTAGGAGCGAGTAAACAAGCTGAGAATATGAAATTGTTTTCAAAGGGGCTTATTCTATTTTGTAACCCACACCATAAATTGAATGAAGTAAGTCAATTTGAGTTTGGTGCATTGTTAGTTTGGCTCTTAGGTTTTTAATGTGGCTATCAATGGTACGAGAACTCACTACGCGGTCATCGACATAACAAACTTGCATTAAACTATCACGGCTATGAACTACCCCAGGACGTTTTAACATGGTTTGCAGTAGTCTAAACTCGACAGGGGTTAACTCCACTTCGACACTCGAAACAAAACACTTAAAGCGCTGGATATTGATTAAAATATGTTTATAAGCAATTTCATCTTCACTAATTTTAGGTTCAACATCTATCCGACGTAAAATAGTTTTGACTCTGGCAACGACTTCTCTGGCTGAAAACGGCTTACATACATAATCGTCAGCGCCAACCTCTAATCCGATAAGGCGATCAATCTCATCTACTCTTGCCGTGAGCATTAATAAAGGAATAGATGAGAATTGGCGTACTTCTTTGCAGATCGTTAAACCATCTTTATGAGGCAACATGAGATCTAAAATAACAAAATCAATATTGCCATTTTTAATGGTTTCGACAGCGTGAAGCCCATCATTTAACACCTGAGTCTCGAAGCCTTCTAACTCAAGGAAATCAACGAGTACTTGCGCAATTTTTTGTTCATCTTCAACAATTAACACTTTCATATTAGGGTAATCTATACTCATTATTTTTTATGACTCTTTTTGCAAAGGTAGAACAATTTCAATACATAGGCCACCTAAATTAGATGGTCTTGCGCTAATCAGCCCGTCATGAGCCTCAACAATATTTCTGCTAATCGTTAAACCTAGACCTGCACCATTATTTCGCCTAACTCGTGAGCTATCTTGCCGATGTAGAGGGTCAAATAAAAGTTCGCACTCTGATGCATCGACAGACGGTTTTGTGTCATTAAATACAATCAATAGACGTTCTTTCTCAGTAATGAGGTCTATAGATAGGCGCCCAGGGCTATCAGTGTAGGCAACTGAGTTTAAAATCACATTGGCTAACAATTGCCGAAGCCTCATCGCATCACCAGTGATAAAAATGGGCTCATCAGCGGTAAAACTCACTGCGATGTCTTTTTCACTGATCTTATCTTCTAGTGATAGTAATGTTTCATTAATACATTGGGTAATATTAAGAGACTCAAACTGATACTTTAAGCCGCCAACATCAGATAAAGAAAGCTGATATAAGTCGTCAACCAAATGCTTAATTCGCATCACTTCCTGCTCTAGTGAAGTCAGTTGCTGTTGATTAAAAGGTCGGATGCCAGCTTTTATAGCGTCGATTTCACCACAAAGAATGCTCAATGGCGTGCGCAGTTCATGTGAGATATCGGCAAACCAACGATTTTTGGCACTGCGTGTATTTTCTAAAGTCACAGCAAGGTGATCAATATCATTCATTAGCAGCCCCAGTTCGTCTTGGCGGTCTAAATTAAAGCGTTCTGAGTAATTCCCCTTAGATAAATGAGATATCCCTTTTACAACTTCTCTTACAGGCATAAGTAACACCCGTGCCAATAGCCATGAAATAATAATGGCTAACGATAAACAAAGTAGACCTATCCAAATGCTGGTCCATAATTGTTGCTTCGCAAACGCCTTAGCCGAAATACTATTTACTTCAAAAATAGGGTTACTGTATAACGTGGCAACGACCTCATCGTTATATAAAACAGGCATGCTGATGCTGCCATCAATATCGTCAAATGCATCACCAGCTAAACGCTCACCCGCTGGATTATATATTGATGTTGGTGGGCCTAGTCTTCTGGGCGGCCCTGCTTTTCTAGCATCTCTTAAATGCGGTGGTGGCCCACGCCTTACTCTTTCTTCAGGACCCGAATCAACGCCTTTGATAGCATCAACGAAAAGAGGTCTAGGAGGTAATTTCCTGTCACCATTGGTAACTAACTTTAATGGGTCTGCAGAAAACACTCTTAACAAGGTATTTAATTGTTGTACAGAGACGTTATCCCAACTTTGGCCTGATTGACCATATAAAGAAGAAAAAGAATTGGATAATGTATGTAATCGTTCTTCTTCTAAGGAATGAATGTAATTAACAAAGCCTTGATCAAAACTCCACCTCGCAAGTGATAAGGTTGCGATAAGAACAATACTGGTCAGCCCAATGAATGCTAAAAAAAGTTTTTGAGATATCTTCATGAAACCAAACCCAACAAGCTCTATAAAATTACCCTAAATGATTGCATCTACATTTTGAATCAAGCACATAACTTGATAAATTAACGGATAAATTAGGAAACAGTTCAACAGTATATATAGCTTACACAAATCCCACTACCAAACCTTTAAAACTCCATAAAATCTGCACATTTTCTACATACTTGATTGTTACTGTGTTTATCAATTTAAGGCAATAAGGAACTCAAATGATTAAAACACTTAAAAGCTTTACCGTATTGAGTCTGGTTTTGTGCTTCTCATCCGGCTTGATGACTGAAGCTGCTGAACGTCAAATGCGTAAACCGCCACAAGAAGCGTATGACATCTGTGAGGACAAAAATGAAGCCGATGTCGTCACCATTACAACCCCAGACGGAGATGAAGTGGAAGCAACGTGCCAGCTAATGGATGATGAATTGGTTGCAGTGCCTGATAATCATCCACAACGTGGCCGCTCTAAAGGAAATAGAGGTTAGCATGCAATTTGAAGTCTGTTTATCTGGCAGGAATGTTAAAGTCAACCAATGGAATAAGACTGATAACCATAGGCGGCTAACGCATCAATTACACATACTAGATATAACAGATGATCATATTCATGCTGCGGTTAACTCGCTTTCTGAGGTTGAGCAAACATCAATCTCAGAAATGCTTTCTTTACTAAATATTGCTCAACAAAGTGGTCTTAGAATGTCTATAGAAGGATTAAAGCCACATGTAAGTAACTTATCATATCAAGACTTGGCCACGGTTTTTGTTGATATTTTAAGACAGATTAGTCAGCTAGACTCAGATTTGTTCATGCCTAACTGACTAAAAAGAGGTCAGAATAATAGAATGACAGCATAGTATTAGTGGCTAATAATGCGAAGATGACACCGATGTAAGACACCATTACATTTGGGGCAGTATTGGGGTCAGGGTTGCTGGTAATTGTGGCTTACTGAAAAAGTAACCTTGTGCTTGGTCGCATCCATTTTCTAACAAGAAAGCAGCTTGTTCTTTCGTTTCCACACCTTCAGCGATAACGGTCAGTTTTAATGCATGCCCCATCGCAACTATCGCTTTAGCAATCGCAGTATTGTTACTGTCATCTGGAATATCCGCGACAAACGATTGATCAATCTTTAGTACATTGATCGGCAATTTTTTTAAATAACTTAATGATGAATATCCGGTTCCAAAGTCATCAACAGATAACTGAATCCCCATATTTCCTAATCGCTTTAGATCGTTAATGACTTTCTCAGGCTCATACATCATACAACTTTCTGTGATTTCTAGTTCAAGTCGATTAGCAGGAAAGCCAGTGTCAGCAAGCACCTTTTCAACATCGTCAATAAAACTTGAACGTTGAAACTGCAAACTCGCTACATTTACCGCTAAATGACCAAATTGATAACCTGCTTCAAGCCAGGTTTTACCTTGCTTACAAGCCATCGTTAATACCATTAAACCGATTTGATGAATTAATCCAGTTTTCTCAGCAATCGGGATAAACTCAGCAGGTGAAATGACACCATGCTCTGGGTGTTGCCAACGGATCAATGTCTCTAAACCGACAAGTTTACTATCAAGCAGAGATAGTTTGGGCTGATAAACAAGATGAAATTGATTCTCTTGAATAGCTTCGTGCAGCGCACTTTGAATTTTTAAATGTTCAACAGAATTGAGCGTCATAGTTGAATCATAAAAAGTGACATTGTTACGTCCATTTTGTTTAGCAATGTGTAACGCTGTATCTGTATTTTGTAATAGCTGTTCAAAGTTTAATGTGTCATTTGGGAATACTGACACGCCCATACTTAGCGTAACTCTAATAAGCGGCCTATCATCGAACTTGAAAGGTTGTTCGATCATAGATTTTAATTTATTAATCTTACGTAAAATCAATTCATGTTGATGAATATCAGTCAGTAGAAGCACAAACTCATCACTACTAAGTCGAGCCACAATACAATGCTCACCACTAAGTTGAGATAACCTTTCGCCTACTTCGATTAATAATTTATCCCCAACGTCATGCCCTAAGCTGTCATTGATATGCTTAAAGAAATCAATATCAAAAAATACGACCGCTAATTGTGTTTGCTGATGTAATGCTTTTTCAACCCGCTTTTGTAGAATTGACCTAAACAATAACCGGTTAGGCAATTGCGTCAAAGTATCGTAATAAGAAAGATTTGCGAGTTTTTCTTCATTGCGCTTTTGAGTCGAAATGTCAGCAAACACTGCGACAAAGTAATTAATTTTATCTTCTTGGCTGTAAATCGCATTAATGGTGACTGACTGAGGGAAGATTTCGCCTGACTTACGTCGGTTCCAAATTTCACCATGCCACTTACCTTTTACAAGTAAGGTATTCCACATTTTTGAAAAGAATAGTGAATCGTGTTTGCCAGAGTTTAAAATTCTTGGATTTTGACCCAATGCTTCACTCCGCTCATAGCCAGTTATTTTACTGAATGCTGCATTCACCTCAGTGATATTGCCGTCGCGATCTGTAACTAAGACGCCTTCAACAGTGTTTTCAAATACACTTTCAGCTAATAACAGTTGCGTTTGGGTTTCTTTATGTCGAGCAATGTTACGCGTAATACCAATAATACCGACCAGCTTATCTTGGCTGTCATAGAGCGGCGCTTTTGTAGTTTCTAACCAATGTCGCTTGTTATTTTCATCAACCCGTTCGCATTCTCCGACAACAACTGGCTTTCCTTCTATTTCAGCTTGCCTATCACCTTGAACAAAGGAGTCAGCCGTATCAGAATCAAATAAATCGTGATCATATTGGCCAATAATTTCAGAATGTGATTTATTCCAAGCTATATCCACACTTTGATTACAAACAGCATATTGACCAGAGAGGTCCTTAATCCAGATATGTTCTTCAAAAGCGTTAATAAAATTCTGTAAATTAATCCCGTTTAAATGGACATTTTCATCAAATTCACATTGAAACGACAAACTTTGGGCAGCCATAAGCAAAGTCGCATCAACTTGTTGTGAATCATGGGTTAACTCACACACTGAGCAAATAAATGAAATGACTTGCCCTTCTCTGTCATTACCAAAATATACAGGAAGACTATAGAGCTTATAACGTTTGTCTTGGTGACAAAAATCGGAATGGTTTACGTTAAGCAGTGACGTTGAAGTATTAAAATCTTTGATAAGACTTTTGCTTTCTTTAACGACTAAATGGGTAAACTCAGAAACTGAATCACAAGGTAATTCAATCTGATGTTCAGATGTGATCAATAGGCTTTGCTCATCAACAGAAACGACATATACAGATGAATGTAATGCTTTGGCTGCTAGATCGATAGTTTGCTGCCAGCGGTTCACTGCAGCTTCTGTTAATTTATGCATTATATTAGCTAATCCCTACCAAGTGGTAGTCATCAATTCGCAAAGTATATAACCCCAAATTCAAAATTTGAATAACCTAATTCAGTATATGCTAACCAGATCATTATTGTGCCCAAACAAAATAAAACACACGCAACAAAAGTGCAGCAAAAAACTTACAACTACCTATCTATTTACGCTTTTGTGCTGCGGAGGTATCAGCAAAAAATACCTAAACGAACGCGTTATAAATAATAAAGCGACCCAATCTTATAATGAATGTAATGAAATTATCCCAAACATTCATGATCATACCTTAAGCACAAGATATTAATTCATCTTATTAAAAAGCAAATAGCGTTAAAAATCATGTTTATGTCACTTATTATTAAGAAAACTTATGCACTTAACGATGGTCTATTTTTGCATGGGCATACCGCCCACACTGTATATCGCTACATTCAACTCACTTAACAATCAGACACAAAAAAGCCCGTTACGTCAGTAACGGGCTATCTGCTCTCTTAAAAGAGTAATTAAGCGCTTGGCGATGAGCTACTTTCACATGGGTATATCAATCACACTATCAGCAGTTGATGTGTCTAAACTTAAGCTTTAGCTTCGTTCCTGAACCTGTTTACCTTAAATTACAGACACAAAAAGCCCGTTACGTGAGTAACGAGCTATCTGCTCTCTTAAAAGAGAAATTAGGCGCTTGGCAATAACCTACTTTCACATGGGTATATCAATCACACTATCAGCAGTTGATGAGTCTAAAATTGAGCTTTAGCTTAGTTCCTGAACATGTTTATCTTAAATTACAGACACAAAAAAGCCCGTTACGTGAGTAACGGGCTATCTGCTCTCTTAAAAGAGAAATTAGGCGCTTGGCGATGACCTACTTTCACATGGGGAGACCCCACACTATCATCGGCGCGATTGCGTTTCACTACTGAGTTCGGGATGGGATCAGGTGGTACCACAATGCTATTGTCACCAAGCAAATTCGGGTGTTAATCGCTTATCGCAATTAACTAAATTCGGAAAGCTGTTTGTTTCTTTGAGTTTTCTACTTTATTAAGCGCTTTATAATCTTCACTAAGTCTTACCTTCACAGTAAGTAATAAATCTAGTTACCATCAACTCAGATAAAACTCATCTGGGTTGTATGGTTAAGCCTCACGAGTCATTAGTACAGGTTAGCTCAACGCCTCACAACGCTTACACACCCTGCCTATCAACGTCCTAGTCTCGAACGGCTCTTTAGAGGAATTAAATTCCTAGGGATGACTCATCTTAGGACTCACTTCCCGCTTAGATGCTTTCAGCGGTTATCGATTCCGAACGTAGCTACCGGGCAATGCTATTGGCATAACAACCCGAACACCAGCGGTTCGTCCACTCCGGTCCTCTCGTACTAGGAGCAGCTTCCTTCAATCATCCAACGCCCACGGCAGATAGGGACCGAACTGTCTCACGACGTTCTGAACCCAGCTCGCGTACCACTTTAAATGGCGAACAGCCATACCCTTGGGACCGACTTCAGCCCCAGGATGTGATGAGCCGACATCGAGGTGCCAAACACCGCCGTCGATATGAACTCTTGGGCGGTATCAGCCTGTTATCCCCGGAGTACCTTTTATCCGTTGAGCGATGGCCCTTCCATACAGAACCACCGGATCACTATGACCTACTTTCGTACCTGCTCGACGTGTATGTCTCGCAGTTAAGCTGGCTTATGCCATTGCACTAACCGTACGATGTCCGACCGTACTTAGCCAACCTTCGTGCTCCTCCGTTACTCTTTGGGAGGAGACCGCCCCAGTCAAACTACCCACCAGGCACTGTCCCGAACCCCGATTAGGGGCCACGGTTAGAACATCAAAACTACAAGGGTGGTATTTCAAGATTGACTCCACTCCATCTAGCGATTGAGCTTCAAAGTCTCCCACCTATCCTACACATGTAGGTTCAATGTTCAGTGCCAAGCTATAGTAAAGGTTCACGGGGTCTTTCCGTCTAGCCGCGGGTATACGGCATCTTCACCGCAATTTCAACTTCACTGAGTCTCGGCTGGAGACAGCGTGGCCATCATTACGCCATTCGTGCAGGTCGGAACTTACCCGACAAGGAATTTCGCTACCTTAGGACCGTTATAGTTACGGCCGCCGTTTACTTGGGCTTCGATCATGAGCTTCTCCGAAGATAACCCAATCAATTAACCTTCAAGCACCGGGCAGGCGTCATACCGTATACGTCATCTTGCGATTTTGCACAGTACTGTGTTTTTGATAAACAGTTGCAGCCACCTGGTATCTGCGACTCCCAACAGCTTAGAGAGCAAGTCTCATCACCGTCAGGAGCGTACCTTCTCCCGAAGTTACGGTACCATTTTGCCTAGTTCCTTCAGCCGAGTTCTCTCAAGCGCCTTGGTATTCTCTACCCGACCACCTGTGTCGGTTTGGGGTACGATTCCTACTAACCTGAAGCTTAGAAGATTTTCCTGGAAGCATGGCATCAACTACTTCATCACCTTAGTGACTCGTCATCAGCTCTCAGCCTAATGTTCACCCGGATTTGCCTAAGTGAACAACCTACAACCTTAAACGCGGACAACCAACGCCGCGCTAGCCTAGCCTTCTCCGTCTCTCCATCGCAGTTAGCAAAAGTACAGGAATATTGACCTGTTTCCCATCGACTACGCCTTTCAGCCTCGCCTTAGGGGTCGACTCACCCTGCCCCGATTAACGTTGGACAGGAACCCTTGGTCTTTCGGCGTGGGGGTTTTTCACCCCCATTATCGTTACTCATGTCAGCATTCGCACTTCTGATACGTCCAGTGTGGGTTACCCCTTCACCTTCAACCGCTTACAGAACGCTCCTCTACCGCTTGCTCCTAAGAGCAAACCCATAGCTTCGGTGTATTGCTTAGCCCCGTTAAATCTTCCGCGCAGGCCGACTCGACTAGTGAGCTATTACGCTTTCTTTAAATGATGGCTGCTTCTAAGCCAACATCCTAGCTGTCTAAGCCTTCCCACATCGTTTCCCACTTAGCAATAACTTTGGGACCTTAGCTGATGGTCTGGGTTGTTTCCCTTTTGACGACGGACGTTAGCACCCGCCGTCTGTCTCCCGAGTAGTACTCACTGGTATTCGGAGTTTGCAAAGGGTTGGTAAGTCGGGATGACCCCCTAGCCTTAACAGTGCTCTACCCCCAGTGGTATTCGCTCGAGGCGCTACCTAAATAGCTTTCGAGGAGAACCAGATATCTCCGAGTTTGATTGGCCTTTCACCCCCAGCCACAAGTCATCCGCTAATTTTTCAACATTAGTCGGTTCGGTCCTCCAGTTGATGTTACTCAACCTTCAACCTGCCCATGGCTAGATCACTCGGTTTCGGGTCTACGCCTTGCAACTAAACGCGCAGTTAACACTCGGTTTCCCTACGGCTCCGCTATTCGCTTAACCTCGCTACAAAACGTAAGTCGCTGACCCATTATACAAAAGGTACGCAGTCACGGTCTCAAGAACCGCTCCCACTGCTTGTACGTATACGGTTTCAGGTTCTATTTCACTCCCCTCACAGGGGTTCTTTTCGCCTTTCCCTCACGGTACTGGTTCACTATCGGTCAGTCAGGAGTATTTAGCCTTGGAGGATGGTCCCCCCATATTCAAACAGGATGTCACGTGTCCCGCCTTACTCGATTTCATCTATGGTTAGTTTTCGTGTACGGGGCTGTCACCCTGTGCCGCTGTGCTTTCCAACACATTCCACTAACACCCCATAGACTTAAGGGCTAATCCCCGTTCGCTCGCCGCTACTAGGGGAATCTCGGTTGATTTCTTTTCCTTCGGGTACTTAGATGTTTCAGTTCCCCGAGTTCGCCTCATACAGCTATGTATTCACTGTATGATGACCACTTATGTGGCCGGGTTTCCCCATTCGGACATCGTTAGCTCAAATGCTTGTTACTAGCTCGCCAACGCTTTTCGCAAGTTACTACGTCCTTCATCGCCTCTGACTGCCAAGGCATCCACCGTATACGCTTAGTCACTTAACCATACAACCCAAATAAGTTTCAAAGAAACTTAAGTTGTACCGTAACTAGCTGGTTTATTACATAATTTGCATGTGAATTAACACTACACAAATTCGCCTTAGTTTTAGAATATTCAAGACACTTAATAAAGTGTTTTGAGAACTCAATGTATTACTAAAAAGGGATTAACTTCTCAGTAATACGATTTGTAATTAATACAACGACAGACATCATCGTATTAAATACTATCAGCTTTCCAAATTGTTAAAGAGCGGGCTTAAAAAAGCCAAAGATAAAACTGTCGTTTTATCTTTGGCGTCTCTATCCATGAGCAAGTAAATGGTGGAGCTATGCGGGATCGAACCGCAGACCTCCTGCGTGCAAGGCAGGCGCTCTCCCAGCTGAGCTATAGCCCCATTTACATGCAGTCAAACAAATTTACGTTAATACAAAATCTTGTTTAGGAGAAAACAAAGATTTTGGTGGGTCAGAGTGGACTTGAACCACCGACCTCACCCTTATCAGGGGTGCGCTCTAACCAGCTGAGCTACAGACCCAACGTAATTTGCTCTTACTTTCTATCAAGTAATCTGTGTGAACACTCAACAAACATTAAGTTAGTCGTATAGGTAAGGAGGTGATCCAGCCCCAGGTTCCCCTAGGGCTACCTTGTTACGACTTCACCCCAGTCATGAACCACACCGTGGTAAACGTCCTCCCGAAGGTTAGACTATCTACTTCTGGTGCAGCCCACTCCCATGGTGTGACGGGCGGTGTGTACAAGGCCCGGGAACGTATTCACCGTAGCATTCTGATCTACGATTACTAGCGATTCCGACTTCATGGAGTCGAGTTGCAGACTCCAATCCGGACTACGACGAGCTTTATGAGATTAGCTAGACCTTGCGGCTTTGCAACCCTCTGTACTCGCCATTGTAGCACGTGTGTAGCCCTACTCGTAAGGGCCATGATGACTTGACGTCGTCCCCACCTTCCTCCGGTTTATCACCGGCAGTCTCCCTAGAGTTCCCGCCATTACGCGCTGGCAAATAAGGATAGGGGTTGCGCTCGTTGCGGGACTTAACCCAACATTTCACAACACGAGCTGACGACAGCCATGCAGCACCTGTCTCAGAGTTCCCGAAGGCACCAATCCATCTCTGGAAAGTTCTCTGGATGTCAAGAGTAGGTAAGGTTCTTCGCGTTGCATCGAATTAAACCACATGCTCCACCGCTTGTGCGGGCCCCCGTCAATTCATTTGAGTTTTAACCTTGCGGCCGTACTCCCCAGGCGGTCTACTTAATGCGTTAGCTTGGGAGCCCAGTGCTCAAGGCACCAAACTCCGAGTAGACATCGTTTACGGCGTGGACTACCAGGGTATCTAATCCTGTTTGCTCCCCACGCTTTCGTACATGAGCGTCAGTCTTTGTCCAGGGGGCCGCCTTCGCCACCGGTATTCCTTCAGATCTCTACGCATTTCACCGCTACACCTGAAATTCTACCCCCCTCTACAAGACTCTAGTTCACCAGTTCCAAATGCAATTCCCAGGTTGAGCCCGGGGATTTCACATCTGGCTTAATGAACCGCCTGCGTACGCTTTACGCCCAGTAATTCCGATTAACGCTTGGACCCCTCGTATTACCGCGGCTGCTGGCACGAAGTTAGCCGGTCCTTCTTCTGTAGGTAACGTCACAGTAACAACGTATTAAGCTGCTACCTTTCCTCCCTACTGAAAGTGCTTTACAACCCGAAGGCCTTCTTCACACACGCGGCATGGCTGCATCAGGGTTTCCCCCATTGTGCAATATTCCCCACTGCTGCCTCCCGTAGGAGTCTGGGCCGTGTCTCAGTCCCAGTGTGGCTGATCATCCTCTCAGAACAGCTAGGGATCGTCGCCTTGGTAAGCCATTACCTTACCAACTAGCTAATCCCACCTAGGTTCATCCAATCGCAAAAGGCCCGAAGGTCCCCTCCTTTCCCCCGTAGGGCGTATGCGGTATTAGCAGTCGTTTCCAACTGTTATCCCCCTCGACTGGGCAGATCCCTAGGCATTACTCACCCGTCCGCCGCTCGTCAGCAAAGTAGCAAGCTACTTTCTGTTACCGCTCGACTTGCATGTGTTAGGCCTGCCGCCAGCGTTCAATCTGAGCCATGATCAAACTCTTCAATTAAAGTTTTTTTGAGACTAAGTCTCGGCTCAATGAATTCTGATTACATTATGCAGACTCGGAAGAATCTACATCCTGTTTGTTACATATTGCTATGAACACTCATCACTTTCGTGATTCAGAAAATATTGATAATAATTTTGATTGCTGCATTGTTTACGAGAAAGAAAGAGCAATTTCGATTAACTCAACACCTGTGAGTGTCCACACAGATTACTTGATAAATTGTTAAAGAGCGGACTCGGTAACTAGCGTTTGACGCCTTGTTCCGTGTCAGTGGTTGCGCATTATAGGGAAATCATTTTATCCCGCAAGTGCTTTTCTTAATTAATTTATAAAAAAACGCTCAAAAGCACACTTTTTAAACGTTTCGAGCTAAAATCCATCAAAAAAGCTCGTTACAGCACCTTTCATGGCAATTTTATCGTTAACTAAGAGATGTTTTTATTACGACTTTAAGAAAGCTGGTACATCGGCAATGCTGTCTACTACTCCATCGGCAAGCTCAATACCCGCTTCATCAACGACTTTACCACTTCTCACTAATATAGCTGTGTTAATGCCCGCTGCTTTTGCAGCTCTCATATCATCAGCTTTATCACCCACCATAATTGAATTAGCCATATCAATTTTTAAAAACTTTGCTGCATCAAGCATCATTCCCGGTTTAGGTTTTCGGCAATCACAATCTTGCTTATATTCCCCGAGTCCTTTTTCTGGATGATGCGGACAATAGTAGATGCCATCTAATTCAACACCTTTATCTGCAAAGTTCCAATCCATCCATTCGGTTAAATGGTGAAAGTCATCCTCTGAGTACATTCCACGAGCAATACCAGACTGATTAGTCACCACCACGATTTTATAACCCATTTTCTTGAATGCCAGGCAGGCTTCAAATACGCCTTCGATATATTCAAAGTCATCAACAAGGTGTACATAACCTTTATCAATATTAATGACTCCGTCACGATCTAAGAACACGGCTTTATTCACGGTACTATTACTCCTAAATTCTTTATTATTCTGATTATCCCATTACTGGAAAAATTATGCACTTGTATTATAAAAGGAAGATTTTTTAAGGTTGTACTTTATAAAGCGTTCAGTAAAGGTTACCCTTCCGTAGATATTTTGTGGCATTTATTAAGAAGTAATGAGTCAAATAACACCAATAATTCATAAAACACGAACTCAAGCAGTGGTAGAAGTCTTGCGTGAGCGCATATTATCCGGCTTTATCAAAGCAGGTGAGCCACTTAGACAATCAGCTATAGCTGAGCAGCTTAATGTTAGTCGAATTCCTGTGCGAGAAGCGCTTGTTCAACTAGAAGCTGAAGGATTAGTTAAATTCGAAGCACACAAAGGTGCAACAGCCACTGAACTTTCTGTTGAACAAGTCACAGAATTATTTGAATTAAGGGCTATGATTGAAACAGATCTTCTCGCAAAAGCCATTCCCAACTTGCAAGATGAAAATTTCGAACAAGCTGATCAAGTGCTGTCTCAATTAGAGACTGCATTAAAGGAAAAAGACTCTGTGGCCACATGGAGCGAACTCAATACTCAGTTTCATACCTGTTTATACGAAGCCGCTAACAAACCGCATACACTTGAAGTCGTTCATGGACTGAACAATAGCTGCGATCGCTATATACGCTTACAGCTATTATTAACAGGCGGAATTCCAACAGCAGAACGCGAGCATCGCGAACTGTTTGAGTTGTGCAAAAACAAAGATATCGATAAAGCGACCCAACTTTTACGCCAGCACATTTTAGGTGCAGCAAAGGCAATTAAGAAGCTAGTGATTCAACAAATAGACTAACTATTGCCTCTACGTCGTTTATCAAAAGATTAATTTAAAATTTATTTGAGAGAAAACCACATGCAGTATGCTCATATTACCGGTTGGGGAAAATGCGTCCCACCAGCAAAACTGACTAATGACGACTTAGCCACCTTCATGGATACTTCTGATGAGTGGATTAAGACACGTACTGGGATCAGCGAACGACATATTTCTCACGTTAACACATCTGAGTTAGCGACTGTTGCAGCGAAAAATGCACTCGCTGCTGCAGGTATTGACGGTAGTGAACTGGATTTAATCATACTTGCAACAGCAAGCCCAGACACCTTGATTCCTAATATTGCTTCTACTGTTCAAGCTAATGTAGGGGCAACATGCGGCGCTTTTGATATTAACGCTGCTTGTAGTGGTTTCTTATATGCCCTTGGTATGGGCAGCTCTATGATAAAAAGTGGCCAGAACAAGAAAGTGCTTGTTATTGGCGCAGAGCGATTATCTTTTTATCTAGATTGGTCACGACGTGAAACCGCCGTATTATTTGGCGATGGTGCAGGCGCTGTTGTTATTGAAGCTAGTAATGAACCAGGTGGTGTTTTAGGTTACGAGCTTAATAATGATCCAGCTGCACGTGATATCTTATCATCAGGGTTCGGCACCCAGATGGACCGATTTGATTCTGCATCTCTGGATTTCTTTATTAACCTAAACGGACAAGAAGTCTTTAAACGCGCGATTCATGGTATGGGTGGGTTAAGCACTAAGGTCTTAGCTAATTGCGACATGACCAAAGAAGATGTTGATTTAGTCATTCCACATCAAGCAAACGAGCGTATTATTGATACTTTAATTAGTCGAATGAAGATCCCTAAAGATAAAGCCTTCGTCAACATTGCGAAATACGGCAACACGTCTGCAGCGACTATTCCTATTGCGATTTGTGATGCATTAGAACAAGGCCGCATTAATTCAGGACAAACTATTTTATCATGTGCATTTGGCGCAGGATTAACATCAGCGGCTCTATTATTAAAATGGGGTGAGCGAACAACTCCGATTAATGCACCTACTGCGGAGCTGCCTCCGTGTGAAGTTTCAGCACTTGAATTAATTAAACCTGCAGTAGAGTTTTTTACTAAGCGTTAAGCATTTTTAACCTTTAAGTATTTAACCAAACTCATTACTAAAAAAACCAGCAAAGTGCTGGTTTTTTTTTATTTTAATCATCACAAATAACTACAGTTAAATTGATATGAACTCCGATACGGCAAGTTTTTGACTATCACCAATGGAATTCACTTGAGCAATAAAAAGCTCTGCACACGCAATTGCGTCAACCAATGCTGCATGACCTGAATAGGTAGGTAAACCATATCGCTGCCTGCAAGCATCTAAACGTAAGCTTCCCTCTTTTAATACATCATGCTGACGAAGTAGCCGCTGTTTTTCAGTCGCTAAAGTATCGATAAAGGGTAACCGAATTTGCCTGTTATACACTTTAGCCAAATGAGATTGTATAAAGCTAATGTCCATTGGTGCATGATGAGCTACCAGAATATGTCCCTGAGTACGGTCAATAAACCATTCCATCGCATCAATTAGCGAGGCTCCTTCAGACACATGCTGATCGACAATGCCATGTACTGTTGCACTTTGCCCTACACTCCCATCAATATTAACCATGCACTGCTGAGCTTTTGTTAAAGGGATTGAACATGGGATTGTATCTAATTCAATAGGCACAATGCCGATACTGATTATTTCATCTTTTAACGGGTCAAGCCCCGTCATTTCGAGATCAACGGCCATCAATCTCGATGTGGAAAGTGGTTTGTTTATCACATTGAAATACGCTTTTTGATAGTCATAAAGCTTATCTTTATGGCCAAACATTTCATAATGTAAACGTGCTTTAAGCCAGAGTTCATTCACAGGTTAAAAACTCCGCATAAATTTCATTCTAAGACCTGATTGAGCATCGTGAACGACTTTAAAGGCATCACGTAACTGATGACGCATTAGTGATGACATTTGTTGTGGTTTTAAATAGTTAGTGACGTTTTGTTGGCTTGTATATTGCTCTCCTTGATTTGAAAGACGCATATGAGCAATAAATTCAAGCGCATCGGCGAGGTTGAGTGCATCCTTACGGTTTATGATATTGGCATCCATTAATGCACGAATTCGTTTTGGTGTATTCACTTCGGCAATACCGGCACTTAGTGCATAGACTCTGGCAATATCATTGATTAATGCGACGCCTTTGTGCTTTAAATCCATTCCTTTCACTTCACTGCCATCACGCTCAAGCACAAACTTTCTAAAAAAACCTAATGGCGGCGATTCCACTAATGAATTACCAGCCATTCCAGCGAGAAAGATATCGTTATCTTTAGTACGTTCAAGTACATGACTTTGCAATTGATCAAACAAGCTTTGTGGACCGTATACGGCACGCATATCAAAAAAGATACTGGCATGCATTAACGCTTTAGGTTCAGGAGAATTTAACCAGCTTTCAAAATGTTTTTGCCATTTATCAAGAGGTAAACGCCATTTAGGGTTTTGCGCCATAATATCCCCGGGGCAATAGACATAACCACATTTATCAAGCCCTTCACAAACCGCATGGGTTAGCGCATTAAAATAACCTTTAGCATGTTCATCAGGTTCATGAGCAAGTAACAATCCATTATCTTGATCAGAACAAGCAGCTTGATCTTGTCTCCCTTGAGAGCCAAATGCTAACCAACAAAAAGCCATCGGCGCAGCCCCTAGAATTTGCTGATTTAACACAATTAGCCTACGAGTTAACGCATCGGTGACTGAAGTTAGCACCCGACCAACTTCTTCAGCTCGCGCATCGGCACTTATGAGGTTTTGCAGTAAAACAGGGATTTGTTTACTGACCTGAATTAAACTAGCAATGTCATGTTGCCGCTCAATTTCTCCTATTAGTAAAAGAGGTTGCGAACTTTGACCACGTAATATATCTGTACTGGTCAAAATGCCGACAGGTTTAGTAACTTCATCATCGTTCACTTCATTCGTCATTATCGGCAAATGGTGAATACCGTGCTCACTCATCAATAGCATGGCTTCGAATACGAGATCGTTTTCAAACAATACTTTGGGATTTGCAGTCATTGCTTGATGCACTGCTAATGTACCGTCAAACCCCTCAGCTAAAACCCGATTTCGCAGGTCTCTATCAGTTAATATCCCGATTAGTTTGCCGTTATCTATCACAAGTACCGACGATACCCTAGCGACACGCATTTTTTTAGCAGCTTCACTTACACTAGCGTAAGCATTAATCGTTAGGGGAACAGGTGACATCAAGCTGTTAATCCGACTCGTCGTTGTTAAATCCTTTGCCTTAAAACGAGCTTGATGGCGTAACCTTTTAGCAAAAGCACGATTAAAAAAGCGATCAAACTCTCGGCTTTCTTTTCTTAAGTAATTAAAGGTTTCAGGGTTTAAGTGATAAACCAGGCTATCTTCGAGAATTTGCACCTGATTACTGACTTTCTCACCCGATAACAAAGATGGAAAACCAAAATAATCCCCTTCTCCAAGTCTATCTAACAACTCACCTCCTTGATCCCGTACTTCAAAGGAACCAGAACGAACAATGTATAGCTGTGGATGAGACTCATCTAACGGGACCGTGCGGCTAGCTTTGCTGTAATAGCCAATAGAGAGTTGCTGACAACATCGAGCTAAGTCTGATGAAGATAAAGAATCAAATGGAATTAACCCACTGATAAATTGTGTGATCGGTTGAAGTTCACTTGCGTCTTTCATAACACTCCATCATTTTCTCACCTCGATGAATTCACTATATGAAAAACCACTGCATGACACTATTCGACTTATGGCCAGTAACTTGATGTAAAATAATGTTTGGTTAAAAACAAAAAGAGCGCCGAAGCGCTCTTTACCGTTCAAGTTCATCTTGTTAGTGATCTTGAGCGCCACCAGCTCCTTTAGGGAAGCGAATAGACTCAACCATCTCAACAACATCTTGTGGTACATCTTTAGTCACTTTACTAACAGCGAATGCGACACCAAAGTTAATGAACATACCTACCATACCGAATCCTTCAGGTGAAATACCTAAGAACCAGTTATCGCTGACGTTAGCTGCAGGGTTCACGAATTTGAAGTAAACGATATAACCAGCAGTAAACAGTAGACCCGTTAACATACCAGCAATTGCCCCTTCCTTATTCACAGTCTTAGAGAAGATACCCATAATAATTGCTGGGAATAATGACGATGCAGCCAGACCGAATGCAATCGCAACAACCGCAGCCACAAAGCCTGGAGGATTAATCCCGAAGTAACCCGCCATGACAACACCTAACGCTGCGGCAATTCGGGCATACTTAAGCTCCTCTTTATCAGAAATATTGGGCATTAAATTTTTCTTCAATAAGTCATGAGAAACAGACGTTGAAATTACCAATAGTAACCCTGCCGATGTAGAGAGTGCCGCCGCTAAGCCACCTGCTGCGACTAATGCAATCACCCACGCTGGAAGTGAAGCAATTTCAGGCGTAGCAAGTACCATGATATCGCGGTCAATCTTCATTTCATTGGTATCGCCTTTAGAATAATAAATGTTGCCATCGTTATTTTTATCATCCCAAGTAATTAAGCCTGTTTTTTCCCAGTTTTTAATCCAGTTAGGCGCACTTTCATATGACACACCTGTAGATTCTGGACCATTGATTGTTTCAATCATATTTACACGTGAGAAAGCAGCAAGTGCAGGAATTGTTGTATACATAATCGCGATAAATACAAGCGCCCAACCAGCAGATAAACGTGCATCTTTTACTTTAGGTACAGTGAAGAAGCGCACGATTACATGCGGTAAACCCGCAGTACCAAACATTAATGCGCCCGTAATAAAGAACACATCAATCATGCTCTTTGAGCCTTCCGTATATTGGGAGAAACCGAGTTCCGCTGATAAACCATCGAGCTTATCTAAGAGGTAAACCCCAGTCCCATTACCAGCAGCATCAACAAGCTCAGCACCAAAACCGATTTGAGGTAAAATATGGCCTGTCATCATCACTGAGATGAAAATGGCTGGTACCATGAAAGCAAAAATAAGCACACAATACTGTGCAACTTGAGTGTAAGTAATCCCTTTCATACCACCAAGTGCAGCGTAAAAGAACACCACTGCCATACCGATATAAACACCCGTTTCTACTTCAACTTCTAAGAAGCGGGAGAATACAACACCCACACCACGCATTTGACCTGCTATATAAGTAAAACAGATGAAAATGGCGCAAACGACCGCAACGGTTCGTGCAGCTTGTGAGTAATAACGGTCACCAATAAAATCTGGTACGGTAAATTTACCAAACTTACGTAGGTAAGGAGCCATACACAGCGCTAGCAGAACATAGCCTCCCGTCCAACCCATTAAGTAAACTGAGCCATCATAACCAGTAAACGACACGATACCTGCCAGCGAGATAAATGATGCCGCTGACATCCAATCGGCAGCAGTTGCCATGCCATTCATTACAGGTGGAACCCCACCACCAGCAACATAGAACTCTTTAGTAGAACCAGCACGAGACCAAATGGCGATACCGATATATAGGGCAAATGTGACCCCAACAATGAGATAAGTTAACGTTTGAACATCCATGATTTATTCCTTAGTCTTCGTGTACGTTATATTTTTTATCTAAAGCATTCGCTTTCGCTACATACACAAAAATCAGTGCAACAAACACATACATGGCACCTTGTTGTGCAAACCAAAAACCTAATTTAAAGCCCATAAAGGTAATTTCGTTCAAAACATCTACGAGTAAAATACCGCAACCAAAAGACACGAATGCCCAAATTGCGAGTAACCCCAATACTAAGCGTAAATTTTCACGCCAATACCCCGTTGCCTTGTCTTCATTTTCAAAAGCCATTGTGACTCCCCTGTCTTAATTATTTTTAAAGTCGTTAGTTAATCTAGCAACTAAAAATGTGACGACAATCACGACCTTAGTCTAAAGGTGAACAAAATCAAAAAAGAAAATCAACAATAAATCCCTACAAAAACAGCAATTTACAACGGAACGGTATAAATAAATGGTATACGAGAGAGTTATCTGAGTTAGACCAAGGTCGAATTAAAAATTGAAGAAAAGAGCTTGTGGGTATGCATATGAAGATAGAGAAACGGTGTAATTAGCAGTTTGTCGTACGTACATAATCATGAGAGTGACTCTCTGTCACTCTCATGGTCATAGTCATAATGAAGGGTGTAACCCTATCATTGGCATTAAGATATAACCGACATTCCTCTGCATTCAAAGCCTTCAATCAACCAGCGCCGCTTCATACAATTAAAACAGCTTCTAGGTACATCATCGATCATTTCATCTTCATCATCTTCCATAAAGTGATTGCAATGAAAAGCCGCTTGTTGCGCCATATCCGTGGCTTCATTTGTAAAACGAAACAGCCAACGACCTTGATCTAAATAAAACCAATTGGTGACCATAACTGACTCTTTATTAACCATTTATATTCGCTTATTAGTATTTTTTTAATTGCTGTTTTAAGGCGTTACGCCAATGAAACTCACCAGTCGTTTCATCTTGATGCTGGTACACCAATAACGCGAACTTATGATTGTGCATGACAGCTTTAATTTTACCGCTGACATCAATAAGCTCATCTTCATTGAGTAAAAAACCGTTTAACTCTATTACCGCATCTAAGCCAGTTAACTGCTTAATCTCTCTTACGCTTATGGTTAATTCAGAATGCGCGTCTTTTAGACCGACTTTAAGCTGGCCTTTCACACGTCCATCGTGTCCAGATAAACGTAAGCCCATACCCGCTATTGCACCAATAATTCCCTGACCCGTTCCGCCATGCTCAGATAAATCGACTCCAATTTCAGCTGCTAATTCATAAGCATCTTTCTTGGTTTTTACCAAGCGCTTTGCGTCTTGACCAAATGAAATCAATTGCTGAATGTCATCAGCCGTTATTAAGTCTTTATCAGCTATCGCTAGACCTGGATCAGCTGCTGATGCACACTCAGCGGCCAAATGTGCAATACAGATATCTTTGATTTCAGCTAATGCTAAGCCAGAGGTGACTTCAAAGCACATGGCACTATTATGTGATGTATACGGAATGTCTGGGTGTACAAATAATTGATGCCTTGTTACCCAAGTGGGTGAGTGAACGAGACTCAAACCATCCGAATCATTATCGAAACTTGCCTTTGAAAGCAATAGCTGCAGAATTTCCTCTGCAATCTCACCAGTCCCTTTTGTGCCAATATCATCAGTATCATCAATACAAATTAACCAAGTTCTAATCATTGTTATGACATCCTATTTCTTGTGATTAAATCATGGGCATCCAATCGATTAATAATGATTGGGACAAGTAAAGCACCAGCTATTGCAAACAAACCACCTTTAAAGCTGCTTAGCCCAAACTGCACAAGTGCAACTTGCGGATCCATTCCCACTAGCAGGTTTTGTATCCAAGATTTGCTTGCCCAAGCGATACTGCCAATAACAGCCAATAAAATGCAGCGCCAACGTAAACTAAATAAATTAGCGATAAATATGAGCGCTACATCCATCGCAAAAGCCGGTAATGCAAACTTAAGCAATATAAATGGTCCGCCTTTCCCGACGCCTAAGATCATGGCTAACAGGCCAGCTAACAGTCCGCATAACGTCATGCTGCCAATTTTATTCGTAGCGCCGTAGCAGACTAAATAAAATAAGCTCATTAAAAACATCGAGTGTCCTGTTAAACCTAGTTTCATTCGCATCATGCTTTTAATCGCCACCAACAAGGTGGCGCAAAATCCGATGAACAATGCATTTTGAAGTGTGAAGCCTTGCTTCATTAATGATTCTCCTAAATTAGACGTTAAATAAATGGCCAATGGGAATGATGCCTTTGCCTATCGAAATGCCTTTGCTGTGCAGACTTGGCGATATGTTTTGATAGGCTTAGTAGTTGAATTAGCAAAGGAAATAACACGCAGCGAATAAGCTCGACCCAATTTAAAGGGTTAATCAACTGTTTAGGCGTTATTCGGGCACCACGTAGACATTGGATATGATAAATATCTCGTACTTCTTGAGTGATATAAGGTAATAGTTTGATGGAAGTGGTAATAACGAACGCCCACTTACTTGGTAAAATAAAGCACAATACTTGGCTCATATGGTGTGACGTTTGAGTACTCGCAAGCCACCAACTCGGTAACATCACTAACATAATTCTAAGCACGACAATCAATGCTTCAATGACTTTATCGCTGCCATAAAATAAAACATATAAGCCGACAGTAATGACCAACTGAATAGCAAATAGTTTAAGCAATGGGCTTAATCGCGCTTTGTAAAAACGAGCATGAATAAGTAAAGCAATATTAATGAGCAAAATGTAGCTAAGCTGCGAAGTCGTCACTAAAAACGCACTGCTTGATAAGACAATACTAAACACCATGGCAAGCGCACACAGGCATTTGGCTTTAAAGGATTGTCGAAGCATTTTTGAATACTCGCACCCTTTAGTAGCCTGATTATCATTGCTTGAAGCCAGCTTATGACTCTTCATCATGTGATTTACACTACAACCTTGAAGTCGCTTTTTAGTCATAGGTTAACCTCACACATATCGGCTAAGGCAGGTTGCCTGCCTGAAGCTTGTCCCTTTTGAAAGGCCTGCCCTTGCTGAGAGAGCTGCTCGAGCTGAGAATCTTTCTCGTGCAGAAAGTACCGTTCGCGCTGAAAGCACTGGGTTAATTTCCCACCAGCAATCTGCCAGACTTTACTTAAGTGCGTTTTCATTATTGGCCTATGACTTGTTATAAGAATGGCTCCACCTTGCAAACAAAAGTCTGTCAATGCATCAATCACATAAGAAAAATACTGACTATCTAAACCCGCAAAAGGGTCATCAAGTAATAACACTTTAGGCTTCAAACAAAGTACTGAGGCTAAGGCAACTAAATGTTGTTGACCGTATGACAGCTTATGCGGGGATTGAGCCGCCAAATGACTGATATTGAGCTGAGTTAATATTTCACTCGCACGTGACACTGGTAAACCAAATCGCTTTAAACTAAATTCAACCTCTTGTTGCACAGACACTTCAAATAACTGTCTAGATGGACGCTGCATCAAAAAGCCCAGGTCCTGTCCAAAAGTACCAAGTTTAACCGGCTTGCCTAACATCAAAATCGCGTGCTGATTTTTATCATCAATACCGACAATTTGATTCAACAAGCTTGTTTTTCCGCAGCCATTTTCTCCAAACAACCCAACCATTTCACCAGCGTAAAGCTGCAACTCTTGGCTAAGTTCAATCAATGGCGGCTTATCAGTAAATTGAACCGTCAAGGGTGATATAGCTAACCTGATGTCAGTTTGTACAGATACCGTTATAGCTTGAACAGCTGGCATATTTAACCGCCAAAGTTCAGTATTTTCTCTCAGTTGTGGCTTGTTAGCTAAATGCGTTAAAGGGCAAGTTTCTGCTTTCTGAATGGGCGCTTTATCCTGTTTATTCAGCACGCCGTTTTTTAATAGCCAATGTGTATTGATAACTTGGGAGAATGCCGCAGAATGGTGCTCTGTCATCACGACACTTACCCCCGAATCCACAAGCTGTTTTAGAGCCTCATTTAACTCAACAACACCAGCATCATCCAATTGTGCCCATGGTTCATCAATAAAAATCACATTGGGACGAAGCACAAGCTGCGCAGCTAACATCAGCCGATATTTTTGTCCAAGCGACAAATTACTCACTTGCGTATCTAATGGTAAATCGAGTCCTACCTGCTGTAATGCTTGCAAAACAAGTTGCAGCATCTCAGGTGCAGGAAAGGCTAAGTTTTCTAAACCAAAGGCAACTTCTGCACCCACAGTTTCTCGAATAAGCTGTATATGGGGATCTTGCATAACGAGGCCTAAACGAAGGCCATCGCTATGTAATATCTCACCTTTAAAATCAAATTCACTTGGCATTGCCATCAGCTGTAGCAAGGAGGACTTACCTGCGCCAGTCTCACCACAAATACAGTGGCACTCGCCCGCTATCACGGTAAAGTTCAATTGCTTAAAAAGCGCTACAGATGATGACTGATGTCGAAAACTAACTTCATGCAATGCCAATAATGTCATTGGTTACAACTGCCAATTAATACCAACAAAGATCTGTCTGCCTGCTTGAGGCAATGCTTCACTTTGATAGTAGTTTTCATCCAGTAAATTAGTCGCTCGAATATAGGCTTCTAAATGATCCACCATCAATGGCTGCACAATATTGATATCAACTAATGTGTAGTTATCCACTTCATTTCTAACTGAGATTGTTTCACCTGAAATTTTCTCGCTGGTGTAATAAATTTGATCGGCAATATATTCAACGTTCAGGTTTACACTCATACCGAAATCGAATTGATAAAGGCCTTGGAATCTAAACTGATGTTTTGGTCGATACTCTAATTCGTTCATAAGATCATTATCAGAATCTTCAGCATCTAAATAGCTGTAAGAGACTGTCAAATCTAAGTCATCGAAGTATTCGTTTCTTACAGAAAAATCGACCCCTTTAAACGCGTAGTTACTGATATTTTGATAAACACCGTCATTGTCTTTGGCAATGTAGTTTTCAGCGTCAGTGTAATAGCCGGTAATATCTAAGCTGGTGTTATAAGCTAACCCTTGATTCAGACCTAACTCAACATGTGATGATTCCTCAGGCTCTAGCTCACTGTTACCTGATGATTGCGCATAGAGGTTTCTTAATGATGGAAAACGCACTTTACGAGCAATACCTGCATGCAGTTTACTGTCCTCAGTCACTCGCCAAAAACTAGAAAGTTGCGCCGAGTAATTAGTATCGTCAGCATCATCACGCTCTTGACTGTGCGCCGCACCACCGATAGTGACACCGTACTTACCGTCATTCTGGTACTGATATTCGACGGCCAGCGTATTTAACCAGCCATCCTTATTAAAATCATCACTTGAACCTGAACCATCGCCACTTCCAGAACCTGAACCACTGCCACTGCCACTGCCACTGCCACTGCCACTGCCAAGAATAGAGACGCTACTTGTATTAGCCTCGTAATTAACGGATTCCCAACTTTGCTTTTCGCTAATAATTGAGCCTGTTAATAAACCCGCTGTATCAAAATCAGCAATCAGCTGTAAGTTCCCGCCCTGCACCGTTGATATGCCATCTTGCGTAGAATCAATATCGCTGTAATCGCTACTGGTATAGACAGTTTCAAATACCTGACTTTCGTTATGGTAGCCATAGCCTCGTAACGCGAGACGATCAGAAAACTTATGTGCAAAGCCTAACTGAACAATGGTGCTTTCAAAATCATCAACTCGTTCAAACTTAGATTTACTGGTTCCTGTGCCATCCGTGCTTGGTTTACCCCAATTGCCAGACTTATAGTTTACATTTGCGCTCAACATCGTTTCATCAGAAACAAAGTAGCTTCCTTGGGCGTAAAAATTATCGACAGTCTTATCAGCATTTAAACGTGTATCACCACTTTGCTCATCCGTGTCTTCAAAATCTGATGACATCGGAAATCCATCAGTTTGCTGGCGGTTATAACTAGCAAAACCTTGCCACTTTTCACCGCTTCCAGCTAAGTTCACATTGCCATTTATTGTGTCATTTTCTGCGAACTCAAGGTTACCGGATACACTTGGAGCGCTATCGCCTTGTCGAGTGATAATATTGATCACACCACCCGCACCACCTGGTCCGTAAAGCACAGACGTTGGGCCAACTGAGACTTCAACTGACTCAATTTGTGAAGCTGGTATGACACTTGGATCAAACTGACCGTCTTCAGCATCATTGGCAGGAACACCATTAATTAAGTAAATAACATGGCGCGCTTTAAATCCGCGAATATCGACTCTCGGCGTTCCCTGCCCGCCAACTCGTACGTATATGCCAGGTACATTTGCCAGAATTAAGTCAAGACTTTGTGCGCCTGAGGCTTCTATTTCTTCTCGTGAGATATCCCAGTGAGCCATAGAAGACTGCGCCGCTGTAGGGCCTTCACCTTTTACAACAATCACCTCTTGAATCTTCAGAACGGGATCGCGTTCAATCGTTTCTGCATAGGTATTTAAGCTGGCTAAAATAGCAATGGATAACACTGAATAACGCAATGATTTTTGCGCAGGCTTGCTCATGTTCATTGTGCGACAACATCCTAATTAATAAGTCCTATTTGAGTGCGAGCATTGTTGCGATCGCAATCTAAAAACTCAACTAGGACCCATTAAAACTACAACCAACACGACAAAATCTGACAAATTGGAAATCAAAACCAAAAAAAAGGACAAAATGTCCTTTTAAAGTGCATAAATATCAAACTAGAGGCAAACTTGATGCAATCAGCATTTATGAATTAGTGATGAATTATTGGTTTTCAGTCTTTCGCCCATTCATTTAATTTTCTATCGATGGTTTTGCGAGAGATATTTAAGTGTTCTGCTGCTAATAGCTTATTGCCTTGGTAAATATTCATTACCCGCAAAATATGGGCTTTCTCGATGTGCTTAAGATCCCACTCAATGGGAAAGAAGTGCTGAGTAGATGAAGTAGCCTCGCTAATACTTTGCCTATCAGCCTGTTGGCAATCGGTATGAGGGTTTTGCTTAAAGTACTCATTGGGATGTACATTCATCATCAAACACTGCTCAACCGTATTTTTTAACTCTTGAATATTCCCTGGCCAATCATATTCTGTCAGGGTTTGATAATCAGTAATCCGCCACGCGTTAAAACGTGTGAGTAAATCTTCAGCAACAAAAACGTCAGTTGCAATCAATTGACTCACAAAAAACTTAACGAGTAAGACAATATCCTCAGAACGTTGATTCAAAGGAGGTAAATGAAGGTAGAGACACGCCAAACGATGATACAGCTCTGATGAAAAAGCCCCTTGTTGAACTCGCCTCAAGAGTGAAGAATGACTCAAACTGACTACTCTCAGCTTTAGAGTAGACAACAAACTAACTGAGTCTAACAATTGCATTAAAGCAATTTGACCAGTAACAGATAGACTATCCACATGTGTCAAAACAAGCTGTACATATCGCATTGGATTAGAGGTTGCTTTATCACAACCAGCTAAAGCCGTTTTCGTCAGCTGCAACTCATCACGGCAGTCTATAACAACTTGTTGGTAAGGACTGTCTGCCAACTGCAATAATTGATGAGTCGCTAACTTCTTACCGGTACCAACAAGGCCTTCGATCAATATAGGAGAATTAGATACACTGGCACTGAGTATGTTAGCTCTCATCGTTTCTGCAATGCTACTGTCACCAACAAGCTGTGAGTATGACTTAACGGGCTGACGTGTTTGCAGGGAAACTTGCTTAGATGACAATCGATAACGCTTACACCAATTCGCAATGATAGATTCTGAGTCACGATACTTAATCGGCTTACTTATAAAATCCTTCGCCCCCTTTCTCATCATGGCTAATATATCGTCAGCCTCAGGCACACGACTAAGCACAATGAAATGCTCTGGGTAACAATACTTATCATCAGCAGATTTAAGTTCGATGTTATGGGTTACAGCGTCAAATGAAGAATCGAGTATTGGAAAGTCACTGTTATTAATACCTTGATGAATAACATCACCTGCAAGATGTTGACGGTTTAGCAACTGCCAAAATGTTTCGACCAACTTGATATCGATAACAACCAAATCGAAATTGAATCGCCGAAAATTGACTACCGCTAATTCAAGCGTTCTTGCGTGCTGAATCAACCTGAAGTATCGAGATAATATCGGCTCAAGACTTTGCCAAGCACTTAAGTCCGGCTCAATCACCATGACAGCCATATCCAATTGCATTGGGTCAGAAACATGCTCGTTTAATTTAGCCTTATTCATTAACGGTTATCCAAGCGTAAGTCATCAAATATTATCAATTCAATCAGATAATCTGGATAAATATGATCTCAAAGCGCACATTAATTACAAGTAGGATAAATCCAACATTGCCCACAAAAGTTAACTTTAACTGCTAATGCAGATATGCATCGACGCTCGCAATTATTACACTAACGAATCATTGCCACCTAAGCAGCATCTGGGATTACTATGCCAATTGATTCAAGCATTATCTATATGAGCACTAAGCAAGTCGCTGAATACTTGGACTTAAATGAGAAAAAAGTTTACTCGATGGCCAACCAGCGCATCCTACCTGCAACAAAAGTGACAGGAAAATGGCTATTTCCCAAAGTGTTAATTGATCGTTGGCTTATGGATTCATGCCATAGCGGTATGCTGTCAGATAGAATGCACATCACTGGCAGTGACGACCCTCTACTTTCAATGCTTGTTGCACAATTAATGTCTGAAGGGGAACATCAAGAAATCATCAGCTATAGCGCAACAGGCTCTAAGTCAGGCTTAACTTTGCTTTCCCGTGGTTATGCTGATGTCTGTAGTATTCACTGGGAAAGCCAACATGGCAGTCGAGACAGTTTATACACCCTATTGAAAAGCTACCCTAATCATCAACAATGGATTTTAGTGAGTGGGTTTGAACGACATCAAGGCTTAATGGTTCGCCAAGAAATGGCATCACTTTTTGATAATGTAAACCAAGGCACATTACAGTCTTTAAGATGGGTTTCAAGACAAAAAGGTGCAGGTAGCCAACTTCATTTAGAGCAATGGTTAACGCAGCAGCATATCAATATTAATGAATTACTTTTTACTGCCACAGCAAAGTCGGAACGAGAGCTAGCGGCTTATATAGCTCGTAATAATGCTGATATTGGTTTTGGTTGTCAGGCCGTTGCTGTAGAAAGCGGGTTACATTTTATTCCTCAGCTAACTGAGTCGTTTGACTTTGTCATGTCTCAGAGCATCTTTTTCAGGCGCCAACTGCAAGCGCTATTAACCTTGTTAAATCAACCTCAAACCACCCAGCTAGCTAATTTATTATCGGGTTACCAGTTAACGAAAAGTGGCGAGCTCCTTTGGCGTGGTCAGTAAAAAATCAAGAATAAGCTCACTCACGTTTAGTCAAAGCTTATAGAATGATTCATCCTTAATAGATCAAAGGCTTGTACTACCTGAATAAGGCAGGTAGTATTTTTTTATAATAATGACAAGGATGATTCATTGAATAAAAAATCCATCAATCCACAACACCTTATTTTAGCACTGGTTCTAGGTGTCATTGGCTTTATCGTCAACTGTTACCCCATTCCTATTTTTGCCAACGTCCAGCTGGTCATGGGTAATACCTTTACGGTTGTATCTGCCGTTATTTTAGGCCCTTGGTATGCCCTATTAACAGCTGTTTTCAGTGCAACAGGCTTAATGGTCACTTGGGGAAGTCCTCATGTTTACTTACTGTTTTGTATCGAAGCGGTATTTATAGGTTTTATTCGCCGTAAAGGGGTTTACCCCCTATACGGCAGTGCCATTTACTGGATACTTATCGGAATGCCACTGACGTATTTATACATGAAAATAGTCAGTGATTTACCAGCAAGTCATATGCCGTTTGCCATCATTAAGCAAAGCATTAATGGTCTAATATATGCCTGTTTAGCTTCTTTAATTATTGTATTGGTCCCTAAACTTTGGCAATTTAATGGCCAAGGTACGGCGAAAAAAAGACGTTCATTCAATGCTCAAGTAACCTACTTTATGACATTGATGATCACCTTATGCTTACTTATCTCTGCCCTTAGTTTTAATTATCTGTTTTTAGAAAAGCAGCAGCAGCTATTAAAACAAAACTTAACTGATACGACGCAACATTTAAGCTCTGCAACCGAGCAATACATAGACGATCACAAAAAAGTGATTGAATACGCAGCCAACTTTCTCAGTTTAGCCAATACCACGAACGACGAATGGCAGCCAATGCTGAGTCAACTGCACACAAGTTATCCTAGTTTCATTACCATGTTGATTGCCGATAACAATGCGCGAGTCAAAGCAGGTAGCCCTGGTGTTATGATGCTGGACGAAAAAAACAATATTAAAAATATGTCGATAAGTGACCGGGATTACTTTATTCAATCCTTCCATAATCGCCAATTATATGTCTCATCCGTATTCAAAGGGCGTGGATTTGGTAGTGACTCAATCATCGCTATCAGTGCGCCGTTTTACCAAAATAATAATCAAGCACAAGTTGCTGGTATCATTGAAGGTTCCTTGAATTTACAGTTTTTCGCTAATATCGATAATCAAAATACTTATGGTGAAAAAGAGTTGCTGGTACTTATAGATGACAATAAAAAAATTATCTATGCATCCTCAGAACTTGAGCTCAATGAAGAAGATGAATTTACTTACTCTGATGATAAAGGCGCATACCATATTGCGTTAAATACCATCAATATTCGTGATCTTGAATCCACTTCGCCAGAACATGTATTTGTAAAAAAACGCCTTAATAATGGTTGGGAGTTATATGTATTAAAACCCCTCTCACCGTTGCTTAAAACTGCCGAGCAGCAAATGTTAGGCACCTTTTTGATGCTGATTATTTCAATTATTTTCACCTTTATCATTTCAAGAAAGGTGTGCCAATTATTAACAGCGCCACTCGAAATCGTCGCTAACCAATTTGGTAATATCAATAATGATGATTTAAAAAGCCAAGTGCTGGATGAAAACTCGTCTAAAGAAGTATTTAACCTCTACCAGCGGCTCACCAACAGTAAGCGTGAACTGCTAACACATCAGCTAGAACTTGAAGAGACGGTGGCAATCCGAACTGATGAATTAGAGCAAGCCAACAAAAAGCTACTTGCCTTAGTGGATAAAGATCCATTAACGGATCTTAAAAACCGCCGTTATGCTGAAGATAAATTTGATGGCTTATTAGATTTTTGCTTACGTGGTGAACATGCAATTACCATAGCAATTCTTGATTTAGACTTTTTTAAGCAGGTCAACGATACCTATGGACACTTAGCAGGAGATGAATGTTTACGTACCGTCTCAAGTTTACTTAAGCAAGAGTTTAAACGTGATACGGATATTGTATCTCGCTACGGTGGAGAAGAGTTTTTACTTATTTTACCGATATCAAATGCCCTTAAAATTGAGCATCATTTAAATCAATTCAAACAAAAGTTAGCAGCACTTGTGATTACTTCTCCAACAGATCAACAGCAGTTTTCTGTGACCACCAGTATCGGCGCAATTACTGCTAATGCCAGCTTTTCAACTGACATTGATGTATGGATTAAAGTGGCCGACGATAATCTGTATGCGGCCAAAGAACAAGGTCGAAATAAAGTTATCATTAATGTGATTAATGAGTAAGACGGTTATACCTATGGGTTTATAACCTCATCCATTTTATTAAGCATATACGGGTAAAATGGATTCCACTTCTGACGTAACATTTCAGCAGCAGGGATCCCAAATAAGCCACGTTCGCCAGTAAAAATAGCTTGGCCAATTTGAATGTGGCTCACCTCTTTCAAAAAATCTGGACCATACAAAGGATCCGCTTTAGGGAAAGGTAAAGCCACGTGAGATAAGGAATATACCCCACGTGGCCATTCAAATGGTAGCGCTTCACTTGTCAAGGATTCAGCAGAAGCTAATCTTGTCTCTTTTACAAAATGCTCACGGTCAATATCATTTTCAATCAAGGTCAGTTGATAACCCATTGGCTCTTGTAACCATAGCTTTGCCATTTCATCCATCGGATCATTAATAATCAACTGATGATTATTAGGATTTCGATTAATATCAAAAATGACTAACTCGTGTTGTTTTGAAGGTAAGTACTGATAAAGGTTATTCACCACTGCATTGGAAGAAACGGTATCATCAGCGAGCGACTGGAAAGTTAAAATCGGTGCTAAAGAGCCTAATTGCTCAGTTGAAAGTGATTCAATAATTTGATGATTTCGCTGAGATAATTGATAAACAACATCACCAGCGTTAACTGCAAAAGAGCTATATTTAAACGGGTCGTACTCAACTGAAATACTGTTCCAAAATAACTTTTCATAACCTAAAAACCGGCCTAGCATTGCTTGCCATTTAGCACCTGCTGCAATGGGTTGTAGCCCTATTGCAGGGGAAAGAAAAATCATACCTTGATAGTGCGTTTCATTGCCTCTGGCAATGGCTTCTAACTCAATGTTTAACGCTAAGGCAGCCCCCGTTGAAAAGCCAACCACGTATAACGGCTTACCATTAAGTTGTTGCTTCATATGCTGCGTCGCCAAATCTACAGCGCTGGCTAAATCAGGCCAAGTAATACCGGTTAATCCTGCGGGAATGGTGCCATGTCCAGGTAGCCTTAACCCCAAAATATGAGCATTTTTCTTAAAGTGTTTAGCAAGATGAGACATTGCATAGGGTGAGTCAGGCATACCATGGATCAATAAAACACCAAACTCAGCATCGGCTTTTTTCCATTCAAACGAGCGATTCCAGTTATAATTCCATCCATTGGGATCAGATAAGCTACCAGTTTCATACCGGTTAATGACAGAAGGCGTTTCTGGCAAGTAACTTTGATAAATTTTATTCTCAATTTCACTGAACAAGTCACTTTCGAGCGACAGATATTCAGCAAAGTTTTTTAATCCCAACTGCTGATGGTATTCGTGTTTGAGTTCAGTTGTGTGCCAGATATCTAACTCAGCTCTGGCATTTAATAACCAAACTAAAATCGCAATAAAAACGATAATACTGCCGATAAAGCCATAAACAGCAAAAAATAGAAGTTGCTTTGTTGAGCCGATCACAATCGCTTTCATTGATCTTTCCTTGAACACTAAGCGCTTTGTAAATCTGTGGCTAAAAGACACATCTCGCTGCTTAATGATATCGTTACACTTATCCGATTCTATAGACTCATGTTTGCCTAAAAGCCTATTCGAGTCTAGAGATTAATCATGATAATCTAGTAAAAATGAGTGAATTAACAGACATTAAAATGACATCAGACCTGTCACCAACCAATAATGAACAAATAAAATTTGGCCATAAAAATGCCAAAATGGCGTTTTATTTACCGACTGCACCTATCATCCCAACAGACACTGAACTCACGCTGCCTGATACCAGTAAGATAATCGAACTTAATGGTAATCATTGGCGTAAAATCTTTACCATAATGGCCAAAATTACCGCCGAGAATAACTCAGCCGATTGCTGGAAAAAACGAAGAGCAGATTTGTTTACGACAAAAAGTGAAGCACATGACTCAACATGTTTAATCATCAATTCAGCAGGTATAGACCCGCATGCAGAAGTGCATATTTTATGTGGCCAGGTGACTTATGAACGATTACAACATTCAATAGAAACGCATATGGGCGTGAATTGGCAAGATGAATTAACAGAACTGGGTGAAAAACAAAAAGTAATGGCGCATAAGCAAGTCCTTATTGCGCCATATTTAGATTATCGACAGTTTCCTAACCAGCTCATAGAAGCAGTGAGAGACTACCTAAAACAATATTGAACTTATCACTAATCATAGATTGTTGGGATAGGTTGACGCTTGTGCTGCGTGCGTTTGTATATCGCGACCAACTTATCTTCAACATGACTCTCTACGTCTTTACCTTCTAAAAAGTCATCAATTTGATCGTACGTTAGGCCTAATGCCACTTCATCTTCAAGTTGTGGCTTATCATCTTCTAAATCTGCTGTTGGTGCTTTTTTTACTAATATCTCAGGAGCACCTAAGAAACTTGCAAGCTGTCTGACTTGACGTTTATTAAGACCAAACAATGGCGCTAAATCACACGCGCCATCTCCGAACTTAGTGTAAAAACCAGTAATATTTTCAGCGCTATGATCGGTTCCTACGACTAAACCACCTGTTAATCCTGCAATATGATATTGAGCAACCATGCGCATTCTGGCTTTCACATTTCCTTTAACAAAATCAAGATTATCATTGTTACTTACCCCAATGCCAGCCTCTTCTAAACCAGTCACTGTCGCATTATGTACACCGACAACGCCATCAGCAATATTAACAGTCACTTGTTTAGATGGCTGAATAAACTGACACGCTAATTGAGCCTCATCTTCATCTTTTTGCACTTGGTAAGGCAGGCGAACAGCAATAAATTGATAATTTTGTTCAGGGTTGTCAGCGTTTAAGCTATCTACAGCTAACTGACATAATCTACCTGTTACCGATGAATCAACACCACCACTAATGCCTAGTACCAAACTACGTGTATGTGCTTCAACTAACTTGGTTTTCAAAAATGCGACACGACGTTCGACTTCATAAGCTGGTTCAATCGCCTTAAGTACTTTCATTTCTCTTAAGATTTGTCCCTTCACAACGCTCTCCAATTTCTGTAGTCAATGCTGTTTTATTTACCCGATGGTACTTACAATGAGGTATTTACGCTCTAATTGGTATCCTACTGAATTTTACCACAGGTACCAAGTACTACTTATGCAATTTAAGTGCAATTTACGTAATAAAAAAGGCGAGCATATTACTATGCTCGCCTTTCAATTTATGGTGTAAATTTAACGTTCCCAGTATGACTCTTCAAGACTATCTTCACGCTCTGGTAAGCCACGAGAAAGTCTTGGACTATGTTGTGCCAAAACTTCATAAGCTACACGGTTTGCGTATTTACACACTTGTGAGAATGACGAGTAACATAAACCATCACGTTGATGTTTACTTGAACCAGGTACATTTGTCTTATGGAAGGTATTAGCAGATAAGTCATGTAATAAGGCCGCTAATGCTCCGTCACCCGCTCCGTTAGTGTTTCTAATCAGTTCAGGTCCACCCATATATGGTGAAATATGTGCGAAGACTTTAATCGGAGTTTCACAATCTGCTTTTAATTTCGGGCGAGAAAACTCATAGCGGTTAAATTCAGGGATAGCGCCAGGCAATAGAGTATGACTGGTTGCACGCTTTTCTGAATCTTCTGCGTAGCCCGCAGTATATAAACCCAAAGGTCCTGCGGTACAAAGTACCATGTCACACCATTCAAGTGCCGCATCAGCAGCCAATAGTGGGTCGCTAAAACCTGTTAACGCTTCGCCTTCATCTTCATTCATTGCTAAAATAGTCACATTTTCACGAATAAAGTTTTGCCACCAAATTGGATCTTCTTGAATAAGGAAGCGGGTGCCCAATGTCAATACTACTGGGACCTCTGCTGCTTTTGCATATTCAATTGCTTTCATCGCAGCGGATGTCATGCCATCACCTTCACTGGCGCGCATTAAATAGGCTGTAATAACTAGCGCAGAACTCCCCTGAATGACTTCTTGATTAATATATTCTGGGGTTAACTTATCCATTGAGCCTTTACTAATAGCAAAGGTACGCTCACCACTTTCAGAAATTAACGTAAAACAACGACCGATAGGACCATCTACAGGCTGTAAATAGTTTAAATCTACCTTTGATGAGGTATTACATAAATAACGGTAGGCGTAGCTCCCTACCATAATATTCTGGCTCATCACCCCGAATAACACAGAACGGTCATCCGCTAAAATTGAATAGTTATGAACTGTGTTACCAATGGTACCACCTGCAAATTCATCGCTGATCATCTCATTGTTTTTTAACTCGTTATAGAGTTCATGGGCTTGTTGGTCATCAATAAGGGTTGAGTTACCTTTTGGTAAACCATAACGCTCTAATAGTTCGTCTTCTACTTTGGCTTCAATATCCACCAAGGTTTGATCGATACCGCAAATGTAAGTTGAAAAAGATTGCTCTTGTTGGGTTAACTGAGCCAGTAATGGATCTCTGTTATTTACCGGGAAGTAATGCTTAGATTTGCGTTGACCAGGAAACTTCATCTTAAACTCTCTGAGTAGGCATCCGTGCTTAAAAGGATTGTGGATTGAACAGCATTTTATGCTTTATACCAAACGCTAATTTTAACACAAAAACAATCAACACCAATACTGATGTCAATCTTTGTCTCTTTTTGTGACAACTATTTTATTTATGCCATAAAAAAACCTGCAATGCAGGTCTTTTTATGAACAACAGTCGTTGGAACTGTAATTTTAGCAGCTAATTAACCTAGTAACTGTTTAACTTGCTCACTCACTGCCGCAACAGTTTGTGTGCCATCAAACTTGGTGTACTGAGTGTTACCTTCAGCAGCCACTTTACCGTAGTATTCAACCAATGGCTTAGTTTGCTCATGGTAGATACCTAAGCGCTTACGTACTGTTGTTTCTTCATCATCTGGACGAATTGATAACTCTTCACCAGTTACGTCATCTTTACCTTCCACTTTTGGTGGATTGTAAACGATGTGGTAAACACGGCCAGAACCAGAATGCACACGACGGCCACTCATACGTTTAACGATTTCTTCATCAGGTACGTCAATCTCAACAACGTGATCAATTTCAATACCGTTTGCAACCATTGCATCAGCTTGTGGAATGGTACGTGGGAAACCATCAAGTAAGAACCCTTTAACACAATCATCTTGTGCGATACGTTCTTTAACTAAACCAATAATTAGGTCATCTGATACTAACTGGCCTGCATCCATTACTGATTTAGCTTCTAAGCCTAATGCTGTGCCAGCTTTAATTGCTGCACGAAGCATGTCTCCAGTTGAGATCTGTGGGATACCGTACTGCTCCATAATAAACTGAGCTTGTGTACCTTTACCGGCACCTGGGGCACCCAATAGAATAATGCGCATCTCAAAAGTCCTCTTTATTGCTTTCATATTTTTAGGCGGCGATTTTCGCACATTTAGTCCATCTTTAGAAGGTAAATAACCAAAGAGTTAGACCAATATCTAATAGCTCGCAACCTGTTAAATTTAGCGCTGTTTAATACAGCAAACTGTATAAACGACGACGATACTGATTGGCTATGGTGTTTCCTTGCCCTAAGGCAGTCAATATTTCCATGAACACCTGTTTGACTTTCCCGTCAGCCGCAGATAAATCTTTTTGTAAAATCGCAAAAAGGTTTTCTAATGCCTCTTCACCTCGGTTAGCTTGACTTAAGGCCTTGGCTAAATTGATTGAAATTTCAACATTATCTGGCTCAGCTTCTAACGCTTGTTGTAACTGACGAATTTCAGGTGTATCGGCTGCATCTTCAGCTAAAGCCAGTTTTGCTTTGAGGTTTTGATAATAGCTGTCTTGATCGGCAAGCCCAATAGTGTCTAATAAGGTTTTTGCATCACCAAGAATACCTAACTGCAAGTAGGCATCGACCATAAGTAATGCAACTTCAGCTTGGTTACCTGAATCAACATAAGCACTTTTTAGTAAGCTTAATGCCTCTTCTAATTGCTCTTTTGTCACCGTATCGCCAGCTAAAATAACTTTAGCCGCATTCACATCTTGTACCCATAATTCTGGTAAATGCTTATTGAGCATGTCCAAAACTTGCGCTTGTGATTGAACCCCGGCAAAACCATCGATAGGTTTACCTTGGCTTAATACCAAATGGGTGGGTAAGCTTTGAATTTGAAAATAGTTAGCAATCTCTAATTCGGCTTCACAGTTAACTTTAGCAAGAATGAATCGCCCAGCTTGCTCGTTAGCAATCAGCTCCATCACTTGAAGCATTTGCACGCTTTCAGGCTGCTGTTGAGCCCAAAAAGACATAACAACAAAGTTATCCATTGAGGCATCAACAACTTGTTGTATGTTCTCTTTGGTTAAATTAATAATATGTTCCATCGTGGATCCTTGTTAGCAGTGCTATTTATTCAGTATCACACTGGCTAAAAATAAACGCTAATAAAAAGCGGACACTCGGTCCGCTTGTTTATTATGACGACGCTTACTTCAAGCTTGCGACTAGCATTTCATTGGTTAACTTAATGAATGCAGAAGGATCCGCTAAGCTGCCTTTTTCAGAAAGCTGTGCTTGTTGAAGTAATAAGTCAGCCCAGTTAGCAAATAACTGTTCATCCTGTTCATTGTTCAAACGCTCAACTAATGGGTGATGCGGGTTGATTTCAAAGGTCGGTTTCGTTTCAGGCACTGGTTGACCCGCTGATTGCATAAGCTTGATCATTTGTGATGACATTTCACCTTCACCGGCCACAACACATGCAGGCGTGTCAGTTAAGCGCGAAGTCACTTTAACGTCTGCAACTTTTGCACCTAATGCCGCTTTCATACGTTCAACTAATGCTTGTGCTTCACCAGCAAGCTTTTCTTGAGCTTCTTTTTCATCAGCATCTTCAAGCTCACCTAACTCTAGATCACCACGTGTTACCGAATGCAATTTCTTGCCTTTGAATTCAGTTAAGTGGTTAATTAACCACTCATCAATACGCTCTGACATCAATAACACTTCGATGTCTTTCTTACGTAATAATTCAAGATGTGGGCTGTTTGCTGCCGCTTCATGGCTGTCAGCAACAATGTAGTAAATCTTGTCTTGGCCTTCTTTCATACGGCCGATGTAATCATCTAATGACACGTCAGTTGCTGCGGCATTTGTGTGTGTAGAAGCAAAACGTAACAAGCCAGAAATACGCTCACGGTTAGCGAAATCTTCAGCAGGACCTTCTTTTAATACTTGACCAAATTCAGCCCAAAATGCTTGGTATTTCTCAGCATCATTTTTAGCCATTTTTTCAAGCATGCCTAACACACGCTTAGTCACACCGCTACGTAAAGCTTTAGTGATGCTGTTGTCTTGTAAAATTTCACGAGATACGTTTAAAGGTAAATCATTAGAGTCAATTAAGCCTTTTACAAAGCGAAGGTAAGTCGGCATAAACTGCTCAGCGTCATCCATAATGAATACACGTTGAACAAACAGTTTTAAGCCGTTTTTAGCATCACGGTTAAACATATCCCATGGTGCTTTACTTGGGATATACAATAAGCTGGTGTACTCTTGTTTACCTTCAACACGATTGTGAGACCAAGTTGCAGCATCCCCGTAATCGTGAGAAATATGCTTGTAGAACTCTTGATACTCTTCATCAGAAATATCAGATTTGCTACGAGTCCAAAGCGCAGTGGCTTTGTTCATCGGTTTCCACTGACCTTCAGTAGCTGGAATCGCCTCGCCGCCTTCTTCTGTCGCTTCAACAGCAGGTGTACCTTCTTCGTACATTTCTACAGGTACGGAGATATGATCAGAGTATTTGGTGATAATTGAGCGTAAACGTGTGTCATCAGCAAACTCTTTTTCTTCTTCACGTAAATGCAGTGTAATTTCAGTACCACGGCTGTTTTTAGTAATGGTATCAACAGTAAAGTCACCTTCACCCTGTGACTCCCACACCACACCTTGGTTAACATCCGCACCTGCAGCGCGAGTACGTACAGTCACTTTATCCGCAACGATAAACGCCGAGTAGAAGCCCACACCGAACTGACCAATAAGTTGCGAATCTTTTGACTCTTCGCCAGATAAGTTTTTGAAGAAATCAGCAGTACCTGATTTAGCAATTGTCCCTAAATGTTCAATTACACCATCACGAGTCATACCGATACCGTTATCTTCAATCGTAACGGTGCCTTTTTCTTTATCGGTGCTGATGCGAACACGAAGTTCAGTGTCATCTTCAAATAATGTGTTATCAGTCAGTGCAAGGTAACGTAACTTGTCTGCAGCATCAGCGGCATTTGAGACTAATTCACGTAAGAAAATTTCTTTATTTGAGTATAAAGAATGGATCATCAGATGAAGAAGTTGTTTTACTTCGGTTTGAAAGCCATGTGTTTCTTGTTGAGACATGAAAATTTCCCTTGGTTTAACGTTAATACAGCAGTTGTACTGAAATCTAATATTTGACGTTTCAATGCAACTAAAATTCTTTGTTACCTAGGAAATGGGGCGTGAAAATCAGTTTTCAAGGGAATTTTTTTCTGATGCCTAAAAAAAACGCAAAAAGGGCTAAATTAGCCCTTTTATTATTAACTCGTGTTCGTTTTACAGAGGGATGCGCCCATTAAACGATAACGCTAAAGTCGTGCTATCGACATACTCAAGCTCGCCACCTACTGGCACACCATGAGCAATACGGCTGATAACCACATTATGACGACGTGCGATATCCGCGATAAAGTGCGCTGTTGCATCACCTTCTACTGTAGGGTTTGTTGCCAAGATTAACTCTGTGACATCTTCTGAAGATAAATGCTGTTCAAGTAACTCAAGACCTAGTTCATCAGGGCCCACGCCATCAAGTGGTGACAAATGGCCTAATAACACAAAGTATCGCCCCATAAAATGGCCACCAGCTTCGATAGCAAGTACATCTGCAGGCGTTTCTACCACACATATAACGCCAGCGTTTCCTCGTTTAGGGCTACTGCAAATTGGGCATAATTCTTGTTCAGTAAACGTACGGCACGCTTGGCAATGCCCTACTTCACTCATAGAGCGCTCAAGAGCGTTTGCCAGTTTTTGCCCCGCTTTACGATTACGTTCCAATAACTGAAATGCCATACGCTGAGCAGACTTAGGCCCTACACCGGGTAAGCAACGTAATGATTCAATTAATTCATCAACTAGCGGACTAAATTTCATAACCTAATACTGGCCTTAACAGTGCTGTTGCACTTCATAAAAATGAGATTAGCTGACTCAACAATTTATCAGCTAAATGAATGGGTGATTATTATCGTAAGCGATAAAGATTGCAAAGAGTATCTGAGCCCAAAGCGCGGTTGGGCTTTAAAGCATTGTGAGTCGCTAATACTGAACCAATTATCCTCAACAGATAACCTCAAGCGGCCAGTGGTATAATTTACTACTTTCAAGAAGTTTTAGTCGCTAGCAACAACTCATCATCCTAATAAAACCTACAAACAGCTAGTCTGTTGGTAGGGTATCGTTTGCCGAACGATAGCGAAACACCTCTTCAAGAGGTAAATTAAACACCTCAGCAATCTTGAACGCGACTTCTAATGTCGGCGAATACTTATTTGACTCAATCGCCATTACCGTTTGTCTAGTTACACCGATGAGCTCAGCCAGTTGCTTTTGGGTCATTTCATCATGTAAAAATCGTAATGTACGAATAGAGTTACTGATCCCCATACCATCTTGATCCACTTTACCCATAAATATCTCCTGTGCGGCCTTTATACAATTGCACACCATAATGGGCTAATTCGGCAGTTAAAAATGCCACTAACAAAATGTGTAATGGTAAATGAGGAATCGGCTCAAACAAAATTATTTCAGCTTGTTTTTCTATTCCATATTGAACCATGGCTAAAATAACGCCGGTTTGTAAAATTATCGCCGAGTATTTGTAACCCACTAGGTTTATCTGTTTTTCTCGCACATCCATGGGTTGGTTTAATTCATCATCACTCACAAATGCTAATACAATATAACTCAGTACCATCAACACAACTGAGTAAATAATGATTTCGAGCAATACACCAGATAGCCACACTGTCGAGGCTAATTCTTCAGCACTGGCATAGTACATCCGGCTTAAGTAAATATAAAAAATATAGCCCGTTACAAGTAAATCAACCGATAAAGTCACTTCCCTAAAGCTGGTTTCTTGCAACCATTGATATAAATTCTGTTTGTTGACCATGTTAACCTCACCTCACTCCATGTAAAAGATATTTAACTCGCAGTTAATTTATGCTTACTTACCATCCATGTCAAATATTTTTAACCTCAAGTTAGCTTTTTAGTACTTTAGTATGTGTATCAACCCACTTGGTCAAGCTTATGCCTCTTATCAAAACCAGTTCTTCACATCACAGCTCGTCAATTATCATTTTAGACAACATCACCTAGAGGGACGAGCTCAAAATATAAAATACACTTACAAAACAGAACCTTAAAAAAAGATGCAAAGTGTAGCAAAAGAGTTAGCGTAATAAATTTAAAGCTGTTGTGACGAGTCAATAAAAGGATTATTTGGGGATTAACGAGAGAAGTAACGGTAGGATTAATCGCAAGGACTTCTATTTAAACAAGGCTTACCAATTCACGTTAAGCTGATGAACGGCTTTATCTGAATAGGCTATCACATCAGCATAACCAGAATTTTGTGAAACATATAAACGAGTAACATGATATTGATATGCTGAACCCCGTTGGGTTTGCGCTAATTTAATGGCCTTTTTAGCTGACTCACCATTGACCATTTCACTAGCTCCTAAAAAAGTAACAAGCAGACCGATAACACCTAGTAAATAAGCTGATTTGGGTTGAGTTGTTTTATAGTTGGCCTTGACCAAAAGTTGCAAAGACTCCTGAGAAGATAGCTGACAGTATATCCAAATAAAAACTGCAACAAGCAAAGCAGCAACACATATTGGTCCAATCACTGTCAGTGGGCTGAATTTCATTAACGCTATAAGTAAAGCAGGCGGAGTCGTAAATAAAGTGTCAAACGATATTCCAACAATCAGTACTGAGATAAAAATACTCAACCAACGTAGTGTTTGAACCGTTTTAAGGCTACCTCGAAGTAGCAATACTCCTGAAATAACCCCAAAAATGGTAAAGCTTGAGGCATAATTAGTTTGATTGATAATGCAAAAAATCATTACCGCAATATCAATCAAACCCAGTAAGAGTAATAACGCTGCAGCCTTTTTAAAAGGATGAATATTTTCTTCCATGAACAAACTCTTATACTATTTATTGGTTAAGCGTTTTATTTAATCAATTAACATGAGGTAAATTGACCCAATAAACACGACATTAAAACTCTAGATCTACACACTATAACCAAGCTATTAAGCAGTTACTAATATTAATACTTTCAATTACTAACAATTAATCGTCGTTAGTGATATTGAGCGAACTTCAGTATGAGTCCAAACCAAGTTAGAATCGATAACCCACATCAAGCATCCATTGGCCAGATTTAAAGCCGCTCGTTTCTTCTGAATAGCCAATGCTAGTCATAAAATGTTGACCAAACTCCCCTTTTACGCCGGCTGAAGCAACAAAACTATTATCGGTCTCGTTATTGCCTGCAGTTGATAATTTATCCCAAGACCAACCCGCTGTGACATAAGGTTTTAACACAACTGAGTTTGTTACATGATAAGGGATACCATAACCGATACTCGCCTGATATCGATCTAAATCTACTGTCGTTGTATTAAGCGCCCCATCTTTAGGATCAACGCTAGAATAATCATCTTTTGAGGTTGAACTTATCCTAAAATCAGTGAATAAATTGTCTTTTAATGACGGAACCAATACTCCTTGTGAGTACACTGAGTAACCGTCTAAAGTCTCACCATGGACAGAGTCAGTCGAATAACCTGCACCAACGGTTATACCTGAAAAGAAATCCCCTAGGGTTCCTGCTTGGCTTAAACCTGAAACTAACGCAAGTGTTAAAGCTAATAAAGTTAATTTTTTCATCATTATCTCCCCAAAAATGTGTCTAGGTTCAGTATTGAATATACCGAGCAAAAAAAAGAGGTAGAGGTTAATTTTAGCTTTTCACCTTTTAAGGTCTGGACTACTATGAATCTAATAAGTCATAGATAGAAAGATGAATAATTCGATGGATAATTCTGCCACGACAATACAGTTACAACGACTCAATCAATTAGAGACTCGGTTTGGGCGAAATGTAAATAATGTAGATAAGTTTGAACTTGCAGAAGCGTTAATATGCTCAACTCGAAATGTAACAAACATAATGAAAAGCTTGTCTGCATTAGGATGGATAACTTGGAACCCTGGACGAGGTAGGGGTAATAAATCAAGCTTTTCGATTGTGCACTCTTTTGAAGAGTTACTCATCGCACGGTTAAAAAACATGTGCCAACACGGCAGTTTAAATCAAGCTTTTCAATACGCTGAAACGTTTCACTACCAGCATACTTTCAAACAACATCTTTCCCAGTGGCTTAAAACAAACCCAGAAGAGATTGAACGTTCAGATGAACTTATCTCACTGGTTAATTACTCCTTACCAGCATGCCACCCAATTAAAATGACTGATTTGAATGCTGGTCTTTATGTCAACGCGCTATTTGATACTTTAATCAACTATCACCCTGAAACAGCATCTTTTACCCCTAGTTTAGCTCACCAGTTTACTAAAACAGCTAAGGGTTATGCCTTTAGAGTCAGACCCGATGTATATTTTCATAATGGTGTATTGCTCACTCCTGAATATATCAAAAGTCATTTATTAACACTTAAAAGACATGCCCCTTTGCACGCTTATTTATTCGAAAGTATCAAAAACATTCAGGTGAATAAAAGATGGGTAGAAGTTGAATTGTTATTCGATGACCCGTTATTTCTTCATGGATTATCTGATATCCACAGCGCAGTCTTTTTAGAAGATGACAAGCATCCTGACTTTCCTATTGGTACTGGTAGTTATTGCTGGGAATCCAGAAATGATGAGCATTGGTCGCTTAGTAAAAATGAACATTATTTTGGTGTAAATGGCATTCTTAAGCGTGCTGACTTTTGGACAAATAAAGATATCAGCACACATAATATGAGCCATGTTATAGAGCAAGAAAGTACACTGCAAACAATACCTCAATCACCCTTGTTTACTCATTCAAAACTAGCAGGTTGCTATGCATTGTGCTTGAGCCATCGACTGCCCCTCAACACGAGAAAGGCATTAATCCCATTGGTGTTACAACAGGCTAACTCTATTCACCCTGAACTGCCGTTATGCCAAACGCTTTTCGGTAATATTGCTATTAATGTCAAAAACAATCATGACAACGAAAACAACCAAGTCCATGCAGCAAAAAGAAATACCCCCTCAAATTCAGAAACTGAAATCATTACAGGAACAATTGCTTTTTGGGACTCAAATTCAGAAGTATCAACTTTTATTCAAGAATCTTTAAAGAGCTTAGGGTTAACACTGTATTTGGTGTCAGATAAAAGCAAAGCTGACATGTGGATCTCAGAATATTTATTTGGCAAAAATACCTTACTTGATCATTATTACTGGTTATTAGTAAGTGATACTGCACAGCATTTATTGCCATCATTACAACGTAAACAATGGCTAGAATGGGCAAAATCGACAAATGATCTAAATGATTATTTATCTGATATAGAAGAGGAATGTAAAACAAATCACTACATTACGCCATTATGGGGAAAATCAATCACATTTAAAACGCATAAATCTCTACGGGGAGAAAAGACTGATTCATTAGGTTTAATGACACTGGCAAATTTATGGTTTGATAAACGTAAACAATAAAATTATGTATCCCTTCACTCTTAATTAATGATAGTAGATTCATGACATTGGAAAAAGATGTAAAAGCTAACAACAACAGCCTTTGAACAGCGCAATACATTAGCCCAGAGCGGTGATTTATTACTTAATGTCAATAATGAGAAAACCAAATTAATTGTTGGACTTGACTAACTGACTAAATCATTACACAGGACATTCAGCTTGTTTCATCTTATAGTCGATAAAGTCCTTATAAGACTTAAAACCGCCCAAGTTTAGCTTTGCATCTGGGTAATTACTTCTAAAAAGTGTATTCATCTCTAAACTCTTAATATACATCTCACAACTTTTTGGCACATTTTTATCGATAATGTAAGTAAACCCCATATGCAAATAAGTGTTTGTTAAATTATCAAACTCTTGTTTTTCTTCGTATATAGCTCGAGACTTATCCAAATACGTGATGGAAGCATTGAACCTATCTTTAAACAATATTGCACCATTATTAAATCCAGTAGTCTCATAATGCTCAGTATATCGCTCTACCGCATACGACCTGAGAAAAATAGCATAAGCGATGTATGCTTCTGCTAGTCCTGAATCGTTTCCTTCTTCTTGATAAATCTCAATAGCCTCTAATATGAGCTTTTGAGCGGGCAATGGTCTTTGTTTAGTGTCAAAAAGCCAATAAGCATCAGTTACTTTTTGCTCTGGATCATTTGTGTGTGGAACTAATGCAGCGGCACAGCCTGCCAGTGAAATGATAGTAAGAAAGACGATAACATTGCGCAATTTTGAATTCCTTGAAAATATCACTCCTCATTAAGAGGAAAAAGTGGTTGATAAAAAGTGAGGTTCGAGCTTAAGCCCTCTTTTATATCAGTTTATGACTGACTTTTTATAAATTCTGAGTATCAGACCTCAACAAAGAAAACACTTTAAGATCATGATAAGCACCTTTCCAAAAACCATGCTGCCTCAGTATGCCATCACATTTAAAACCGAGCTTTTCAAGTAGCACTTCTGATGCTCTATTGCCAATCATCACATAAGCCTCAATTTTATTAACGTGTTTAGGGCATTTTTCTGAAAACGTAAATTCGATGACCTTCCTTACTGATTCAGTAGCATATCCTTTGCCCCAAGAGTTTCTTTTGAACTCGTAACCGATAACAGCAACATGATTACTTTCCTCGAAACGATTAATGCCGCAACCACCAATAAACTTAAATGTTTCTTTATCCCTAATTGCCCACCTAACGGATTTACCTTCTATAAATCCTGCTAAATCTGCATTAATTAAGTTAATAGCTTCTTTCTCGGTAGCAAAAGACAGATCATAGAATTCAGTAACCTCAGGGTCAGAAAACAATTCTAGTATCGACTTGGAGTCATCAATTGATTGCTGATTAAGTACCAATCTATCTGTCTCAATTATTGGAAATATACTCATAGTCCCCTGAAGATTTTACGCCCACATTAAGTAGGCTAAAAGTGCTTGCTATATACATTTAACCCTGACTAGATTGCTTTAAATTATTAAATAAAACAAGACTTAAACCATTTATGAAATATTGATTGTATAAGATTGAATACCTATATTATTAGCTGATGCTGTAAAACTACTAAAAATAACAACACATTTTTTATGTAATTAAATGCGCTGGTTTATCCCAATTAATCACTTAACATGACTTTGGTTAAGCTGATCTATAAACCTAAACAGACCAATTACCCACAAAAAAGCCCAAGTCAATGACTCAGGCTTTCATTTAAACTTAACTAGACTAAAACAGTCTTAGAATGGCATTTTCATTCCTGGCGGTAATTGCATACCACCGGTAACTTCTGCCATTTTAGCTTTTTGGTTTTCTTCGATGCGACGTGCTGCGTCGTTGAATGCTGCAGCAATAAGATCTTCCAACATTTCTTTATCGTCTTCCATTAAGCTTGGGTCAATGTCAACTTTACGAATGTTGTGTGAACCCGTCATGGTGACTTTTACTAAACCTGCACCCGCTTCACCCGTCATTTCGGTTTGTGCGATTTCTTCCTGCATTTTAGCCATTTTGTCTTGCATCATTTGGGCTTGTTTCATTAAGTTGCCCATACCGCCTTTTCCAAACATAGTCTTTTCTCTTAATTAGGTTATTAGCAAGCCGCCAAAGTGGGGCTAATCTTACTGTAAAAAAATAAATTGGCAATAAAACTGCGTTTATTGCAATCAAACTTTTGAAGTTAACAACGCTTTAGTTGATTTATTGTGCAACTAAAGCAGGAATTTGTTGCCCTATTGCTTGTAACTTCTCCGCTGGATACACCAAGGTATCTGGATTTAGCTGTGCAGCTAATCGACTAAACATCCATTGTACGTTGTCATCATTAATTAAAGCGTAATTTGCATTCGCTAATAATTCACGATGAAATCTTTTTCTTAACTCAAGTGGGGTTTCATGCGCTTTATCTACACCAACGGTAATCTCAACCGTGGTCGGCACGCCCATGTGTTCTGTTAATGCAACTTGCAGTTGCTCAATGGCGATGTCCGCTGCTAGATGCTTTTGATCTGGCTTTAACAGTAATGGAATCGGATTACTCAAGCTTTGACAAACTGAGTTAACAGCGAGCTGCCTTACCCTACCACCAATACTGAGTGATGCCATGACTTTATACCAGTGTAAATCAAGTTCATCACCCGATATTTCATGTTCGCCATTGACCGCAAGCGCAGTGGGTTTAGGTATCGATGTCACCAGCTGATTGGTATCGACTTGAGCCACGGCCTCGACAACGCCTAGATTTGGGCTTGAATCATGGCTTTGCAGCTCACCATTGCTAGCTTGCAAATCAGTAACCTGTGCATCAGCAACCACATTTTGTGTATCTTTTATTGCTTGTGCATTGGCCATTGGCGGTTCAATTGCATCTTGTGGTTTATTCCAAGGTGCTTGCTCTTCAATCTGCGCGCCTTTATCTGTAACGTTCGCACTATCAATAACGTCAGTGCTTGCTGAGCTCATACTGTCATTATGATGAGACGCTTGATTGAGTGATTGCTGTTCCGTCTGGCTATTATGTGTTTGCTCTGTATCTTGAGTAGCACGTTGTCCTTCTGCGGCATGATTACTGCGTGGTGCGGGTACCTTAATACTAGGACTCGCTGCCGCCTGTTGCTTTTTTGCTTGCTCTCCTTGACTTGTGAGTGAGTTTAACTCTGCTTTCAAGGAATCATTAGTTGCTAAAACAGCATCCAGTAGCGCATCTAAATCATCGCTGCTTTCAGTACTTTCTGTTGCTTTAGCGGCCTCAACTTGTGAATCATTTGTCGATGCAGCGACAGGCTGATCAGGATGATACGACGCCATATCACCTAGCCCATAGTCAGCATTATTATCGTCACTGTCAGCCTGTGAAAATTGCTCATAAGCATCCATTGGCATCCCATCATCAGATGAATAGGTTGCTTGGGGCTCAGCACTCACTTCTGGCTTATCTGCAGGGACATTTTTCTCTAAAGCTAAAGAGCCTGACTTTGATTGAGGTGGCGTTTGTATGTTTTCGCCCGAATCAATATCAAGCGCCTGCGTCGCCGCTTGTTTATACTCACTCGCTTGCGGTGCATTAGCCGATGACGCTTGCGCTTTCGTTGGTGTGCTTTGCGATAATGATTCAGCTTGTTGACCAAAACCTAAACTGTCCGCTTGGCTTAATAGCAATGCTTGTTCGGCAGCTATCGCTTCATCTGATTGACCTTGATTCGACTCAGTAGACTCAGGCTGAGTAACTGGTTGTAAGTTAGTATCTGTAACCTTGCTGTTAGCTGACTCATTGAGCGTATTACCGGTATTTACGAGTGTATCAACCACTGGCGTAACAGGTTTTACAACATCATGCTTTTGCGCTTCAGCAGCGGTGTTCTGCGCTGAGGGTTCAGGTAATGTAATCTTTGCTGCTTCATCAGTATGCCAACGTTTTACAGGCTTTTCCGGTACAAAGGCTATCGCTCTTAATAGCGCCATTTCAAGCCCTGACTTAGGGTCTGGAGCAAACGATAACTCTTTGCGCCCAGCGAGTAACAGCTGATAATACAACTGCACCTGCTCTGGCGAGAGTTGTTGAGCAAAAGCGAGAATTTGTTCACTATAAAGTGATTGCTGCGCAGCTGCAGGGGCGAATTGGCTTAACGTAATTTGATGGAGTAATTCAAGTAAGCTTCTTAGCACTTCATCAGCGTCAGCTCCAAAGCTGAGCACTTGACTGGTTGTCATCATTAAATGCCCGACGTCGGCATCGCAAAGCGCCTTGAGTAAAGCAAGCACTTGTTGAGTATCAATACTGCCTAACATCGACTGTACTTGCTGATGCATGACTTGGCCGCTACCAAATGCAATGGCTTGGTCGGTTAAGCTAAGTGCATCACGCATACTACCATTAGCCGCTTTAGCCAATAAAGTCAGCGCTTGAGGCTCATACTCAAGCTGCTCTTGAGTTAAAATGAAATCCAGTTGTTGACTGATTTCATCTTGCGACAAGCTTTTTAAATTAAACTGTAAACACCGAGATAAAACGGTGACTGGTAGCTTTTGAGGATCCGTTGTAGCTAATAAGAATTTGACGTGCTCAGGGGGCTCTTCCAAGGTTTTAAGCAAAGCATTAAAACTGCTTCGCGACAACATATGCACTTCATCAATCAAGTAAACTTTGAAACGCCCACGAGATGGTTTGTATTGAACGTTATCCAGTAACTCACGAGTGTCATCGACCTTAGTTCGTGATGCCGCATCGACTTCAATTAAGTCTACAAATCGACCTTGAGCGATTTCAACACAGCTCGAACACACTCCACAAGGTGCTGAGGTCACCCCTTGCTCACAGTTAAGCCCTTTAGCAAATAGTCGAGCTAAACTGGTTTTACCGACACCACGGGTGCCTGTAAATAAATATGCGTGATGTAAGCGCTGCTGAGTTAATGCATTTGTTAGAGCTAATAAGACATGTGACTGCCCTACCATCTCTTCAAATTTTGCAGGCCGCCATTTACGGGCTAACACCTGATAAGACATGGAATTCCCCAAGCTTTAATAAAACGGGTTGAGTAAGCTTCATTTTACCCAAAAATAAATTTAACAATAACATGCAAGTCAATGCTGCGCTATTGATACACAATTTAGCGAGCGGGTTTGCCCAAGAATTACACTAACCATTTCGCTGTATTGACGTTAATCCTGATTTCAGACATAAAAAAGCAGCGCTTGATAACGAATATGCAAGCACTGCCTTGATATAATGACGAGGTCATTGGGTAAATCGATTACTCACCTTCAAACTCACAAAGGGTCAAAATTTCGATACCCAATGCTTCAATGCGTTTTTCGCCACCGATATCAGGCAACGAAATAACAAATGCAGCATGCTCGACTTCACCACCGAGTTCACGAATTAGCTTAACAGTGGCTTCAATTGTGCCACCAGTAGCAAGTAAGTCGTCAACCACAAGCACTTTATCACCAGGCTGAATGGCATCAACATGAATTTCTAAGGTATCTTTTCCGTATTCAAGGTCGTAAGTTTGCGCAATTGTTTTGCGTGGTAGTTTTCCAGGTTTACGAACCGGAACAAAACCAACGCCGAGTTCTAAAGCCAGCGGCGCTCCAAACAAAAAACCACGAGCCTCTGTACCTACAACTTTAGTAAAGCCAAGTGACTTGTAATGCTCAACAAACATCGCAATCGTGGCTTGGTAGGCTTCAGCATTTTCTAATAAGCTGGTGACATCACGGAACATAATGCCCGGAATGGGATAGTCAGGAATGGCTTTAATGCTGTCTTTGATTAACGCTAAACTTGCTGAATTCATAGTCATAATAGATTGTCTATTTAAAAAGGAATGGATTAATAGCCAGTTATTGGTATTTGATTACACTTAAAATGCAAAAATAGTATCTGACATATCACTCGATTGGAGGTGATAGTAAGCATGTTTCAATACAGTTGCAACTCGAGAGCAAAATTCCGGCAACTTTTAATCTAACTCTGGGATCTGCCACAAAAAAAGTAACAGTATACATAACATACAAACTAACATGATTTGCACCCAAAGCAGTGGCACGATGGCGATACTGACCACGAAACTTAGCGTCGTCATAATCATGGCTTTTCGCTTCAAGCGTTTGTTAATTGATCGCTTATTTTGCCAGTCATTGAGCCCTTGAGAAAACCAAGGATGTGTCATCAGCCAATTGTGTAACCTGTCACTTGAGCGAGCAAAGCAATAAGCTGCAAGCAAGATAAATGGTACAGTCGGTAGTAAAGGAACCACAATACCAATCGTTCCCAGCGTGACGCTGGTTAACCCAGTAATTAAAAACAAGCCACGTTTTAGGGGCATAATTCTCCAAACTCAATCAAAAAAACCATTCAATAGAATGGTTTTTAGTTTACCGATGCTATAAAAATACATCGATATCATAACTGAGATCAGCAGTTAAATTAAGCCTGCAAGTCTCAACGCAGAAATAGAAGCTGGTAATGTTGGTAAAAGTAAAACAAGGATAAAACCAATAAAATACAAAATGTTAAATGGGTCTTTAAACGGCTGACTCATGTTATTTGATTCCTAAGAGTTAAGTTGACCACCTACCGGCAGCGTGAAGTAGATCACAAAATCCGCGCCATTGTAAGTAAAAAGGCCTACAATAAAAACCCTAAAAATTTTAAGCCATTTATTATCCTGTTTATCCTCTACTCTCTCGACAAATAATCTGTTTTTCAGCCAACTGTTGTAACATCTGTAAGCAGCCGCTGGCTAAAGTTTCTGAAGTCATTTGCGGGTAGGATTGTTTAAGCCATTCTATTATATCTGAAAAATAACATTGCTCGGCTTGATTAATGTATGCGAGCACTTGCGCTGTTAATGGGTTTAACTGTAAAAAGTTTACCTCATCAGCTTGATCTCGGTATATACAAAAACTATGTGGTAGCTCACTCGGCTCTGTTGGCTGATAGTCAAGACTGATGTGCTGCACATCGTATTGATATTGTGCAATGGTCGCTGTGTCTGACAGAGTGAGCGGCAGCTCGGTAATCATATCTCTAGCGATAGTCACTTGCTTGTCGTTATCAAAGACAGCCGAAATATAAAGCTCTAACCACTCATAATGGGCCAACTCCACCATAAACGGCGGATCGTAATCTTTTGCTTGATAATCCGTTTGTAAAAAAGCGATAAATTCTTGTGAAATTTCAACAAACAAAGGTGTCTTACAGTCAAAACTAACAAAAAACTCTTGGATTAATTTAAGCCAAGCATCATCAGTGTATAACGATTTAAGAACAGGAAAAGCACTCGATACGAACCCATTAATGTTATTAAAAAACAATTCCCGATAAACCGTCATCCGTTCAAGGCTTATTCCTTCAGGCAAGGGTTTACTGGGGTCGCGAATGTAATCCATAAACTCATATTGAGTATCAATAAAGCTCATTAGGCACTCCTTGACTTAGCCTGTAATAATGCCTGTTGTTGGTATTGATGAATCTGATTAATTTCAATCAATAACTCTGGCGTTTCAGGAATATTAAAATCTCGCTCTAACAAGGTAGGAAACACGCCATGCTGCTGATAGCTTTGCTGTAATAATTTCCACACAGGGTCTATAACATCTGCACCATGAGTGTCGACCATCAGGTCTGATGATTCTTCGTAATGCCCTGCTATGTGCATATATTCAATACGTTCAGTTGGCATAGAAGCTAAAAACTCAGCCGCATCATATTGATGGTTAATTGAATTAACGTAAATATTATTTACATCAAGCAGTAATTTACAATCAGCTTCAGCTAATACCGCATTCACAAAGGTTTGTTCATTCATCTGCGCACCAGGCGCTGCATAAAAAGACACATTTTCAAGAATAAATGGGCGCTCGAGAATGTCTTCAACTTGTTTTATACGTTTAGCGACGTAAGTGACTGCTTCATCAGTAAACGGAATTGGCATCAAGTCATACATGTGACCCGTACCGGAACAGTAGCTTAAATGTTCAGAATAAATAGAGATCTGATGTAAATCGAGAAACGCTTTTATTTGTTTAACAAATTCAGTATCAAGCTCTTCAGGGCTGCCAATTGACAAGGACAAACCATGGCAAAAGAAATCATGCTGCTCAGTGAGTTGCCTAAACTGTTTGCCAAACTTTCCTCCCAGAGTCATCCAGTTTTCTGGCGCCACTTCAAAGAAGTTAATCTCATCTGGCACTTGCTGACAAAACTCATCAAGCATCTCTCGGCGTAAACCCAGTCCAACTTTTGCTTGCTCTGCCATTACAACACTCCGTCTGTTACTTTTTATCAATTAAAAAGGCCTGTATAACAGGCCTTATCATGACGTACTTTACATTCAGATTAAACATTCAATGGGGTAAAAAAATGTTATGGATGTAAAGTTTATATGCTAGTAAATGAATTACTTAGCACCACCACATTTGCCTTCACCGCATTTGCCTTCTTTGGCTTTTTTGTCGCCGCCGCATTTACCTTCGCCACACTTGCCTTCTTTGGCTTTCATGTCGCCGCCGCATTTACCTTCGCCACACTTGCCTTCTTTGGCTTTCATGTCGCCGCCGCATTTACCTTCGCCACACTTGCCTTCTTTGGCTTTCATATCGCCGCCGCATTTACCTTCGCCACACTTGCCTTCTTTGGCTTTCATGTCGCCGCCGCATTTACCTTCGCCACACTTACCTTCTTTGGCTTTTTCTTCGCCACCATCAAGTTGGTAGCCGGCATTCATTTGTTCGAAGCCAAATGGATTAGCTTCGACTTGAGTAGAAACACCTGCTGTTAATACCACTGCACCTAACGCCATTGCTACTGTAGTTTGCTTTACTGAGTTCATAATAATCTTCCTTATATTCAAACTTTATAATGGTGACCAACAACTAACAGTGCTGGCTTACAATTTAATAGACCTAATCACGTTTACTTTTATTTCACATAATTTGATCTAAATCATAATTATTTTCAAAATTTCTTGCTAGAGAATAATTTATAGTTGTAAGCATAGTGTAAAAATAGGATTTATCTAGCTGATATTTATCATTAAAATTAAGTAATCATGTACCCAGCTACTTTTTGATGATTTATAAATGAATTTGTATAACAAATCAAAGTCGCTAGAATAGCGCTCCTTTTACTGATTACAGGTTGAACCGTGCGCGTAGTATTAGCCCCTATGGAAGGTGTCATTGATGACTTGATGCGAGAAATATTGTCTGAAATTAATCCATATGACTTGGTGGTGACTGAGTTCGTTAGGGTTGTCAGCCAATTACTTCCAGAAAAAGTCTATTACAAATTATGTCCTGAACTGCGCAATGGCGGCTTAACCGCCTCTGGTACGCCGGTACGTATTCAACTGTTAGGCCAACACCCAAGCGTCATGGCTGAAAATGCACACAGAGCAGTTGAACTTGGCTCACAAGGTGTGGATGCTAATTTCGGTTGTCCTGCAAAAATGGTTAATCGAAGTAAAGGCGGCGCAGTATTATTGCAATACCCTGATACCATCCACGATATTGTTAAAGCCATGCGTGACGCTGTACCGAATGAGCAACCTGTTACAGCTAAAATCCGTTTAGGTTTTGAAGACAAGTCACTCTTTATGGAAAATGCGTTAGCTGTTTACGAAGCTGGTGCCAGTGAAATTGCAATTCATGCCAGAAGTAAAGTTGATGGCTATAAGCCACCAGCTTATTGGGAGTACATTACTGAAGTGCGTAAACGATTACCTATTCCAGTAATTGCCAATGGTGAAATTTGGAGTCGTGAAGATGCAATAAGATGTATGGATGTCACTGGCTGTGACAACATCATGCTAGGGCGCGGAGCAATGTCATTACCAAACTTGGCTGCAGCAATTAAAGGCGAGCAAGCACCTTATACTTGGGCTCAAACGTTAAGTTTGTTGCTACGTTACACCCAAAAACAATTAATTGGTAAGAAGTCAGACTATTACCCTGCAAGAGTTAAGCAGTGGTTTACCTACCTTAATAAACAATACCCAGAAGCAGATGCGTTATTTAGAGAACTACGTGTATTAAAAACCACAGATGAAATTGTCGCCATACTAGAAAAAACCTACGAACAACAAAATCGTTAATTTCATAAAAAAGCTTCATTAGTACGTATTAATATTAACGAAACTTAATATTTGTTTGCTTAAATGAAGCTTTGAATTGATCTCCATCATAACAATACTAGCCGATGACGTTAGACTAAATACCCAGATAAGCGATTAAGTAATTAGGTCATTTTGTGAGTATTCAAGAAATACAGCAATCATTAATGCAAAGAGAAGCGCAGCTTAAATATGAGTTAGTGCATCAATTAAATCAAAAAGGTCATGTGCAAAGTGCCTCACAAAGCCACTTTAATATGAGCTTAACCGAGCTTATTGAATTAATGAGTCAGCAGAATTTAACTGACACTCCGCTATTTGGTCAATTAACACGCCTAGATGCCGCATTATGCCAATTAGAGTTAGGTTTGTATGGCTTATGTTCAGATTGCGAATCCGATATTGAACCTGAGCGACTAGCAGCAGACCCCACCGAGCAGCGATGTGCTTGCTGTGCAGAAAAACACCGTAATGAACATCGACAAGAGTTGCGACTAAGCCATTAAAATATAAAGTGCCACTTAAATATGGAGAGTCACTTAAATATCGAGAGTCACTCGCGTATACAGTGATTCATAAAGTCACCTTCCCCATCATCTTAATACTGCTCGATTTTAATCGTATCGCTTTTGAGATATAAAAAAACCTCCGACTAGCGGAGGTTTTTTTTAGCGTAAATTCACTTTAGAATTTTTGATTAATACGTAGGTAGTAAGTACGACCTAGAACATCATACAAGTCAGTATTGACATCGCGGTAACCTGAGAAGTCGTACCAAGTTGGTGCTTCTTCATCAAATACGTTGTTAATACCTACTGTAATCGTACCGTTCCAATCATGGGTGTAACCGAACTGGATATTATGCTTAAAGTAATCCGGTGTATCTGTAATATAATCATAGCCTAGATCACGCCAGTATTGACCAGATTGGCTACCAATATACACAGTAGTCCACGCTGCATTAAAGTCATTGTAGTACCATGCAGCAGCTAAATTACCACGCCATTGTGGATAATCTTGAATACCTGCGTAATCGATTGCAATTGACTCTGAATCAGCTTGTTCTTCAAATTCTAATACGTGTGTCATATCAACTTTGAAGTTAAAGTCACCGAAACCGGTTTCTAAATTATATGAGGTAGCAAAATCTAAACCGCTGGTCACAACCGATGACATATTAATGTAACCACTTTCTATGTATTCGATTTTACCGTCTGCCCCACGAGTCACAAAGTCTGAGCTACCATTAAGCTTTTCATCACGAATAACATCTGTAGCACTTACTGCTTCAATCTTATTATCGTAAGTAATGTCGTAGTAAGAAAGCTCAACGCTCCAAGCATCAGTTACATTCCAAACAGCACCTAAAGTAAGAGAGTTACCTTCTTCAGCTTCTAAGTCAAGGTTACCACCAAACCATGTTTTATGCTGATTACCCGTTGCACAATAGTTTTCATCAGAGCCGTTGTTAGCTTCACACCATACTGAGTCATAAGCAGTTTCAAAACTTAGAGATTGAGATGAGAACATTTCGCCCATATTAGGAGCACGGAATGAATCACCATAACTTGCACGGACTAATAAGCTATCCACAGGACGCCAGCTAACACCAATTTTAGGTACGACGGCATCAAAAGTAGATGAATTAGTCACAACACCCGTAGCACCCGTTAGCGAGCCTTCTTGCTCATAACGTTCATAACGTACCGCTAACGATACATCAACGTTGGCAGGTAAGCCCATTTGGATCTCAGTGTATGCAGCTGTACGATCACGCTCTGCATCGACATCATCACCACCCGAACCACCAGAAATGATACCCGCAGCAGACTCAGGATCTGATGTTTGCTTGAAGTTGATCATTTCGTACTCTGCACCCACTAACATAGCCAGTGTAAAGTTGTCGCTATCAATAAACGTTGTAGAAGCAAGGCCATCAATTTGAGTGCTATCAAACTTACCTTGGTAAACACCAGTATGATTTGCTGCACTATAAAGAGCAGTCATGGTTTGATCCCATTCATCATAGCTCATGCCACTGGTGTTAAAGATATCGTAGTTACCAGTGTCAATTTCACTTTGAATAATGTCATCATTAATCAAATTGTAGTTAAATGAATTAGTTGTAGAACCTGAGTATTGGGCATTAATCTCCCAATCGATACCATTACCAATGTCAGCAAAACCAACAAAGCCACCTAACATGTCGTAGTTATTTGTTTCAGTTAACGTATCACGCTCACCTATTTGAACTGAACGCATGTAAAGCGTCATGTCTTCACCCGTTGGGTTATAGACATTGTCCGCAGACATGACTGGGTAATTGGTAGAAACTGGTGTTCCGGCATAACGAGTGTTGGTTTCACTTAATGATGCAGAACCACGACCACGAAATTGAATATCATCGGTAATATCATAACTAAAGTTGGTCATAAACGAGTTACGCGTCATGTCACCAAATAACTTTGTTACTTCGCCATAACTGTAATAACAGCGACCGTTGTTATTACCATCAGTACCATTTACGACATTTTCGGTGTCATCACACATTTCTGAGTTTGAATAGAACTCATAAATGTCTTCACCATCCTCATCGACTCTACCAGTATTGTAATAGCCGTTTGGAACTGAACTGAATGAGCTATAATCACCATAAGAATCATCATCCATGTTCCAGATATCGCGATCCATCACAGCTTTAGTATCGTAATACTCATAGGTAAAAGTGATATTACCTTTATCCGTATTGTAACCAGTTGCAATTGAGAATCGAGTTGCATCCCCACCTTCAACATCTGGCATTTCCATGCTGTAATCTAATTGAACACCTTCAAACTCTTTTTTCGTAATGATGTTAATTACACCAGCAACCGCATCCGAGCCGTAAACAGCTGACGCACCATCACGTAAAATCTCGATACGTTCTACAATAGCGATTGGAATTTGTGATGTATCAGCAGTAGAACCAGAACTAGAACTCGTTCCAGGCATACGACGACCATCTAATAATACCAAGGTAGCTTGTGAGCCAAGGCCACGCATGTTAATTGAGCTAGTTGCACTTGCACCAGAGCCATAACCAGACGTACCACGCCATGAACCAAATGCGTTGATAGATGAGTTGTTAAGTACATCAGCAACTGTTTTTTCACCAGTCAGTGCAATATCAGCAGCACTTAAGACTGTTACAGGTGAAGATGTTTCCATATCCACTTGCTTAATACGTGAACCTGTCACTTCTATTCTTTCTACTTTTTCAGCTTCTTCAGCAAAAGCGATACCTGAAAAAGCCAACGATGCTGCTGTTGCAGCTAGAATACTGCGACGAATCGCCTTAGCTGTTAGCGTTAATGAACTCATGTAAATCTCCCTGAACGTTAAATCTCATAACGTATTGACTTTTTATTGTTTTATTTAGTTATAGCGAAGTTAAGACCTCACACTGATACTGTTAAAACAACCCAAAAGCTTCAACAAGAGACACAGCCATTTAACGAGCAGGATACAAATTAATACACATTAGCAAATAGTATCAAAAGGTAACTATCACAAAACTATATATTACAACCACTTATGTTAAAACAACCGTTTTACAGCCAAACAGCCCAAAAGCGTTACAACTAGTAACCATTGAAAATGTAAGGTTACTTTTCGTTAACGCTCAATAACATGGTAAATTTTGTGCACTTTTTAACAGCGAAACAAAAAAAAATCTCGACCAATTGGCCGAGATTTTTAACATTTAACCTTAACTTACAAGGTAAATTTTGTGATTTAGAACTTCACGCTAGCACGAACGAAGAAGTAACGACCTAATACATCATAAGTGTACGGATCGGTATTTGAATCGTTGTTACCAGAGTAGTATGGAGGCTGCTCATCTAATACGTTATTCACACCACCTGACAATCTAACAGTTTCGTTAATATCGTAAGATGCAGAAATGTCGTGATAAACGATTGAGTCAACTGAAGGCGCGTAACAGTCACTTGGATCATCTTTACAAGCGAATGAATCCATTCCGTCGATGTAACGAGCTTCATAAGTAGCAGACCAGTCATCACCAGCAGCAGTTAAGTTAAAGTTAGTCTTTAACTCTGCGTATGCACCTACACCACCTGTGATGTAACCTTTATAGTCAATTACATTTCCATCTTGGTCATACTCTTCATAAGTATCTAAGATAGAAGTATCAAGACCTGCTTTCCAATCTAAACCTAAGCCTTCAAATGTGTAAGCTAAGTTAATATCGAAACCAGATGTATTTGTTTCACCGATATTTTGTAAACCATTATCAAAACTAATACGACCAGTGTTGTCAATTTCAATGCTTGAAGACTGACATAATGCAGTACCTTCATTGATCTTGTTACCGTTTGCATCTAAACACTGATTAGCAATGTAGTTCGAATCTACTGAAGTAATAGTATTTGTAATACCGATATCGTAGTAATCAACAGTTAAAGATAACCCTTCAACGAAGCTTGGAGAGTAAACCAAACCAATCGTCGTGATATCAGCTTCTTCTGGTGTTAGATCTGGATTACCACCAACAGTTACTTCAGCTTGAGTTTGATCTGTTGCAGGGTGAACAATTTGGTCGAATGATGGAGACTTACCACCAAATAACTCAGATACTGTAGGTGCACGGAATGCAGTTGATTGACCACCACGGATCATCAAGTCATCGAATACACGCCAAGTTAAGCCCAATTTCCAAGTCGTATCATCACCAAATGTGCTGTAATCGAAGTAACGAATAGCTGCACTTAAGTCAACTTGCTCAAGTAAAGGAACATCACTGATAAGTGGAATAGCAAGCTCTACGTATGCTTCATTTACATCAAATGAACCAGAAGTTGCTTCTACACGTGGGTCATTTGCAAGACCTTGAGCAGTTAATGAATCAGGAGTGAAATAAGCAGACTCTTTACGGAATTCATAACCAGCAGCAAAGCCCATAGTACCAGCAGGAAGATCTACAATGTCACCAGCAAGAGAAAGTGCTGCGATATCTAACTCACTACCACCAGCGTTCACTTCTGTGTATACGAATGGAGCAATACTGTCACCCACCCAAGAAGATTGTAAGAAAGGATCAAATTCTTGAGCTTGAACAGCATCATTAATTGAACCAATGTTATGTAAGTTAGCTAAAGTATCAACTGAGTCGTTCTTACCTTTGTTGTAAGATGCATCCCAAGTCCAACCATTGTCGAACTCACCTTCTAGTCCAACAACTAAACGAATAGTATCAACAACTTGAGAGAAGTCACGAGAACCAGACTCAACCATACGACGACCATAATCAACAAGCTCGCCATCTTCTACCCATGGAAGCAGTTCATCTGTCATCCAACCACCAGCAGAAATTGGTTGGTATTCCCAAGATTCACTGTTCCAAATTGGTTGAGGTGCCATCTGTTGATCTGACCAACGCTTAGAGTACATAGCTTCAGAGAAGAACATAACGTTATCAGAAAGCTCGTAAGTACCAGCCATGCTTAAGTTTAAACGCTCCATTGGCGTAGATAAGAAACTAGAAGCTGAGTAGTTATAACGATCTGCATCAGTGAACTCATGATATTCACCACCACGACCACTTAAATCTGCGCCATTAGCACCCCAAATATGACCACCTTCAGAGTATGAACTACCTGCACAATATAGGCCGTCAGCACCTTCAGCGATAGGACAATCAGAGAAATCACGGTCTGCTTGGCTTGCATCGCCACGCTTAGTGTACTGAGCGTTAATAACAACATTACCTTTATCGAATGTGTTACCCATAGTGAAATCAAGGCTAGTTTCATCTGCATCGCCCTCACCAGAAATACCTGTTTGTACGTTTAGCTCTAAACCATCAAAGTCACGTTTTAAGATAACGTTTACAACACCAGCAATAGCATCTGTACCATATACAGCAGATGCGCCGTCTTTAAGTACTTCAACACGTTGGATCATTGAAACTGGAATGGTGTTTAAATCAACTGAAGATGCTGCACCAGTACCAGATGCAATCATACGACGACCGTTAACTAAAACAAGAGTACGGTTTGAACCAAGACCACGTAGGTTTACACGAGCGTTACCACCTGAACCATTGTTTACAGCAGCGTTAGTCATCGCGCCGCCAGATGCGGTCATTTTTTGTAAAACGTCATCAATAGATGTAGCGCCAGATGCGATAATAGATGAAGCATCAATAACACTTACTGGGCTAGCAGTTTCCATATCGGTACGTTTAATACGTGAACCGGTTACTGCAATTCTTTCTACTTTTTCTGCTTGTGCTTCTTCAGCCATTACACTAGCTGAAAAAACAGAACCTGTTGCTACAGTCGTTGCTGCAATTGTCAATAAGCCACGGCGAATAGCCTTAGCTGTTAAAGATACTGAACTCATTATAATACTCCCTTCGCTATGTCATATATAAAGTCATAACGTTATATTTTTTATTTTTTAGGTTAAACATTTAATTAACCGAGAGCATTATTGTTAAATAAAATCACATTAGTCAACATCTATTACAAATTAATAACGTTTGAAATTAGAATGGTTACACTAAAAACTTAACACCTGTTAAAAATATGTTAAATCATTATTTATCATATACTTAGATAAAATTACGCACCACATGTAACACCAGCATGATATATTTGTTAAACAAAGGTAACACCAAACATTAATTGTGAGCATTATTTGATCGAAAAGGTTAAATCTAATTTAAAATATAGAAAATAAATAAACATTAATGAGATAAGATTTAACAAATAATTAACTTAAGTAACAAATTAAATTTTGAAAATATTTATTTATTCGAACACAATTTGACGAGTAAATTATAAAAATGTGCATTTTTAGGCATATTAAAAGCAAAGAATATGAAAAATCAGTGTGTGTTTGATAAACAGCCAAAGAATAGCTGCATATAAAGTGAATTAAACAAGAATAACTATGCAAAAAGTAACAAGGTTGTGATGAAAGAGAAATTAAAGCAGCCAGATAAGATAATGCAGCAATGGGATTGCTTACTTCCTCTTAAACTGACATTGGATACTATTTGATTTAAGTAAAATAAGTCTTCGTCAACATTGCACAACAAAAAAGGAGCCATAAGGCTCCTTTTAGCGTCATTCAATTAAGAATTAACGAGTGCGTGCACATAACTCTTCAGCACTGAAGAAGTAAGCAACTTCACGCTCAGCAGATGCTACAGAATCAGAACCGTGAGCAGCGTTCTCATCGATGCTTTCAGCGAAATCAGCACGGATAGTTCCTTCAGCAGCTTCAGCTGGGTTAGTAGCACCTAAAATTTCACGGTGAGCTAGAACAGCATTTTCGCCTTCAAGCGTTTGAACCATGATTGGGCCAGAAGTCATAAATGCAACTAAAGCACCAAAGAAAGGACGTTCGCTGTGCTCAGCGTAGAAGCCTTCAGCTTGCTCTTTGCTTAAGTGAACCATTTTAGCAGCAATGATTTTCAGGCCAGCAGTTTCAAAACGGTTGTAGATAGCGCCAATGTGGTTTTTTGCAACAGCATCAGGCTTAATGATAGAAAAAGTACGTTCGATAGCCATGAAAAGCTTCCTTCTTAAATATACGGGTTTTAAATTCGCGCGGATTATACGAAATTTACGCCAACATGCATAGGGTTAATAGCGTCACATAATCAAAATGTAACCTTGTGACCTAGGTAATACAGAAATTGTGATAAGCCTCAAGCCAATTTAGCCATAAACAAAGCTAATTAAAGCCACGACTATAACTCAAAGGTTGCAGTGAGTAGCTAGGCTAACAGCTTTGTTTAACCAACTTTGCTCAACCAAAGTGTAATTGAGACTGTAAATAGCTCCCCAGCATGACCCCAAGAGCTTTAACAAATTCATCTTTGGGCATTGAACAAGCAATCGCAGGAGTAAGAGAAGGATATAATATTTTATCAAGCAGACTGTTTATCAGCATAAAAATGACCATATCAGCGGCTTTTTGTTGCACTTTGGTCGCCTTGCCATCCGACGCCATAAAATTAAGTAGCAATTGTGATAGGCGCTGGTAAGCCTCATTTCTATCTAATGAAGGATTAGTGAAAATGGTATCAGGGTGAAGCCTAGCGTTAAGGTGTATCGTTCTAAAAACGCTTTTTCTTTCATCTAAAAAGTGGAATGTTGCCTGACAAAGATGTGTTACTTGTTGTTCTAACCCATCACAGTCGTGGCATTCGAGCTCTGTGATAAAGTTGCCCAGCTCCTGGCCAAAATCATCATATAACAATGGCAATAGCGCCTCTTTATTTTCAAAGCGACGATAAAACGTTCCAACCGAAACCCCTGCCCCTTCAGCCAGTTCCTTTATGCTGATGTGTTCAAAGTACTTGACCTTCAATGCCCGTTGCAAAGACTGTAAAAACTTGTCATGCGTGACTTGGCTACGTTTTTGTTTAGGGCGTAAATCTGGTACTGACATTCATATTTCCATTGAAAAAAACAGAGGTTGATAGACTATTTTGCATCATACAATTTATGATGCAAAAACTCTAACATATAAGATTTAGCACCAACGATAATCTTGATGCCCTGATCGCCAAGCGAATCTCAAAAAGCAACGCATAAGCATTAGTCACAAAAAAAAAGCAACGACACATGTCATTGCTTTATGGTTTTAACAGGAAGCATTATGACTTCCTTGGTTGATTCATTATTAACTATAATGAATCACTGTAGCCGACTGAGGATTACCCTTCACTTACCATATTAATGGTGTACTTAGGGATATCAATCACCATATCACAGTCAACAACTTTAGCCTGGCAAGATAAACGGCTTTCTGGCTCTAACCCCCATGCTTTATCAAGCATATCGTCTTCTAGCTCATCACTTTCTTCAAGCTCATCAAAGCCTTCACGAACAATACAGTGACATGTAGTACATGCACATGACTTTTCGCAAGCATGTTCAATATGGATACCGTTTTTAAGTGCAACATCTAAAATAGTTTCACCTACTTCAGCTTCTAACACAGCACCGTCTGGGCACAGCTCTTCATGGGGTAAAAAAACTAACTGCGGCATTTTATCACCTATATATTATCGACAGACTGACCTTTCAGTGCTGCTCGAATAGAATTATCCATACGACGTGAAGCAAACTCTTGGGTTTGTTCATCTAGTGCTTCAATCGCTTTTTCAATAGCATCGGTATCATCACCTTGAGCGGTTATTTGTAACTGTTCAATGGCAGCATGAATTTGTGCTTGTTCTTCGGTATTAAGTAAATCTGCGTCTTTTGCTAATGCAGCTGATAAAGTTTCAACCACTCTTGAAGCTTCAACTTGTTGTTCTGCCAGCATTCTGCGCGTGATGTCATCTTTAGCATGCTTCATTGAATCTTTCAGCATAGTCGCGATTTCAGTATCAGATAAACCAAATGAAGGTTTTACTTGAATCGTTGACTTAACTTCCGTCGACTTTTCCATCGCTGTGACACTCAGTAAACCATCAGCATCTACTTGGAATGTGACACGAATGTGCGCAGCACCTGCCGCTAGTGCAGGAATACCATTTAAAGTGAAACGTGCTAATGAACGACAGTCATCCACTAACTCACGTTCACCTTGGACCACATGGAAAGCCATGGCAGTTTGGCCATCTTTAAATGTGGTAAACTCTTGAGCTCGTGCAACAGGGATAGTGGTATTACGGGTCACGACTTTCTCAATCAGTCCCCCCATAGTCTCAATGCCTAACGACAGTGGAATAACATCAAGCAATAATAAATCTGATTCAGGTTTATTGCCCACTAAAATGTCAGCTTGAATCGCTGCACCAATAGCCACAACACGATCGGGATCAATTGATGTTAATGGCGTTTTACCAAAGAAACGTTCAACTTGCTCACGTACTAAAGGTACACGAGTAGAACCACCAACCATAACCGTTTCAATGATCTCATCAGTGGTGACTTCAGCGTCACGTAATGTTCTACGGCAACTGGCAATCGTTTTCTTAACAAGTGAACCGATAAGCCCTTCAAATTCAGCTTTAGAAACATCAGCAGTTAATACGTCACCGTTTTCTAACGTAATACTCGCCGTGCTGGTTTCATCATTAGTTAGCTGCTCTTTGACTCGTCTAGATTCAATCAATAACTGTCTATTTAATGAAGCAGTTAATTCAATCAACCCCATTGCGCTTTGCAAGTGATTACGCAACAGATGATCAAAGTCATCACCGCCAAGCGCTGAGTCGCCGCCAGTAGCTAATACTTCAAACACACCTCTATTCAAACGAAGAATAGAAATATCGAAGGTTCCCCCACCTAAATCATAGATGGCAATAACGCCTTCTTGTTTAGTGTCTAAACCGTAAGCAATAGCAGCAGCCGTGGGTTCATTTAATAAACGTAAAACTTTAACCCCCAGAAGCTCTGCTGCATCTTTAGTGCCTTGACGCTGCGCGTCATCGAAATAAGCAGGTACTGTAATGGCAACACCTTCTAAGTCACCGCCAAGGGTTTTTTCGGCTCTTGAGATTAACGGCTTTAAAATTTCAGCTGAAACTTGGACTGGATTCACTGCGCCTTGCGCCGTGTTAAATACAGGTAGCCCGTTTTCACTTGCGGTAAAATCATATGGCAAGTTTTGCTCTGCAGACTGAATGTCTTTTAAGCTGCGCCCCATAAAACGTTTGACTGAGACAATGGTATTTTTAGGATCTTGTGCAGACTTAACTTGTGCCGCGTAACCCGTTTCGACACTATCAGAGCCGTAATGAACCACAGAAGGAAGTGAGTGTTGATTGTCATTATCTGGCAAGGTTGACGCTTCACCACTTCTAACAGCTGCAACCAAAGAGTTAGTTGTACCTAAATCGATGCCAACTGCAAGTCTGTGCTGGTGAGGTGCGGCGCTTTGGCCGGGCTCTGCAATTTGAAAAAGGGCCATATTAATCCAGTTATTTTGAGGGAAAAAGAACCATTAATTGTAGATAGCAAAAAGCTCTGTAATTGACAGAGCTCAGCGTTAATCTAGCAATGAATCTTCAACTCTTGCTAATTCATCCTGCAATTTTGCCATAAATTTCAGCTTTCTGATCTGATCAGCTGCAGATAAATCATCATTTTCTGCATTAGTGGCTAATAATTGGGCAAGGGATTGCGATAGGGTTTTCTCGTAGTCAGCAAATGATTGATATAAATCTTCGATTAAGTCATCAGCTTGCTGGCTATCTTTAATATCTTCTAACGCTTCACGCCATTCCATTTGCTGCATTAAGAAAGCAGTATCTTTCACTGTTGTAGTTTCATGGCTAATATCAACACCACGAAGACTTAACATATGTTCAGCGCGCTTTAATGGGTTTTTAAGCGTTTGGTATCCGTCGTTAACTTGCGCAGTGCGTTGCACTGATAACAGTTTTTGTTGTTCAGACTCGCTGGCAAATTTATCAGGATGAACCGCCCTTTGCAGCTCGCGATAGCGCTCTGCAAGGTTGGCGGTGTCGATATCAAAGGAAGGTGTTATTTGAAATAATTCAAAGTAATTCATTGGCAGATATCATGCTCTTTTTGGGTAAATGACAGTAAAGCTTTATGTGTATTAGATTACACAGTAAAGCTTTCACCACAACCACATTCACCTTTGGCATTAGGGTTGTTAAATTGGAAACCTTCGTTCAGGCCTTCTTTAACAAAGTCTAATTCAATGCCTTGTAAATAAATAAAACTCTTGGCATCGATGATGATATTAACGCCTTCTATTTCGTAAATCTCATCATCGTCGTTTGCTTCATCAACAAACTCAAGCACATAAGCCATACCAGAACAGCCAGATGTTCTTAACCCTAGGCGTAAACCCAAGCCTTTTCCTCGATTAACTAGGAAAGATTTCACTCGTTCAGCCGCAGCTGGGGTCATTGTAATTGCCATCTTAACTCCGGTATTACTTGTCTTGCTTTGATTTGTACTCATCTAATGCTGCTTTAATAGCGTCTTCCGCTAAAATAGAGCAATGGATTTTAACAGGAGGTAAAGCAAGCTCTTCTGCGATATCAGCATTCTTAATTGTTGCTGCTTCATCAACACTTTTGCCTTTAACCCACTCAGTTACGAGCGAACTTGACGCGATTGCACTACCACAACCATAAGTTTTGAATTTAGCGTCTTCAATGATGCCGTTTTCGCCAATTTTAAGTTGAAGCTTCATCACGTCACCACATGCTGGTGCACCAACCATACCTGTTACCACTGAAGGGTCATTTTTATCAAATGAACCAACGTTACGTGGATTTTCATAATGTTCGATTACTTTTTCGCTGTAAGCCATAACAATTCTGCTCCGTTTATCGCTATCGATAATAATGTATTAGTGATGTGCCCACTGAACTTGGTCCAGATCGATACCATCTTTAAACATCTCCCAAAGTGGAGACATTTCACGTAACTTACCGATAGAATCATCAATTACTTTAATTGCATGCTCGATTTCTTCATCAGTCGTAAAGCGACCAATTGAGAAACGAATTGAGCTGTGCGCCATTTCATCATTTAAGCCTAATGCACGTAGTACATAGCTAGGCTCCAAACTTGCAGAAGTACAAGCTGAACCAGACGATACGGCTAAATCTTTAAGGGCCATCATTAATGATTCACCTTCAACAAAGTTGAAGCTCACATTAAAGATGCCGCTGTAGCGCTGTTCCATATCGCCATTAATATAAGTTTCTTCGATATGTTTAATGCCATTCCATAACTTGTCACGTAGACGCAGAATGCGCGCATTATCTTCAATCATATCTTGCTTAGCGATAGCAGCGGCTTCACCTAAACCAACAATTTGGTGAGTTGCTAATGTACCACTTCGCATACCACGTTCATGACCACCGCCATGCATTTGAGACTCTAAACGAATACGTGGTTTACGGCGTACGTAAAGTGCACCGATACCTTTAGGTCCATACATTTTATGGCCAGAAATAGAAATCAGATCAACTTTAACTGTTTTAACATCAATCGGTAATTTACCTGCACTTTGCGCAGCATCCATATGGAAGAAAATACCTTTAGAGCGACATAGTTCACCAATCGCATTGATGTCTTGAATGACACCAATTTCGTTGTTCACGTGCATGATGCTCACTAAAATAGTGTCGTCACGCATTGCACCTTCAAGCACAGACATTGGGATAATTCCATTGTCACTTGGCTCTAAATACGTAACTTCAAAACCTTCACGCTCAAGTTGACGACAAGCATCAAGTGTTGCTTTATGCTCTGTCTTACTGGTGATGATGTGCTTGCCTTTCTTATTATAGAAATGTGCAATACCTTTGATTGCTAGGTTGCTTGATTCAGTCGCACCAGAAGTGAAAACGATTTCACGGTGATCAGCATTGATTAAATCAGCTACTTGGTTACGAGCAATATCAACTGCTTCTTCGGCTTGCCAACCATAACGGTGAGAACGAGATGCTGGGTTACCAAACACACCGTCCATTGTCATAAATTGAACCATTTTGTCGGCAACACGTTTGTCGACAGGGGTTGTTGCGGCATAATCTAAATAGATAGGAAGCTTCATCATACACTCCGTACTGAGCAGTCATCTGTGCGACCACTTACAACGTACATATAATTGTTATCGATACATCAACACAAAATTACAAAGTAACTCTATGCTCATTCTGCATTTCGTCTTGCTTTAGTGAGATAAATTGCACATCGCGTTTATCCATTAATCCAGCAAGGGTAATGCCATCTAAAAATTCTGAAATCTGTTTACTTAAATCTCCCCACAAAGAGTGAGTGAGACAGCGGGAGCCACTTTGGCAATTCCCTTTTCCCTGACAACGAGTTGCATCAACTGACTCGTCTACAGCATGCACGACCATGCCAACAGAGATATCATTCGCTTCTTGCCCTAGGCGATAACCGCCACCTGGACCACGAACACTAGATACGAGACCATGTTTACGAAGTTTAGCGAAGAGTTGCTCAAGGTAGGAAAGCGATATTCCCTGCCTTTCAGAAATATCCGCTAAGGGAACTGGCCCGGTGGCTGAGTGAATAGCAACGTCCAGCATAGCTGTCACTGCGTAGCGACCTTTTGATGTCAGTTTCATAACGTATTTTGCTCCCATAAACTATAGGGCAATTTCATCATACCTGAGTATTTTAGTCAAGTATTTAACCCACTAAATTACTCAAGTATTTCCTCTCGTTCGCGTCTAACAATTTTAGGTCTAAAAATTTGCACGGCTATTTAACCTTTTTATAGTGCAAGATTCAATGCCAGTTACTCATTTATTAGGCGATAATGTGATAAAACGGCGCTGTGTCATAAAAATTTACATTGATCTTATTTATCTGCTCAAATAATAAAGCCGATACCCAAAATATGGGGATCGGCTTTATCGTTTTCAAGCTTCAAAAAGAATAAACAAACAAAAATAAATTGCCAGATAATTCAAAAAATGACCTAGATAATTGGGTCAAATTTGTCTATCTCTTGTTTACGTTTTTCAGCCGCTTCTTGCTCTGCTTCTGTAAAGTCATCAACATTCAACTCCGGCAATTTTTCAGTGCAAACTTCACCGCCCATTGTTTGCACCGCTTGACAGATTTCTTGCACTTTTGAGTCCATCAAATGCATATGATCAAGCATTTGGCCAATTGCACTCGCAACAGGATCTGGGTTATCTGGTGATACCGCATAGGCATCAAACCCATACTTCTTCGCCATCGCACTGCGACGCTCTGTTTGCTCTTTTGACTGTGCCGAAGGCGACGCAACAACCCGACCAGGGATCCCGACCACGGTGGTATCTTTGGCCACGTCTTTAACAACAACTGAGTTTGAACCAACCCTTGCGCCGTCGTGCATAGTAATTGGACCCAGTATTTGTGCCCCTGCACCAATAACCACATTGTTCTCTAATGTTGGGTGACGTTTACCCGCTTGCCAAGTTGTCCCACCTAAGGTGACACCATGGTATAAAGTGCAATCATCGCCAATTTCTGCCGTTTCTCCAATCACAACACCCATGCCATGATCGATAAAAAAGCGTCTTCCTATGGTTGCACCAGGATGTATTTCAACGCCAGTTAACCAACGCGAAAAGGTCGATAAACATCGTGCCAATAAATGCCACTTTGCATTCCATAGCTTATTACTAATGCGATGGATCCATATCGCATGCATGCCAGGATAGTTTACTAAAATTTCAAAACTACTGTTCGCCGCAGGATCGCGGTGATAAATAGATTCGATATCTTCCTTTAATCGCGCTATCACGCCCATGTTACAGTCCTTCTTTTACCACTCAGTTGTACGTCAAATTTAAGTTAACAATGGCTTATGAAGCTTTATCGTCTTTGCTGTTTTCTTGTGGCATTTTTTTATCGATAGAAGTCAAAATGCCACGTAAAATATTCATCTCAGCGGTTTCAATTCGAGCACGACTGAATAAACGCTTTAATTTAGTCATGATTTGGCCTGGATGATTTTTGATAATAAAATTTGTTTTCGTCAGGGTAGACTCTAAATGAACATAAAAGCGCTGTAGATCCTCAGAAAGTGGATATTCTTCTTCAATCGCCTCTTGCTCATCTAATGCTAAATGCGCCATACGGGTTTCGTAACAAATAATTTGTACGGCTTGAGCCAAGTTTAATGAACTGTACTCAGGATTAGCAGGAATAGACACATGATAAGTACACTCTTGCAGTTCTTCATTGCTCAGACCATGGTTCTCACGACCAAATACTATGGCTACCGGCCCTTTAGCGCTTTCCAATGCTAATTTTTCACCAGCTTCTTTTGGAACAAGCATTGGCCAGTCAAGGGTGCGACTACGTGCACTGGTCGCAATAACCAAGCTACAGTCTTTAATCGCCTCAGTTAACGAGTCAACAATGGTGATATCTTTTATCAAGTCAGCTGCACCTGCAGCAAGTGCAATTGACTGACCATCAGGTTGAACTCTTGGCCCGGCTAAATATAAGTTAGATAAGCCCATGGTTTTCATAGCTCTTGCGGTAGAGCCGATATTTCCGGGATGAGAGGTCCCAACTAAAACAACGCGAATATTACTTAACATCAAACTACTTTTTCATTCAAAAAAACACTTTGCGGATAGTAACACAAGCTGCAAATAATTCCTTATATGAAAATCTGCATTTGATAAACCTGTTAAAATGCGTATAATTGCGCGGCTGATTTATTCGTTCTTTAACATCCAGGGGATTGCTATGCATCCGATGCTGACTATTGCCACGCGCGCTGCACGCGCTGCGGGCCAAACTATTATGCGCGCCTATACTGAACTCGACAAAGTTGAAGTTGATTCAAAAGGTCTAAATGACTTTGTAACAAGTGTAGACAAGGAAGCAGAAGCTACCATTACATACCAGATTCGTAAATCTTACCCAGATCATACGATTGTTGGTGAAGAGGCCGGTGAAAATCGCGGCACTAATAAAGATTATGTATGGATAGTCGATCCTTTGGATGGTACCAACAACTTCGTTCGTGGTATCCCACATTTCGCAGTATCTATCGCAGTTCAATATAAAGGCAAAATTGAAGTTGCCGTTATTTATGATCCTGTTCGCGAAGAATTATTCTCTGCAGTTCGTGGCCAAGGTGCTAAATTAAACGAATTCCGTTTACGCGTAACTGGTGTTAATGAGCTAACTAATACCGTTATTGGTACAGGTTTCCCGTTCAAGTCTCGTCAACACACCGAAACTTACATGAACATCCTAGGTGAAGTATTCCCTGTATGTGCTGATATCCGCCGTGCGGGTTCTGCAGCACTAGACCTTGCGTATGTTGCTGCTGGTCGTTTAGATGGCTTCTTTGAAATTGGTCTAAAGCCATGGGACATCGCAGCTGGCGACTTAATTTGTCGTGAGTCAGGCGGTACTGTTACTGACTTTACCGGTAACCATAATTACTTAGCTTCAGGCAACGTTGTTGCAGGTTCACCAAAAGTGACTTCTGAACTGGTTAAAATTATGCGTCCTTTATTAAATGAAGGTCTAAAACGCTAGTCGTTACCCCTTTTTTAAAAACCGCCTAACATCCGTTATTGGCGGTTTTTTTATGCCTGTAATTTGCCTCAATTGTATCGACAACTTCAGATAAATTTACCTTTTATGATCTGGATCACTGAGCAAAGTCTCGCCTAGCAGAATATACTGAATTATCAATTAGATTCTAATAAGAGATATCCATTATTATGCCGCTCCCTATCCTTCGCCAAATCGGCATCAAAAGTTTGAAAAGTGTCGAACATGTCGTTTTGTTCATTATTTCTGTCGCTACGGTATTTGCTATCGGCGAAGAAATCATGCACATGTTCGAGATAAGAACTGTAGAACTAGCTGACTTACTGCTGTTATTTATCTATCTTGAAGTATTAGCCATGGTCGTTAACTACCTTGAGTCAGGTAAGTTACCTATTCGAATGCCTATTTATATTGCGATTGTTGCTCTAGCTCGTTACTTGATTCTTGATATGAAAGGCATGGATGACTGGCGAATATTGGCAATCTCAGTATCAACCATTGTTCTTGCTTGTACCGTTATTGTCATACGTTGGGGACAGTTGAAGTTACCTTACCCCAAAAATAAAGATTTAGATCATTAGAATGACACCAGATAAAGCGTAACCTTAAAAGCGATAAGTGACTAACTTATCGCTTTTTTTGTCGATGTTGATTAGTATGAATTAGCTACAAACTGAATAACACAGAGCAAACATAAAACGGAGTTGCAATCTCATGTCTAACGAACACACTGGATTTGAAGAAAAACGTCAATCTTTACGCGTCGACATGGAAGCAGAGCGTATTTTACTGCATTGGATTGATGCAAATGGTCAGTCACATGAAGACTTTGGTGTATGTATCGATTTAGCCCGAAAAGGCATTCTCATCGACTATAAAACTGCATTCTCATTAGGCGATTTAATCGCAATTACCTTCAATCATCAAACTGACAAGCAAAACACCATTAAGGGGCAAGTTTGTCGATGCACTCAAGCGTCTGAACATAGTTATCATATTGCGATGCAATTGCTTTAAATTGGTGTTGATTAAAATTGCGCAATAAATATAAAACTGATGATTTAAAAAGTAATTATTGAACTATCCTTAGATAAAGAAGACGTTAACCATCATCTTAATAAAGGCAAGGTTATGATAATACTCGTTGGTGGAGAAAAAGGCGGTAGTGGAAAAAGTTGTTTAGCACAAAACCTAGCCGTCTATGTAACAGAGACATTTAACGCTAACGTGTTAATGGTGGATTGTGACCCTCAACGCACCACATCAGATTGGATACAAGCCCGTAATACCAAAGCCGAACTGAAACCCATTAATTGCATTCAGCTTTACGGTAAAATCCGCAATGATTTACTTAGTCTCGGCGAGCGCTTTGATTATGTCATTGTCGATTGTGGCGGCCAAGATAACCTAGCGATGCGAGCAGCAATGTCTGTTGCAACCTACGTTGTCATCCCATTAAGACCTAAGCGCCGCGATTTAAAAACCTTACCGCATATGGAAGATATGCTAAGCACCTGTAAAATGGTCAACCCGAAAATGGTCGCCACTATTGTTATCAGTCAATGCCCTTCTCTACCCTCACAATTTAAGCGTATTTTAGAAGCTAAAGACGTGGTTAAATCATTTGGCTTAACAGCCCTTGATGCCATTACCTTTAACCGTAATATCTATGATGACAGCGAAGAAAGCGGTGCCTCAGTGCTTGAAGTTGACCCTGAAGGAAAAGCGGCTCAAGAAATCCGTGCAATCGCGAAAGAGTTATTTGCTATTCCACCTGATAATAATTTTGAGTTTTAAGCGTTTAATCTCATTGTTTTATGCATTTAATATTATTTATTTTATGCCTTAACTATAAGTGCAACAAAAGACAACCTAAATGAAATCAATGAAAACCTCCCTTTCGACTCTCATATACCTCACTTGTGCCTAAGTAAAGTTATCGAGTTAATGGTATCATTAGGCTAATTTTAAGATTTTAATCTGAGTGAACTCTGAGTCATGACACAAGCTAACAATCCACTTCATGGTATGAAACTTGAAACTATCGTCACTGAGCTTGTCGATAAGTATGGGTGGGAAGAACTAGGCAGCCGTATCAATATCCGCTGCTTTAACGATAACCCGAGTATCAAGTCTAGCCTAAAGTTTTTACGTAAAACACAATGGGCTCGCGATAAAGTTGAATACCTGTGGCTTAAAACGAATAAGTTGCCTTTACCCGCACCTAAACCTTATGTCGAAAAAAGTGACAATAAACCCGCAACAAGCACGACACACACTAATAAGAGCACTGCTGGCGTGAATGCAGACATCTGGGGCAAGTAACAGCGAGCCTAACACGTACCGCACTGTTTTCAATATTTGGCGCTAAATTTACTTGGAGCGGCTATAAAGTACAAAGTGATTATAAGGTACGAAGTGATGTTCGTTGAAAGTGATTAATACTATCGCGTTCAGATAAGCCCGGTACGGTTCACGATGACTCATTTGCATTACATTCACAGCGGATACGCTGTGAATATCGCCACCAATAAAAACGTAACCCAGAAAGCACCACAGCACTCACCATTACATCGGAAATTCGAATATTAAACGCCAGACTTGTAGCTCACCATCCGTTTGGTAACTTACCCCAAATCTATCTGTACTAAACCAGCCCCAACCTAGCGGCTTAGACAGAGCCAATGTCGCACCGATTTCGTAAGTACTTGATGTTTGTAAATCATCATCTAATGGCGTTATAAATTTTAGCTTATTGAAGTACCAGCGGCCCGCAACAAATAACCGTGGTTCAACGGTATACTCGCCCCAATCCCAATGTTGCCCTACACCAAAATCTAGACCAGTTTGAAGCACTGAATAACTTTCTGAGCTATCGTTGATACTGCTTTTATAGCCGGCGTAGTAAACACGATTTACCCAAATAGGCGTGTACTTGGGGTCGGCGACTTCATATAAAGCCGATATACCTGTTGAGAATATGCCAACATTACTGGAATTAGAAAAATTGTGGCCATAGCCTAAATCAAGGTATGACTCTAAGGTTAGTTGCTCATCATAAAACCATTTATACTCAATACCTGGCGTAATGGTCATGGTACCAACATTGTCAGGTAATTCACCTTCAGGAAGATCGCTGAAAGAATAATCAAAAAAGCCTAACGAAATAGGTAACCTTAACGTTAAAACATGGTCTTCTGATTCTTCAATATCAAATGCAAAGGGAATATTGACTACTGCAGCATTTTGCCCAGAGGCTCGGTATATACCGCTACCTATGTAGTTAGCAAACGCATAATGGTTCACATCTGGGTTATTCGAGTCAGCGGCATAACACGTTACACAAACCGACAAACCAATAAAAAGCGCTGCAAATGCTTTTGCAACGCTTCTTGATGTGTCTGAACAGGTAGATTTCAATTTTGTAAAAACCATGGGTTAACGATGATGTCCAGAATGATTATCTACTCTCATTTCTCATCATCGATAAAATGGTGCTCAGTCATCATATGACCCAGCTCAGTAGATTTTGTTTTCAAGTAATCCTCATTGTAGCGGTTTTTACCCACTTGCAAAGGCACTCTTTCAACAACTTCGATGCCAACGGCTTGCATCGCTTTCACTTTGCGAGGGTTGTTAGTCATCAACTTAACCTTACTGACCCCAATTTGTTTCAGCATTGGCTCGATCATGTCGTATTTACGCATATCAGCTTCAAAACCTAAACGTTCATTAGCTTCGACGGTATTCGCGCCTTGATCTTGTAATTCATAGGCGCGAATTTTATTCAGCAAGCCTATACCACGCCCTTCTTGACGCAAATATAAAATAAAGCCTTGGCCTTTTTCAGCAATATTTTGCATTGCTGTTTGTAACTGGAACCCGCAATCACAACGTAAACTAAATAGCGCATCACCCGTCAGGCATTCAGAGTGAATGCGGCCTAACATGGCTTCAGTTGAGGTAAGTTCGCCATAAGTTAACGCCACATGTTCTTTACCAGTTTCTGTATCTTCAAAACCATGCATAGCAAATACGCCCCAAGGCGTAGGTAACTTAGAAGTGGCGATATATTTAATCGACATGGATAAACCTTTAAGACAACGCTCAATCCTTGAGACTGATCATCCTTGAACTGACGTTATGTCATGAAAACTTCGAATACTGGATTAGAATTTTGCAGGAGCAAAACCAGTAACAACTTTGATATTCATTTCACGGCCTACAGCCGTCATAGGATGAACAACCACTAGACCTTTTACCGATTTTTTTAATTTACCCATGTCAGCTTGTTCAGCTTTGGTGAGCTCACGGCTAAATTTTAAACCTTTGATATCTTGGCCTTGCTTGTTCAATAAACGAGACTGCTGATTTTTCAAACTGGCAATACGTTTAGTCACTGTCGCAATTTCTTTCTTAAACTGCATGATAACGGCTTTGTCTTCACGAGCTTCAGCGGCAGCAAGCTTACGACGAAACTTCTCTGCTTTATCATTTAATGTTTGCAGTTCTTGTTTTAAATTCATTTCTTTACCTTAAATTCTTTCATGCTATCGATAGCAAAAAGTTGTTTTGTTATCGAACAACACTTTTTCGAACGCAAATTATATACCTAAAGCGGCTGAATAAGCTAACTTCAAAACTTGTTACAGTGCATAATTTTGTGCATTACTGCAGCTAAATTGACCTTTAAGTTCAATAAGGTGTTAAATGCACTATCATTAATTGAGCCTGATGGATCTGTGGCCAAGTGATTAACGGACTCAATTTTCCTTTTGGGATATTCTTTAATATGCATAACAATAATAATTTACATCAAAATCTATCTAATCAAACCCAGCATCATGCAGGTTTTACTTTAATAGAGTTAGTTGTGGTCATCATTATATTGGGGATCATTGCTGTTATTGCTGCACCGAGGTTTTTATCCGTTGCTGATGAAGCTCACGCATCAGGAATACAAGGTGTATCTGGCGCTTTTGAAGGCTTTGATGAATTAGTATTTGCCAAGTCTGCCATATTAGGGATCGAGAAAAATGATCGAAATAGTAGTTCAAGCTCTACTGACAGCCAAGGTGGATTTTATTTAGAAACAGGTGAATTTGTCCAAACCATATTTGGCCATCCTTGGTTATATAATCAAGATGCATTGACGTATTTACTTGATGCGAGCTTACAAGATGAAGGCCAGAATCAACCTGATAAAGAATGTGTTACCAATAGTGATTTTTGCTTCATGCTATTTGAAGGCTCCAGTGGCCCCACCAGCATTGGAGTTGCCTATATCCCAGGTAACTCTGTCGCAGTTTATTACCCTTCTTACAGCGTAAGTGACCAATGCTTTGCTTATTATGTATTTGACAGAACAGACAATAATGTCATTATCGGTGAAACGATTACCGGTTGTTAAATATGCCGACTAACTTAGCACAATCAACTGACTCAAATCGTGAACCACTTGATTAGCGCTACCTTTCCATTTAAGGCTTGGGTCGGCAAGATCTTGCTCAAATTTGCCATCAATTAACACATCTACGTAAGCTAGTACTTGTTGCTGCTTTAAAGACATTTCCGCTAATTGGTAGCCACTCCACAACCAGATATCTTTATCTGGGCACTCACGCTTCACTCTTTTTACTAGCGCTAACATGGCAGGCAAATTATCCGCAAATAAAGGATCACCACCAGATAAAGACAAACCACGACGTTTAATCCGTGTATCTTGTAAATCTGCAATCACTTGATCTTCCATTGCTTGAGTAAATTCATTACCTGAGCGTGGATCCCAAGTTGATTGGTTATAACAGCCACGACATTGGTGCTCACATCCAGCTACGAATAAGGTACAACGCGTACCAGGTCCATTTACCACATCGACTGGGTAATACTGATGAAAATTCATAACTTTATACCTTTAAAAAGCTAATGCACTGGAGTCAACTGTCTTAAAATATGCTGTTTAATACCATATCTAGCACTTAGTGACTTATTCCTAGCAGTCCTATTTCAACTCGCCTTATTTGATCTCGCCCTTTTAAGACTTTAGCCACTCAAAAGATAAGGCGCTATTCAGCGCCTTATTGTTTTTGATATGACATAGAACGAGTACTAGATATGTTTAACGCGGCGTTTTACTTCTTCTTGCTTACCATGGTTAAAAGGTCTGGCATCTGGGCTACCTAAGTAACCACATACTCGACGAGTTACTGACACTCTACTTGGCTCATGGTTGCCACATTTAGGACAGACAAAGCCTTTACTTGTACAGTTAAACTCACCAACAAAGCCGCAATCATAACATTCATCAATAGGTGTATTGGTACCGTAGTATGGCACTCGGCTATAGCTGTAATCCCAAACGCTTTCTAATGCTTCAACGTTATGTTGCATATTAGGGAACTCGCCATAACAAATAAATCCACCGTTTGTTAGCTCAGGATATGGCAATTCAAAGTCAATTTTATCGTATGGGTTTACTTTCTTTTCCACATCTAAATGGAAACTATTGGTGTAGTAGCCTTTATCTGTCACACCTTCAACCACACCAAACTGTTTAGCATCCAACTGGCAAAAACGGCTGCATAGGTTTTCGCTTGGCGTGCTGTATAAACTAAAGCCATAACCTGTTTCAGCCTTCCACGACTCCGTGGCACGCTTCATGACATTAATAATTTCAACGGCTTTAGTACGCAGTAGCTCACTATCAAATACATGCTCTTCTGTGCCGTAAAGAGCATTAATTGTCTCATGAAGTCCGATATAACCTAATGAAATAGACGCACGACCATTTTTGAAGATTTCAGAAATATCATCATCAGCTTTTAAACGAACACCACATGCGCCTTCCATATATAAGATTGGCGCTACGCGGGCTTTAACACCGACAAGACGAGCAATACGAGTATCTAACGCTTTACGTGCTAAAGTCATTCTCTCATCAAGTAATGCAAAGAAGGCTTTTTCATCGCCTTTAGCTTCGATTGCGATTCTAGGTAAGTTAAGGCTAACCACACCTAAATTATTACGGCCTTCATGAATTAACTCGCCATTCTCTTCATATGTACCTAAGAAAGAGCGACAGCCCATTGGCGTTTTAAACGAACCAGCAACACGTTCAACTTGCTCGTAATTTAAAATATCAGGGTACATGCGCATCGTGGCACATTCTAAAGCCAACTTTTTAATATCGTAATTACTGTCAGCCGCTTTATGGTTAACGCCATCACGAATAGCAAATACAAGTTTTGGGAACACCGCGGTTTTACGGTTTTTACCAAGGCCTGCCATACGTACTGTTAGTATCGACTTTTGAATTAAGCGTGACTCCCAGCTGGTACCTAGACCAAAACCAAACGTCACAAACGGAGTCTGTCCATTAGCAGTGTGCAGAGTGTTCACTTCATATTCTAATGACTGGAATGCGTCATGACATTCTTTTTCAGTTTGCGCCATAGCAAATGCTTCCACATCGCTCACGCCCCACTCTTTACCAATCACCAGTTGTTTCTGGTAACTCTTTTGCACAAATTCCGCTAACACTTCATCGATACGGTTAATCGTTGTGCCGCCATAAATATGGCTAGCAACTTGGGCAATAATCTGTGCAGTGACCGCTGTGGCAGTTGAAATTGATTTTGGTGTATCAATTTCGGCATTACCCATTTTAAAGCCATGGGTCATCATGCCTGCTAAATCAATTAACATGCAGTTAAACATCGGGAAGAAAGGCGCATAATCTAAATCATGATAATGCAGTTGACCCGATTCATGAGCAGCTACAATGTCTTTTGGTAACAAGTGTGATTTAGCATAATGCTTGGCTACAATACCCGCGAGTAAGTCGCGTTGTGTAGGAATAACTTTAGCGTCTTTATTGGCATTTTCGTTCAAAATTGAGCTATCACTTTGCTCAACTAACCCACGAATTTCACAGTTAAGTTTACTTTTTGCTTCACGGCAAATATCACGATCGTGACGGTATTCAATATAATGACGTGCAACCTCTTTATGAGGCCCTTCCATTAATAGATTTTCCACTAAATCTTGTAAATGGTGAATTTGTACTTCTTCTTCGTTCGCGACTTGATTTCGGATTACACCCGCAATGGTAGCGGCGTAATCAACATCAGCATGACCTGTAGCCGTCGCCATAGCAGCAACGATGGCATCCCTAATTCTAGACTCATCAAATACAGTCCGACAACCGTCCCTTTTAATTACTACAGGCATTACTTTTACTCCATTTATGCACAGGATATAAACACTATATATCCACAACAAGAAACCAATAAACACTAGATATGGTGTATTAAGCTATAACGAAGACTAGAAATCTATGATCTGGATCATAGTTTGATGAGGGGAAGTGAAATGAAAAATATTACTGCCAAGCTCTGCACTATTTGGCAAAACAGAGCTTGACCGAGTAATTGAAAAACGTTATCGCCCTAAAGCAGAGTTGATTAAATGAGCAGTTTGACGCACAGACTGCCTGCCAGCTTCAATGGCTTCTGCCGCACGATGAAACTCCATGGTGCCAATATCAGCAAGCTGTGGAACTAAGCAAACATCAGGTGGATCGCCCATCAGTCTTGCACGTTTATGGCGCTGCTCCAGAATATCCATTGACTGAGACATCACTGCAATCATGCCTGGATGGGATTTAGTCGACATCGAAAACTTCTCTGAAAAGCTAGCAATGTACTCTTTACCTTTACCCAGAATATCCATAAAAGCAGAGTCTGGCTCTTTGGCTTCTTGTTGTTGTTTTTCTAACGCTGTAGGAGCACGGCTTTTCATCTGTTGTGGCAACATATGCATACTGTTACGGCGATGGCCGTTTAAATCAACAGCAATGACCACATCAACTCCCATCGCGCGGCACATTGATACTGGAACAGGATTCACCACAGCGCCGTCGACTAGCCATCTGTCTTCTAGTTGAACAGGTGGTAAAAACCCTGGCATTGAACATGATGCTCTAACAGCGTGTCGTAAATCCCCTTCTTTAAACCAAATTTCTTGTCCGGAGTATAAATCTGTTGCCACCGCTGAGAATGGTTTTTTCAGTTGTTCAATTTTTAGCTCACCAATTCGGCCAGCCAGCACATCAAAAACTTTTTCACCGCTTATCAGCCCGCCTTTACGCCAGCTTAAATCCATCAGACCTAAAACATCCCAACTGGAAAAACCACGCACCCACGCTTCTAGCTCATCAAGATGATCATTGGCATACGCTGCACCTACCAATGCACCAACTGAACATCCTGCAATTTTATCTGGATGTATTCCCATTTCAGCCAGTTCTTTCAATACACCGATATGGGCCCAACCTTTAGCTGCGCCACTACCCAGTGCCACACCGACTCTTAATGGTTTATTCACCGTAGGCTCATTTTCATGCTCCGACATCTTTTACATCCCTTGTAGCTTAATTTGACTCAATTAATCTTATAAACTCAGCATAACTGAGCCTTTAGCTGTTGGCTATCGCCTAGCATACACGTTATAATATCTGGCTATCATTTTTTAGGGGATTTACCTTTGTTATTTACCGATTTTTCTTTAGACAAACGCTTACTTGAAAGTCTAAAGCATATGGGCATTTCTGAGCCAACCGAAATTCAGCAGCAAGCCCTGCCAATTGCCTTAGCAGGTAAAGATTTAATGGCATCTTCAAAAACCGGTTCAGGTAAAACCTTGGCGTTTTTGTTACCCGCACTTCAGCGTGTTATTTCAACAAAAGCGCTTTCTAAAAAAGACCCTCGTGTGTTGATATTACTACCGACAAGGGAATTGGCTCAGCAAGTATACGGTCAATTACGTTTATTAGTGGCAAATACCCAATATAAAGCGGTCAGTATTTTAGGAGGGGAAAACTTTAATGATCAAGCTAAATCGTTATCTCGTGACCCTCACTTTATTGTGGCTACACCCGGGCGTATCGCTGATCACTTAGAGCAACGTCATCTTTACTTAAATGGCTTAGAGCTCCTTATTCTTGATGAAGCCGACCGAATGCTTGATTTAGGTTTTGCGCCGCAATTAAAAGCCATTAACGAAGCTGCAGATCACAAACGTCGACAAACATTAATGTTTTCAGCCACGTTAGATCATGACCATATTAATGATATTGCTGCCACATTACTAAAAACGCCAAGCCATGTAGCCATTGGGGCATCTCATAACGAGCATAAAGACATTCAGCAACGTGTGTATTTAGTTGACCACTTAGATCACAAGCAAGCCCTATTGCAGCACATTCTCAAAACCGAGCAGCATAAACAGGTCATCATATTTACAGCGACGCGTGCTGATACCGACCGATTAGCTAAATTACTTGCTGAGCAAGGATTGGAAACTGCCGCATTAAGTGGTGACTTAAACCAATCAGCTCGTAATCAGATCATGGACAAATTTAGCCGTGGTCAGCAGAAAATATTAGTTACAACGGATGTCGCCTCTCGTGGCCTAGATTTATTAAACGTGTCATTAGTGATTAACTTTGACATGCCTAAATTTGCCGAAGAATACGTCCATCGCATTGGCCGTACAGGTCGAGCAGGTGCTAAAGGTGATGCGATTTCTTTAGTCGGTCCTAAAGACTGGGACAGCTTTAAGAAAATCCAAGTATTTTTACGCAAGAATTTCGACTTTTCGACCATAGAGGGTCTTGAAGGAAAATTTAAAGGGTTAAAAGATAAGCCAAAAACGGGTAACAAAAATACCAAGGCCAATGACCCTAAAGCTGCCAATAAAAAGCGTAACATGGCTAAAAAGCCTAAAATTGCACCTAAACGGGATAAACGCTTTATTACTGGCGTCGATATTGGTGATGCGCCAATGCGTCGTAAAGCTAAGCCAGCCAAAATTGTTGAAAACGACAACAGCATTGTTGAAGACAATGAACACGAGCTTGGCGAAGAGTAAACCTCATTAAAACATCATGCTGTTTTAACAGCAAATCGGCATGATAAAGATTTAAACCAGATTAACAGTAAGGTGAAACATGAAAATTTGTGGTGTGGAATTAAAAGGTGGCGAAGCCATCATTAGCTTATTAACTTACGAAGTGGAAACATTCAACGTACCTGAGTGTCGTCAAATTTCTTTCAGCATTTCAAAATCAGCTGAAACAGAATCAATCCGTGAGTTTCACTTTGCTTTCCACAAATTAATGGAAGATTACAAAGTAGATGAAATTGTCATCATTGAACGTGAGCAAAAAGGTAAGTTCGCCGGCTCTGCGACCAGTTTTAAACTCGAAACCGCTATTCAAATCACTGACTTGCCTGTTGGCATAATTAGCCCTGTTATTATCAAAGAAGAGCTTAAGCGTAATCCACCTCAAGCAGATTTAGATACTTTAGGTCTAAAGCGTGTTCAGCTGCCAGCATTTGAAGCCGCTTACGCACAGCAAAATCGTCGTATGTACGGTAAAGTCTAAGCTCTAGACAAATTTGCGAGCCTACCTGTTAACTTAACAAACACGTTAATTATCAATGGGTAGGCTTCATAATTAGAACACCCTATTCACCCCTATCAAGCGAGCTAACTCAATGAGCTCAAACAAACCTGCTAAATCGCCTCGAAAAGCACCTCCCCAAATGCCCATTAAGGTAAGTTCTGCAAAAGTGGCAGCCGCAAGAGATACCCTGGCAAGCTTAGTTACCAGTAAAGATGTAAAAGCCAAACAGCAACAAGAGGGGCAGCTTAAATACATCAAAGGCTACTCAGCCAACACGATTGAACAAGTTAAACATCATATTGCCAACGATACCCTCGGCAGGCTTTTACTAAATCGCTACCCAAGGATCCATGATATTCGCACTGATAAAGCGTTATATGACTATGCGATGGGATATAAACAGGCTTATCTAAAACAATCAGATCCTTTGTCAAAGGTCATTTTTGATGAAAAAATCAGTTTAAGCCATCAAGCGTTAGGCCTTCATACCTATGCTAACCGTGTACAGGGCAGTAAAGTTAAAGCTAAAAATGAAATTCGGATTTCATCAAAACTTAAGTTTATCCCTGAGCCATTATTGAGAATGGTGGTCGTGCATGAACTTGCACACCTAAGAGAAAAAGAGCACAACAAAGCCTTTTACCAACTCTGTGAATATATGACAGCGGATTATCATCAACTTGAGTTAGATTTACGATTATTATTGACATGTATTGAGTTAGGCAAGTCACCGTATTAATCTGATTAAATAATAAAGTATTGGAGCGTTATCATGTATGTAGCAACCTATAGAGGTGAAGGGCGCAGAACCAAGCATTATAAATCAGAAAAGGCTGCACTAAAGTCTATCCGTTCCTGGTTAAAAATACATAGTCAACAGGGGTATTCTGTCGGGTTAATGGGGCCTGACATTTCCCCAACTGAATACCATGAGTGGGAACTGATACCATATGATGAACCCAAAATACTTTCGTTTTATAACAGCAAAAAATGGAATGACTTAAAAGCTGAGGCTTTTGAGCGATACGGAAATAAATGTGCCTGTTGCGGCCGCTCTCCTGAACATAATGTCATTATGCATGTAGACCATATTAAACCTCGATCAAAGCATCCAGAACTCGAATTAGACATAAACAACCTACAAATTCTTTGCGAGCACTGTAATACAGGTAAATCCGACAAGTTTGAAACAGACTGGAGAACATAAAAAACCACTTTTAATATCGAATTAAAAGTGGTTTATATTGGATTAATACAAAGGTCTTAACCCTGTAAAGATTAACCTAGATCCATCATCATTTTTTTACTGCTGACCAATTGTTTAAATTGGTCCATTTGATTTTTAGGCAGTACCGAAGCTTCAACAATACTCACTCGCATTGGATCTGCTGGTCGACCGTTCACGTGAAACTCGTAATGTAAATGTGGTCCTGTCACTCGCCCTGTATTACCTGTTAAACCAATAACTTGACCGCGTTTAACCCGCTGACCTTTGCGCACAAGAAACTTAGATAAATGTAAGTAGCGGGTTCTCACATTGTTATCATGCTCGATAACGATATATTTTCCAGCAAATCTATGATTGGTGACCATAGACACAACACCATCACCTGGAGCGACGACTCGAGTTCCAATTGGGGTGGCAAAGTCTGTACCGTTATGAGGCGAAACACGCCCAGTCACTGGGTGTTTACGCGTCGGATTGAAGCGGGAAGATAAACGGTATTGACGCTCTAATGGAATACGTTGGAAAGCACTCGCTAACCCTTGTCCACGTTCATCATAATAATTTCCATCCACGTTCTGAAACGCATTCACATTATTACGACGAGTGTTAATTCTTACAGCTTGTAACTGTGTCGCACCTGTTGACTCACCTTCGATGTATTGATCATTCATTAGTACATTAAAGATGTCTCCTGCACGCAGATCACGAGAGAAGTCTAATTTGCTCGACAATAGGTTTTCAATGGTTTGAATTTCACGAGCATTTAACCCCGCACGTTGAGCGGAGAGGTAAAATGAGCCATTGATTTCACCACTAATAATCCTATTTTGCCAAATACCTTCGATATTGATTTCTTCAACACCAAAACTACCATCGTCAAAACGAGTAAAAACAACCTGATAAGCAGGATTAAAATACAGTTCTAACTTAGTCAGTTGTTGCTGTTCATCTTGAAAAAATTGTATCCGATTACCTACTGCCAAGGTATCTAACGCAAGTACATTCAAATCAGCTTCAAGCACTTTATACATGGTTTGCTGACCAATGCCCGCAAGCTCGAATAAATGACCTAATGTGTCGCCATTTTCAATAATACGTTCGAAACTCGGTTTTTCGGGCTCAATAACATCTATTGGTGCAGAATCAGATAAATTCGGTATCAATGATTCGATGTCTAAAGCCACAGGAATGCGTTGAGAAGAGAACTCTTGCGGTGTTGGCCACAACAAAGCTGCTGCCACTACGAATACGCTGGCAAGTAATAATTTTCTGTGTATTGCAGGTAAGGCTTGCACCTTATTAAATCGAGCTTGGCCCCTGCTTTTATTTGCTGAAAGCAATCTTGCATCCGCCTTAATACTGAATAAAAAATAATACCTTTTAGCTAAACCGATAGAATATTAAAAATGGGTACTTAAGCACTAGAAGATATATTAGCGAACTGTTATATCAAAAATAGTTACGAATAAAAATATAAACTATCGTTTGAACTGCATAAATTTGAACTCTGCACAGTTCAAATGAACACTTCTAAAGCGAAAGTAAATGGCATGGGAAGGGACTGTTACTAGAAGTTTGCAACCATATCAAGACTGCATAAGTCGTGCATATTTAATGACGATTAATGAAATCTAGGTAGAACTATTTCCCTCAACTTACTGAAATCAGCACGAATATTTCAGTAAGTGAGAGATTTGCTTTCGCCGTAATGGCTAATCAATTGTAATAATAAATCGGGCTTGAGCTACAAATTATGTCTCAGCTGAATCGAATTTATAGTCAGCCTGTAATCGACTCACCCCAAGGCCATTCATCTTATTTACTTTAATTTGCACACTTATCCGCTCTTTCATCGCCTCAATATGACTGATAACCCCAATCATTTTGCCAGAAGCATTCAGGTTATCGAGCGCATCTAGGGCAGTATCTAGTGTTTGACTATCAAGCGTACCAAAACCTTCATCTAAAAATAACGAGTCAATGCTGGTTTTATGGCTGACTAAATCCGATAATGCCAACGCAAGTGCAAGACTTACAAGAAAGCTTTCACCGCCAGATAAAGTACGCGTATCACGCACAGCATCACCCTGCCAAGTATCCAGTACCTGTAACTCGAGTGCTTCTGATTGTTTTCTTTCTAATAAATAACGACCTTGTAGCCTATCTAATTGTCGATTCGCCAACACCACAAGGTGATCAAGAGTGAGTCCCTGAGCAAACTTACGGAATTTGTCACCCTTTTGCGATCCAATCAATGAGTGTAAATAAGCTATATCATCAAAGTCCTGTTTAGCTTGAGTAAGCTCAGCCACCAAGGTTTGTTGAGTGGTGCGCTTTTTCTCATCTTCACTTAATAAGTGTTTTAACTGCCAAACCTGCTCTTTCATGGCTGAAAGACGGGCTTCTGTTTGCTCATGCATGATGGCAACATCAGCAATATCTGCCTGATGATATTCAGATTCATCACCCAACTTAACTAACTCAGCCTGTTGAGCCCTTGTTTGCTCAACAACCGTACTAGCTTTCAAAATACGAGTATCTAGCCCTTGCTTAAGTTGCTGTAGTGCTTGTCTTTGCGCTACAGGCATCAACGCTTGTTCAAATTCAGTTTGATCAGCAAATGGACTGGTTGATAAAGCCAAGGTAAAAGTGTTTCTAGCTTCGGATACTTCATTGACTGTGCGTTCTAGCTGCTGTGTGACGGCCTGCTCTTGTGCAGCGAGTTTATCGAACTCTTGCTGTAGTTTGCTTTGCACTTGAGCCTGCTGAGTGAATTGCAACTCTGATTGCTGCAACGCTTGCTGACTAAGCTGCTTTTCTTGACTGATTTGTTTATCGCCAAAAACAGCGAATCGTTGCTGCTTTACACTCGTTAACTCAAGATCCGTTTTCTGCAATAACTCATCGAGTTGTGATATTTGCTGAATTAACTCATCCTGCTGCTGAGTGAGTGTTTGAGCTTGCTGCATTAATAACTGTTGCTGCTGAGTTAATTTTCCTTGCTGCTCAACTGCCACAGCCCATTGACCGACATCGGTTTGTAAATCTGCTAACCAGGTTTCCAGTTGTGAAAAGTCATTTAAAGCTAATCCAGCTTGAGAAAATTGTTGCTGACAGCTAGATTCGAGCTCAGTAATGTTTTGCTGTATTTGGCTAAGCTGCTGCTTTGACTCAGTTAATTGCTGTTGCTGATTTTGCTGCTGCTGAGTAAAAAGTTGTAATTGATGTTGCTGCTGCTCTAGTAAAGTCAGTGTTTGCTGGTATTGCTCAGCACAGGATTGTTTAACCTGAGTAAGTTCTCGAATATCAGTTAATTGCTGATGCAAATACTGTTGGCGACTAGCCGATTGTTCAACAAAATGAGTCAATAGTGCGCCATCAATTTCAGCTTTTGTGGCGATCAGTTCTGGCTTAGATAATTGCTCAGCTAATTGCTGGTACTCAATCAAACAATCTTGAATCTGCTGATGCAACATCGATTGTTTATCTGCGCACAGTTCAAGTTGATGCTGTAACTTACTTTGCTTCAGCTTTAATTGCTCACCTTGACGCTTAATTAATTCAAGTTCTGCGGACTTGGCTTCAAAGCGTACCTCGGTATCAGAAACATCAAGCGCTTGGTAATGCTCAACTAAAGGGTGCTCTTTGGAACCACACAGGGCACAAGGCTCACCTTGAATGAGTTTAGCTCGCTCTTGGGTTAAATTAACGATTTGCTGCTCTTGTTTAAGCAGCATTTGTAAATCTTTAACTTGCTGATTTTTTTCACTCCAAGCACTACGTACTTGCTGTAATTCTTGAGCAATCGCAGAGATCTGCGCAGCAAAATGCTGATTTTCATTAGTCGCGTTATGACTTTGCGTCACTAAGTCAGTATGTGCAACTTGTAACTGCTGTAATCTAGTACGGGAGACTTGCTGTTCAATCAAATTTTGGTACTGAGCTTGTAAATCCGCTTCTGAGCTTGTACCTAAACACTGAGTTAATTGCTGCTCACTATGTGTTAATGCTAACTGCTTTGTCTGTAATTCAGCGATAAGTGACGCTAAAGCCTCATTTTGCTGCACCAACTGCTGTTGGTTAAGCATGTCTTGCTGAGATAGCGTTGAAATTAACTGCGATAATTCATTTTTTTTCAGCTGTAATCCTGACAAATTAATTGCTTGCTGCTGCCAAGCTGCAATATTGCTTTGAATTAATTGTCCTTGAGGATACAGGGCAATCACTTTGTCATTATCTGAAAGTGACTGGTTTAACTGATTTAAGTTTTGAGTTAGCTCAAGCTGAGACTCTGTGATTTTTTGTTGTTGAATTGTTTGTTGATGCTTATTTTTCGACTGTTGATCACATTGAAAATTCAGTTGCTCAATTTTATTATCAAGCGGTTGAACTTGCTCCTCAATCAAGGTGAGCAACTCAGTGTGTTGCAGCTTTACTGAATCAAACTGCTCTTGTCGTTTTAGATGTTCTGTCTTAGCGGCTTCAAGGGATAATTGCGACTGTTGCTGCGCTTGGGATAGTGTCAGTTGCTCTGTTTGCAGTTGATTTTGCTGCTGTTCGAATTTGGTTAAGCTTTCAAATAATGGAGCAAGCATCTGAGCCGGCTCACTTGCTTCTAGTTTAGCGAGTGACTCTGCTTGGGCGGTCAATTCGCTTTGTGCAACGTCCAGTTCACGTTCACTTTCTGTCAGTTTTGCGGTGTTTTGTTCAAGCTGTTTTGCCCAATTAAGTTGCTGCTGTTGCTGATTTAACAGGCTTTGTAACTTAGCAGATTGCAGCTCACCTTCGCTTAGCTGTTCGTTTTTTTCAGCAATATCCACATCAGATAACAGTTCTACATTATCAGTTTTGGCTTCAAGTAAGGTTAAGGCTTGTTTCGCTTGTGTAAAATTAACATGCACTTGCTCTGAAATCTGACCATAAATTTCAGTTCCCGTTAACTCTTCGAGTAACTCAGCCCTATCATTAGCATCCGCATTTAAAAATGCGGCAAACTGACCTTGCGATAACATCATCGACTTGGTAAAGCGAGCAAAATCTAATCCGGTTATAGCTTCAGTTAGCTCGGTCTTTTGCTTTACCTGGCTAGCGATAATTTTACCAGAATCAAGTTCAGCTAATTCCACCTGTGCATCTTGTAAATTGCCATCAATTTGACCACGTGAGCGGCGTTGACTCCAAAAGGCGCGATAACCTTTCCCTTTCACTTCAAACTCAACCTCCGCTAAACACTCACTGGTACCTCGGGTCATCAATTCATTCGTGGATTTTGAAATCACTTTTAATCTGGGGGTGCGATGATATAACGCTAAGCAAATGGCATCTAAAATCGTGGTTTTACCCGAACCTGTCGGCCCTGTAATCGCAAACAGTCCATTTTCTTTAAATGGCGATTGAGTAAAATCTATTTTCCATTCATTTTTTAATGAGTTTATATTTTTAAATCTCAGGCTGAGGATTTTCATTATTTATCCTCCAGCGTTGATTGCTCGGCAACTTGAGATACCACTAGGGCAAACTGTGACTTCACTCTTTCAAGCCGCAGTTGTTGCTCAGCCTCAGTAAAGTCCTCTTGTGCTAAACGTCGCTCAAATACATCATTCACGGACAACTCTGATAACGTTTCATTTTCAAGTTGCTCAATTTGTTGATGACGTTGCTGCCTTGCACGCTTTAATTGCAGGACTTCAACCGCTAAAGGCTCGGTAATATCCGCAATACGTGTTTGTAAATCACTCAAGAAGTCTTGTTGCGCCACCTCAATGCTAAGCCAAGTTAACTCAATATCCTGATGACAACCATCTGTTGGTGTTAGCGAAAACTCAGACAATTGCTGCTCAATTTCAGTCAAGCTACCTTTAATATTTGCCATAGGTTGAAAGCGAGGCACTTCAAGTGGTGTAACCTGAGCTAATTTATCCTTGTCAAAATCCACTAAAAAAACACTCTTTTGACCTGCAAGTTCATCAAAACTTAATGGGATCGGAGAACCGCTATAACGAATATGCTCCGTTTTGGCAATTTTTTGAGGTCGATGAATGTGCCCAAGCGCAATATAATCGGCTGCAGGGAATAACGATGCATTAAACGCATCTAAACTGCCGATATAGATATCTCGTACTGATTCACTCGTACTTGCCCCAACTGTGGTGAGGTGGCCGGTCGCAATGATAGGTAAAGCTTGTGATTGTTCACTATTCAATGTTTGTGCGTATTCAAAGCAGGATTGATAAAGCGCAGCAATTTCGTTACCTAGTTTGCGCTGTTTATCTGAGCTAGATTCACCTGATTGACTTAATACCATATCTCTAGGGCGCAAATAAGGTAAAGCGCAAACAATGGCACAAGGTTGCTGGCTTTTATCCTTCACTAACAATACATGTTCGCGAACATCATCTAACGCGCCGGGGATAACACTTGCATTGAGACAAGCCAATAATTGTTTTGATTCACCAAGTGTTGCCACTGAGTCGTGATTACCGCCTAATACAATAAGCTGGCAGCCAGTTTTTTGTATATCGACAATAAACTGATTATATAAACTGCGGGCATAACTTGGTGGTGTGCCAGTATCAAAAATATCACCCGCTACAATTAGCGCATCGACATCATGTTCACCAATCTGCTCAAGCAGCCACTGCATAAATAATTGATGTTCATGTGCACGACTTTTACCATAAAAATTTTGCCCAAGGTGCCAATCTGAAGTGTGAATAATGCGCATGAAAACCTATTTCAATAACTGTTGAATGTGTAGTAACAGGATATACCTGAAAGCGAATACCTTAGTGTTAGGATACGCCTAACCGTATTGAGACCACAGTAACTTAAAGCTCATCAAAAATGACATAGTAACCACTAAAGGTTTAATAATTTTTACCCCTTTCGTCATCACAAGTCGTGAGCCTAACGTTGCCCCAATGGCTTGGCCTACCAACATAATCAAACCAAGTACAATCGCAACTTGACCACCAATCAAGAAGAAAATCAATGATGAAATGTTGGTAGCAAAGTTTAGGATTTTGGCGTGAGCAGTTGCTTTAGCAAGGCCATAGCCCGCTAACGAAACAAATGCCAATGCAAAAAAACTGCCCGTTCCAGGCCCAAAGAAACCATCATAAAACCCTACCCCTAACGCTGCTGTAAAGGCGAATACAGTCGGTGTTAATACTTGCTGCTTATCGTTTTCGGATATTTTTTTAGAAAATAGAAAATAACAACCGATAGCCAGAATCAAAAATGGCAAGACTAACTCAAGCACGGACACATCAATCATTTGAACTATGATAGTTCCCACTGCTGCGCCAGCAAAAGCACAGACGATAGACAACTTAGCTTGCTTTAAATCAACCATGCCTTTGCGTATAAAATACAAACTGGCAAAAAAACTACCACCACAGGCTTGTAGTTTATTGGTACCAAGCGCCGCTGCAGGAGGTAACCCTGCCCACATTAATGCAGGAATAGTCAGTAAACCACCGCCACCAGCAATGGCATCAATAAAGCCTGCTAAAATGGCAACAAAGAATAAAATGACTGCGATCTGTAGGGTGAGTTCGAACATGAAATTGATCTTAAATTATTATTAATAGGCCATTAGACCTGCTTTAAATACAAAATTCAAAAGCTATCTGTTACAAACGTAAAATTGGTAAATTTACAAAACTAATTGCAAGAATTCATTAACATTTTTGGCGGTTAATTAAACTGCAAATAGCAAAAAAGCAGCCTAAGCTGCTTTTTGGTTAACGCTATTTTTGTCTATGGCTTAAAAACCCCAAAAGAAGTTAGTGATCATAAAGAGCACAAACATACTGATAAAGTTAATAATGACACCTGCTCTCATCATTTCTGATTGTTTAATATAGCCCGAACCAAACACAATCGCGTTAGGCGGAGTTGCTACAGGCAACATAAACGCACAAGAAGCCGCTATACCAATCACCACCGAAATCATTACAGGTGACAAGCCTAATGGTTCTGCAATTGCGGCAAAAACAGGAACTAATAACGCAGCACTTGCGGTATTACTGGCGAACTCTGTCAGCATGACCACAAAGGCAATCACTGCAATAATAAACAATGCCATGTGCGCGTTACCGAAAATATCAGTCACAAAATGTGCTAAGAATACACTGGTGCCTGTTGCTTTAAGCACCGCACTCAAGGTTAACCCACCTCCGAATAAAATCAGTACGCCCCAATCTGTCGTTGATTCAATTTTCTTCCAATCAACCAGTTTTAAGCTCGCAAGCACCACGACAGCACCTAAAGCGACAATCGTGTCGAATTTGCTAATTCCACCTAAGGCCTGAGAAATCGGCTTACTGAATATCCAACAACAAACCGTCGCAAGAAATATCACTAAGGTCAGCTTGCCACTTAATGAAAGTGACGTATCTTCAGCTTTCAGTTCACACCTTGCTGATAAATCAGGTTTCAGAAAGATATATAACGCCACCAGCATCGCAGGTAGCATTAGCGCGACTGTCGGTAACCCAAACGCTAACCAGTCACTAAACGTTAAACCAACTTGCGCTGCAGCAATAGCATTTGGCGGGCTGCCGACTAATGTACCAATACCGCCAATGTTTGCTGAATAAGCAATGCCAAGTAAAACAAACAAATAAGTGGTTTTATGCTCTTTAAAATCTAATTGATGCAATATACCAAGCGCTAGAGGTAGCATCATAGCTGCGGTGGCAGTGTTACTGATCCACATCGACAATACTGCAGTAACCACAAACAACAATAGACACGCGATACCTAACTTACCTTTAGAGAACAACAACACTTTTTGGGCAATTAAACGATCAATACCCTGATGATTTAATGCTGCAGCTAATACAAAGCCACCAAAGAACAAATAAATAATAGGGTTAGCAAAATTGCTCATTGCTGTTTGGGTATCAAATACGCCCAAGAACACGGCCAAAATAGGTATTAATATTGCCGTAATACTGATATGAATCGCTTCAGTCAGCCACAAAATCGCAGCAAAAATAAGCAGTGATAGCCCTGTATTAATGCCTTGTTCAAATGGCAGAAAGTTATACAACAACGCAAATAGTGCGATGTTGCTAAACAAAATAATAAAATGTCGTTTATTAGTCACTTCTGTAGGTGACTTATTGGGTATGTTTTCCATTGAAGCGCCCTCCCTTATTTTTTAATGTGGACAATGTAGATCACACTCATAAAGAAGATAAAGCTTTGTTTTATGGTTAATTAATTACACCCTAACAAGTTAACAATGTGACAAACAACTCACCAAATACCTTTTTTGTGATTACAACGAACAATAACCATGAGCGATGTGTGGTAATAAAGTTTCATTTATCGCATTTTATGTTCTAGACCGCTTAAAAAAGAATGTTTATGAGCAACCAAAAGTGTGATCAGTGTCTAACAAAAAAAATCACAGTCTGCTTAGTGCATGCTTATGGCGGATTCCGTGATCAAGATCGCCACAGCATCACCGGAAAACACCATAAAAAAACCTACCAATAGGTAGGTTTTATCTTTAAAAACGAAAAGCTGGTGATATCAACTGGCTAGCTAGCCAATAAACAAGCAACTTATGTTGCTAACGCTTTGCCAGCAAATAATCTAAACCACTGCAAATCGCCGCCACTTGAGCCAAAATACAATTTTCGTCATCTGATAGCGGACTGTCCGGATAAACTTCGGTCGTGGTTTTGTATTGAGCTTGGGTTAACCCTGCACATAAGCCAAGTTCACTACACGGATAGTTAATCACTCCAAACTGTGACAATTCAACACCAATCAATTTGCCATCATCATCTGCAGGCGCGATGTGCGTCACTGCAGCAACGCCTTTTATAATCGCTGTTTGAAATTCATCCTGTGGGTTTTCAGAATCACCAACTAAATAAAAACCATCTGGAATATTCCAGTTATGATTAACTGTGCCTTCTCTAGCGGCAAGCGCAGGTCTAAATTCTGAATTATCAGTATCTGTGGTTTCATGCAGATCAATATGAGCAAGAAAATCGACACCTAAATCTGACACAGCGTTAAGCAATGAAGCAGACTCTTCAGCTGGGCTATTAGGGTAAAATGAGCGATTAGGATCGACTGCGTTAGGGTTCCAACGGTTGATCGTCTCATAACCCCATGGGCTAACACATGGTGCTATGACTAAATTGAAATGTTCTGCGTAGGCTTTGGCTTTAGTTTCGACAAAACGAATCGCCCCTTGAACACCACTGGTTTCATAGCCATGAACGCCACCAGTCACAAGCACAACAGGCTTTTTGGCATCCCACTCACCTTTGATAAGAAATAAAGGGTATTTAGCTTCATCGTACGATAGCGCACCATATTGAGTAACAGTAAAAGACCTTGCTAATGCTTCTATTTTACTCACAACCTCTTGCTGATAACTGCGTTTAATTTGTTGCAGCGAAAACCATTGCTGCTTATCTTCATCAGTCCACTTCTGACCCTTACGGCCAATGTGATACATTTCGCTTTGTTGCATATAGGACCTACTTTTATATTTATTATTTTTTGCTCAGTAAAGCGTAAACCTGCTAATTGAGATAATCCGTTAATGCCAACAGGTTTATTACCGAATGCAGCTTAACAAACAGCTTGATGGTCGTTAATAGATAAACTGTAAGAGAAAAATCGCGTGTCTTTAACAAAGCCTATTTTTTCATAAACCGATTGGGCAGGAAAGTTAACCTTTGCAGTCCCTAAATCCACTCTTACTGCATTCAGGCCTCTTGCTAACTCAATAGAGCACTGAATTAATCGATTGGCAACGCCTTGATTTCGAGCGTCAGGATCAACGAACAAATCGTTAAGCACCAAAATCTTACCTAGCTCAACTGTTGAAAAGCTTTGATAATTTAATACGAAACCAACGGGATTACTTGCTTCGTCGTACGCTGCAAAAATGAAAGCTTCTTGTTCACGCAAACGCGCGGTTAAATACTCGATATATTGATTTTTTGGTAACTCAACACCATAAAAAAACATATATTGCGAAAAGAGCGGCAAGATATCGTCAATGTCTGACATTGTGACACGGTTTATTATCATTATTTCCCTCATTTATTATTGCTGGTAAAGCAAGTATTGGGTGCAAACATCCTTAATTGCACCCTTGTAAAATACTGTTTATAAGCCTGAATTTTCAAGCTCTTGTTCATCAAGACCTAATTGCTTAGCGTAACTCACATTAGGCACTATGCGCATTTCAAATTTTAAAATTTTATAGCAAGCATCGTAAAATGCTTCACCAAGCCATTGCTTATCATGTTGCTCTAGTGCTCGCAGCATCGCATCTGCAGAAGAGCCCTGTTTAATCGACTCAGGTGCCATCGCATCAATAAAACTTGCTACTAAACCGTACAAGTCTTTTTCTGCATCACCTTCGACCGACCAAAGTGTCGGATCGGCATATTGCGCGGCATAATGAGTTGCCGCAATATCAGAACCAATACCAAAGTTCACTAATGTGGCTTTTTCATCACGACAAATGATGTTTTTAGGGCAAATGGCTCCATGGTGTATATCTAGACTATGTAAATATTGCAGCGCAGTTAACAGTTGCACAAACCATAATCTAGGTTGGCCTACCTCGATAGTTTGCACTTCATCAAGTCCAACACCCTGAACCCAATCACGTGCGATAAACAAGTCATCAGATTGAGGTAACTGTCCAAACGCTAATACTCGTTCTACATGAGGATGATAAATCTTCGCTAAACTACGATACATATTACTTAACGTGTGCCATTGATTGTCAACATCTTGATAGACACTGACACAGCAAGGGTAGTTACCTTGGATATGCAATGCTCGCCACAACTGACTACGTGAAGTGGCCGAGATAAAATGATCTAACCGATAGTGATGGTCAATAACAGCACCTTTTTCAATTTCGACCTTCTGCGGCAGGGTATCACATACACCCAAGTCAATTAACGCCGATAAATCACAGCGAATGACATCTAAATCTATCGTGCTGCCATTGGCTGCAGCGCGGTACCATTGGTAAATTCGAGGCTGCAGTGTTTTTTCAGCTAAAGATAAAAACGCTTGCGCATAGGCTTTAATATCTTCGCTGGTGTTAAGTGAATCTTTAATATCAATAAATTCAACATCAGCATCTTCTGAGATAAAGATACAATTGTCGGCCCAGCCACCGATGGTATAACCTCGACGATGGATCTGTTGAAGCCCTGTCACGCTGCGTCTTAGAATTTCAAGTAGTTGATAGGTGGTTTGTTTATCTACTTCAAAAATATTAAGCGGCACACCACGTGGCATTCTTATCGGTAGCACAACTTGCTCACCATCTTGAATTAACGGCGCGCAAAAAGGAACACAACTGCAGCCTGATAATGACTGAATACGCTTAAATTCATCTCTAAGTTTTTGCTCATGGTTAGTTGCATCAATACTGTGCTCAAACTGGCTTGTCACGAGAATTTTTAACAGCCAAGGGGCTGTCCAACCACCTGGATTGTACTCAGATTGCCAAACCTCTAAACCTTGTTGTAAAAAGAGACATTTAAGCTTAATAAAATCTTGGATCTTATTATTACGCTGCTCAACTAACGCCACTTGGCCAATCGTATCCAACACCATTTCTTTTTGCGTTTCAGTTACAGGGTGGATATGAGGCGCCGTCAAGCCCCACTCTTTTGTCAATGCTTCAATGATTTTCGCTGGGGTATAAATACTTAGTTTTCCGGTGTCTTTCTCGACCAGAATTTCTTCCCCTTTTCGGCCAGTAACAAACACCATGCCTTGACACCAAGGAGCGTAAACCCCCACTGGAATTTTATTTTTAAGCTTACCCGCAAGGACTCGAGCAACATAGTTAGCTTTAGACAAGCTATTATCAACATGGCGTCCATCGAGTGACCAAGCATGGAGACCTGCATTCAATCGACCGATGTAGCCTTTTACATCGACAACATAAACGCCAAATTCACCCACAACTAAGGCATCAACTTCCATGGCTTGGCCGGTATGAGTTGGAATTTCAACGTTTGTGAGAAGTAAATAATCTTCAGGAAGTTCGTCTGATAATAAAGAGAATGCCCAACGTTCGGCGTCGTTAACTGGGGTACCAAAGCTAATATGTCTTGCCATTGAGAATGCGACTCCACTAATAATTATTATTTCTGCATGTGGCTACATCCTATAATAGAAAGGCACAAAAAAACCACCTTAAAGGTGGTTTTTGTTTTCATAATTTTAACAGCCATTACATCATATTATTCTTGCTTACTGCTCACTGAGATAAGACATAGTTCATCTAGGTTTAGCAAGCCATAATTAGCAATGAATGCGAGCTCATCGAGCTAACAGCGTTAACGTGATGTCTGACTAGTGAGAATGCGAGCAGTTATCATCACACTCATGGTCATCGTCAGCAAATTCGTCATCACCCTCTTGGTGTTGCATCACGCCCCAACCATCTGTCATGCCATCAAACTCTTGAGCAAAATCATTTAGCTCAATTTCTTTTGCGACTAAAGTTTCATATGCTGGAACCATATTCAGACAAACAATCAGCTCCCACTTTTCAATCTCTTCACTAAAGTTAAGCTCAAGCTCACCTTTTAGATCCGTTTGCGCTAACGCTTCAAGCGCTGATTCAGCATCACGTTGATCATCAAAAATCAAAAAGAAATCAACATCTAGTGCAACGCTTAAATCAATACCTGATTCGGCCATCGCCGCAAGCATTTTACCATTATCATCATCTGGGAATTGCATGATTGTATCCTTATACGCTGGCAACGATTTTAATACGTTCACCATTAAACTCGATTACGTCTCCAACCACACACTTCTTGCGTTTGCGGGTATCAACGTCGTTGTTTACTTTTACAAGACCCTCAGAGATAACGTGCTTAGCTGCGCCGCCACCATCTACTAAACCTTGTACTTTTAATACTTTATATAACTCTACAAACTCATCGCCACTCAATAGTGGAAACTCTGCAACGTCGCTGCTCATTCAATATTGGCCTTTAATCATAAATATACTGCGTATTATACCTGTTCAGGGATTAATACCAATCTTAAAACGCATTGAATCATGCAAGCTTACTGCGTTGCTTGTCATCATTAAAGCCTTAGCATGCATCTAGCATCAACATCGGGTCGCTATGAATGTAGTTGAATGCTAGTTGCTGGCAAATTAAATCACCAACAATCACTTTGCTGGGTTGTTTATCGTCATTAAAGCTTGGCTCGGCTAATCCCAAATGCTTAGCTGCATACCGATAAAATTCGCTGCGAGTCGGATGCTTAGGCGCGGCAAGGTTATAGGTCTCATTTACAGCTTGGTGAGCGCTTGTTGCCTTCACAATTGACGTCACCGCTTGAATACAATCATCAAGGTGAACTAGGTTTACCGCAACATTACCCCCTGCAATATTCTCTCTACCAGCAAAGAACTTACCAGGATGCCTTTTGGGGCCAATTAAACCAGAGAAACGAAGAATACAGCTGTTGTTCATAGCAGCAAATTGCGATTCAGCCTTAAGTAATATGGCACTTTTATCATCATAAACCTGTGCATCATTTTCTGTCATATCTTTATCAATGGCAGGATAAACCCCAGTGGTACTAATAAAGATTACACGCTGGTACTGACGCTCACCAATCAATGAAATTAATCGCTGAACATGGGGCAGGTACTGACTTTCTCCACGTCTGAGTCCAGGCGGAATATTCACGATTAACATGTCTGCATCGAAAAGCCCCGCATACGTCATTGCCTTTGACTCGAGTTCATTATCATTGATGGTACTTAAATCGAGTTCAAAAGGATTAATTTTATGCGATAACAGCGACGCACATCCTTCAGCCGTCCGCTTTGTTCCTGAAACATTAAAGCCTTGCTCGACAAGTAGTTTTGCCAGAGGTAATCCGAACCAGCCGCAACCAACAATCGCAATATCGTTCATACTTTCACTTCCGTATTCAATGATTCTTAGGTGGGAGATTAACTTATAGAATGAGCGAGTATAAAGCGTGTTTAGTAATATTGAACAGGGCTTTCAACAATTTATGCAATGTTAAAACAATCCTATTAGGGCTTACTCAGTTTCGGTTTTGGCGATGAGTTACCTGTTGAGTGATAAGAATACTGCTGTTACTGAATAAACTTGTGACTTGTTTAATCTTCAATATGGCTTACATAAAAACAAACAGGACTTTTAGCTTGAAGCGTATCGATGACTTTTTCAGGTAATGTATCTATCTTAACAGTTTCAACGATGCTCACACCTTCATCTGTTAAACAGCGGATGGCAGATTGGCCTCCTCGTTCATTACAGCTATAAACTTGGGGTAATTTTGATTGGCGAGATGTCATGATAACTTTTGCAAAATGGCCATCAGATAACTTTACAACAGAGCCTGGTGGATAAATGCCCAACACTTTGACCAATATTTCAATGTATTCCTTTGCATGCTTACCGACTCGGGTTTTGAACAAGGTTCCTAATGCCACTTGAGGCGAACCCGTTTTCAGTAATAACCCTGCATAATCATTAGCTAGCGCAACAATTTGAGTTAATGCTGGAATTTTTTTCCCAGACAATTTATCAGGGTAACCGCTGCCATCAATGAATTCGTGATGATGCAATACAATATTCAGCATAGGCGCAGGAAATAACCCACTGCGATTGAGCATCTCATAACCCAAATTAGGGTGCGTTTTTTGGTAATTTATTTCTACAGAAGTTAGATCCGTGCGCTTACGTCGAATTGCATCAGGGATTTTTAATTTGCCTATATCATGAAACACACAACCCAATGCAATATCTCTAAGCTCAGTAGGTGTTAGCCCAAGACTTTTTGCCATCATCATAGACAATACAGCAACAGATACGCTGTGCTGGGTCATACTAGGCTCTTTATCCACACTGGTTACAAGCACAAACTCAGGATGCTGAGTTTCAGTAAGATGCGTCATTAACTGTTCAACCACAGACGCAGATTCACGATAAGACACTTCGGCGTCACTGACGACTTTACTGAAAGCGGGTCTCAAATCGCTGGCGGCTTTATTAAAGCGCTGTTGGCTTGAACGTATTGATTTTCTGATGGCGCCCTGAATATCAAACTCAACGACAGGCTCGATAGCCTCAACCACTTCTTCAGGCTCATCATCAGCTAATAAATGCATCCCGCTAATAACGGTAACGTAACTAATATCCAAACTGTTAATTAATTCGATTTCAGCTTGCGAGGTAACAGGGACTTTGTTGCGAAAAAATGGATTGTTAAACCACGACAAAGGCAGCTTTACCGTTAGCCCGACAACAATTTGCGACAAGGGAATATTGATAGGTTCCGTTTTTGACACTATTAGCTACCTTTGCAATCCATACAGTTCATATTAATGCGAAATTCAATAATCGTTAATTCACATTATGATAAATGTAACGTATTGCATCAAATATACTATAAATAACGTCAAAAATATTGCAGCTTATCTAACAAGTTGATAAAACCGCTAGTTTTTTTCGTGAGTTTGCTCAATTGCGGACGGATTTTTCGGTCGATTATATTGTTTTGCTTGATGCGCATCGAGCGTCTTTTCAATCAATTCGGTATTACTGTCTTTTTGATGATGTTGCTCAGCATTAAGATAGTCAGTTTCATTTTGCCAATCTTTAAAATAGTAATGTAACCGTTTTGATTTTAATAAATAAATTGCAGACCAGAAAATAAATAACGCATCAAGCGCAAAGCTCACACGAAACAAAAAGTCATCATGAACAAGTCGCTGATTCAATATGATGGCATCGACAATCAATAATAACCAAATTCCATATTTAATCTTATTAAAAAAAGGTCTTGCGAGCTGAGGCGCCCGTTTTCTTTCCGCTATAATCAGCCCGTAAATGATAACAGCGCCGACGCCAGCCATTAATGCCATTAGGAAGTCAGATTTCTCGGGATAAAATAATCGTACTAAGCCAGCACGATCATTAAACTGAGTGAGTGATGCGATAAAAACACACCAACCACGAGCCAGAAAGACCAGTATTAGATATAAAAAAATGGGGGGTTTTATGTGCCCTTTTTCATCGAGCCAAGTGATATTACTGAAATTCACAACTTACCTATCAACATGCTTATAGTTGAACCTATATCAACTTGGTTAACCTGCTTTACTGTTTAAACCGACAACATCAGTGTAAAGCAGTGCTTGTTAAAGAGATAAGGGTTAAATCTCATAAAACAAGCACCCAAGTGATACATTCTTATCTGCAAACTGATTTGTGTGTATGTGTTATGCCTTTAATAAAGCTAATAGCTCGTCTTCATTAATCACTTTAACGCCTAAATCCTGCGCTTTAGCCAGTTTAGAACCAGCGGCCTCACCTGCCACTAAGCAGTCAGTATTTTTTGATACACTACCCGCAACTTTCGCTCCCAAGGCTTGTAATTGAGCTTTAGCATCATTTCGATTTAGCTGAGTTAAGGTGCCTGTTAACACCCACGTTTGGCCTTTAAGACTTAATTCAGCCTCATCAACAGCTTCAATCGCAGGCCAATTCACACCTGCTTCAATTAACTTATCAATGACTTCAAGGTTATGAGGTTGAGCAAAAAAGTGCGCAATATGCTTTGCCACAATTGTCCCGACATCATCCACTTCAATTAAGGCATCAATATCTGCCGCTTTAATTGCATCCAGCGTTTTATAGTGACTTGCTAAGTTAGCGGCTGTTGCCTCGCCCACTTCACGGATCCCCAAAGCATAGATGAAACGCGCTAACGTCGTGGTCTTCGCATCATCTATCGCAGCAATTAACTTTGTCGCTGACTTCATTGCCATACGTTCAAGCATGGTCACCATTGATGCAGTTAAGGTAAACAGTTCAGCAGGGCTTTGTACAAGTTCCTTGTCAATCAGCTGCTCAACGACTTTATCGCCCATACCATCAATATTTAACGCTTTTCGTGAAGCAAAATGCTTAATCGCTTCTTTACGTTGAGCCTCACAAAACAAACCACCGCTGCATCGAGCAACCGCTTCGCCCTCAAGACGTTCCACTAAACTTTGACATACGGGACACTCTGACGGGAAAGTAATCTCAGTCGCATTATCAGGGCGTTTTTCTGGCACAATGGCCACGATTTGCGGAATCACATCACCCGCGCGGCGAATAATTACGGTATCACCAACTTTGACGCCTAAACGCGCGATTTCATCGGCATTGTGTAACGTGGCATTTGATACAGTAACGCCGCCCACGAAGACAGGTTTTAAACGTGCAACTGGCGTTACCGCGCCTGTACGACCGACTTGAAAATCCACATCTTCTAGTAAGGTCATTTCTTCTTGAGCTGGAAACTTATACGCGATAGCCCAGCGCGGCGCACGCGCAACAAAACCAAGCACTTGCTGTTTGGCAATATCGTTAACTTTTATGACGACGCCATCAATTTCGTAAGATAACTCACTTCTGCGAGCCATAATATCGGCATAATAAGCGAACACTTCTGGTAAAGACTCGCAGACTTTCACTTCTTGGCTTAACGGTAGCCCCCATTCTTTAAGCTGGTTTAGTTGCCCAAAATGGGTATCAGCTAGAGGAGTCACTTCACCTTCGACTACCCCTAATGCATAGGCATAGAAGCCTAGTGCACGTGTTGCAGTAATTTTACTATCTAGCTGTCTTAAACTACCTGCGGCCGCATTACGTGGATTAACAAAGACCTTTTCGCCTTTACTCAATTGACGTTCATTTAACGCATCAAAAGCCGCTTTTGGCATGATGACTTCACCACGTACCTCTAATAGCTCTGGAAAGTGTTCTCCACGTAATTTGAGTGGCACTGACTTAATAGTTTTAACATTATCGGTAATGTCTTCGCCTACCGCTCCGTCACCACGTGTTGCCGCCCGTTCTAATATACCGTTACGGTATAAAATACTGACAGCTAGACCATCTAATTTAGGCTCACAACAATAATGAACCGTATCAACTTTATCGCTAATACGTTTATTAAATGCCTCAAAATCAGCTTGTTCAAAAGCATTATCAAGGCTCAACATCGGCTTTAAATGGGTAATTTGATCAAATTTGGCCAGAGGAGCGCCGCCTACACGTTGTGTCGGAGAGTCCGCACTCATTAGTTCAGGGTTAGCTGTTTCAAGTGCGATTAAACGTTGCATTAAACGGTCATACTCAGCATCTGGAATACTAGGAGCATCGTCAACGTAATAACGAATATTATGGCTATGCAGTTCACTGCTAATTTGCTGAATTTCTGTTTTAATGTCTTGCATAAAAATTACTCATCTAAAGACAAATAAGGCCGCAAGTGCGGCCTCATTCTATTATCATTTAATATTAAATTGTCGCCGCTTACGCTACAACTCTGATACGGCCTAAATACTCTTGTTTGGTGCTATCCGTCCAAGGTTGACGTTGGCCATCTAAGACTTCTGCACCTAAATCATCAGCCAACTGCTGAGCAGAATTAAGCATGATTGAGAAGTTCATTAATGGATCGCCGTGACAAGGCAGAGTCATAAACAACACCACACCTTGGGTGACAAATTGCTCCATGTTATCTGGGTCAAATACGCCCGGTTTAAGCATGTTTGCCATCGAGAATAGTACTTTGCCGTTGCCAGCATTATCTAAGTGACGGTGGAAAATATCCATGTCGCCAAATTTGAAGTTTAATGACAGCAAGCTTGGTAATAGCTCAGCACCATGCATTTGCTCACCTTCACGAGCAACCACATGAAGCACTAATACATCTTGAGGCTCACCTAACGGCTCTTCTGGTTCTGCTGTGTCTATCACAGCATCTTGCGAAGTCGTCTCTTGCAATGTCGGTTTAACTGTCTCATTTACTGCCGCTTGAGCGACACTCGCGTCTTGCTTACTCTCTGCAGGCTCAACGTCAGCGGTCGTCATGGTTTCAACTTGGTTCGATTGTGGTTGAGAATAAGAGTCTTCTGCAAACAACGCTTGCTGAGTTGGCACATGCTCTTCAACTGCTGGTTGAATTTCTGCAATAGTTTCTTGAACTGGCTCACTTACTTTCAGTACAGGTTCTTTACGCTCAGGATGATAACTTGGCGCTTGAGTATTAACCGCAGATTGATTTTGTAAACCAATGCCTTTTTTAGATCCCACTTCATTGATTTCAACATCATTATTGTCGGGTTGATGGCCTGAAGGTGTAGGGATTGGGCTTGGTTCTACTTTAGCGCCTTCACTTGTATCACTGTCCACTTTAACTCGACGAACTTCGCCAATACCGTCAGCATCAAACCCTTGAGAATCTCGCTGCTGAGCTTGGTCTTTATAAAAACCCGTCATTGGGTTGTCTTTTAGGCTTTTTGGTTGTTGTTTACGAATAGACCAAAAACCATGAACCAGTACTGCAATTATCGCTATTGCACCCAGTACAAACAAAACCAGTTGAAAATCTTCCATTGGTAACCCTGTAATCCTGTTTAATCCGCGTCGGCTAGTGCCACCGCTTCATCGATATCTACTGCGACTATACGTGAAACTCCCGGTTCATGCATAGTGACACCTATTAATTGATCAGCCATTTCCATGGTTATTTTATTATGACTGATATAAACAAACTGCACACTCTGTGACATCTCTTTGAGTAAACGACAAAATCGCTCAACATTGGCGTCATCAAGTGGTGCATCGACTTCATCGAGCATACAAAATGGTGCAGGATTAAGTCTAAATATGGCAAATACTAATGATAAAGCGGTTAACGCTTTTTCTCCACCACTAAGAAGGTGAATCGTACTATTCTTCTTACCTGGAGGTTGCGCCATAATGGTCACTCCAGTTTCAAGTAAGTCGTCGTCGGTCAATGCTAAATATGCTTTACCACCACCAAAAACTTTAGGAAACAACCTCGATAAGTCCGCATTTACCGCATCAAATGTCACTTTAAAACGACTACGTGTTTCTTTATCAATTTTTCTTATTGCTTCTTCAAGACTGGCTAAGCCTTTGTTTAAATCATTATCTTGATTATCTAAGTAAGCTTTTCGCTCGCTTTGCTGCTCAAACTCTTCAATAGCGGCTAAGTTAATTGCCCCTAAGTGACTTATTCGCGCCCTGACTTTATCTAAACTCTTTTGCCAAGCGCCAACTTTAGCCCCTTCAGGTATCTCTTTGAGTACCGCCTGAATAGTAATTTGTTGCTCTTCGAGTAATTGGTATTGACCGTTAGCTTGACCTTTTAAACCTTCACGCCGTAACTTTAACCCGCTGAGCGATTGAGTCAAGTTTTGAAGTGCACCAAGCTGTTGTTTTTGAATCAATACCGCACTATCGACACGTGTTTGCAACTCAGCTTGTTGCGTCCTGTTGGAATTTAACAATTGTTGCTTTGTTTGTTGGCTATCTAATTGCTGCGATAGTTGATTTTGTAACTGGGCTAACTGCTGATCGCCCAAGGTTTCATTTGTTTGTTTTTGCAGCAATCGCAACTGTTCCGTTTTTTCAGCAAGTCCTTGGCAAACTTGCTGTTGCTTGCTTAATTGCGCAGAAGTCACCGCTGATTGAGTTTGTAACGCCTGTGACTTTTGTTGTAACTGATTAACTTCACGTTCCTGCTGGCTACGTTTCGATTTGCATTCACGCAATTGATGATTCGCTGTCTGCCAGTCTTGATTTGCTTGTTGCTGATGCGTCAACTGCTGTTGGTGCTGACCGGTTAACTGTTCAACTTCACTGGATAGCTGTGCGACAGTTAACTGCCCTTGCTCTATTTGTTGCTGACAATTGACGACTTGCTGATCTAAATTGCTTTTGCGTCGCTGTGTTTCTTTTTGCTGTTTTTGTAAGCTGAGACTCTGTGCCTCAAATTTACTGCAATTAAGCTGCAACTGATGGCACTTAGCTTGAGACGCTGCCATTTGTCCGTGAACATCCGCCACTTGCTGAGTAAGCTCGCTCACTGCAATTTGTTCAGCGAGCAGCGTTTGCTGCAGTTCAGTTATTTCTGCGTCGAGTTGCACAGCTTCATTTTTAAGTGCAAGCTCAGATTGCTGACCTTCTGATTTACTAATCACAAAACCTTGACCGACGAGATAGCCATCTTTGGTAGCAATAATGGTGTTACGAGACATTCTATTCTCACGAGATACAGAATTGCCACGAGATAAAGAGTTGTCACCAAACTCAGTATTAGCATTTGGGTGTTCGAGTATTAACTTTGCCTCGGTAATGGAATCAACCCAAACCACCTGTTCAAGCCAAGGTGCAAGATTCACCGGCGCTTGAATTTGCGCCTGACTCCAACCTTCATCGCAGCTGACAAACCCTCGTTCATCCCAATTATCAAGCGTGTTGACTTCTATCTGTAAAATGCCCTGCAAAAGCAAGTCTACGGCTTGCTCCCAACCTGGACTGACATTAATCACCTGCCATAAGGCTTGTTGATGCTCAGGCTGATTGTTACTCAACCATTGGTCAATCAACTCATGGCGAGCAGTCAGCGAGGTTAAATGTTGCTTATTTTGCTGATACTGTTCAGATACTTGCTGCAGTGATTGTTGCTTATCTTCTAGCTGTTCAGTTAACTGATGTTTGATGTCATCTTCTAGTGCTAACTCTTGGGTTAGTGATGTAATCTGTTCATCTAACGCCGCTAGCTCTGCATGATTATTTTCATCAGTGTTGTGTTGTTGCTCAGCTTTTAACGTAATTAGCTGTTGCTGCAACACAGATAAACTTTGCTGCTGATGCTGCAATTTGTTTTGAGTTAACGCCGCTTCCATTTTGGCATTCGACACCGTATCAGACAGAATACTCAGGTGCTGTTGCAGCCCTGCAGCTTTTTCATCCACTTCTTGTAGTTGTTCATCAATGATAGCTAATTCTTCATTTGCATTACTAAGCTGTGGCGTTAAAGACTCAATTTCTGACGTCAGTTGCTGTTCTTGTACTGATAATGTTTGCAACTCATTGCTGGCTTCTTGATGTTGTTTCGTCACATCAGCTAATTGCTGTTCAAGCTGGGAGTCTTGTTGCTGTTGATGCTTCAATTGCTGCTCAAGCTTGGCAATTTCTGTCCCCGCTTGATAATACTGCTCAACGAGCTTTTGTTCACTATCTGATAAGTCAGTGAGTTGGGCCTTTAGCTGAGTTAGCGTAAGTTCGGTGGTTTCACCTTGGGCTTTTTCTGCCGCAATAGATAACTCAAGCTGATTAATTTCAGTCGCAATATTATCACTTTGGCTTTGCAGTTCTTGATATCGCATCACCAGCAATTGAGCATGAAAGTCACGCTCCTGCTGCTTAAGTTCACGATATTGCTTGGCCGCTTGAGCCTGTTGGTCAAGTTTTTCTAACTGAGTGCCAAGCTCTAACCGAATATCGCTCAGCCGTTCAAGATTTTCACGGGTATGGCGGATCCGATTTTCAGTTTCACGGCGACGCTCTTTGTAACGAGATATTCCCGCCGCTTCTTCAATAAATACTCTAAGCTCTTGGGGTTTTGATTCAATAAGCCGTGAAATGGTGCCTTGTTCAATAATGGCGTAACTGCGGGGACCAAGACCTGTACCCATAAATAAGTCAGTAATATCTTTACGGCGACACTTTTGACCATTAAGGAAATAATTAGAGTCGCCATCACGGCTCACCTGACGTTTAACAGTGATCTCTTGATAACTGGCATATTGACCAGCAAGTCGGCCATCTATATTTTCAAAACTCAGCTCAATACTGGCCACTGATACAGGTTTACGGGCGCTTGAACCGTTAAATATAACGTCCATCATCGAGTCGCCACGTAAATGCTTGGCGCTACTTTCACCCAGCACCCAACGTACAGCATCAATCACATTAGATTTACCACAGCCGTTTGGACCAATAATGGCAGTCAATGGTTGATTAAAAGGAATTTTGGTTGCGTCAACGAACGACTTAAAGCCAGCAAGTTTTATTTGTTTTAATCGCATGTTGCTTAAGTCGTCGTTCCGTTAGGATAAGTAAGTGATATAAAAGTATGAATCAGATATACAGCTAACTTTACCAATCGCGCTGCATTTTGTAACGATTTTTATGACTTAAACACACTTTAAGGCTTGTTTTCCGAGCAATGCGTCACCACAATCAGTAATAAGTAGTTTTTTCAAGGATGTAATGAATGGCAATCAAACCCGTTAAAAGTGGTGTAAATTATTTTATTGATGGCTTTAAGCTGATAAAACAGCCAGGGCTACGTACTTTTGTGTTTATTCCCTTAATGGTCAACTTAGTCTTATTTTCAACAGCAATTTATTTTGCTGTCGGCAAACTAGATGAACTATTTGGTTGGATGAACAGCCAAATACCTGAATACCTGACTTGGCTTAACTTTTTCTTGTGGCCGCTCGCAATCGTTAGCTTATTAGTGGTGATGTCATTTGTATTTAGCTCTGTGATGAACTGGATTGCAGCCCCTTTCAATGGACTGCTTGCCGAAAAAGTTGAAATGCATCTAACGGGTAAACCACTCAATTCTGGGACCACAGTTGATCTTATAAAAGACTTACCGCGGATCCTAGGACGAGAGTGGATTAAGCTTAAATACTATCTACCAAGAGCATTACTTTTTTTAGTGCTATTTATTGTACCTGTTGTTGGTCAAACTGCAGCGCCTATCCTTTGGTTCTTGTTTAGTGCTTGGATGATGGCGGTTCAATATTGTGATTTTCCTTTTGATAATCACAAAGTCCCTTTTAATGATATGAAATTTGCTTTAGCTCAAACTAAAGGCACCAGCTACAGTTTTGGCGCAGCGGTGACTTTATTTTCAATGATACCTATCGTTAACTTTATCGTGATGCCTGTGGCAATTTGTGGTGCAACAGCCATGTGGGTCGATAAATACCGTGAAGCGTATAAACATCCAGAAATCGCTCCCGAATAACCTATTCGCCCCCTATCCTAATAAAAATGCCCAAGCTTGCTTAGGGCATTTTTAATTACAGGACTAATATATACAGGTCTAAAGTCTAAGCTTGATTAATCCCCCCCCTTAATCAAACGAATCTGTACGAAACAAACAACGCTAAAACTTGCCTAATCTAGCAACGCGACAAGGACCACACCCAAGTAAAACAACCTGGTTACAATTTGAAACCATTTAAACACAAATAATTAACGATCTTATCGATGGATTTTGCGACAATTGCTCAAACTCATCATAATTCTTACGTATATTGTGAATAAAACTGTTTATTTTCATACTCTTTTATCAGGCTTCTTTGCCACATCCCTCAGTTTAAGTGCCCCAGTAAATGCTGGCGATCCTCAGCAATTCAATGTCACGATTCCGACATTAACTCAACACGCTGAGATAGATGGTGAATTCAATGAGCCACAGTGGCAACAAGCCGCCAATATTCAACTTAAATACGAAACCTCTCCGGGTGAGAACATTGCCGCATTAGTAACAACAGATGCCAAAATATTCGCAACTGAAACCAGCCTATTTGTTGCCTTTACAGCCCATGACAATAACCCTTCCCAAATTCGCGCTAATTTGCGTGATCGTGATAATTCGTGGGGTGATGATCAAGTCGGCATTAAGTTAGATACATTTAATAATGCCCGTCTGGCTTATCAATTTTTCGTCAACCCTTATGGCGTTCAAAATGACTCTATTGAAAATGAGCTCACTGGCCAAGAAAGCGATGCATGGGATGGGATTTGGTATAGCGCGGGTAAATTAACCGAGCAAGGCTACCAAGTAGAAATCGAACTGCCTCTAAGATTATTTAACTTTGATGATAAGAAAGACATTCAAACTTGGGGGATAGAACTAGTCAGATTTTACCCTCGCAATGAAACTCACCGTTTATCAACCAACAAAATTGATAGAAACGTATCATGTCAACTATGTCAATTAGGCACTGCAACAGGATTAGCTGGCGCGCAGCAAGGCCAAGATATTCAAATTACCCCATCTATTGTTGCAGCGAGAAATAGCCAACGAGAATTGAATCCAAATCAGCCATGGCAAGATGAAGATGATATTGAGGTTGGATTAGATTTACGTTGGGGTATTACCCCGACAACCTTGCTTAATGCCACAATTAATCCTGATTTTTCTCAAGTCGAGGCAGATTCAGGTCAACTCGATGTGAATAATAATTTCGCATTGTTTTACCCTGAAAAACGGGCATTTTTTTTAGATAACAAAGACTATTTCGATACTCAATTAAGCCTATTACACACTCGAAATATTAGTTCGCCAGATTATGGACTTAAATTAACGAGTAAAACTGACGACCATACCATTGCTGTATTAGCGGCAAACGATGAACAAACCCAGTTTCTAGTACCAGGAAACTTAAGCTCAGACGTCGCCACCATAGATGAAGAAAGCTATAACCTTGCAGCACGATATCGCTTTGATCCAAGCAGTGAGCTTTCTTTTGGTGGCTTGGTTACCGCAAAACAATCAGATAACTACCATAACTATGTCGCCAGTGTTGACACCAAATGGCAACCGACAAAACAAGATACATTTACTGCACAATATGTCTTTTCTGATACCGAATATCCTGAAGATTTCTTTCAGCAGTTTTGTAACGGCGATGACTGCTCAACTCCCCCACAAGGCTGTGAAATCGGCAATTGTGATTATAACGAACGAGTACTGCGAACCAAAAAGCAAGGTAACTTTTCTGACAGCATGTATCGCATCAGTTATGACCATGAACGCCGAAATTGGCGTGCATTTTCACGTTATGAGTCCACTGGCGAAGATTTTCGAGCAGACTTAGGTTTTATTGAACGCATTGACGCCAGTAAGTTTGTTGCAGGTGGCAATTACTATTGGTACCCAACGGACAACTTCTTTAGCAAGATCCAGTTTGGTGGTGATTGGGATATTACTCATAATCAAAATAATGAAAAAATTGAACAAGAAGCCGAACTATCAGTGAGCTTTGAAGGTGGCTGGCAAAGTTATATTGCTACAGGTATTGTCCACAAAGATCGTGTTGGTCGTCGTCTTGATAGTTCTTCACTTGCTATTGATGGCAATACAAGCATGTATACCATCGACCTAATGTGGTTTTACACTAACTTTGTGCCATTCGACTCGTTAAAAATCGAGTTCGATAGCAACTATGGTGACGATATTGATTACGCCAATGATCGCCCTGCGACAGTGACGATGTTTAACCCTGCGTTTGAATGGAAAATTACCGATTCAATTATTTTAGATATAGACCATAAATACCAAGCGCTTGATGTGGATGAAGGTCGATTATTTACCGCTAATCTAACTGATTTACGCTTAAATTGGCAAATAACCTTAAACAGTTTCTTACGTTTATCGAGTGTTTATACTGATATTGAGCGCGACCCAGACTTATATCAATATCAATCACCCAATGAACAATATCAAAATTTAGGCAACGAGATTTTATACGGCTATAAACTCAATCCTCAGTCGGTATTCTATTTAGGCTACTCTGATGGATTAATTTCTACCGATGACATTGACTCATTAACTCAAAAAGATAAAACCTACTTTATGAAAGTCAGTTACGCTTGGTTGCTCTAGTCAAACCTTAGGTTAATGAATCAAAAAGGACTGCCGAAGCAGTCCTTTTTTATAACCATATAAACAATAAAGCGAGCTTATAACACCACTTTATTTCGTCCAGCTTCTTTTGCTTCATACAAACACAAATCAGCACGATGTAATAAAGTATCTAAGTTAGTATCGGTCGACTCCGCTTTAGCAATACCGCAACTAAAGCTAATCGTTAGCTCACCCGCATCTGTGATAAAAGGCTGAGAATTAACTTGCTGTCTAAACTTATCCATCACTGTGAATGCACGGTCACCATCAAGTCCTTTAAAAGCCACGACAAACTCTTCACCGCCAAACCTTGCAACAGTAAAGTGTTGTCCGAAAGCATTTTTAAGTCGTTTAGCAAACTCAAACAACACTTGATCGCCCACATCATGTCCGTGAGTGTCATTAACCTTTTTAAAAAAGTCGATATCAATTAAACCCAATGCAAATTGACCAGCATCAGAGACATCTTTTTCATGTTGGGTAAAAAAGTAACGTCGAGTATAAGCTTTAGTTAAATAATCTCGGTTAGCTTGTTCCCATAAACTGCGGATCATGTCTAATGAGTCAAGGGTATTTAACACACGGCAATGAAACTCTTCGTGGACAAACGGCTTTTGCAAAAAGTCATTAGCGCCATTCTTGATGAAACGTGCAGACAGACTTTCATCCGTATCATTTGAAAGACCAATAATGGCTAAATCTTCACGGCTAAACTTTTCGCGTACTTTTAGAATTAACTCGAAGCCATCAACATTAGGCATGTTGTAATCAGTGATCAGCAATTGAATATCAGGAGTTTCATTTAATACCGTTATTGCCTCTGCGCCGTCACAGGCTTCTAGCACAGTAAAAAGTTGCTGCTCAAGTAAAACCTTAACGAACTTACGACTCACTACTGAGTCGTCTGCCACCAACACTTTGACATGTTGATTTTGATCCAACCTCGCCACAAGCTTAACCACGTACTCATAACTGAATCGATTTTCTTTTAACACGTAGTCAGCAATACCCAATTTAAGCAATTTTTTACGCTGACGAGCATCAAGGTTTGAAGATAAAACAATACAAGGAGTTTGGTAAGACATCAGCACCAGCTGGGCAATTTCGCCATCTGGTGCATCTGGTAGGTTCAATTCGGCAACCACAACAAAATAGGAATGTTGTTCTGGTAAGGCATTCGCTGATGAAACATCTGCCGCAATATCAACTTCACAATGCAGCTCTTGCATTAACAAATGCCGAAGTACTTTAGATACAGCTTCGTTATCTTCAACAATCAATATACGCAATTAATTCACCTATTTATTATTAGGTCTTTTCTAAAATGATGCTCCCAATAGAATAGCCAGCACCAAATGAACAAAGCAGCCCTAAATCACCAGTCGTAAAATCTTGATTATATTTATGAAATGCAATAATCGACCCGGCTGAAGCAGTATTAGCATATTCATCCAACACCACTGGGGCTTTCAATTTTGTAACATTATCACCGAGAAGTTTACGAACTACAAACATATTCATATTAATATTTGCTTGGTGGAGCCATAACCTCTTAAATTCATTGGCTTGGATCTGCTCTTCTGCCAGCTGTTTATCTAAATGTTGGTAGATCATTGGCAATAATTCTTTGAATACTTTTCGACCTTGCTGATGGAATAATTTATCAGGTTTTTCAGCATTGTTCGGATCGCAGCGGTTAATATGGCCAAAATTACTGCGGATATTATTAGAAAAGTCGGTAAAACATTGGCTAGAAAGTACATTAAATGCATGTTCAGATTGAGCAAGCGATGCACGCTCAACCACAACAGCTGTTGCCACGTCGCCAAAAATGAAGTGGCTGTCTCTATCTCGATAATTCACTTGCGGTGAGCAAATCTCAGGATTAATGACTAATACTCTTGATGCAGTACCTGATTGGACTGCATTTACAGCATTAACAATCGCAAAGGTCGCTGATGAACACGCCACCAGCATGTCATAGGCAAAACCTTTAGTGCCCATTGCTTGTTGAATTTCAATCGCAATAGCAGGATAAGAACGTTGCGTGTAAGCACATGCTACAATCACCGGGTCAATATCTTCTGCATTAAGCTGAGCTTGCTCTAATGCTTGTTGAGCGGCTTTAATGCCAATTTCAGCCTGCATTGAAAGCGCATCTGATGGTTTATCGGCAATTAATGGCATCATCACTTTAGGATCTAAAATCCCATCTTTGACCATCACATACCGGCTTTTAATCCCTGATGCTTTTTCAATAAACTCAGCTGAAGAATGCGATAAAGCGGCAAGCCCACCAGATTCAATTTCGGTACTGTGCTGCGCATTAAATTCGTCTACATAGGTATTAAAACTTAACACTAACTCTTCGTTACTTACGCTAAATGGCGGTGTGTAAAGGCCGCTACCTGAAATAACCACTTTGTTCATATTAGATCTGCCGTATCAATTTGGTGAAAACAACAATTCATCTCGGTGTTGAACCTTGAGCTGAAGCTTACCTGCTGAACAAGTAATGACTTTATTCATAACACCCAATAAGAAAGGATAAATTGCGCTTTTGTAATATCAGTCTATTACTATCTTTAGTAATCACTAAGCACAAAATGCTGATTTAGCGATGGTCAGACCATCGAGCTCATTGAAGCGTGCTTAACTAAGACATTGTTATATAAGCAGATGCTTTATTATTATAATTGAGTTAACTTTAATAACTAAAAGGAATAACGAATAACAAAGTATCACTGTTAAAGCCTCTTAAACCGATTATCATTAGACAATGCCAACATAGGAGCAAACCATGAGCAACATTTACGAAGACAATTCATATACGCTAGGTAATACCCCACTAGTGCGCCTTAATCGAGTAAGCAATGGTAAAGTGTTAGCCAAAGTTGAAGCACGTAATCCAAGTTTCAGTGTTAAGTGCCGTATTGGTGCGAACATGATTTGGGATGCTGAGAAAAAAGGCACCCTAACAAAAGAAGTAGAATTAGTAGAGCCAACTTCTGGTAACACAGGTATTGCACTTGCATATGTTGCAGCTGCTCGTGGTTACAAACTTACCCTTACTATGCCAAACACAATGAGTCTTGAGCGTCGTAAGTTGCTTAAAGCACTTGGTGCTAACCTTGTGTTAACTGAAGGCGCTAAAGGTATGAAAGGTGCGATTGATAAAGCCGAAGAAATTCGTCAATCAGATCCTGCTAAGTACTTAATTCTTGGTCAATTCAGTAACCCAGCTAACCCTGAGATCCACGAGAAAACAACGGGTCCAGAGATCTGGAACGATACTGACGGTGACGTTGCAGCATTTGTAGCAGGTGTTGGTACTGGTGGTACTATTACAGGTGTAAGTCGTTACCTTAAAGCACAGAACAAAGATATTGTTTCTGTTGCAGTAGAGCCTGTTGACTCTCCTGTTATTGCACAAGCAAAAGCAGGCCAACCACTTCAACCTGGACCACATAAAATCCAAGGTATTGGCGCAGGTTTTATCCCTGGTAACCTAGATTTAGAGATGGTTGATTTAGTAGAAGCCGTCAGCAACGAAGATGCTATTGCTATGGCTCGTCGCCTAATGGAAGAAGAAGGTATCTTAGTGGGTATTTCTTCAGGTGCTGCAGTTGTAGCTGCAAACCGCATTGCTGAAAAGCCAGAATTTGCAGGTAAGAACATTGTTGTAATCCTACCATCAGCTGCAGAACGTTACCTGTCATCTGCACTATTTGCAGGCGCATTTGGTGACAGCGAAAACGTACAATAATAAACAATCAAAGATTGTTTTAATAAAAGCCCAGCAATTGCTGGGCTTTTTAATATCTATAACATTTCACAATCATCACTTAACCTGTTTCAAAAACGACGAACGCTGTTCATTACAATAATTTGTCCGTCGCATTCTTAGTACACCGACATTAAAGAACACTTCTGATTGTCGCTATCAACTCCTATACTAAACATTGATAACCAAGATTGATTCGCTGTCGTATCGATATTTTTTATAACTGTAGAGCTAGATCAAAATTTGCTTTTGTTGTGTCTGATACTATCGCCGAAATTTTCTAATCATCCCAACATCCCTATATGTCTTTTTACCAATCTCCTAAATCTATATCCGCTTATGACGCTAAGTTTGAAGCCCAAAAAATTGCCTTCGCTCCTGTTAGTTTCCAAGTGGCCCGTTGTTTAAGCCAGTTTGGCTTACTTGCACAAATCGATAAAGCTGGAGAAGCGGGTATCAGCCTTACAGAATTAACTAACAACAATGACCTTTCTGAATACGCCATTCACGTGTTACTGGATATGGGATTAAGCATGGGGATATTTTGGTGTAAAGATGAGTTATATCGATTAGATAAAACAGGATATTTCTTACTGCATGACGATATGGCATCCAAGAACCTGAACTTTATCCATGATGTTTGTTATCAAGGTTTATTTGAGCTAGAAGCATCGCTTAAACAAGGAAACGCAGCGGGATTAAAACACTTAGGAGACTGGGACACCATTTACCCAGGATTAAGCCAACTGCCAGAACAGACAAAACGTAGTTGGTTTGAATTTGACCATTATTATTCAGACCACGCATTTGACAGTTTACTGCCAATGATTTTCAAATCTCAGCCACAACATATAGTCGATGTCGGTGGCAACACAGGTAAATGGGCATTCGCTTGTACTGGCTATGATGCCAACGTCAACGTCACCATCATGGATCTACCAGGGCAACTAGCCGTAGCGATGGAAAACGCACGCAACAATATGGTCGATGGTAGAGTGTTTCCATTTGAAACAGACCTATTAGACCCAAGCAAACCATTTTTTGAAGGCGGTGATTTATACTGGATGAGTCAGTTCTTGGACTGTTTTTCAAAGCAGCAAATTATCACCATTTTAAAACGCACAGTTGCCGCAATGAAACCTAACAGTGAACTGTGTATTTTAGAAACTTACTGGGACAGGCAACCTTACGAGGCAGGAGCATATTGCGTAAACGCCACATCACTTTATTTTACCGCAATAGCGAATGGCTATAGCCGCATGTATCACAGTAAAGATATGTTAAAGATGATCAGTGAAGCTGGTCTTTACGTTGATGAAGACATCGACAATATTGGCTTAGGGCACACCTTATTACGTTGTAAGGTAAAACCATAGGCTAAACTCCACATTGTTTACACTTATCAAACTGTAACACCATTGAGTAATTACGTTAAAATCTCTCCATATTGGCAAACGCTTGAATTAAATTTAACATTTACATTCAAGCGATATTGCCTACAAATCCAGTAAACACCTGCCATACAGCGCTTGTTAAATAGTGATTAACCTCACAAAATCAATTTCGCAACATTAAATTTAACGCCTTTTCACTAATACATTTTGCAACATCTTCAAACGTCACCACTTTCGTTGAAGCTAATTATGCGTGACATTTCTTTACCGTAGCTACACAAAAAATCCACATTTGCGTTCAAAAAACAACCCGAGCGAGCATTATCCATTCAGTTACACCCTCTTATCGTTCGTAACAAGATGTGACATCAAACACTCATGTTAATTTCAGAAACAAAAACAAGACATAATCACAACAAAAATAACAACTTACCCCTGTAACAGCCATGTTGCCAATGTTATTTAAGTATGATTTTATCCACCTTCCGCAAAGACCTGTTAACCCCATTTACAAGTCAACAAAGAGATTTACTAATTAAAAACGCGGCTTTGATAAAATCAATATAGGAAGAGATGAGATGCAGCTTAATTCAAAAGTAGCCAATGCAATTCGCATAGCATTGGTTGGCGGAGCATTCACCGCAGCGATAAGTTCTCCAGTAGTGCTAGCTGCTGAAGAAGGTGCAGATGTAGAACGCATTCAAATTACTGGTTCACGTATTAAACGTACCGACTTAGAAACAGCGACACCTGTCACTGTTCTTAGTGCAGACGATATGGCAAAGCAAGGCTTTACCACTATCCAAGATGCACTGCAAAACTTAACGTCGACCACAGGAGCCATGACAACTCAAGAAGTCCATGGTTTCACTCCTGCAGCATCTTCAATCAGTTTACGTAACGCAGGTGCAAGCCGTACATTAACGCTTATTGATGGTAAGCGCTTAAATCAGTACCCAAAACCAGCAGGCGGAACGGATAACTTCGTAGATACAGCTAATTTACCAATGGAAGCAGTTGAAAGAATTGAGGTTCTTCAATCTGGTGGTTCTGCAGTTTACGGTGCAGATGCTGTTGGCGGTGTGATTAACATTATCTTGAAAAAAGATTTTGACGGTGCAGCCCTTAAATATCGTCATGGCGATACTATGGAAGGCGGCGGAATGAATGATCGTATCGCGCTTTCATTAGGTTCTTCAAACGAGAAAGGCAACGTATCAACCTTCATTGAGTTCAGTAGCAATGAAGCATTACAAGCTACAGATCGTGAAAACTTCGGTTTACACACAGATAAAGTGCCACACAGTGACTACTCACAATACAGCTCTTATGGTGCGCGTATTGCCGGTACAGGCACAGGGGCTCGTTCACTGTCGCCTCAAGAATGTACTGATGGCGGCTTCTTCTGGGATGATGCACGCAGCATTTGTGGTTTTGACCGTTCAGAATGGCGTGACTTAGAGCCAGAAAGCTATCGCTTTATCAGTACAACCAACTTTAACTATGAACTATCTGACGATATCACTTTCTTAGGTCGTCTTGATTTTGCTAACGCTAAATCAACCACCAACTTTGAACCAATGGCAATTGATGATTACGATATCAATGTTTCAGGTGATGACTTAACCGTGAGCTACGGCGATTTGATGAGCAAGACATTCAGCAAATCAACCGGGCTTGGTGGTGACTTCGCTAATGCTACTGATGGCGATTACTACTATGTTCGACGTCTACACGAATTTGATAACCGTAGTGGCGAAACGAACACCAATAACTACTTTTTCTCAGCAGGTCTTCAAGGCGTTTTAGCTGATGAGTACGACTGGGATATGTCTGTAAACTACGGCCGTACCAACGTCGATGTTTACCGCAGCGGTTTTGCAACTGTTGGTGGCATGTTCGATTACATCACTGCAGGTGAAAACGGTAATTCATTACTTGAAAATATGTCTGACGAAGATGTTGAAGCAGCGTCTTACTCTCCATTTGAGCGTGCTCAGTCAACTCAAAAGAACGTTCAAGCAAACATCACTGGTATGGCGTTTGAAATGCCTGATGGCGATGCCATGTTTGCATTTGGTGCTGAATACACAGAACAAGACTATGAAACAGAATCTGATTCTGAAACCCAAAATGGTTCAGTGCTAACAACAGGTGGTTCATCTGGTGCTGGCGAACGTGATTTCTGGGCAACTTATGCAGAATTAAGTGTCCCATTAATGGACGAATTAACAATCGCTGCGGCGCTTCGTTACGATCACTACAGCGACTTTGGTGGCAATTTATCACCACAAGTAACCGTAGAATACCGCCCTGTTGACGAGTTATTGGTTCGTGGTTCTTGGAGTAGCGTATTCCGTGCCCCTGATATGCACCGTGTATACGGCGATGCGACAAACGGCTTCACTACAGTTATCGACTTTAAACAGTGTCAAGCAATGGGCGGACAGCCTGGTGTTACTAACCCAGATCCAACCATCAATGAAATTTGTAATGAGCTTCACATTGACACCACAACTGGTGCAAACAAAGATCTAGAAGCAGAAACAGGCTACACAGCTAACATCGGTGCAGTTTGGGGTGGCGATAGCTTAGAAGCATCGATTGACTTATGGGAATGGAAACTTGACGACATGGTAAGCGATATTAGCGCTTCGACTGCCGCTCAAGAATACGACACCTATGAAGATATGATCACTCGTGATGCAAGTGGCACAATCACTCACATCAACACTGTGGCTCAAAACTTAGCGTATCAAAAAGTGCGTGGTATTGATTTAACAGCTGGTTACAGCTGGGACTTCAATGATATGGGTGAATTACGAGTTAACTTTAATGGTACTTACATTTTGTTATCTGAAGGTCAGTTAAACCCAACTTCAGATGTTGATGACGACATTGAAGACGGCGGATTACCTCAGTACCGTGCCAACATGATCTTCACTTACTTCATTAATGACTTTGAAACCACGCTAGGTGCTTACCATACAGCACGTATGCACGGTGTGTCTTACAGCTCATTCATTGATGATGACGAGTTCAGCGAAGAAGATTTAGAAGTCGCATCACAGACTAAATGGAATCTAACATCGGCTTATAACTTCACAGATAACATGAAGTTAACGGCTGGTATCGTCAACCTATTTGACGTAGGTCCTAACTTTGACCCAACTAACACATCATGGCCTCACTACCCTCGTAGCGTCTACAACGCTCGCGGACGTGAATGGTTTGTTGAAGGTGAAGTTAAGTTCTAGCGTTAATGTAATACAACTTTAAGTGTCTCCCGACTCTAACGGCATCAAAAGTATCTGATGCCGTTTTTTTATGGCTTTGATTAACTAAACCCAAAGTAATGAGCAGCAACAACCGTCATACTAGATAGTACAAATAAGCCCACCATAAAGCGCCAAATAAACTTAAACCAATTGCCCCAATCAACACGACATACCCCTAACGTCGCCATTAAAGAAGCAGACGTTGGTACCAATACATTGGTAAAGCCATCACCTAATTGAAACGCTAACACCGCAACTTGACGGGTCACTCCGACAAGATCAGCAAGAGGCGCCATTAAGGGCATAGTTAACGCTGCTTGACCAGAGCCTGAAGTCACAAAGAAATTAAACACCGACTGAAACAACAACATAAACCAAGCTGAAAGTGCTGTAGGTAATTGGCCAATGACATTCCCTGCACTGTGCAAAATAGTGTTCAGAACACTCGGTTCAGCAGCGCCAGCACCGCCGAGTAATAACAAGATGCCAGAAGCACAACCTACCAATACTGCAGGCTCAAGCATCGTGCCTGCACCGTGCTTAAAACTCACTGCAACCTTATTCATATTTAAACCATTTAGGTTAAATACAACCCCAATCACCCCCACGATAATTCCCATCGTAAAGAACTGGCTAGCAATTTCTGGAATAAACCAAGCATGTGCAATCACGCCCCATATCACCCAGGCAATTGTGCCTACTATAGTCAGTAGCACTAAAATATCACCAAGATTAAAACGACTGTCTTTGACATGACCTTGCTGGTTATCACGGAAAAATTGATCCGACTCGTAACTAAAAGATGCTGTTGGCGTTTGTTGAATTTTACTGGCATAACGCATAGTAAAAGCAATACCAATTAGCGTGAAACCAAGCCACATTATGGCACGAACACCTGCACCAGAAAGTACAGGCACCCCAGCAATGCCTTGTGCAATTGCCACACTAAATGGGTTCATCCAAGAGCTGGCAAAACCAATTTGAGTTGCAACATAAGTCACCATCACAGTACAGATGGAGTCGTAACCTAATCGAATCATTAACGGGCAAATAATAATCGCAAATGCAATTGCCTCCTCGCCCATTCCAAATACTGCGCCGCCCAATGAAAACAAACTGAATATCACCGGAATAAAGAGTTTTTCATTGCCTTGAGTTTTATCAATTAACCGCAAAATACCGTTATCTATGGTGCCCGTTGCCATCACGACACCAAAGGAGCCTCCAATGACGAGCATGAACATAATCACCCCGATGGCGCTGCCCCATTTAGAGCCAGACACCATACCTTCAAAGGCAAAATTAAAAAAACCAACCTCGCCATGACCTTCAAACAACGAGATAGGCTCAACTTTAGGCTCGCCAGCATCATCTAAAGCATATTGAAACGAATTAGGGTCGATTACCGTGCGTGTTTTTTCTGCTCCGTCGATAACATAATGAGCATCTAGAGTAGAAAAAGAACCGATAGGGATAATATAGGTCAGCAACGCAGCAGCAAGAGCAACAAAAAAGATAATCACCAAGGTATCTGGCATCTGCTTTGTGGTGTTACCCGTCAAATTGGTGGACTGTGCTTGAGGCGAATTGCCTTGGGATGAGTCGGAAGTTACTGGTTCTTGATGTGGCGAATTCATTTACAGTCCATTTTTAAGTTATTGTTATATGGATTAATGCCAACACATTAGGCATTTTTACGACACTGGCATACTACAATAGCTAATAAAAAATTCCCATATGCTTTGAAATCGCACCGAAAATAAACCGTAATTGAGTTATTGAACCACAGCATTAGCTGTCGAGTGACAGTCTGATTTTCAGTGAGATTTAAGCAGCGATTCAAATTCACTTTGTATTTAAATTAACCACCATTTTTTGCGCAACAGTTTGAAAAAGAGTTAATTCATCATCAGCTAGCCCTTGCGTCATTTGTTGATATATCTGTTTATCAATCTGATTAATCTTACCCATGATAAGCTGACTTTCTTCGGTTAAACGCAAACATTGACTGCGCTTATCTTCTGGGTTCGGCTCTTTCACAATCAAGCCCTGAGTGATTAACGTGTTCAGTAACCTTGTTACCTGGGCTTTATCTCGATTTAAGAAGTTAGCAATGTCTATCGCTGTACACGGTGATTTTTTATTAATTATTTTAAGCACTCTGACATGCATTGGCGCCACATCTATATCAAGTTGTTCAATATTATCATGCAGTTGCCTTTTCAATACATGTACTAATTGAAACAAACCTTCTAAGGATTTTCGATCTTGCATAATTCACCTCCACCAAAAACTAGTTGACATTATCAACCAAAAAAGAATATAGTTGACATTATCAACCAAATTAAGCCGAATCACAAGACAGGAGGATAACAATGAATCCACAAGCCGTAATGACCTCTTCGCAAATTGAACAAGTTAATGAGCCTAAAGTGAGTCAACAAAAAGCCTCGATTATCGTAAAAATACTCACAGTTATGGGAATGATGTCACTCATGGGCGGCACATTAACAGGCTTCATGACTTATATAAATCTTGGCTTGAGTGACACCTTTTTTGCAGACTGGTTTTCTGCTTTTGCTTTAGCTGCGGTCACTATCATGCCAATCGGTTTTACATTAATGGTGGTACTGACCAAACTCACCGAGAAATACCTGCCTCATACAAGTGAAAAAGTACGCAATGTATTAATCGGTCTCACGATGGCCTGTCTTATGGAATCGGGCATTGCCTTATCAACTGTCATTAACAATATCGGAATCAATGATATGCCTATCCTGCTTTCTACATGGGCGCAAACCGTGCTGGCAGCCATACCCGTTGCTCTTGTCATGATGATAACCGTCTCATTAACGATAAAGCCTAAAGTCGAAGCCATTCTTAAAAGCTAACCTTGATTTTAGCCTGGTTATTCAAAACATCATCAGTCATTTTTTATCGTGATAAATCCAGTATCACACTACATATAAAGGTATTAATTATGAATACGATTTTACGCAAAGGTCATCAGTACCGTATTACGATTGAAGAAATCAATCTAGCTGATAACCAAACCGGTCAAACGTTAGATTTTGAATTTCAAGATAGAGAAGATGTACTGAATGTCGTTGAAAAACTGCAAAAAGGCAGCGGCCTTGAGCCTCAAGAAGCCACTAAAGTGGCATTGGGATTAAGATTATTGGGCCCGATAATGATGCAAAACCGCAAGCATCAACTATTCGCCGAGTTTATGCCACATTTTAAAAACTTTATGCATCATCTAAAAAGCACTGTTAAACAGGCAGTAAAGCAGCAAGCGATTAATTAATGTGCCATAAGTTTGTAAGAGGATTGATGGTAGATCGCCTAATTATAAATTGTCTAAATGTAAATCACTTAGCTGTAAATAGCGTTGTAACTGGCGATGCTAACATCGATCACTCTTAGCTGATTTAAATTGGTTTTGAATGAATCAATACAAAAAGCCCAGCATTTGCTGGGCTTTTTAAAGAGGGTAATTTGATAACGTTTATCTTAGCGAATCTTTTTGTTCCGCTTTAGTCACTAAGGACCCATGACTCGCACCCTGCGAACCAATAGTTAACTGCCCTTGTTGTACTAACCAAAAACCAAGTCCAATAAAGACCCCACCACCAACAATATTACCTAATGTCACAGGGATAAGGTTATTAAACACAAAGCTTAATAAAGTTAAGTCAGCATATTGTTCTGGGTTGATATTAAGCGCAACATAAAAACTTTCAGGAGCAAAAGCATGAATCGCAACCCCTAATGGCACCATAAACATATTCGCAATGCTATGTTCAAAACCACTACTGACAAACATTGCAACTGGCAGCATCATTAATAATGATTTGGTCAGTAAATCTTTTGTCGCAAAAGTCATCCAAACCGCTAGACATACAAGCATGTTACATAAAATGCCTAAAGTAAAAGCTTGTACCCAAGTATGGTGTATTTTATGTTGGGCAATATTAAGTGCATTTAGCCCCCACTGCCCGCCATTTAACTCGAACATGCGTGACATCATAATCAGAAGCACCATCAATAAGGCGCCAACTAAGTTGCCTGCATAAACTCTCGCCCAGCATTGCAATTGGGTCGATGTTTTCACTTGTTTTTGTGCCCAAGGGATTGAGGTTAATACCGTACTGGTGAACAACTCAGCTCCACACACCACTACTAAAATTAACCCTAAGCTAAAAGCCAAACCGCCAATAAAACGAGTCATTCCCCAATCACTGGTGCTTCCCGTCGTCACCGTGACATAAAATACAAAAGCAATGGCAATAAAAGCACCAGCAAAAATCGATAAAGTAAAAGATTGCCAAGGGCTTTTGGCTATTTTGGCTAAGCCAAATGATTCAGCTTGCTGATAGGTCGAATTTGATGGCGCTGGGGAGGTATTCACTGTTTTCGGCGGGCAATTAACCTGCTCATGCGATGTTGGGGTTATCTCATCGGCAATTTCAGCGTCTTGCTGTTGATCTTGCCCAGTTAATTTTTGCATAAAAACCTCAAATCGCTTTTTAAAAATAAACAACACTTACCATGCACATTTTAGGCGTATCAATATCATGCAACGAGTGTTGTGATAACCATTATTGAAACCAAAAATAAACATGCATCACTCTTATCAAGACTCACAAAAGTAAATTGGTAAGACCAAGATTACCAGTATCAAAACTCAATCACTTTTGACAAATTTACAATTAAACATCGCTAATAAACTATCAGCTTATCTAAAAAATGCTATATATCAGTATAGCAAATCATCATCACAACAAGAAAGCATGACAAAGTGTACATTTGGAGTGTCGCAAGGGTAGTCACTCTTGGCTAAATAGAAAACTGTTTGCTCAAAAAGTGTTACCCAGCTAACATTTTTGTCGATATCTTACTCAATTTTGATTTAATTAAGTGATGTTGCATAGAAGCTATGATAATATTCATCAGGTAAATTGGTCTTACCAATTTATGATTTAACAAATTTTCGCTGACATTGTAAAAATATTATGGTGCTAGCACACAGATTAGATGCCCTTGCAATTATCCATTAATAGGGGTCTCAATTTTTTGAACTGCCAGCTTGGTTGTAACAGTTATCCATTACCATTAAATGGCAGATCAACAGTTAATTGACGAGAAGGTAAAATACCATGACCGATAAAACAGAATTATTTGCAAACGCTTGGCAAGGTTTTGAAGCTGGTGATTGGAAAACTGAAGTTAACGTTCGCGATTTTATTCAGAAAAACTACACTCCTTATGAAGGCGACGAGTCTTTTCTAGCTGGTGCTACTCAAGCAACTACCACACTTTGGGACAAAGTGATGGAAGGGATCAAGCAAGAGAATAGCACACATGCCCCTGTTGATTTCGATACTGAAATGGTATCAACCATTACCTCTCATGACGCTGGTTACATTAACAAAGAGTTAGAAACCATTGTTGGTTTGCAAACTGATGCTCCTTTAAAGCGTGCCATGTTACCTAACGGTGGTATTCGTATGGTTGAAGGTTCTTGCAAAGCTTATGACCGCGTACTAAACGAAGACATCAAGTACACCTATTCAGAGCTACGTAAAACACATAACCAAGGTGTTTTCGATATTTACACGCCAGAAATCATGGCATGTCGTAAATCAGGTGTATTGACTGGCTTACCTGATGCATACGGCCGTGGTCGTATCATTGGTGATTACCGTCGTATCGCGCTTTACGGTATCGACTACCTAATGCAAGATAAGTTTGCTCAATTCTCTTCACTTCAAGCTGGTTTTGAAGCGGGTGAGGATTTATCAAACACGATGCAATTACGTGAAGAAATTGCAGAGCAACACCGCGCCTTAGGCCAAATGAAAAAAATGGCTGCAAAATACGGCTGTGATATTTCATTACCTGCGACCAATGCTAAAGAGGCCATCCAATGGACTTACTTTGGTTACCTTGCCGCAGTGAAAAGCCAAAATGGCGCAGCAATGTCTTTAGGCCGTACTTCTTCATTCCTTGATATCTTCATTGAGCGCGATATTGCTAACGGTGTATTAACTGAAGAACAAGCGCAAGAAATGGTTGACCATTTTGTGATGAAGTTGCGTATGGTACGTTTCTTACGTACTCCAGAATATGATGAATTATTCTCAGGCGACCCAATTTGGGCAACTGAATCAGTTGCAGGTATGGGTCTAGACGGCCGCACTTTAGTCACTAAGAACAGCTTCCGTTTCTTACATACCCTATACAACATGGGCCCAAGCCCTGAACCAAACATTACTGTGTTATGGTCTAATGCGTTACCACAAGGGTTTAAAAACTACTGTGCAAAAGTATCTATCGATACTAGCTCTATCCAGTACGAAAATGACGACCTAATGCGTCCAGATTTTGAATCTGACGATTATGCTATTGCATGTTGTGTTAGCCCGATGATTGTGGGTAAACACATGCAGTTCTTTGGTGCTCGCGCTAACTTAGCAAAAACCATGCTTTACGCCATCAATGGCGGCGTGGATGAAAAGTTAAAAATCCAAGTTGCACCTAAAGCAGATGCCATCACTTCAGATGTACTTGACTTTGATGATGTAATGAACCGTTTAGACGGCTTAATGGATTGGTTAGCAACACAATACGTGACAGCGCTTAACTCTATACATTACATGCACGACAAATACTCTTACGAGTCTGCATTAATGGCGCTTCATGACCGTGATGTACGTCGTACTATGGCATGTGGTATTGCAGGTCTTTCTATTGCAGCGGATTCTTTATCTGCAATTAAGTTTGGCACTGTTAAGCCTATTCGTGATGAAGATGGTATTGCTATCGACTTTGATATTTCTGGTGAATATCCGAAGTTTGGTAACAACGACCCACGCGTAGATGACATAGCTTGTGATTTAGTTGAACGTTTCATGGCGAAAATCCGTACTAAGAAAATGTACCGTAACGCTATTCCAACGCAATCAATCTTAACCATTACCTCTAACGTGGTTTATGGTAAGAAAACAGGTACGACACCTGATGGACGTCCAGCTGGCGCGCCATTTGCTCCAGGTGCGAACCCTATGCATGGCCGTGATGAAAACGGTGCGATTGCATCACTTACATCTGTAGCGAAACTGCCTTTTGCTCATGCACAAGACGGTATTTCTTATACTTTCTCTATCGTACCAAATGCGTTAGGTAAAGATGAATTAGGTCGCCGCGCCAACTTAGCATCATTAATGGACGGCTACTTTATGAGTAACGCCAATAGCGAAGGTGGTCAGCATTTAAACGTTAACGTGATGAACCGTGAAATGTTAGAAGATGCCATCGTTAACCCTGAGAAATACCCTCAATTAACCATTCGAGTTTCAGGTTACGCTGTTCGCTTTAACGCTCTAACACCTGAACAACAGCAAGATGTAATTACACGTACTTTCACTAAAGGCTTGTAATAATTCTTAAAATTGGTTGTACTTAACTTTATTAGTGTTTCATTAATAAAAACGAGTACAACCTCTTTTTTTGCTTGTTTGGAGACATCATGACCACAGGTCGTATCCACTCTATAGAATCATTTGGTACCGTTGATGGTCCAGGCATTCGTTATGTCGCCTTTATGCAAGGCTGCCTAATGAAATGCCAATACTGCCACAATCGCGATACGTGGGATTTAGACGGCGGCAAAGAAGTCACTGTTGATGAACTAATGAGCCAAATCATTAGTTACAAACCTTTCCTACAATCTGGTGGAGTAACTGCCACTGGTGGTGAAGCTATCCTTCAAGCTGAATTCGTTAACGAACTTTTCAAAGCATGCAAAGCTAATGATCTGCATACCTGTCTTGATACCAATGGTTTTGTGCGTAAATACACGCCCGTCATTGATGAATTACTCGACAATACCGACTTAGTGTTACTTGATATAAAACAAATGGATGATGCTAAGCACATCGATTTAACCAAGGTGAGTAATCAACGAACATTACAGTTTGCAAAACATTTAGCGAAGCGCAATCAAAAAACCTGGGTGAGATATGTAGTAGTTGATGGTTTTACTGAGGATATTGACTCAGCGAAAGCTTTGGCAGACTTCATACAGCCTATGGAAAATGTTGAAAAAGTAGAATTATTGCCTTATCACCAACTTGGCACGCACAAGTGGGAAGCATTTGGTGAAAGCTATTCGTTAACAGACATTAAGCCACCCAGCAAAGAGACTATGGAAGCCATAAAAGCTGTCTTTACTGAGCGTGGAATTAAAGCAGATTATTAATCGTTGGCGAGCAAAAACTTACAGTTGCTCCCAATAACTTTTATCTAAACGTTCAAATGCCATTTTGAGTATCAGCGCCATATCTAAATAACACGCTTTAGCCCCAAGGGGTTGGCAAGATATGCCCATTGAACTCATTTTGACGGTTGACTGATTTGTCCAATCAAATAAGGTTATCGGCAAAGGGTGTCGGGCACGCCAGCCCAGCCAGAGTAAACCTTGGATAGGCAAACTGATAAAAAATAGCATTAAGGCAATAGCTTGGGGTAAAAACGCCCAGCCATTAACATACACTTGGCTACAAGCAGCCAAGATAGCAAATAACGGCATCAATAAAATGCCAAGATGGGTTGCTCTGACAACACGATATTCAGGGAAATAAAACCCAAGTTGCCGAACCATAGGCCACGTCTTCATGTAACGTCGACCGTCACCTATGATTTTGAACACGTTTACGTTCAACGGTATGCCCTACAAGTTAGAAATATATATGCACCATAGCACACAGCGATATTGAGCCCCAAATTTACGGTAAATTTATCGGCTGTTTAGTAAATCATTAACTATGATTGATAGTTGAAATAACACATTTCACATCAATTTTAATTTTGCTCGATCAGACTAATAAGGTCTCAACATGTCAGAAAAACTCGTACTGGTACTCAACTGCGGTAGCTCTTCTTTAAAATTTGCTGTTATTGATGCTGTTTCAGGTGATGATCACATATCAGGACTTGCTGAATGCTTCGGTTTAGAAGATTCACGCATAAAGTGGAAAGTTAACGGCGCTAAAAATGAAGCTAAATTGGGCGCATTTACTGCTCACCGTGAAGCAGTTGAATTTATCGTTAATAATATCCTTGCTGATCAGCCAGAGCTTGCAGCTCAAATTCAAGCTATCGGTCATCGTATCGTTCATGGTGGCGAAAAATATTCTCGCTCAGTGATCATTAATGAAGATGTGATCAGTGGTATTGAAGATTGTGCTTCACTAGCGCCACTTCATAACCCAGCACATTTAATTGGTATCCGAGCAGCTATGGCTTCATTCCCTGCTCTGCCACAAGTCGCTGTTTTTGATACCGCATTCCACCAAACCATGCCTGAGCAAGCTTATATCTATGCCCTTCCTTATAAGTTGTATCGTGAACATGGTATTCGCCGCTACGGCATGCATGGCACCAGCCACTTATTTGTAAGCCGTGAAGCGGCAAAAGTGCTAAATAAAGACACCACTGATACGAATGTAATTGTTGCACATTTAGGTAACGGCGCTTCAGTTACGGCCATAAAAGGCGGCAAAAGTGTCGACACTTCAATGGGATTAACACCATTAGAAGGTTTAGTTATGGGCACACGTTGCGGAGATATGGACCCATCAATCATTTACCATTTAGTTAACCAACTTGGTTATACCATTGATGAAGTCAATAACTTATTGAATAAGCAAAGCGGCTTATTAGGTATTTCTGAGTTAACCAACGATTGTCGTGGCATTGAAGACGGTTACAAAGATGGCCATAAAGGCGCAACCTTAGCACTGGAAATTTTCTGCTACCGTTTAGCGAAATACATTGCCTCTTACACTGTGCCATTAGGCCGTTTAGATGCCGTTGTATTTACTGGTGGTATCGGTGAAAACTCAGATATTATCCGAGCAAAAGTGCTTGAAATGCTGGCTATCTTTAATTTCAAAGTAAACGAAGAGAAAAACCTAGCCGCGCGTTTTGGTAAAGATGGCATCATTACCGAAGAAAACAGCACTGTGGCAATGGTTATCCCGACTAACGAAGAGTGGGTCATCGCAGAAGACGCTATCAAACTCATTAGCGCTTAATCCCCTTGCCCGACATGAAGCCTGTTAACTCAGGCTTTATTCACGCTCAGTTTAGAGGTAAATATGTCTCGTAATATTATGTTAATCCCGATTGGTACAGGTGTAGGTCTAACGTCACTAAGCCTTGGGATGGTTCGTGCGCTAGAGCGCAAAGGTGTTAAAGTTCAATTCTTCAAGCCAATTGCACAAATCCGTAATGGCGACAATGGTCCAGAACGTTCAACCACCATTTTAAGTCATTCGCCGACTGTTAATCCGCTTGAACCATTCACTATGGAACATGCTGAAAACTTAATTCGTTCAGAACAAATCGATGTGCTTATGGAGCAAATTATTGCTCGAGCCAGCGAATGTGCCGACAATACCGAAACGATCGTGATTGAAGGTCTAGTACCAACTCGTAATCACCCATTTTCTGATGACATTAACTTTGAAATTGCTAAAGCATTAGATGCTGATGTGATTTTCATTGCAACACCAGGAAATGACACACCCAATGGCTTAATGAATCGCCTAGAGATTGCTTATAATTCTTGGGGCGGCGTTAAAAACAAACGTCTTATCGGCTCAATCATCAATAAAATTGGCGCTCCAGTGGACGATGAAGGTCGTGCACGCCCTGATTTATCTGAAGTCTTTGACCATGCAGAAGTATCAACAACGGATACCTCAGCAATGTTCCAGCTACCGGGTAAAAGCCCGCTGCGCATCTTAGGTAGTGTGCCATATAACTTAGACCTTGTTTCACCTCGAGCTTCTGATTTAGCAAAACACCTCAATGCTAAAATCATCAATGCTGGTGAAATGAATACGCGACGCTTACGTAAAGTTACTTTCTGTGCCCGCAGTATTCCTAACATGGTTACTCATATCCGAACCAACTCATTGCTAGTGACATCGGGCGATCGCTCTGATGTGATTGTGTCTGCTTGTTTAGCGGCAATGAATGGGGTCAAGATTGGTGCCCTATTACTGACGGGTGGATACGAGCCAGAACCTGAAATCATGGCACTGTGTGAACGTGCTTTTGAAACAGGCTTGCCAGTATTTTTGATTAATACAAATACATGGCAAACCTCGTTAAATATTCAGCGTTTTGATCATGAAGTCCCTGTTGATGATGCTGTACGAATTGACCGAGTACAAGAGTATGTTGCCAGTCATATCGATCAAAGCTGGATTGAAAGCGTAACGCAAAACTCACCTCGTGAGCATCGTTTATCGCCACCAGCATTTAGATACAAATTAACTGAACTTGCTCGTGCAGCTAAGAAAACCATCGTACTGCCTGAAGGTGAAGAGCCAAGAACCATTAAAGCTGCGGCCATTTGTGCTGAACGTGGTATTGCTCGCTGCGTACTCTTAGGCAACGAAGAAGAAATTCTGCGTATTGCTTCATCACAAGATGTGGTATTGGGCGAAGGTGTTCAAATCATTGATCCTCTGCAAGCTCGTGAGCGCTATGTTGAAGGCATGCTAGATTTACGACGTCACAAAGGGCTGACTGAAGTCGTGGCTAAAGAGCAACTTGAAGACAATATGGTATTAGGTACCATGATGCTTGCTCAAGATGAAGTTGATGGCATTGTATCTGGGGCAGTCAATACTACAGCTAACACCATTCGTCCTCCACTGCAGTTAATTAAGACAGCGCCAGGGTCAAGCTTAGTATCTTCTATCTTCTTTATGTTGATGCCAGATCAGGTTTTAGTCTACGGTGATTGTGCGATTAACCCAGATCCAAACCCTGAACAATTGGCAGATATTGCCATTCAATCAGCTGAATCTGCCGCAGCTTTTGGTATTGAGCCTCGTGTCGCTATGATCAGTTACTCAACAGGTACATCTGGTACAGGTTCCGATGTTGATAAAGTGCGTGAAGCGACCAAAATCGCCAAAGAAAAACGCCCAGATCTGGTGATTGATGGACCACTGCAATACGATGCTGCAGTCATGGAAAATGTAGCACGCTCTAAAGCACCAGATAGCCCTGTTGCCGGTAAAGCGACAGTATTCGTATTCCCAGACTTGAACACAGGTAACACGACATATAAAGCAGTTCAACGTAGTGCAGACTTAATCAGTATTGGCCCAATGCTTCAAGGTATGCGCAAGCCAGTCAACGATTTATCTCGTGGTGCTCTCGTTGATGACATTGTCTACACCATTGCTTTAACAGCTATTCAAGCGGCGCAAAATGAGCAGTAAACACAGATTGTGTTAATGCTTAAACAAAAAAAGCACTGCTTAGGCAGTGCTTTTTTGTAGATTAACTCTTTAGGTTTTAATCATTTAGCAGGTTTACTATCTGCTATACCTTTTTTAAGCTGCTCAAATGAAGCCTGTACTTGCTCTAATGGTGAGGCAAAATTCATTCGATAAAAGTTTTCATCCTTTTCACCAAACCAAGTGCCAGGGGTTAGTGCCATTTTAGCTTGTTTAGTCAATAACGTTTTTAATTGCCCAGCGGTTAGATTTAACCCGGTAAAATCGAACCAAATCTGGTTAGTGCCTTCTGGCACAAAGGTGATAACTTGCGGCAGCTCTGCGGCCATAAAATCAACAATCCAATTACGGGTCGTTTGTGTATAAGTAAGAAAAGCATCAAACCAATCCTTGCCATGCTGATAAGCTGCAATCGTCGCATGGGTGGTAAACGCATTGCCATGATCAAGAGACATTGAAGCTGATGTTGCTTTAATTATTTCACGTAACGACGGATTATCACTATAAATATATCCGTTTGAAATACTATTTAAGCCAAAGTTTTTAGCGGGTGAACCAATAATTGTTAAGCTATTTTCATAGGCTAATGAGGCCATACTCGTAAATTGTGAACCTTCAAATACAATATCTGCATGGACTTCATCACTCACAATCAGCACATGATATTTTTTGGCAATAGTCGTTAACTGCTGTAATTCTGACTTGCTCCATACTCGTCCCACTGGGTTATGTGGATTACATAACAGCACCATACCCACATTACCGCGACTTAACTTCTGTTCAAAATCATTAAAATCAATAACATAACGTCCGTTCTCAATCTTAAGCGTGTTATCTACAACTGTGCGTCCGGCCGACTCAATCAACCTACGAAATTGATGATAAACAGGAGTTTGTATTAACACCCCTTCACCTTCTTGAGTAAAGTCTCGAATTAACATAGCAATCGCACTCAGCACACCTGGTACTTGAACAAAGTGTTCGGGAGTTAATTCAAGGTTATGACGGTCTTTATTCCAAGCGGAAATGGATTCGAACACGGTTGTAGAGTCAAACTCATAAGAATAAGTCTCACGACTAACTAATTGCTGCATTGCTTGAGTGATTGGCGAAGCTATCGGGAAGTCCATATCTGCAATCCAATATGGTTTTACATCAGTAGTACCATAAATTTGATTGAGCATATTGCTGTCGTGCTTAATAAATTTGTCACTGATATCTTGGCGCCCAGGACTTGGGGTAAACACTTGGCTATTGACGATATTCTTACTGTTTTTAAAAGGTTTGATCATTTCTGTATCTCTTTGGAATATTAAGCTGTTTTTACTTCATTGCCTTTAAGACGTAAAAAACTCAATAAGGATGCAAAATAATTCTAAATATCGAAATTAATTAAACTCAATCCACTAAAACCAATGAGTCTAATATCCCTTGACCACTGTGTATTCCACCTTCATTTTCACTAGCTGGTTTACTGCGAATAAGGTATCCCGCATACCCATTTAACGCTGTCACGGGTTGTCCGTCAAAATATGCCGTAAATAAGCCTATTTCACTGACAAGATCGTTCACCCACGTTTGTTCACTATCTCGCACGGCAATGGTAGCGACTTCTCGTTCATGAGGAAACAAACGCTGCATTAACGCCCAAGCATCGTACTCTTTCGGTGTCAGAGAATTTAATTTAGCACTAATATCTTTACCGAATACACAATGTCCCCCACCTTCTCCTTGATTTTTTAGCACCCACTCTTGTTTATTGGGATGACGATTAAACCAATTAATGGTGTCTGTATTAATCGGTTTCATCTCTGCTAAAACACTTTTTACTAAGTGAGCTTCCTCTAATGTCAGGCCCCAGCGTGAATAAGCTTCAGCAGGCATTATGGTCAACAGCATTTGCACCGTTTTACTGGTAGCTAGCTGTTGACTGAAAGTCGCATTCACTGCGACATGATGCTGTTCAATGAACAATCTTGTTTGACTTAATGCTTCACAACAAATGGCTTCATCTCGTTGTGGCGAGTAATAGTCGGCATATTGGTATCCCGCTCTAAGATAAACAACATCAATCCCGCCAATGCCCTCTAGAATTAAGCGCTGATGATCTCCTGTAGAAAGTTGCGAACTTAACTGCTCAAACGTCCTTCTTACAGTGCGAATACCACGTTGCTGTAATGCCACTTCCAATAGATGTTGATCATAAACATTATCTTCATTTTCTTGCACAACCATTAAAAACGTCGGTACTGTTTGAGTTTGTGCATTTCCTCCGCTGAACTTAACTGCAAAATCAGCAGCGACTTTTTGAGCTGCTTGGGCAATACTAGAGGCAAGTTGTGTCAGGCCTTTATTGTCAGCGCTAACTGATTGCTTATGCTCTAAAAAGCCCTCAAATTCTTGTGGCCATTGCAGACGTAAGAAATCATGTAGCTCTGTAGCACGTTGCCCAAATGGTGCCATACCTGCAGCAATGCCATTAAACTCTATCACTTTGGCGCCATGCTCACGATCATCCATATAGTCCGTTCGCATAAGTAGTAAGGGTTTACGTGCTGGCGTTAAACGTTGATTTTTACTGCCATGCACTTGATGATGCAAAGACAGTAACCGCTCAAAAAAAGGATCGGCTTTAGCCACATCCGCAAGTTGTGTTTGCAAGAAATCATGATCTTCAGAGACCCTATCGATTAACTTAGTCAATAGTGGAGTGACTTTGATTAAGTGCTCAAACACGGGCCGCTGCATTGTCATCGGCGCAATACTAAACGGACAGTGCCTTGCAGTATTATCATCTCGGCGAAAAGCCACCCCATGCATAATCGCCCACTCACTGGCTTCATTTAGCATTTGCTGAGAAATTGTTGGCTTTGATTGCGTTAATGCTCTTGGCTGGAACAGCGACTTCATAGTTTCTCCTAAAAAAGCAATAAAGCTCCTACACGAGTATTAGCCACGTGATGTTAAAAAGGAGCATGTTGGAATACGGGAGTAACGTTTCCGAACGCTAGATGAGGCAGTTAGGGCTCTCTATGTCAGTTAAGACGAAGTCCTGATAAATGAGTCAATACGATTCAAGGTGTTATCAGTAAACCCATTATGGTGATTTACATTTTTTTCTGTGGTTTGCGTCTTTGGGGGTGTAGCCCGTAATCCCGCCTTGGCCGACTTCGAAGTCACAACATGCCATCATTTGTTGCCTAAATTTAACTCGGCCTCTTTGGATTCGACTCTTCGCTCCAGATAAAGATAAACCAAGTTGTTCTGCAATCCTTTGTTGAGAAACCCCCTCAAGCTCAGCGAGGCGCAATGGCTTAGCATATTTTTCTGGCAACTCGTCAATTAAAGGCCCTAAACATTGGGCGAGCTCCTCTCTTGCTTCTTTACCTGTATCGAGCTCTTCAGCCATTAAATCATCTGGCAAAGATTCAAATTGTTGCCGCTCTCGATAAAAGTCCATAATCGTATTATGTGCAATACGATACAACCAGCTTTTGAGGCTGCCTCTGGATTTTAACTGATGTAAATTACCACTGGCTTTGATGTAAACCTCTTGCAAAATATCATCAACCGCACTGTCGTCATCAATGCGTTGACTTACATAACCTCGTAGCTGTGTTTTATGGTTTTGCCATTCAGATATCATATAAAGTTAATCTCAACTCGATAAAAAACGTTACTCAATACCCTAGACGCAATAAAGAATAAAAAGACGCAAATATCATTCATTTTTTTGTAAGTATTAAATCTCGTTTATATGTTTATCTTAGCGATAATCAATGGCCGAGAAATCGGTTTTCTGACGGTTCTGCGATCTATTTTGTTAATTCCATCAAGCCAAAAACAGTGCTATTTGAAATTGATTAATTTTGCTTAATCTAACGTTTCTTGAGCGAAATATTTTTAAATAGCAAGCAATAAATTGCATAAAGAAACATATTTTAGGGGATAAAATGAATAGTTTAGCACAGGAAAAATTGAGGTGTTATTTTTTAACCAGCGTTAAAAAATGTTGAATTTCATAACCTTGCAACTAAGGCTAATAGTATTCAACATAGTTGTCCACAGATTCTGTGGATAACATTAAGTTATACACCGAGTTGTTACCACAGGTGTATATTGAAGTTACTTAAGGTATGACATGTGTTGATTGATGAGTCAAGAATTTATTCAATTTTAATGCTTTGATCATAGGTAACTTGTATCGTCGCATTGAAATAGCGATACTAATACTACATAACAATAATTCCTGATTAATATGCATAAAATTTTTGTTCTTATTAGCCTATTTTTCTTCGCTGCGTGTACACCCTCTGAAGAAAGACAACAAGGTCGCCTTGAAAAAGCATTGTCACCTGAAGAAGTTTCTTTAGGTTTTTTCCGTGCTATATATGTTGATAAAGATGTCAATAAAGCGAAAGTGTTTGTCAATCAAGAACTCAAAGACATCATGTCTCATTACCATATTGCATCGGCAGTCCAGCGTCATGTACTTGGGCTTTCAATGACAGATGTGAACATGTCAATTGATGATATTGATATCGACTTTTTCCGTAAATTTACTGATGAAGTTGATGTTAAAGTGAAAATGGAAGGTTTACGTGGTGGTAGCCCATGGGTCGATGACCGCACAATCAAGTTAGTCAAAAATGGTAAGAGTTGGATTATTGTGGAAGTGCTAACAGAAAAAGGCCGAATTGAAGGATAATTTCTTATCTTCAGATTCACAAGCATAAAAAAAACAGCCTAGGCTGTTTTTTTATGCTTGTGAAAGAGCTAATAATATTAGTTCAATCAGCTTATTCTTCTTCAGTAGGTAGTGACTCTAGAACGTCATCTTTTACTTGATAATAAGCGTTTTCGTATTCATGAACTTCCATAGTAACTCCTATCAATCTTAGGCCGTTTTGTAGGGGGTAAGGCATGTCTATTATATAGGGGGGTGACATTTACCTTTACAGAGAAGCTGTAGCCATCTTTACTTCTTGAAACGAATTATAGCAATCTAACACCACCAATCCTACAAAAATTACGAAAAACTTTCAGAAATGTATGTTCGTTTTGTAAAATACTCATTTAAAGTGGCTTTTTTGATAGGTAAAACTGAAAGTGTTACATAACGAAGCACACTTTCAGTGTTTTTAGCTAATTTAAAGTAACAATCGACACAATATGCTTTAACACTTGCTGCTTTTCAACCAATACCAGATAAACACGAAGAAAGAATAAAGCTATATACAAAAACGCCCAATACGAATTGTACTGGGCGTTTAACAGCTTAATCACGCATGACAAGTATTACACTTGACTGATTTGTACTACAATGCGTTTTTCAGAAATGGGATACGCTGTTCCTAAGACTTGCGCAAAACATGAAACACGGAATTCTTCGATCATCCAACGTGCTTCAACTAATACTTCAGGTACAGGCTGAGTTTTAGGCACTTTGGCTAATTGCGCATTTAACAAGTCTTGTACTTTACTAATACTCTGCATATGAAGCCGATCACGAGTCGGATCAACCGGTAATTTATCCAAACGGTTTTCAATCGCTTTTAAATACCTCGCCACATCAGTAAGGCGACTCCAGCCACAGTGCTCAACAAAACCTTTAAACACCAATTTATCTAACTGGGTATTTATATCACTCATCGCAAAAGCAATATCTAAACTGATTTTACCCTTTAAGCGCTTTTTAATACGTTGATATATCGTCAGAATTTGCTCAACTTGCAACGAGATTTGCTCAGCATAATCATTTAACTCCTGCCTCACCCAATCTTTAGCTTGCTCAAATTGCGCCTCATTACGCACATCTAGCTTTTTCTCATCCAACAGTTGTTGAACTGATGCAGAAATAATATCGTCAATTAATAATTGAACTTGACCAAATGGGTTAAAGTACATCGCCAATTTTGCTTTATTTGGCAGGGCTTTTTGAAGATGTTTAACAGGCGAAGGAATATTAATGAGCAATAAACGACGTAAACCTGCTCGGTGCTGACGCTCGGCCTCAAATTCATCATCAAACAATTTAATAGAGACTTGATCTTTCTCATCAATTAACGCTGGATAAGCTTTAACTTCGTAATTACCTTTACGTTTTTGATATTGCTTTGGTAAATCCCCAAATGACCATGTTGTGATGTCTTTCTTTTCAATTCCCTCTTCCGCCACATTACGAATGGCTTTTGCCACCACACCTTGCAACTTATCTTTTAAAGAATCTAAATCACGCCCCTGATCCACTAGGCGGTGCTTATCATCTTCAATTTTAAAGTTAATTGTTAAATGAGCACTTAACTGAGTTAAGTCAAAATCATCACCACTTATACGTGTACCTGTCATGCGAAGTAACTGCTTACACATTGCATCAAGCAGCGGCATTGAAAAAGGCTCCATAGCTTGTACACAGGCGCGGGCATAATCTGGCGCTGGCACAAAATTACGGCGAAGATTTTTAGGCAACGACTTAATCAGCGCCACGACTTTTTCTTCACGAAGTCCTGGTACTAACCAATCAAAATCTTCAGTATCAACTTGGTTTATCAACGCCACAGGAATGTGCACCGACACCCCATCATCAACAGCGGCAGGCTCAAAGTGATAACTCACTTGTAAACCCAAGTTAGCTTTTTGCCATACTTCAGGGAAATCTAACGCTGAAATATGATCTGCACTTCGCTGCATCAATAAGTCTTGATTAAAGTCCAGTAGCTCTGGCGTTTCTTTACGTGCCTGTTTCCACCATTTAAAGAATAGTGACGCATTATAAATACCTTGCGGAATAAGCGGATCATAAAAGTCCACCAGCACCTGCTCATCCACTAAAATATCACGGCGTCGAGATTTATGTTCTAACGATTCAATATCATTCAGCAGTTGCTGATTTTTAATAAAGAAAGGCTCTTTTGTGTGTAACTGCCCTTCAGCTAACGCGCTGCGAATAAAGATTTCACGAGCTTCAACAGGATCAATAGGCCCATATTGCACTCTACGGCGATTAACCACTGTTAGGCCATATAGCACTTGATTTTCAAATGCGATGACACTGGCAGGTTTCGCTTCAAAATGTGGCTCTAGATGATTTTTCTTAATCAAATGTGCAGCTAAAGGCTCTAACCACTCTGGTTGAATTTTGGCGCAGCATCTGGCAAATAAACGAGAAGTTTCAGTGAGCTCAGCCGCCATTATCCATTTCGGGCCTTTTTTTGCTAAAGGCGAGCCAGGAAATACAAAAAACTTACGGTTGCGGGCACCAAGATATTCATTATTCGCATCTTTAAAACCAATGTGGCTTAACAAGCCTGATAACAACGCTTTATGTAAATTATCGTAACTGGCTGGTGTGTCATTTAAACGCCATTTTAAATCGTGTACCGCTTGTTTAATCTGGGTATATAAATCTTGCCACTCACGTACACGCAAATACGCTAAGTATTCTTCACGACATTGCTTTCTGAACTGGCTTGCTGACAATTCGCTTTTTTGATCTTTTAAGTAATTCCATAAATTAACCCAGCTAACAAAATCAGAGTCTTTATCGGCATAGCGACGATGGCACTCATCTGCAGCTTGTTTTTTTTCAATCGGTCTTTCACGAGGATCTTGAATAGATAAACCTGAAGCAATAACCATGACTTCATGCAAACAACTCATATCTTTCGCTTCAAGTACCATACGAGCAAGACGAGGATCGAGTGGGATTTTTGCTAAGTTACGCCCAAGGTTGGTCAGCACTAACTCTTTGCGTTTTTGTTTAACGGCTTGCAGCTCTTCTAGCAGTAAGAAGCCATCGCGAATATGTTTTTGCTCAGGAGGCTGTATAAATGGGAAACCCGCAATATCGCCTAGCCCAATGGCTAACATCTGCAAAATAACCGAGGCAAGATTGGTACGTAAGATTTCAGGATCGGTAAACTCAGGACGCTGAATAAAATCAGTTTCATCATATAAACGAATACAAATACCTGGACCGACACGTCCACAGCGACCTTGACGCTGATTTGCGCTGGCTTGAGAAATAGGTTCAATCGGCAAACGTTGTACTTTAGTACGGTAACTATAACGGCTAATTCGAGCGGTACCTGGGTCAATCACATAGCGGATCCCAGGTACAGTTAATGACGTCTCGGCCACATTGGTTGCTAACACAATGCGACGACCGATATGACTTTTGAAGACTTTAGATTGTTCGCCATATGATAGACGCGCGTACAAAGGCAGCACTTCTGTATCACGGTACTTTTGCTTGCGAAGCATTTCTGCGGTATCACGAATTTCACGTTCGCCATTCATGAAAATCAAAATATCGCCAGGCCCTTCAGCCATTAGCTCATCAACAGCGGAGAAAATACCATCACTCACATCTAAGTCAGCATCGGTATCACGGACTAATGGTCGATAACGCGTTTCTACAGGGAAGGTTCGACCCGATACTTCAATAACTGGCGCATTATTAAAATGCTTAGAGAATCGCTCAACATCAATGGTTGCCGAAGTAATGATCACTTTTAAATCAGGTCGCTTTTTCAGCACCTGCTTGAGGTAACCTAAGATGAAATCAATGTTTAAACTACGCTCATGCGCCTCATCAATAATGATGGCATCGTATTGATTTAAAAATTTATCAGAGGTTAATTCTGCCAGTAAAATACCATCAGTCATTAATTTAACGTAACTGTCTGGACTTATGGCATCTGCAAAACGCACTTTAAAACCAACAACCTCGCCTAGCGGGCTGTTAATTTCTTCAGCAACGCGATTAGCAACGCTTCTTGCTGCAAGACGCCTTGGTTGAGTGTGGCCAATTAAACCACGTGTACCAAGGCCTAGCTCTAAACATATCTTGGGTAGCTGGGTTGTTTTACCAGATCCTGTTTCACCCGCAACAATGACGACCTGGTTATTCACAATCGCTGAGGCTATGTCATCGCGTTTTTGAGAGACAGGTAAGGCATCTGGATAAGTCACTTTAGGGCTATTTTTTAGCCTTAGTTGAGCCTTTTCATAGGCTTGAGTGGCTTGTTCAGCTAACTTGGCTAAGACTTGAACTTTCTTTTCAGACTGCGGCTCTTTGTTTAATTGATACAAACGACGACGAATTCTTGCCGCATCGGTTTGATAACAAGAGTTTAGGTATGCTTTAGAGAGCGGGTGTTGGTCCGAATTCAAATCTAATTCCTAGCAAGTATTTCAAAAACTGCGATCCTAGCAAGGAACTAGACTGAATGGTATTAGTTTAAAGGAATCAAAACAAAAAGCCCTCGTTGACTCAGGCCAAAATTCTCTTTGATAAACAGCTTTGCTGGCAACTTAGGCTGGTGTTAAATAACATTGCTGCATATAGATGTTCATTGCCTTTAACACATCAGTTCGATTAATCGTACCAACGACTTTACTGCCTTCTACTACTGGATAAATTTTAGGTTTTGCCCCTAACATCTGTTCAGCCAACTGTAAGATACTGCCATCAGGTGTTGCTGTCAGTACATCCGTTTTCATGCAGTCTTTAACGGTTTCTGTCATATCGCAGTGATAACTGCTTTTCAGCATCACTGATAAGCAATCCTGTTGAGATAAAAAACCCACCAGCTGACCGTCATTATCAATCACAGCGGCACCAGCTTTGTTCTTCGTTAGTAAATGCTCTACAGCCGTTGCTAACGACATATTGGCTTTTAACAATACAGGTTGGCGGTCCATATATTCTGAAATTTGAATTGAATCCATATATTACCCCTTTAATTTTAACGTCAGCGCTCGTGTTCAATCGACGATTAATGTTTAGTCATTAACAATCAATACTCTAAATTTTCAGTATCGACGACATCTCATCTTTGGTTTAATTATCGTGCTAATAACCGTACTAATAATTGCACTAATATTAGTGTAGTCAAATTTAGCAAAATACGTTGATTGAATAACTCGATTGTCGTAACTGGATTTTAGGGGATGGAAAAAAGAGTGATGAGTAACAGATTTGCCTTAAAGATGAGTCATAACCGCTTACATATTTGTAGCCGTTATTCATCTGCATCAAATAAAGGCCAATAACATATCAGCAGCCGTTAATATTGGTACTGTTAGTGCTCAAGCTCGACATGCGTGAAACCAGCATGCTAGCTGAATTCAGAACATTAGCAGCAAGACACAAGCAACTGGGGGCTGATTGGTAAGGCAACAGTTAAACTCTCAATAATAATTAATTGAAAAATATAAAAACTAAAACCTGTTTACAAACGTACTAATACAAAAGATATTTAAAAGTGATTGGTATGTTTTCTATATTCAAGCAAGACCCCATCAAAAAACTCAATAAAGCTTATGAAGCTAAACTTGAACAAGCCATGTATGCACAAAGGAATGGCGATATAAAATCTTATTCAATGATAACCGCAGAAGCTGAAAACATTGTAAAACAAATTCAAGAGCTAGAGCGGCTAAAAAAGGAGTAACTTGGCAGCGCTTTCGGTGGCAAAAATGCACCTAAAAAATGCACCTAAAATAAATGAGTTAATGTCCTATCGCCAATAGACAAAAGAAGCTAGAAGTTAGGAGTTAAAGGTTAAACCTTGGCGCATAAGCATTTGATAGAAAATAATGGCGTTTATTCTGTCGTCACTTATTTATCCCAGCTACATATTTAAGTACTAAACATGGCTAACGCTAGATCTAGATGGGGTTGATAGCCCCATCCAGATTCGATACTGGTCTTATTTACTCAAAAAGTAATAAAGCATAAAAACACCACGTTTACGCTTAATTGTTGATATGTGTTTGCAGTTCGTAAGGCGTGCCACCGTAGGTATAGTCAGTTGCAATTAAATTAATCACATCACCTTTTTCAATACCGCGTAATGATGTTTCAATGATTAACTCATCAGTCGATGCGTTGTAGATATAAATATCGTAATCACCACTTTCCAATTCATAATCTTCATTATTCATATAACTTAGTTCGACTTGAGCAGAATAAGAATCAGGGTTAGCGCCTTCATTTAAAATTAAAACGTCAATCGCATCACTTTTTATGTCACTTATATTGTGGCTAACTAAAATTTTCGCATGGGTATCTATAACGCGCAGATCTTCTTCATTATCATTGACAGTAATAGCTGATGATGTGTCACCAGAGGTTAAGATAAGAGTACGACTACTTGGTTGCATATCAACACTAAATGTATCAATTTTATCTTCAGTCGTATTATCCAGTAAGTAAAAGTTTCGAGTATCACCCGAATCAATATTTTCTATTTCAATATCAACTGAGTCAGACAAAGCACCAAATTCTAGGGCGCTGGCGATTAAGCTAGCTTCGTCATCGTTATTGGCATCAGTTAAATAAATATCAAGATAAACGTCTAAGTAATCAGGAGCAGAAATACCATGTAAAAAGCGCACGTTTGCCGCTTGTGCTTCATTGGTGAGTTTACGGCCACCATCAGATTCAATGTTGACGATGGTATTGACTTGATCGTCTGAACCAGCAATCAGATAGCTAGTGAGTGCAAATATTTGAGCATCCCCGTCTGCTATCGTTATGCCGTCTGTCGATGCAATAATGATATCTGTGCCAGATTCAGTCAGTACCAGTTTGTAACTACCTGATTCAATTTCTATTTCATCACTTGACGCTTCATATGCCAATGTATAATCGGCGACTTTATTTAATAAATCTTCACCTTCGTTTAACCAGTAAACGTCAATATCAGCGGCTGAGTTCGATAGATTGATAAATTGAATGATTGCATCATAGTCTTCATCAAAATCTTCATCGTATAAATCCGAAATGTCAGTCGTCAATGTTAACGATGACGGCGCATCTGTATCACCATAAATAATATATGTGCTCGTTTTATTTTTGGATACACTAATACTATCGCCACTTGTAAATTCGTCATTCGTGGAGTTAGGTAAAATTTGATTAAATTCTAAGTCGTAGCTGTCATTACTGACTTGTTCGATACTGCTTGCATCACCGAACGCGAGTTCACCTATAGACTCATCTTCAACCATAATCTCAATGGCTGGTGATTGCGCGACTAAATTAACAAATTGATAGTAGCCCATTGAACTAGAGTCACTACTTTCCTCAAGTAATATCGTTTCCCAATCACACGCTGCTAACGTTAACGATATTCCGACAAATAAGGTTGCGGATAATATTTTTTTCATTTTTCCCTTAAACATAAGAAAATGTGCACCTAAATTGTAAATATGCATTGATTATACTTTTGAATAGTGTGAATTTTCGTAAGCATTAAGGAAAAAGCGTGGAGGTTTAGTATAAGTAAGTAAATAGGGATTCGGCGCGGTTATTTATTAATCCTAATCAAGAGGTATCAAGTTTTTAATTAGCCTTGGAACATAAGCGTTTGATAGAAAACAATTCCACTCTACTTATTCTTGCCCTCACTTATTAAGTAATTCTTATGGTATGTTTATGAAGGTAAATAATTAACAAGGAGTTTACCGTGGCCTTCAAGGAGTTTTCACAAAGGTTACGCTAATAACATGGAAAAAATTATACAATTTATTGGTAATTCGATACTCATTTTAATCGCATTTAGCCTTTTTTTATCAGGAATCATTTCTGATGAAAGTACGTTAGTAAGCTCAAGTTTTCTTTACATTATATTAGGAGCAGGGGCGGCATATCTATTTTGGAAATTCACACCAGAATTACATTCAAATAAGAGTAAAAAAGAAAGAAGAAAACATCAAATGTCGGCATTTCTTGTTTTTATTTTTATAACTGTTGCAGCACCACTTGCTACAGCTAGATACGGCCACATATTGCTCACTTGGGCCGGCCAAAGTAAAGAAGTTGAGTTAGAATTAACTGTTGATTATGTAAGTAGTACATATAGTAGTGCTTATTGCGCAGGGGCAATACGTTTAAAAGGTTATTCCAACTTTGGATCCGGTAGGCTATGTGGCGTATCAAGGTCAATATGGTCACAATTGAAAAGTGGTGACCGTATTATAGTCCAAGGTATAAAAACATATTGGGGCTTTGAATATACAAATTTAAAAAAAAATCTCGATAGAGAAATCTATCAAAGTAAAACACTTAGGTTGCTTCAAGATTTTAAAAACATGGATTCAAATAAAGCTTTTGCATTAGCTAGAGGAGTTGATGGTCGCGAGGTAATTGGTTATTCACATTCATATAGCTCACTTCAAAAGGCCAAAGAAAGAGCGCTTAATGAGTGCCAAGCACAGATAGAATTACATAGCATCACAACTGAATGTAAACTTATTCGGTAATTTATTCTAAAAATGAACATTTGTAGTGGTAAGGAGTTTGGCCACTATTATAGAACATACCGAGCTCATTTATGGACAGAAGTGAGTTAGAAATAAAGCCTTAGTTCATGAGCATCTGATATAAAATAGTTAAGTTTACTCTGACCCGCTGATTCAGCTGCCTACAGGTTTAACTTAGGCTTAATAAAATCAATAAAAGCAGAAATCCGCTTGGCTACAGAAGAAGTCTTATAATACACTGCGTTGACTTGCTCTCTTCTTGGATGGCTAATTTTTTCGCGCTCCAACAGCGGGATTAAACGCCCTTTGGCAATATCTTTATTCACCATAAACCCTGATAGGCATGCTATGCCATTTCCTGCCAACACTATTTGTCGAATGGTTTCGCCATTACTTGATGACATTAAAGCGTCTAACTGGCTAAAACCTTTTAAAGGCCAGTCATTCAAAATCTTGGGAGCGACAAATCCAATGAGATTATGCTGAGCGAGATCGCTGGATTTGTTGGGGAGCCCGCGTTTTGATATATATTCTGGTGAAGCCACAATATACAAGGGGCTTCGACCCAGCGACCGAGCATGTAGGGTCGAATCGCTCAACGTACCAATACGGATTGCTAAATCGGTTTTCTTTTCTAACAAATCCACAATGCCTTCATTGGAGGTTATTTCTAGCTCAATATCGGGATAGGCTTGATTAAATGACTGCACCAATGGCACCAGTTGGTGAAACACAAACGGACTAGCCGCGTCGACACGTAAACGGCCTTTGGGCAATTCCCCACGGGAAATAATATCTTCTTCCGCCTGCTGTAGTTGCATTAACCCCAACCGCACTGAGTCAATGAACTGGCGTCCTTCATCGGTTAATTCAATACGTCTGGTGGTTCGGTTTAAAATAGTGACCCCAAGTTGGCTCTCCACTTTACTGACCGCCCTGGATACTCGCGCGACTTGTATATCTAGGGTCTCTGCTGCCGCTGAAAAACCTCCGGTATCGACTACAGCTAGTAAAATGGCTAAATCATCAGATTTTGTTCGCATGCTATTGCCCTCAACTTTATCCACTCGACCATCTGCTTTATTGCATTTATAACAAATATCATTTGTAAAAACCTCTATTTTTCGAAAAAAAACTTTGATGCAAAATGCCCCCCATCAATTAACAACGTGACTGCATAGCGACCAATACATCGGCTATTGCTGGTCATTTTCAAACAACATAGAGTAAATATTATGCCTTTAGCACTTCTCGCATTGACGCTAAGCGCCTTTGCTATTGGAACAACGGAGTTTGTGATCGTGGGGCTACTCCCGACTATGGCCTCAGACTTAAATGTATCACTACCTTCAGCAGGCTTGCTGGTTAGCCTTTATGCACTTGGTGTTGCCATTGGTGCCCCGGTTTTAACGGCTTTAACAGGAAAGTGGAATCGTAAACACGTATTGATTACCGTAATGTCACTGTTTGTTGTCGGTAACTTAATAGCATGGCAAGCACCTGGATATAACACCTTAATTGTCGCTCGTATTTTGACAGGTTTAGCCCATGGTGTATTTTTCTCAATTGGTTCAACCATTGCTACAGGCCTAGTGCCCAAAGAAAAAGCGGCAAGCGCCATTGCGATTATGTTCACAGGTTTAACCGTGGCGTTAGTAACAGGCGTGCCGCTTGGGACTGTCATTGGTCAAACCTTTGGCTGGGAATCAACCTTCTTAATTGTTGCGCTATTAGGTTTAATCGCATTAATTGGTAGCGCTTTATTAGTACCAAATAACTTAAAACAACCTGCTGCAGCTAAGCTTTCATCGCAGCTTAAGGTATTAACTCAACCTCGATTATTACTGGTTTATGCGATTACCGCGCTGGGTTATGGCGGCACTTTTACAGCATTCACCTTCCTTGCTCCGATTTTGCAGCAAGAATCAGGCTTTAGTGCTAATGCAATTAGTTTAATTATGTTGGTTTATGGTGTATCCGTTGCTATTGGTAATATTTGGGGCGGTAAAATGGCCGATAAAATGGGCCCAATAAAAGCACTTACCATTATTTTTACTGGTCTTGCTGCTGTGCTTATCGTGTTCAATTTTACCGCCGTTAACCCTATCGCCGCGGTAGCCACGATTTTAGTTTGGGGAGCATTTGCATTCGGTAATGTTCCTGGTTTACAAGTATATGTAGTGAAACTTGCTGAAAAATATACACCAGATGCAGTGGATGTTGCTTCCGGTTTAAACATAGCAGCCTTTAACGTTGGTATTGCACTTGGTTCATGGGGCGGAGGGATGATTGTCGCTGAAGCTGGCTTAATGCATACACCTTGGGTCGGTGCGGTAGTGGTACTGATAGCGCTTGCTTTGACCCGCTTTAGTGGTCGCCTTGATAAGCGTGCAGAAAGTTAGTGATATAAAAAGAGTATTAATGAAATAAACATGATTCTTACTTTTAGAACTGGTCAATGCAGCCGCATTGGCCAGCTTTCGCAACTGATATTGATTGGTATTAGATAAGATTGAAACTGATAAGAGGCATTCAATGAAAACCGTTTTTATTACTGGAGCAAATCGTGGCTTAGGACTAGAGCTTGCAAAGCAATATGCACAGCGTCACTATAAGGTCATTGCCTGTTGTCGCGATATTGATTCAGCGCATGAGTTAACTCTGTTAGCACCACAGTATTCAAGCATTCACCCTTATGCTTTAGATGTTAGTAATGAAACAGATATTCTCGCTATAACTGAAGTATTTAAAGATCAACCTATTGATGTGCTTATTCATAACGCAGGGGTGAGTGGTGAAGGATGTGACAACTTAGGCAATATGGATCAGCAAGGATGGGTCGAGGTATTAAAGGTTAATACCATCGCACCCATGTTAATCACGCAGGCCTTGCTCAATAATATTCTAGCCGGCCAAGATAAAACCATAATCGGGATGACCTCAATACTGGCCAGCATTGATGATAACCGCTCTGGAGGCCGATACAGCTATCGAGCATCAAAAGCAGCACTTAATCAAATTATTAAATCATTGGCCTGTGAGTTATCGGGATCTGGTGTAAAAACCATGGCTATTCATCCAGGCTGGGTGCAAACCGATATGGGCGGCAAAGACGGCAAGTTGTCAGCAGAAGAAAGTATCAAGGGAATGCTTAATGTTATTGATACTTTAAAAGCCAAACACTCAGGTTCATTTTTTGTTTACGATGGTACTCAACTGCCATGGTAAAGCCGGTATTCGCGTCATTTACACGCTCTGAGGCTACAAAATGTTATTTAATTTTATGATTCTAACTCTCTTCATTATTGCTTTGCTCGGGTGGTATTTGCAAAAGTGTCTTGTGATATTTCCCAAATTGACTGAGCGTGGGTAAACGATGAATACCTATGATTTGGTATTGTCTACATTAAAGCTTCCAATACCAAGTTGTGATTTTTGGGAGAGTTTTCCATATTAAGCCCGATGAAGGGCTAACATTATGGGGGTTCTAAGTATTTCATTATAAGTCACTATAATAAGCGAAAATAAGTCTAAGCACATAAAAGAACCTATGGAAAACTTGCAGACTAGATCTAATGCAAGTAAATACCTTAACGCGAAATGGGGCACAAATAAGCTACGACCTCAAACTCAACATAGGCTGAACTAAAAAAGCACCAAGCGAATACTTGATGCTTTTTTAAATCTCAATCGTGATTGATAACAATAACAAAGAAAGTTAAGGCTTACTTATCACGCCAAATCATCACTTGTGCTTCTTCCCCGCTCTTACGGGTCGCGCGGTACACACCTTCTGTATTAAAAGGGGTCGCAATATTGCCGCGATGATCAATTGCTATCACGCCACCTGTACCGCCAGCGGTAATCAATCTTTGATTAATCACTTCATCGGCCGCCTGAATAATCGACTTACTTTGGTATTTCACTTTGGCGCAAATATCACCTGCGACTTGGTAGCGAATAAAATATTCACCATGTCCAGTCGCTGACACTGCGCACACTCCATTCTCAGCATAAGTTCCAGCACCAATAACGGGCGCATCGCCAATACGACCATAGCGTTTATTCGTCATTCCGCCGGTTGAGGTACCTGCACTAATATTACCTTGTTTATCTAATGCGACCGCGCCAACGGTACCAACTTTATATTCTGTGTCTAACTGTTGGTGCGCAGCTTGGTAATCTGCACTGGTTTTCGCTTCAGCCATTTTTGCTTTTGCACGCTGTAAACCTTGATAACGTTTTTGGGTATTAAAGGTTTCGTTAGCCACCAATTGGACCCCCTGAGTTAAAGCAAACTCTTCAGCCCCTTCTCCATAAAGCATGACATGGACAGACTCATCCATTACCAAGCGCGCTAAATCAATCGGATTTTTAATGTGTTTAACGCCAGCAACCGCACCTGCGTTCATGGTATTACCATCCATAATAGATGCATCCATTTCATGCTGTTCATTATGAGTGTATACCGCACCTTTACCCGCATTAAAATACGGTGAGTTTTCTAATACATTAATTGCAGTGGTTACTGCACTTAAACTAGAGCCGCCTTTATCTAAAACAGCATAGCCTGCATCTACCGCTTCTTTTAGCTTCGCTCGATAGGCTTTTTCTTGCTCAGGGGTAAAGCTACTTTGCTGAATGGTCCCTGCTCCACCATGAATGGCTATCGCAAAAGGTTTAGTTTTTGCGTTCGCCAAACCAGAAAATAAAGCCATTGATGCTATCAGTGCTAGTGTTATTGTTTTCATTTTAAGCAAGTCCTTGATCAGTTTGTATCTTTGTAACCATTTCAGGCGGTAATTTCAATCATAACCTTGCCTGATTGCGGTAATCTGGCGACAATAGGTAAACCATCTTTATTTGTTGATAAGCATTCAGTCATTGTTATCCAAGTCTTTACAATATTGCCTAGTCATTTGCGTTGCCCTTGTTTCATTGGCATCAAATTTTGCTCGGGCTAAAAAAGATGAATGGCTAACGATTGAACTGCAGGGTGTTTCTGGCAGTTTGGCCAAAAACGTACGTGCTCACTTAGGTGAATCACCCACTTCTCAAGTTCAGCGCCGCGCATTTTTGTTTACCGTAGAAGATAATGTTACTGCTGCACTTGAATCAATGGGCCGATATCACGCAAAAGTGGATATTAATGTCACCGAGTCCAAAAATTCCCCTTGGAAACTCACTATTAATATTGATGAAGGCGAACCGACTATCATTCAATGGATTGACATCAAATTCAGTGATGAAATGCTCGATGATAATAGTTTTAATCGCTGGATGAATCAGTTAACAATTAAACCAGGTGATACCCTTAACCATGGTGTTTATTCAGAATTAAAATCAAATCTAGTAACACTAGCACTGGCCAGAGGCTATTTTGACGGGGCTTTTACTCGCTCTGAAATTGAAATTAATCGTGATTTAAATACCGCTAAAATCCACCTCTATTTTGAATCAGGAAGACGATACAAAATGGGTGAAGTCACGTTTTCAGGCCAGACCATAAATGATGATTTACTTGAAAAGCTCATTCCATTTGACCCTAATGCGAATTACTCAACCCAACGGCTAAACCGGCTTAATCGGAATTTAATTGATACCGGTTATTTCAGTAATATTAAAGTGTTACCTCAAATTGATAACATGTCTGAGACTAAAGTACCGATTAAAGTTGATTTAGCCCCAAGACCCACTCACTCTTTTGAGGTGGGTTTGGGCGCCGATATTGGAACCAATGCAGAAAAAACCGTTGAGCCAAGAGTTCGGCTTACTTGGCGTATGCCAGAAATTAACAGTTATGGTCATACCCAAGAAACCACAATGGAATGGTCGCCTGACAGACCCAAGTTTTTAACCACTTATACCATTCCGTTAACTCATCCTCTTGATGATCAGCTTAAATTTAGGGTTGGTTTATTACGTGATAAATACGGGGTGACGCAAGATTACAATGAAGATGACAGAAACTACGATTATACGGGGCAACTGGAATCTGAAAAACGCTTGTTTGGGATAATCAGGCAACAACGATTAGACAGCGGCTGGTTATTTGGCTACTCCTTAGAATATAACCATGAGTTTTATAATCAATCTGATACTGACTATGACCCGCAATTTGTATTGGCTGGTTTTGGATTAAGTAAAACAACGCGTGGAGACAACACCTTAGACCCTAAGTCAGGCTTTAGACAAACTTACAGTCTCGAGTATGGCGATCCTAATCTAGGCTCTGAAATTCGCTTAACGAAAATCGAAGCAAGATTAAAATGGATTGATACTTTTTTTGAACGTCATCGTTTTGTATCACGTCTGGATTTAGGCGCAAATATTGCTGATAGTGATCAAATTGATCAAATCTCGCCTTCACTTCGTTATTTTGCCGGTGGCGATCAATCGATTCGTGGTTACGGCTTTCAAGAATTAGGCCCTTATATCGAGTATGTTAACTCTGAAGGCGGCTTATCGAGGCAGGTTGTCGGTGGACGCTATTTAGTCGTTGGTAGTTTAGAGTATCAATATTATCTCACTGACACTTGGCGAGTCGCCACTTTTGTCGATGCTGGTAATGCTTTTGATACTGAACAATTTGAGCCTGTAGTCTCTGTTGGCGGCGGTATTCATTGGATTTCACCTATTGGTCCTATTAAGTTTGACTTAGGTGTAGGCCTAAAAGAAACTGAAACCATTGACCGTTCTTGGCGAATTCATTTAACCATGGGGACAGACTTATAATGACTGATTCTATGCCCCCTAAAACAGAAAATAGCAATCAACACGACAGTTCGTCGTTAGCGCATATACCTGCATCAAAACCACCAAAATCATTTTTAGGTCGTTGTTGGCAAGCGTTTAAACTCTGTACTCGTACTGCTATTTATATCCCTTTATTGTTATTGATGCTGATAGCAATTCTGATTGGCACTCCGATTGGTGCCCAGATCAGTGTGATGCTAGCCAACCAATTTGTTCCTAATTTAGCGTTAAACTTAAAATCAGGCACTATAAACAATCAACTTGAATTTACTACCGCTCGTTGGTCAATGGACGGCGTCGCTGTAGAGGTTGAAGGCCTAAGCCTCTCATGGGTTCCAACTTGTCTTTTTAACAAACAGATTTGTGTTGATAACTTATTTGCTGATGATGTTACTGTCATAGTACAAACCGATCAGTTTGCAGATGATGAACCTTCTAAGCCATCAGAAAATGACAACGCTAAAGACACCAATAATGAGGATGCCTCTGAGCAGCAATCCCCTTCACCGTTGATTTTACCCGTCACTATTGGACTCAATCAATTAGATCTGAGCGGCGTAAAAGTCACAGTGAATGACATGCGTTACAACGCAGGTCGCCTGCAAGGTAAAGCGTTATGGAATAAGAGTGGACTCAGAGTAAATTACTTACATAGTGAAGGCTTATTAGTCGATATACCATTAGGTGAATCTTCCCAACAAGATACTGCCGATGCGCAAGCAACCTCAAGCCCAGATAATCAAGATAAAAACGTTTCATCATCAGAATTAGAAACCTGGGCCATGTCCAACTTGCCTGCCGTTTACATGACTTTTCCTATTTATGTTGATGAGCTCATTACCCATGACAGCGTAATGAAATTAGGTAATAGAACTGATAATTTTTCTCATATTTCACTAACTGGTAGCTATGTTGAATACTTAATTGATGTGCAAGCATTATCGGTCTCTCATGATTATGGCGAGGCTTCTCTCGTTGGTGATATTAGTCTTAATCATGACTATCCAATGAATATTGATGCCAAGTTTAACCTTAGTAAGGTGACTGAAGTACCTGAGTTAACTCAACAAAAAATAGCGATTGAGGCCGAAAATGGTTTCGACAACTTATCGTTATTAGTGTCTGCAACTGGCGATGTAGACATCGACTTTGAAGCAATTATTGAGTTAAGTAAGCCAGAAATGGATTATCAAATTGAAATTGCTCAAGCAAATATTAACTGGCCACTTGATAAGTCCGATTACACCGCGAGATTAAGTAAGCTCACCAGTAAAGGAAACATTCATCAACAGTCTGCCATTTTTAGTGGTGAGTTTTTAAGCCCGTATCACCCTCTTTTAGTGCTTGATGCCAATATTGAGCTTAGTCAAAATGAGCTCATTATCTCGCATCTTGATGTCGAGTCAGAAGCTGGAAACCTAGTAGCAGACGGCAACCTCAACTTTGATGATAAGGTCAGTTGGTCAGCACAATTAGCGACATCTTCGCTTCAACTAGACAAAATCCCCTATCTTTATGAATTAACGGAACTTGCAAGCAATATTGATGGTTCACTGCTATCCGCTGGCGTTATTGATGATGAACAATGGCAAATAACCGTAGAAGATGCCGATCTCAGTGGCACATTAAATGATTTTCCGTTAACGGTGAAAGGGAATATCGATTTCAATGATAAGTTCGCCATCAATGCCGACAATTTACAGGCAAGTGCTTTAGGAGCAGAACTATTAATTAATGGTCAAGCTAGCCGTTTTTGGGATGTCGATGCTGAGCTCTCCGTACCTGATGTTAGCCAGTGGTTACCTAATGCTAAAGGCGAGATTTATGCAAAAATTGATGTGACAGGGGATGATACGCAACCAATCGTTGACGTAAGTGGCCGAGTGAGTAATGTTAAATTTGCTGATATTGATATTGAACAGTTAACTCTTAAAGGCCATTACCTACCGTTAAATGAACATCAATTTACGCTTAACATCAATAATAACCAGCTTTCATGGCAACAGATTGATTTAACAGAATTAACGCTTAGCGCCGAAGGAACCCTTGCTGAACAAAAAATTAAACTCAATACGCAAGGTGACATCGCATTAAACACTCAAATCAATAATCAGTTTAATGAACAAAAGCAAACCTTTAATACCGACATTAACTCACTTGTTATTTCAAATTTATTAGGTGCTTGGCAAATAAATAATCCTGTTAATATCCAATGGGATCAGCTCAATCAAGATGGACAGATTACACCTTTTTGCTTAATTCAAACCCATAGTAGTCTGTGCTTAAACCAGCAAGGTCGATTTGGTACACAAGGCGATCTTTCGCTAAGTATCAATGGCCAACCAGGTAACTTGTTACAGCCGCTGCTGCCTCCTCGTCTAAACTGGACTGGTGAGTCCGACTTAGAAGCAACAGCTCAGTGGTCAGAAACTGACAAACTTAAAGCCAACATTGCGCTTTTGCTTAATGGTGGGGATATAGCATTACGCCGCACTGAAAACGATCGAATCAACCTACACTACGATACCATCAAGCTGGATGCTGTGATTGATGAAACACAGCTCAAAAGCAGCCTTACTGTTAGCGCTGAGAATATTGCAGAAATTAACAGTCAAATCAGCATTAGTAATGATGAAGAACGCGCATTAACAGGCTTTATCAAAGCCGATACGATTAATATAGGGCCTCTAAGGGGCTTTTTCCCTAAACTCGCAACATTAGAAGGCTTGTTCGCAGCGGACCTGAGTATATTAGGTAACCTAACTCAGCCTGAGGTGCAAGGAAGCTTAAGCCTAGAAAACGGGGCTTTAGCCACAACGAACAACCCAACGTTAATTGACGATATTACTCTAGCAATGCAGTTAAAAGGTCAACAGGCAAAAGTTGATGGCACGTTAGCAATGGGAGATGGTAAAGCTAGTGTGGCGGGGACGTTGGCTTGGCCTGATGGTCGATTTAGCGGTGATATTGATATTCTGGGCGACAAGCTCGCATTTATTCAACCTCCAATTGCGATATTAGATATCTCTCCCGACATCAATATTACTTTCGACACAACGCAACTGGCGATAAAAGGCAATGTCGAAATTCCAACGGGTGAAATTACAGTTGTTCAGCTTGCAGAAGGCGGCGTTGCCGTTTCCTCAGATGTCGTATTTAACGATTCTATTTCTGAAAAAGAGCAACAAACAAGCCCTTACGCCGTCGTCTCGGATTTAAATATTAAAGTTGGTAATGAATTACTGATTGACGGTATGGGCCTTAGCGGAAAATTACGTGGCACCCTTTTGCTGCAACAACAAGCATTCAAGCCTCCCCTACTATTTGGTGATATTAAGGTCACTAATGGCTCTTATAAATTCATGGGACAAACACTGACGATTAGTACGGGCGAAGTACAATTCTCCGGCCCTACCGAAGTCCCTAATCTAAATATTGAAGCAGTCAGAGAAATTAAAGATGAAGACTTAACTGCGGGCGTACGAGTGACAGGTACAGCAATGCAACCTGAGGTCACCTTGTTTTCAAGTCCAGCAAAAGAGCAAGCAGAAATTCTCTCTTATATTATTACTGGCGCAGGATTTAGTAACTCCAGCAACGAGCAAAATAATGCCTTAATGATGGGAGCCGCATTAAGCTTAGGCTCGCAATTAGGTGGTGGAGCAATCAATAATATTGGCTCAACAGCCACAGGCTTGATTGAAAAATTTGGTTTTTCTAACGTCCAGCTAGATGCGAACGATGAAGGACGATTTGCCATTAGTGGCTACATTGGCGAAGACTTAATGGTGAAATACGGTATTGGTGTATTTAACCCAGGATATGAGATGACAGTTCGATACTATATTTTGTCACAGTTATATTTAGAAACCGTCTCAGGGACGATCAATCAGTCTCTTGATATTTACTACAGTTTTAACGTCGATTAATCCGCTAAAACGATAGCAACCGCTATTGCTATAAACCTGATAGCAACCGCTATTGCTATAAACCTAATACAGCTTGTCATTTCACAGTGAACTACCGTTACTTCAATACCGCCAATTTACAGACACAAAAAAAGCGCCATTAAGGCGCTTTTTTCACTCAAACTAGCAATTAAGCAAATTTGAAATCAATGTGTTCGATTAGCGTTTTGTACGCGTGACGTTGCATTGCTTGTACACGTACTTTAACTTCTTTACCGTCGATAACTAGTGTTAAGTCAGTGTTGTAGAAGTCATCATTCAATTGAATGTTTACGATATCTTTTTGAGCCATTTTGATTGACATTGGCTCTTTACCTGGACCGTAGATAACAGCAGGAACTAAATTCGCATGACGTAGGCGGCGGCTCGAACCTTTCCCGATTTCAGTACGGATTTCAGCTTGAATAGTGTAAGACATGTGTTTCTCACTTATAAAAAATAAATTGATGTTGTTATTTTCGACCAATAACAACTCGTGCTTGTTCTTTAACAAAGCGCGCGGATTCTATCATAGCCACCTTGACTCAACAAGTTATTAAGTAAAAATCATACCATTCACTCATGCTTCTCAAGATAGTATCAAGCAGTCACATCGTTAATAGTGTCAATATGAAAACACTACCAACTTCTTACAGGGCCACAATCCACATGAATAAAACCAGAACGTGGATAATAACCTACGCCACCCAATTTTAATGACTTTGCAGCATCACGAAGGCTTTTAAGCTCAACGCCTGGGATTGCAAGATCCATCGCCATTCCTTTCATGTGGTAGCTTTTCTTTGCGACTCCATTACTCTTAGCTGCTAACATATTGTTGGTTTTTGGTGAGCGGTAACCGGAAATGACATGAACTTCATCAGTATTACCTAAAGCCTGTTGTAGCTGATAAACAAATTCGTATAAACGCTTATCCATAGGCGCTGATTGGTTCTGGCGATGATCGCGTAGTACTTCGCTAAATAATGACAAAGTATCTTGGTCATACTCACCTTCAGCCCAAAACTGGCCTTTTTGACGCTCTCCGGTATGACGATTGTAAAAACTGAGTTCTCTAACACCTTGAGTAGAACGGCTTGCTTGAACTGGATTGGAAAACATAGAAGCGACAGCAACACCACTTAAACCTAACACTAATTGCCGACGGGCAGGACACACTAAAGACATTCACTCACCACTTTCAAATAATCAAAAACATGTGCATTTTTTACACAATTGAAAGCGAAGTTAAACGGAAAGTGAGACAATAGCAAGCATTCAAGCCGATAAAATCAGCTTAAATTATGAACAAAACAGCAAGTGTTAATCTGGTCAATAACTTAACGAGAAGACACTTGTAACGAAGTTGCTGCATTATTAGCCACTTCAGTTTGCTTAATGTTATTTAAATGATAAATGTCATTACGGAACTGAGCGAGGTTAGTTTCATCAACCCATGCATTCCAGTAAACCAGGTGGACTGGCACTGTTTGAGAAAGTGAAAACCATTGCGTTTGCTCGCCTTGCTCCTGCATTCGATGCCAAGTGCGTTTATCAATCACCACATTTTCGGCAAACCACTCCGCTAGTTCTTGTACTTTTTCGATTCGAATGCAGCCAGATGATAATGCTCGGTCATCTTCATCAAACAAGGCTTTATCTGGCGTGTCATGTAAATAGATATTGAGATCATCTTTAAAGTGAAATTTGTAGCGTCCAAGCGCATTTATCTTACCTGGCCTCTGCACTAACCGATAAGGAAACGGGCCTGTTGAAACAATATCTTGCCACTCTGAAGCTGTTTTATTCACTTTAGTACCAGTGATATCAAACACATCAAACTGCCTGTCAGTAATGTAATGTCCATCTTGGGCAACCTTTGGCAGAATATCTCGTCGCATTAGTTTTTTAGGAACGGTCCAAGTAGGGTTGATGACGATGTTGGAGATTTGCCCCTGCATCACAGGTGTTCGTCTGTAGGCTTTGCCTACGATCACTCTAGAGCTCAATGCGATTTGGCTTTCATTGACTAATACCATTTCAAATGCAGGTATATTCACTAACAAGTAGCGCTCACCTAAGTCAGACAAATAACTGGTTTTTTCAACAAAATTGCTGGCTAATAATTCAGCGCGTTGCAGTGGAGTTTGATTAATCCAATGTAATGTTTTGGGGCCAATAACAGAATCAGCTTTCAAACCATGACGCCGCTGAAATCTTGCCACCGCCATCGCAATTGTATTGTCATAAGTGTATTGGGTTTCAGATCGAGAAGATAAATCTCCCAATAACCAGAGTCTTTGAGAAATCAAACTGATGGTCTTATGGCTATCACCTGGCCTTAATAAGCCACCAGGTTGTATTTGAGGCCAATCATGGCGTTGATTCAGCCACAATAAGCGCCTAATGTGATTTTGAACACTAAGATAGTCTTCAACCGCAGGCTCTAAGGCATAAACCTGTCGTTTTTCGGACATAGAAGAAGTCAGCGAATCATAAGGCAAGCGTACATTTCGATCATGCCAGAAGCGAGCGATCTCTTGTTGAATTTTGTCTATGTACTCGAGTTTTTCCGCCTCACTGCCCTTTTGCAAGATAGTTAAGTAATCTTGCCAAATAACGGAAGATTCCACTAATGAAAGTAAAGTCACATGCTGAGCAAGTGTTTTGTATGTTGCTGGCTGAATTTGATCTTGTGACAGCCTTTGAGCCTGCACTGCATGAGTTTGGCCTGCAAAAGCAATTGATAACAAACTAATAAAAGTGAAAGAGACACGTAGATAATACAAAATTCTCATTCATTTCTCTCCCGTCTTAACGCCATAGACAATTAAGTATGGCAAAAAAATATCAACCTTGTGTTACAGACTGTGACGTTCAGTTACAAGTTACTACGAAAGAAGGATAAAAATAGAACAAAAAACTTAACCGCTGACTACTAAGCAGCTAATTGAACTAAAGAAACTAGGAAAGGATTATAAGAACTGTTATAAACATGCCCCGCAAAAATTTTTTCAATATTTATTCACTGCAGCATTTATGAACAAGAAGCAATTATTACAAGTCATGGCGTCTGATATCGGCGTTTCTCAATCTCAATTAAAGCCACAGTTAGAGCAAATTCTTATCCAACTTCATAAAGCGTTAGCAGAAGGCGAAAAAGTGTATTTACCGCAATTTGGCACCTTTGAATTAAGGTATCATTTGGCTAAGAATGGACGGAACCCGCAAACGGGTGAAAGCATCGAAATCCTAGGTTTTAATCAACCTAGCTTTAAACCAGCTCCAGCCTTTAAAAAATACATTAACCCATAAAAAAGTAGCGTCAAACGACAAATTAAAGCCTCCTATTTGGGATGATTGGAGGCTTTCACATCCTATCTCACGTCATTTTCAAATCTTGCAAAACGAGCGATCAAATGCGTCTTACAAAGCTTTTGATATTTTATCCATAGCGGCACATTAAACAGTGGCCCAGCTAGCCTATCTTAAAACGACGAGGGATTTATCTTTTCCCCAAGAAGCAATTTTCAAATTTTAGATACAAAAAAGCCCCAACTTTCGTTGAGGCTTTCGCACCATACTTACGTATGTAAATGATGATACCCGAGGCCAGACTTGAACTGGCACGCCCTATCTTAAAACGACGAGGGATTTATCTTTTGCCCAAGAGGCAGGTTTCAAATTCTAGATACAAAAAAGCCCCAACTTTCGTTGAGGCTTTTCGCATCATACTTATGTCCCGTCCTGAGATAAGTTGACACTTTGGAGACTTATCTATGAAACCTTCAAGCGCAATCAGCGTTAAACGAACACAGCGTGATTACACATTAGGCTTTAAATTAGCCGTCGTCAGCCAAGTAGAAAAAGGCGAGCTAACCTATAAGCAAGCTCAAGAGCACTACGGTATCCAAGGTCGAAGCACCGTCCTTACATGGTTGAGAAAGCATGGTAGATTAGACTGGACACTCCCTACTGAGCACTCTCTTATGTCTAAAAGTAAAGAGACCCCCGCCCAGAAAATTAAACGATTAGAGAAGCAAGTTTCTAACCTAGAAATGAAAAATATGATTTATGGCGATATGGTTGAACTGTTAAAAAATGAATATGGTATCGATTTAGAAAAAAAGTACTTAGCCGAGCGCTCTGGATTGCCAAAGAAAAAGGCACGGTAAAGCTAGCGGCAGCGAGTCGGCAATTTAATTTATCAAGACAAGCGATTTACCAGTGGAAACAACGTGCTGAAACAAGAACCGAAAGGCTTAAACCCGTTGTGTCGATGGTGAAGTATTGGCGCCAGTTTATGCCAAGATTGGGGACACGTAAGCTCTACCAGCTCATCAAGCCACAGTTGGTTGAGCAAGGCATAAAACTCGGTCGGGATGGGCTATTTCAATACCTGAAACAGCGAGATATGTTGGTGAAGCCGAGAAAAAATTACACCAAAACAACGAATAGTCATCACTGGCTTAGAAAGCATCCTAATTTGCTTAAAGACAAGATTGTTGAACGAGTAGAAGAAGTGCTAGTTAGCGACATCACCTACGTGAAATCAGATGAAGGAACACATTACTTATCGCTGGTGACAGACGCATATTCTAGAAAAATAATGGGGTACGAGTTAAGTCATGAGATGAAAGCGAGCGATGTCGTCAAAGCGCTGGATATGACGGTAAAGAGTCGTCAAACAACAGGTCATATCATTCATCACTCAGACAGAGGGATGCAGTATTGCTCAGAGGAATACCAAATGGCATTAGCAGTGAACGGTATGACGCCATCAATGACGGATGGGTATGACTGCTACCAAAATGCACTGGCTGAGCGTGTGAATGGTATTTTAAAGCATGAGTTTTTGCTTTATCGCTGCCGAACGATGGAGGAGCTCAGGACCTTGGTCAAGGAATCGGTAGCAATTTACAATGAATTACGACCGCATCTTAGTTTAGGGATGAAAACCCCAAACGAGGTGCATGAAAAAGCCAGTAGGGAGTACCAACTGGCTTAACAAAAACCGTCAACCTATTTTAGGACTAGACATTACGTATGTAAATGATGATACCCGAGGCCAGCCTTAAACTGGCACGCCCTATCTTAAAACGACGAGGGATTTATCTTTTGCCCTAAACGTAGATTCAAATTTTAGACACAAAAAAGCCCCAACTTTCGTTGAGACTTTTTCGCATCATACTTACGTATGTAAATGATGATACCCGAGGCCAGCCTTAAACTGGCACGCCCTATCTTAAAACGACGAGGGATTTATCTTTTGCCCAAGAGGCAGGTTTCAAATTCTAGATACAAAAAGCCCCGACTAATGTCGAGGCTTTCTTATAATGGTACCCGAGACCATACTGGAACTGGCGCGCCCTATCTTAAAACGACGAGGGATTTATCTTTCGCCAACGCTCAAATTACAGACACAAAAAAGCCCCAACTAATGTCGAGGCTTTATTGTAATGGTACCCGAGGCCAGACTTGAACTGGCACGCCTATTAAGCGAGGGATTTTAAATCCCTTGTGTCTACCGATTCCACCACTCGGGCAAACTCTGGTAACTCGTCATAACGCGTTACAAAATTTGTTTTTCAACGTAAGCAATCGGTTGCCGCCGCTGATGTGGTGCATACTTTACTGATTTTTCAGATAGGATCAACATAAAAATGAAACTTATTGTTCAAATGCCCATTTTGCGAGCAAATAGCATGAAAACACAGCGCGAAAGACTAATATATCGCCGACTTATATAGGCGACATCGCGAGCGCTTGATTGACTCGACGCTTGAGCTCAGGTAACAATTTCTCGGCAAACCACGGATTTTTTGCCAACCATATATTATTTCTTGGACTTGGGTGAGGTAAAGGCAGAATTGAATCGGGGTATTTTTGCCAGTCTTGTACTGTTTGCGTTAAAGACTGTTTGGTTTCATTTAAATGATAGTCTTGAGCATATTTACCAACAAGTACGGTCAGCTTAATGTGAGTCAACTCTGCTAAAACGTGTTCTCGCCAAGTTTGCGCACATATTTTTAACGGCGGTAAATCGCCACTTTTGCCCTTTCCTGGATAACAAAAGCCCATGGGGAGAATAGCGACTTTTTCGGGATCGTAGAATACAGCCTTATCTATGCCTAACCAGTCCCTTAGTCTATCTCCACTAGCGTCATTAAAAGGAATACCTGATTGATGCACAGCAAGCCCAGGAGCTTGCCCTGCAATTAAGATTTTCGCCTTCGAATGGATCTGTACCACAGGATTAACACCATGGGCTAACCTTGATTCACATAAACGGCATTGCTTGATCTGCTGGGATATGATGTCAATTTGAGCTTGTGTCATTCCATTCCTTTGTCATTAACCAAGCTCGCATGTTTAAGCCAATATGGTTTAACGTAAACTTGATATTTGTTGAGCGAGTTCGTTGAAACTTGGGCGCTGACTCACTGAGTTATTTAAACATTGTTCTGTCAATAATAATAACGACGTGAATAGCGTTTTGTCAGCCAAGTCACTACTTTCATGTAAAGAAGATTGACTGTAATGTCCGAGAAGATCTTCTAACATATTGCCAAAGGCTCTCACTTCTATTGCTTGCATTTGATTGACTTGCGATACAGATAATTTATTTAAATCCGTCGCGGCACCAAAGTCACCGAACAGAATATTTGCACTGTCATCTATCATAGTATTGTGCGCATAAATATCGCCATGACTGACTTTTTGTTGATGCAAATGGGCTAATGCACCAGCCATGCTCGCCATAACCTTTATAATGCTATCCAGTGAGATACTCATTTCATCGGCAAAGGTATCTCGTGTGCAGGTAATTAACGATGGTGGTAAACCTAAATTATAATAACCAGAAGGGATAATCTCCATAACTAAACCTAAGTCATCCCCCTCAGCAATTTGCGCTAACACTTTAATCAGATTTGGATGTTCACCTGCGGTTAAGCAACAATGAAGCTCATCTTTTGGGTATCCATCTGACGTAACAGCCCCTTTAAACATCTTTAACGCAACGGTTTGATGACTAGACGTTTGAGCACTATCCAATTGCGCCTTGTTCCATTGAGCTTGATATATCACCCCTGAAGCGCCTTGACCTAATTGATCGCCTAATACAAATTCAGACATGCTTGCTTGTAAAAAGTCTGCATGAGTTTCGCTACTTTGCGTCACAGGGTTTCCACTAAATGCCAGCCAAGCAAGCTTTGGGAGACTTAATAACCAATCAGGTACACTTGCTAACTTGTTGGCCGATATTCTCAGTAACTCAAGTTCATGACAGTTCTGCATTGAATCGGGTAATTGAGTAATCACATTCCCTGCTAAAGCACACTTCTTTAAGCGATGTAATTGCCCCATTGACTCTGGTAAATGGGTGATTTGATTGTCAGTCAAAATAAGCCAGCGGGTATCAACCGGAAAGCAATTCTCTGGTACCGATTCAATTTGATTGGCTTTAAAGCCAATCATTTCAAGTTTAGGGCACTGAGCAATGACAGATGGGATTTCGGTAAAACAATTAAATGAAAGGAACAGAATTTTAAGCTCAGCTAAGCAAGCAAACTCATCAGGTAAACTGCTTAGTCGGTTATTTGAAAGATCAAGCACTTCCAAAGAGTCCGACAAGGTTAAAATCTCTAACGGAAATGTCGTTAATTGCTCTGCTATTTGTAATCGCTTGATGTGTTGCTGTTTTAATTCACCGGACTGTAATTGAGCTAGCGTGTGCAATGGAAGTTCCTTCATCATATCGTCCATGGCAATGGACAAAAAAGCGCACATGATATGTTATTCAGGTCGTTAAGTTAAGCTATCTGATTAGATTGTGAAATATGACGAAATTGAATCACTTGCTAGATGTATAATAAATATCGCAAAATGTTATCACTACAACACAAGAATAACCGTTAAATGCCTGAACTAACCCCTATTAGCTTTTTTAGTCGCTTTGAAGAAGATATTTTATCTGGTGCAAAAACGATTACCTTACGAGATGAATCTGAAGCTCATTTCATCGAAGGCGAAACCCTCAGTGTGTCGACATTTGAAGACGAACGCTGGTTTTGCAATATTAAGGTTATTTCGATAAAGAAAGTGGCATTTCATCAGCTAGATGACACTCACGCTATGCAAGAGAATATGCCTTTAGACATGCTGAAATCACTCATACAAGAAGTTTACCCAGGCGTTGAACAACTTTATGAAATCAAATTTAGTCTGGTTTAATGCAATAACTTAACACAACAAACGGAAAGGACACCGACATATGCATTACCTTAGTTTATTACTGCTTTGGCCTGTCTATCTCGTGCAGGCCATTTGGGTAAAAAAAACGACATTACCATTACCAGAAGCAACAGGACTGCGAGAAGGAGTCGATAATCTAGCGCCTCATGATGGCTCATTAAATCAGGCATTAAATCAAACAGTCGACCCATTAAACCTACTCATTGTCGGTGACTCTGCCGCTGCTGGCGTAGGAGTGGAAACCCAACAACAGGCGCTTACTGGGCAAATTCTGTCTCATTTAAAATCACGTCATTCGGGTGTTAACACCCATCACATTCGTCAAGTTCATTGGCAATTGATTGCTAAAAGCGGTAGCAATACTCAAGCGTGTGTAAATCACCTTAATAAAGTGATCCCTGATAACAGCTCAAAAAATATAGATATCGCGGTATTATCCTTAGGCGTTAATGATGTACTAAGCCCCATTACAAGCAGCACTTGGATTCTACACATTAAGCAACTTTGCGATTTATTAAAAAGCAAACTTAATTGCCAACACATTATAATTACCGCAGTGCCGCCGATGGAGGCTTTTCCTGCTTTACCGCAACCTTTTCGTTGGTTTTTAGGCGCACGCGCCGCTGAATTTAATCTCGCTTTACAACTTTGGGTATCAAAAAGCGATTTACCCTGTGAACTATTAAATATGCGCGAATCGCTCACTGATGCGGTCATGGCTGAAGATGGTTTTCACCCTAGTGCTGAGGTTTATCAACACTGGGGTAAAATGGTGGTCGACCTCATCGAAGTGAACCAAAATCAACAAGTCGGTTAACTAAAAGCCAATCAATTATGGTACAAGACATTGTTGGCCATCATTGCATTAAGCATACTTAGCCAACAGTGAGTACAATTTTCCCAACATGTTGTTTTTGCTCAAACATCAGCTGAGCATCGTTAATCTTAGCTAAAGGAAAAACCTCTGCAATCACAGGGGCTATCTTTTTCTGCTCAATAGCCTTAACTAAATTTGGAAACACGTTTGGTTCAAGCACTGTGCAACCATAAAAACTTAAATCTTTTAAGTATAAGGTTCTTACATCAAGCTCAACGATAGCACCGCCAATAGCACCGGATACCGCATAGCGTCCTCCTGGCATCAAGATATCTAACAATTGTGGCCATTGCTTGCCAGCCACCAAATCAATCACCACATTGACACTGTTTCGGCCTAAGCTTTTCACTAAATCAATATTACGCTCCAAAACTTGATCGGCTCCCAATGCAAGAAGTTGCTCATTCTTACTTGGGCTGGTTACAGCAATCACCTTAGCACCACGTGCTTTTGCTAACTGAATTGCTGCGGAGCCAACACCTCCAGAAGCACCAGTGAGCAATACCGTATCCTTGGCAGTCACTCTAGCTCGAGTTAGCATATTTTCAGCCGTTGAATAGGAACATGGAAATGATGCCAACTCCTCATTAGAATACTCACTATCTATAGCATGGGCATGTTGATCGGCCACCACGGTATACTCTGCAAATCCTCCATCACATTCTGAGCCAAAATACCAAGGGCTCTCTAAACGTTTTCCTTTGGCAAAACGTAAACACGGTTCAATTAACACTCGCTGGCCTATTCTATTGCGGTTAACACCTGCCCCAACGGCCACTATCACACCACACACATCCGCACCTTGGATCCGTGGAAAAGTTAATGCATTACCTGACCAGCTGGCATCGTCGCTATCAGCATCAGATTTCGAGTACCAAGCCGTTCTGGTATTAATGTCTGTATTATTCACTCCTGTGGCTAATACTTTTATCACCACATCTTCGTCCGTAAAACTTGGTACAGCAATGTCATTGTTTAGCGCTAAGACTTCGGGTCCGCCATGGCCTAAAAGCTGAATCCCACTCATGGTAGGTGGCAATGATGTTGAAATGGGTGACATATTAGTGCTCCAGTAACGTGGTTATTGTGATTTTGGTTGAGATAAACGCATCAGCACCTAATAAAGGCCATACACTTGATACGCCCTCGTGCAAGATGAATAATTGCGTAGCCAGATCAGGTCGTTGACAAACATTACCTAAGTAATGCTTAACTTGTTGTTTATGCTTATCTACCGCGTCTTTGATCGCTTCATTTTCAGGAAAAGCAGCAATGGCATTCATCGACATACATCCGTTAGGCGCATATTGCTCCATCCACTGCTGCAAGCGATCAAAAATACACAGCACAGATTCTGTCGCAGAAAGTGATGTTGTATCTTGTTCCAAAAAAGATAAGTATCGTTGGTGACGATAATCTAACGCAGCGACAATCATTTCTTCTTTAGAAGGAAAATGTTTATACAAGGTTCTCAAACTCACATCACACGCTTTTTGTAACTGAGAAACACTCGGTTCAGCAAAACCAAACTGGCTAAACACATCTTCAAGACTTGCTGCAATTTGTTGTTTAAGCACAAACACACCACTAGTAGAACGAACACTCTACCCATAGTAGAGTGTTCGTTCTACTTTGTGAACTTATATTGATTAAACTGTGGGCTTGTTCAAAAAACAGTTAATAGAAATGAGCAAGTAATGCCCCGAATTAGGCTTAGGCGGAAATAAGTGACTTTCATACGACAAAGTTTTAATAAGGGGAGAAATGTTAACTTTTCCCCAAGAAGCAAGTTTCAAATTTTAGATACAAAAAAGCCTCAACTTTCGTTGAGGCTTTTTCGCACCATACACTTAATACAATAAGTCGTATGTAAGCTCTTCATAGAAGAATAATGGTACCCGAGGCCAAACTTGAACTGGCACGCCCTATTTTAAAACGACGAGGGATTTATCTTTTGCCCTAGACGTAAAGGAAAATTCAAATTTCAGACACAAAAAAGCCCCGACTTTCGTTGAGGCTTTTTTGCACCATGCACCTTAATACTAATTCGTATGTAAGCTCTTCATAGAAGAATAGTGGTACCCGAGGCCAGACTTGAACTGGCACGCCCTATTTTAAAACGACGAGGGTTTTATCTTTTCCCCAAGAAGCAAGTTTCAAATTTTAGATACAAAAAAGCCCCAACTTTCGTTGAGGTTTTTTTGCACCATACTTACGTATGTAAATGATGGTACACGAGGCCAGACTTGAACTGGCACGCCCTATCTTAAAACGACGAGGGATTTATCTTTTGCCCTAGACGTAGAGGCAAATTCAAATTTTAGATACAAAAAAGCCCCAACTTTCGTTGAGGCTTTTTTGCACCATACTTACGTATGTAAATAATGGTATCCGAGGCTAGGCTTAAAATGGCGCGCCCTATCTTAAAACGACGAGGGTTTTACCTTTCGCCAACGCTCGAATTACAGGCACAAAAAAAACCTAATTTTCGTTGAGGCTTTTTCGCACCATACTTACGTATGTAAATGATGGTACCCGAGGCCAGACTTGAACTGGTACGCGCTATCTTAAAACGACGAGGGATTTATCTTTTGTCCTAGACATAGAGGCAAATTCAAATTTTAGATACAAAAAAGCCCCGACTAATGTCGAGGCTTTCTTATAATGGTACCCGAGGCCAGACTTGAACTGGCACGCCTATTAAGCGAGGGATTTTAAATCCCTTGTGTCTACCGATTCCACCACTCGGGCAAAAGTGTTGTTTTAACTGTATGTAAATCAATACAATTAAACAAAATTTGTGGAGGCGCGACCCGGAGTCGAACCGAGGTCGACGGATTTGCAATCCGCAGCATAGCCATTCTGCCATCGCGCCGTATAGAGAATGATTGGAGCGACATATCGGGTTCGAACCGATGACCTATACCTTGGCAAGGTATCGCTCTACCAACTGAGCTAATGTCGCAATCATTTGCTTATCTTCTCAAATAAGCCTTGATGTCATCTTGCTGCAACCTTGCGGTTATACGCTAGAGCATCTCTGTCTACGGGGGTGCATTCTACCGATTTCACTGTCGGTGTCAATTGCTGTTTTCAACAAAACTAACTGAATGAACACTAAATAAACTTATTGAACTTTTATTAAGCTACTCTGCCGTTAAGTCTTTCCAAGCTGCTGAAATATAACTCATCATAGACCAGAAAGTCAGCACTGCAGCAATATAGAATAATCCATAAGCCACATTGGTCAAGAATTCATTAGGCTGCCAAATTAAGCCAACAATCGCGACCATTTGAGCTGCTGTTTTATATTTACCAATCCAAGAAACCGCCACAACACCCCGTTTGCCGATTTCAGCCATCCACTCACGTAATGCGGAAATAACAATTTCACGGCCAATCATGAATAATGCAGCCAATGTAAGATAAATATTGTCATTTTGCTGAACCAGTAACACAAGCGCTGTTGTTACCATTATTTTATCCGCAACCGGATCAAGAAACGCCCCAAAACGCGTCGATTGCTTTAACTTTCTTGCTGCATAGCCATCTAATGCATCTGTGACTGCTGCCAGCCAAAAGATAAATGCAGAAGCAAACGGTGCCCAAGAATAGGGAAGATAAAAAACAATCACAAATACCGGTAAAAGTAATAACCGAAAAAGTGTTAGCGCTATAGGTAAATTAAAAGGCATGAAAGAAACCAAATAGTCAGAAACAGCGCCAATCTTGCCTTAATTTTATCCCCCTCGCAATGCATCATGGATTGTTTGTGCCATTTCTAGGCTAATTCCGGGCACTTTTGTTAATTCTGCCACGCTAGCGCCCTTCACTTCTTGAATTCCACCTAAATGTTGTAACAATAACTTACGTCGTTTTGGTCCAACACCAGGGATTGACTCAAGTGTTGATGTGTTTCTGGTTTTTTGACGTTTATTACGATGCCCAGTAATAGCAAATCGATGTGATTCATCACGAATATGTAAAATTAAATGAAAAGCAGGTGAATCACTAGCCAGCTCAAAGGTTTGTTCATTATTACCAAATACAAAGGTTTCTAAGCCTGCTTTACGGCCCTCACCTTTTGTTACCCCAATCAATAAAGGAGGATTATCAAGATGCACACACTTTTCATCAACGACTGCCTGAGCAATACGTAATTGCCCTAAACCACCATCAATAAATACAATGTCAGGCACCTTTCCGTTGTTATCAATTTTATCAAAACGTCGCTTTAAGGCTTGCTCCATCGCAGCATAGTCATCGCCCCCTGTTATACCGTTAATGTTATAACGGCGATAGTCTGCCTTGTGTGGACCTTCGCGATTAAACACCACACAAGAAGCAACAGTGCTCTCACCCATAGTATGACTGATATCAAAACATTCCATTCGTGAGATAGGCTTGGTGAACTCCAGTGCTTCTTCTAGTAGCTGAAAACGTTGTTCGACGGTATTTTTGTGGGACAAGCGAGTATTAACGGCATTACTTGCATTGGTCACAGCCAAACGTAAAAAGTTAGCTCGCTCACCACGTACATGGGTTTTGATTTCGAATTTGCGTTCAAGTGCTGTTGATATGGTGGTTTCCAAAACGGCTTTTTCAGCAAATGATTCACTGATTAACACTTCTTTAGGAATAGTACGTTGAATATCGGCATTTAAATAAAACTGCCCGATAAAAGACACCAATACTTCTTCAAGTTCGGTTTCAGCAGGTACAGATGGGTAATAGCTTCGACTGCCAAATATTTTACCATCTCGAATAAATAACAAATGAAAACACGCAATACCCGAGGCGTAGTGTACGCCAATCACATCCATATCGCCCTTGTGGTTCGACACTTCTTGTTGCTCGGCAACTCGCCTTAGTGCGGTGATTTGATCTCGATATTGGGCTGCCGACTCATATTCCATTTCGGTTGCAGCATGATCCATCTTAGCAACCAGTTCAGTGATCACCTGCTTATCTTTGCCACGTAAAAATAACCCTGCAAGTTTAACTTGCTCTGCATAGTCGCTATCAGAAACAGCGCCAACACATGGCGCACTACAACGAGAGAGTTGGTATTGTAAACAAGGTCGAGAGCGTGACTTATAGTACAAGTCATCACATTGACGAATAGGAAACAATTTTTGCATAAGGTGCAAACTTTCGCGCACCGCTCCACCATTGGGATAAGGTCCAAAATAATGGCCCTTCTCTCTTTTAGGACCTCGGTGATACGCCAAACGTGGGTGTTTATGACCACTCAATAAAATATAAGGATAGGATTTATCATCTCGAAGCAATACATTGTATTTAGGCATGTATTGTTTGATGTAATCATTTTCCAGTATCAATGCGTCAGTTTCACTGTGAGTCAGTGTGACATCGATATTGGCAATGCGAGCTACAAGCGCTTGGGTTTTTACATTAGGTAAATTAGCGCGGAAATACGAAGAAAGGCGCTTTTTGAGATCTTTTGCTTTACCGACATAAATCACTTCGCCCTTGTCATCGTACATACGATAGACACCAGGCGAAGAAGAAACGGTTTTTAAAAATAAAGCTGAATTAAAACGAGATGGCATTCACTATCCTAGGATAGGTGTTAATACCATGGGCATAACACCTAGCGTTTAAAAAGAACTGGCATCGAGCATTTTGTAGCGAATTGCGAGACGGGTCAACTCCACATCACCACCGATATCTAACTTAGCAAACAAACGGTAGCGATAGCTGTTAACTGTTTTAGGGCTTAAATTGAGTTTCTCAGAAATATCATTTACTTTTTCACCATTGGTGATCATCAGCATGATTTGCAGCTCACGTTCAGACAAGCTGCTAAATGGATTCTCATCTGAATGGCTAAATTGACTCAATGCCATTTGCTGGGCAATTTCTGGTGATAAATAACGTTGGCCACGAGAAACTTGCTGGATAGCACGTAATACTTCAGGTGAAGTGGAACCTTTGGTTAAATAACCCGATGCGCCAGCTTGCATAACTTTAGTTGGAAATGGGTCTTCTGTTTGGACCGTTAAAACAATGATTTTAGCTTCAGGTTGATATCGCAAAATCTTACGTGTGGCTTCTAATCCACCCATACCCGGCATATTCATATCCATCAAGATTACGTCAGCTTCGTTTTGACGCGACCATTGCACAACAGTCTCTCCGTCTGGGGCTTCCCCAACAACTTTAATACCTCGCTCATCTTCTAGTAAGCGACGAATACCGGTTCTAACTAACTCATGATCATCAACTAAATATACTGAAATCAACTTCAACCCACCTTAAAAACATTCGTCCTGAACATCATTTTAATTTTTATTATATTAACTAGGGTAATTTATCTTATTGAGCGACTCACGGAAAGCGAAAAAGGCGACAATCACTGTAGGAATATGTATAGAGTGTCATTGAAGCTCGAACAATTTACGTTTGGAGCGACAACCTAACAGTCCCTTTAGGTTGATTAGCCTATTAAACAGACAATAAAAAACCGTAAAGAAAATGTTCATTACGGTTTCATATCTTGCTTTAGTCAGTGTTAACTAAAGACGCTGACTAAAACGTCATAGTCACTCTGTCGATTACTTTTCATCATTTTCGATGAAATCATCAGTAAAGTCAGTTGGCCAATATTTGTAACCTTGTACGGTTGCCTGAGCAGCAGCCCCCATCAAGTTGACTTGGTATGTTTTTACACCGCTCACGTCAACAGATTGGTTTGCAGACGCTTGGTCACCGCTTTCTTCATACTTAGCACTGGCTTCTGCTTGTGCTTGACCTTCATAACCGGATTCTTTAAAACGTGTCATTGCATCGTTATCCATAAAGGCTTGAACGAATGCCATTTGCTTCCAGCCAATACCAGCGCCAACACCACCTGTAGCAAAACGATAATAAGAGTTTTGTCCATTTGACGTTAATACACACACACCACCGCCAGTAGAAAGAGCAAATAGGTAACTGTTGCTCCCCGTACAAACAACATAGCCAACAGATTGTGCAACTGCTGTTTTAGCACCACTATGTTCAGCATAAATTTCTTGTAATGCCGCTTGTGTTTCTTTACGCGCATTGGCTTTTTTTGACTCAGGTGTGTCGCCTGTAGCACAACCCGTAAGTAAAGCCGGTACCATCACTGCAGCTAAAAGACATTTTTTACTGAATAAAGTCGTAGACATAGGTGTTTTCCTCTATGGAGTAAATTGCAAAGTTTTATGACATCAGTCACTGTATTTTTAATGCACGTTGAGCGATGACTTACCCTAATATTAGCTCGGCTTCATCAAAAAATGACTTGAAATACTATTAGCACTAATTGATTGAACAGCTGCTTCTCAACGACTTAATATGCAACAAGTATAATCTTGGTTATCTGACATTAGTTACCATTTTATGCCAACCTGTTAATACATCTGCCAGTTACACCAATCCAATTAACCTTCATCTCTAAATTTAGCCTTAATTTCTACAATTTGCTCAATATTTTCAACAAACAATTGCACTAATTTAGGCTCAAAGTGACTGCCCGCTTCTCGTTCAAGTAATGCTACAGCTTCCTCAACTGACCAAGGTTTTTTATAAGGGCGCTCACTGGTCAAAGCATCAAATACATCTGCCACAGCCACAATCCGGCCATAAAGTGGAATTTCTTCACCTTTCAGTCCATTGGGATAACCTGTTCCGTCCCACTTTTCATGATGAGTCAATGCCACCTCTTGTGCGATTTTTAAAAGAGGTGAATCATTATCGCCAAGTATTTCAGCTCCAATGACACAATGATGTTTCATTTCATCAAATTCTTCAGCGGTTAATTTGCCAGGCTTTTTTAAAATGGCATCTGAGACGCCAATTTTGCCAACATCATGCATAGGTGCTGCATGCATTAATACTTCTGCATCTGCTTCATTGATACCCGCTGCTAACGCCAAAATATGCGTGTAGTAGCTCATACGAATAACATGCATTCCTGTTTCATTGTCTTTGTATTCAGCCGCTCGGCCAAGCTTTCTAATAACATCGAGTTGATTTTGCGCAATTTCAGCCGTTTTTTGCTGCACTTTTATCGCCAGCATACGATTTTGATCTGTCAGCGCTAACTGAGTCTGCACGCGACGTTGAACAATAGGAGGATTAAACGGTTTGGTAATATAATCAGCGGCGCCAATATTTAGTCCTTTAATTTCATCATCTGCTGAAATTTTCGCAGTAACAAAAATGACAGGTATATGGTGAGTTCTTTCATCCGCTTTTAATTCCTGACAGACCTCATAGCCATCTATTCCCGGCATCATTATGTCGAGTAAAATTAAATCCAACGGAATCGCTCTAGCAATCTTCAGCGCTTGCTCACCATTTTTTGCGATTTTGATATGATAATCAGCCTTCAGCACACCCGCGAGAACATCAATATTTGCTGGAGTATCGTCTACCACCAATATCGTTTGTTTTTCCATCTGTTCTCCTATCGCTTAATGTTATGTAAACAAGGTGCTGACGAAAATGTCAGCTAAGAATCAAGTTGATTTAATTGCTCAATCATTTGCTTAGCTATTTCCATAGCCGTATCTAATTCATATTCGCTTAACTGCTTTTCTAATAATTTATAATTATGAAGTAATGGCTCGACATTCAAGCAATCACCGTGGTCGTCTAAATACTCAGTTGCTTCCATATCAAAGCTTTCAAGCATCGTAATCAGTGCTGATAAGGTTTTAATCGCTAATGGTTTATCTAAGGTTAGACTATTTTGTTGAGCTGATAATGTCGGCATTGAGTTATTAATCTCTGTGCATACTTCACTAAGCGCTTTTTCCAATATAAGAACAGTCTTAACATTACTCTCTGCTAACTCTTGCTCAAGCTTAGCGGCTAATTCTGCTACGTGTTCAGCGCCAATCATTCCTGCAACACCTTTTAAAGTGTGCACAAGTCGCATTGCTAACGTCTCATCGTTAATTGCTATCGCACGGGTGAAAGCCCCCACAAAACCCGATTGCCCAGCAACAAATTTTGCCAACAGTTTACGGTAAAGCGCTACATCGCCTTGCGTTCTTTGCAGACCTTGCGCTGCATTTATCGATTTAAATTGATTAACAAAATCATGATCGTTATTTTTATCAAGTGTCAGGCTATTCACATCAACAGGATTTGCTGGTGATATCCATTTAGCCATTGTGATAAACATTGCTTCTACATCAATAGGTTTAGGGATATGATCATTCATGCCAGAGGCTATGGCTTTTTCTCTATCGCCAGCCATAGCATTTGCAGTCATCGCAATTATCGGTAAATTAGCATTGTCAGGAATGGCTCGTAATTTTGATGCCGCTGTATACCCATCCATTACAGGCATTTGGCAGTCCATTAGAATACCGTCAAAATTTTCTTTGGCTGCCAAATCCAGTGCTTCTTGCCCATTTTGAGCTAACGTGGTGATAATTTGTTTGCTGTTTAATAGTTCTTCAATCAATTCTTGATTCAAATCGTTATCTTCAGCGATTAACACACTGGCACCAGCCAAATCAGTTAAAGCTTGTGTTAATTCGCTTTTAGAGGTGGTATCTGCGGCATAAGGGCTAGCATCTGACAGAACGTAAGATAAGGTTTTCACCAAATTAGTCTGAGTTTGTGGCTTAGTTAAAATACTATCAAAGTGCACATCAGATGCACTCATGAGTAAGTCTTCTTTGCCGTATGCAGTAATCATAATGAGCTTAGGCTTTATCTCAGGCTCAAGCTCACCAATAAAGCGTGCGACATCTAAGCCACTGACTTCGGGCATTTGCCAATCGACGATCGCCACATCTGGCCGCTCACCTGCATTAATTAAATCTATTGCTGCCTGGCCTGATTCAAGCGCTTTTACTTTCATGCCCGCTCTCATCAACAAGCTTGATAACACTTCACGGGCAGCTTGATTGTCATCGACTAACAATACTGACTTCCCTGCAAAACTTACATGATGATTTGCATTTCGAGGAGAAGAGGCAATTGGGTTTAAATCAAAAGGAGTAGAAAGATTGAACGTACTCCCAACCCCTACTTCACTACTTAATGTGATGCTGCCGCCCATCAATTCAGCTAGATTTTTACATATGGCTAAACCTAAACCTGTGCCGCCATATTTTCGTGTTGTTGAAGCATCTGCTTGTGAAAAGGCATTAAATAATCTCGATTGCTGCTCAAGGCTCATACCAATACCAGAGTCTTTCACAGAGAATGTTAAATAAGCTTGAGTTGACGTGAGCTTGTCTAACATCACCGAGATAATGATATTGCCATTGTCTGTAAATTTAACTGCATTATTGGCTAAATTAATTAATACTTGGCCAACTCGTAAGGGATCGCCAAGTAAGTTTTCAGGGATCTTGTCATCAATATCAAATAGCAGCTCTAGTCCTTTCTCTGCCACCTTTATACCAATTAAATTACTCACATTATTAAGTAAGTCATCAATACTTAGGTCAATATTTTCAATATCTAACTTGCCAGCTTCAATCTTAGAAAAATCAAGAATATCGTTAATAATGCCCAATAATGATTGGGCTGAGTTATTGGTTTTTTCAATATAGTTACGTTGCTGACGGGTTAACTCTGTTTCAAGCGCTAAGTGAGACATACCAATAATCGCATTCATCGGCGTACGAATTTCATGACTCATGTTCGCTAAGAAATCACCTTTTGCTTTATTAGCATTGTCAGCCTCAGCAATGGCGTCCGCTAACTCACGCTCCAATTCTTTTGCAGCGTTAACATTAATATGTACTCCACTAATACGTTCAGGCATGCCTTTGTCATCAAATTCTGACGTCTGACCGATACTTAAAATCCAGTCATAGCTACCGTCTTGTCGAAGCAACCTGAATTCCTGACGGACAATCTGATTTGGGTCGTGTTCAACAATGGATTTAGCGTCAAAAATATCAGCTTCATCATCGGGGTGAACTAGCGATGCAAATGTATCTACACCATTTTTTAATGGCGACCATTTATCTTCGTTGGCGCAAACATCGAGTTGTCGATACCCCAGCATTTCGCTGTACATTCGATTAACGACAACACGATTTTGATTCGGATAAAAATCCCACATTCCCATCTGAGCACTTTTTGCTGCGACTTCAAGCTTCTCTTCTGAATCAAGTAATAAGTTTTCAGCTAATTTTTGTTCAGTAATATCAAATACTGTACCGTCGAAATAGCATTCTTGCTCATTATCAGTTAATTCGAATTTCGCCATAATCTGGACATAACGTAACTCGCCAGAGCGATTCATAATCCGCATATCGAGTAATACTTTGCCGTTTTGTAATGCAGCTTCGCGAACCTTTTCAAAAAAACCTTCGCCGTCGTTCCCTACTGCCAAATCAACGAAACGCCTTACAGGGTTCTTACCAATAAAGTCACTCACTGGATAACCGGTAATATGTTCAAAATTCGGGCTAATATAAAAAACGGTAAAGTTATTTTTCTTCAAATCGACGTAATTACAACGAAATACTGCTCCTTGTATATTCTCAACTAAGGTCTGATATTGCTGCTGATTCTTCAGCATTTCAGCCCTAACAGTCTCTTGTTCGTTGACATCGAGTATCGCTAAACGGATCTCAGCTAGACTCCCATCGGGATGAAACTCGGTTCGTACCGATAATGACACCGCTAACGCGCCACTTGAGTGAGTGTGTAAATACAATCTCGCATCTGAGGTACCTTCACCTTGTAATGCCGATTCAAAAATCTGTTTACCCTCACCATCATCTGTTGCTAATACATCCATCCATTGCAATGTCGCAAATGCTTCACGGTCATGACCGGTTATTTCAGCAAACTGCTTGTTATGCTTGGTAAAATTGCCATTTTTATCTAAGGTGGCATAAGCTACAGGCGAGTTTTCATATAAATCCCATAACCTATTTTCACGTTCTTGCAGATCTTTGGTTCTAATCGAAATGGTTTTTTCTAATTTTTCATTATTGATTTGCAATCGCTGCAATACATGACGACTCAGCCACAAACTGGCAGACGTGAGCAATAAACAGGACAAAGCAATAATACAAATTAGGGTAATAATGATATTTTTGAAATATTGAAAATTACTGCTCGCTTCGTCAATACTCATTTCTGTCACAATGCCGAAACCGTATCGCTCACCCCACTTCCAGGCACCGATAACTTCGACACCTAAATAATTTCGATAACTTTTAAAAGAGTTACCGTTATTTTGCGAACTCACTTGCTCAGCAGCATAGGTTAAACGTCTTTCATTATGACTTTCGGCGGCGGGTTCATCTGGCGTTAACTCTCGCTGAGGGTTAGTGACATAAAGATTAAGTACTGACATTTGACCAGGCTCTAATAACCCAAGCGAAACTAATCTATCTTCATGGCGACTGTGAGATAACATCCTGCCCTTGTGATCAACAAAGTATGACTCGCCAGTATCGCCCACAGCACCACTTTGGGTTAAGTTTGCGAACTCTAAATATGGATCAATTCGTAACGATAACACTGCTGTAATATCACCGTTATCTTGAATAATTGGGCTGAGTACAAACATGGTTGGAGTATCTGAACGGGTAATCCCCAAGGGATTTAACAAGGGAACATCTGAGCGCATTGGTGGGGTTATGACGACTTTACCGCTTATCGCTTCATTAAATAAATTAGGATAGATACGTTTTACAATGTTAGTTAAACCAAGGTTTGCATCTCGGCTAGACGCGAGATTTTTACCATCTAAGCTAATAATAAAAAAACCTAATGAACCAAAAGAGTCACTGTAACGTTCATATGCATCCCTAGACCAAATTAAGTGCTCACTGTCTAGTAACTCTTCTTTATCTGCGCCAATATTTTCTAGTTTAATGGCTCGCTTTAATAACAAAGGGTTTGTCGCAACCGCATTTACACGATCTTCCCAACCTTTTACCCATGACGACAAAGCTGCATCCGTCGTTAAGGCTACAGACTCTAATGCTTCAGAGCTTTTTTCAATATCATGTTTATAAGCTATGTTAAGCCCGATGTTGGCAATCGTTGTCATTAAAGCCAAAAAACTACAGACGATTAAGCCAATATAAAGGCGGTTTTTGTCATTGGAAAAAAAACGCGTAATGTCTTCATTTGCTTCGGTGCGCAAACGTAAAAATAGCCAACCTAAGAAAATAAGTAATCCCACTGAAGCCAACATCAAAAACGCATTGATTTCCATAACCTTCCTTATTTCGGGCGCAAACCCTGAATCTACATAATGACTTAATTACTCATGCGGGAGATACACTGACACACTAGTCGTTTGGTTTGTATCATCAACATCTAATGCCACTTTACCTTGCTGAGCCTCGGCAAGTAATTTTGCTGAATATGTCCCAATTCCTGTGCCATCGCTTTTGCCAGCTGAAACATACTTTTGCCAAAAATGTTGTCGGATATCTTCATCCACAACACCAATATTTTGAATACTCACTTTTAAGAATGCTTGTTTGGTTTCAGGCTCTTGCTCACGTTGTAGCATCACCGAAACTCGTGTTTTACTTGGCGCAGCTTCACATGCATTCTTTAATAAATTGAATAACATGGAATAACTTAAACTTTCATCACCCATTGCAAAGTAATCTTCATCACCGTCTTCTTCGCAATCAAGATAGATAAGCAAGTGCTTAACCTGAAATGTTTTCTTTAACACAGCAATGATTTTTTGGATAAGGGCAAGTATAGAGAATCGTTTAGGGCTTAACACAAAACGCCCCGTTTCAATTTTATACAGTTCACTGGACATATTAATCATGTTCAACAACTGAAATGTCATGTCCTCTGCAATCGTCGCATTTTCAGCGTTATTTTTAGAAATATGTGGGTCTGACTTAATTTGCTCAATCAATGCCATTAACCCTGCAATAGGCCCCTTTAAATCATGCTGTAAAACTTGCTGTACTTCTTGTTTGAGTTTTTCATTTGCCACTAAACTGTCGAAATCTGATTGCAAATTCTTATGCATAGTCACATAAGCCATCAGATTCCGTACTCTTAATTTGAGTAGTTCGGGTTGTATTGGTTTACTGATATAGTCAACCGCCCCACCATCAAGTCCTTGCAGTTGATACTTATCTTCTGTGAGTGCGGTGACAAAAATGACGGGAATATGCTCCGACAATGGATGTTTTCGAAGTTGCTTTAACACCTCAAAGCCATCCATATCTGGCATCATAATATCTAATAAAATAATATCTGGAGGCGTGTCAGACTGAGCGATTTCAAGCGCCTTCGCCCCTTGTTTAGCCAGTTTAACTTGGTACTCGTCTTTTAATAATCCACCTAATAAGGTTAAGTTATCGGCAGTATCATCAACAATAAGTACTGATGATTTTTGATGTTTATCTTGCTTAGTAAGATTGAGGGCTATATCACTTTCTGCATCTGATTGCTCACTCGTCGATGTTGCCTCTTGTGCTACAACACCAGCTTTATTACTCACAAAACCTTGTAAGCATTGAGTGACCCTTTGTTGCAATATCATGCTGTTAAATGGTTTGATGACAATATCAGTCACACCTTCTGCGATGGCCTGACTGACGCGTTCTCTGGCTGCTTCTGCCGTGATCATTAAAAAAGGGATATATTGAAATTTTGGTGTACTTCGAACCACACAGAGTAATTCAATTCCAGACATGACCGGCATGTTCCAATCAGAAATAATAAGGTCAACATGGGTGTTTTTAAGTATGTGTAGTGCCTTAGCGCCATTTTCAGCTTGATAAATTTGGCCAACACCAAAGCGACGTAATTGATCAGAACTAATTTTGCGAATGGCGTCCATATCATCCACTATTAACACGGTTTTCTTCGCTAATTCCATGAAACCTCTTCTATCTGAACCAAGCCACCAAACTGAAAGATAACGCTTTATTCGTTCGCCATTAAGAGTCTGTTTGTGACATTTTTGCCCCGACTAAACTTGCCACAATAATAGCCATATAAAATTGCCCACAAATCGCCTCTGAAAAAGCAAAAAAGCGAGCAATGGGCATATTTGGAGAAATCTCACCATAACCTACGGTCGTGAGGGTGATATAGCTGTAATAGATTGCCGTCGAAAAATTATCAGTCCATTTCTGCACTTCAATGCCATTAAAAGCGGGGCCAAATATCTCAATCAATAGTAAATATATAAAAGCCCAAATTAGCCCTAATAGTAAAAATATACAGATAGAACCTATAATCTGATTCGTGGATATTTTGCCGCTGAACAATACTTGTTTTGCTGCGCGATAGGTTGCAACGACGAGAAAGGCCAAAATTGTTAATAAGCCAACAATATCAAGGTTAAGTAATTCAAAAACCGAGCCAATACTGGCAAATAACAACGTCGTGATCATTAAGCCAAAGGTTGATCGAATCCAGCGTTTATTCTCGCCTAGACCGATAACAGCAATAGACAAGCTCATGACTGTGGTACCAACAATAATCATTTGCCCAGCTTCAAAAAACTGCTCAACCAAAGCTGCACTTAACAGCACTAATATTAACGAGCCAAGAAGGTAAATAAAGTTATCTTCTTGGGACATATGTTTATTCATTAAGCTTTACCTTTACTCTTTTTCTGCATCTGGTAACACAGATTCACTATCAAGCTCAGCCGTTTCAACCACAAGCCAAGCTGAGAAAAGTTTGTAACTCAATGCAAGTACAACGGCTCCAACAAATAAGCCAACAATGCCAGATAGAATCATCCCACCAATTGCACCTAGCAATATCACTAACATAGGAATATCAACACCGCGCCCCATTAACATAGGTTTTAAAAATGCGTCACTGGCACTCACCAAAATACTCCAAATCATGAACATAATGGCTACCGTTGAAGATTCCACGGTAAATACATACGCAATAATGGGGCCCAAAATTAAAATAGGCGGCAGCTGAATAATGGCTAAAATAAGAACCAGTAACATCCAAATACCCGTACCCGGTACACCAGCTAAACCTAAACCAATACCCGCTAAAATGGATTGAATAAATGCCACGCCAATAACGCCTTGCACCACACTACGAACCGTAGCGACTGCAAGTTCAGAAAACTCTTCACCATGTTTACCAGCAAGCCTTACCGAAACCTTATGAAACATCTGGTTTGAGCCTTGGGCCCGAGACATGAATACACCTGCAATAATGATCGAAATCAGAAACTGTAAGACGGTCATCCCAAAACTGCCGAATATACTTGCAGCCTTAGACGAGAACCCTTTGATTTCATCAGCATAGGTTCTGACAACTTTTTCTAAGTCAGAAGAAACCGAAGACCAAAAGTTGTACAGCTTTTCACCTACTAGCGGTAAATCAGCTACAGATTCTTTGGGCGCAGGAATCACTAAAGTACCGTCATGGACTTCAGCGATAAAATCTTGAGTGCCTGACACTATCGCGCCAGAAAAAAGGAAAGTCGGAACTAGTAGTAATGACAGAGCAAGTAACGTGACCAGCAAGCTAGATTTACCCACTGATAGTTTTACTTTTTTACTGAGTAATATCACCACTGGATAGAGTGCAATAGCTATAATACCACCCCATAGAATCGGCATGATAAACGGCTGAATAATTTTAAAACACCAAATCACCATGATGAAAATTAGCGCAATTTTAATCGCAGCATCAACAGCAGCATGAGTAAACTCAGATGCAGTTGTTATTTTTTTCTCACTCATAAGTTGTCTTTCCCTGCTTTATTGGCAATCCATTTATCAATATTGAACGAAACCATGAATCGACATAGTGTCGTTAACTTGTTTAAACAAAAGTCATTTATGTTTCATTTGCTATTAAAATATAGCGTAAGTTATATAAGATTACACTGAGTTAAAAATAAAAATATTAATTCGCTATTATTTTTTTATTAACTGGTTTTTCTCGCTAAACACAGGGGCATATTTAATATAAAACTGAGATTAATCAGTCATATGTGATAGCGACAATTGTCATGCCCCCAGCGAAGCAAACACGACTATCAGTAATTCAAACGCAACATGAATATAATTGAAGTTAATTAAGATAAGTTCTTTCTGAATTCACGTGGTGAAACGCCAGCTAAACGTTTAAACGCACGCGAAAAATGGGCGACATCAGCATACCCTAATGCGGATGAAATTTGAGTAACGGGTACACTAGGATCATTTAACATCAACTTTGCTTGTTCAAAGCAAATGCCTTCAATCACTTTGCTGTAACTCAATCCTTCTTCTGTGAGGCGGCGCTGTAAAGTGCGTACACTGAGTCCTAATAAATCCGCTGCGGTGGTAATTGAAATTCGTCCCATGCTCAAATAAGGCGTGAGAGCATGAGTAAAGCTATCAATAAATCGCTCAGGCCCCTCAATTACAGCTTGCGGGGGTTGGCTCCAGCCTTTTTTATACTCAACGCTTTGCGACAAAGCTTCGGCAGAAATGCTCACAGCAGTGACACTGCGTGCATAATAAATTTGTGACTTACTGACCTTTAATTCACTTAAGTAATCCACTTCGCTTGGAGACTGCAGAGCAATCTCATCAGGTGACCACTGGCTCTGAGTTAACACCCTAATTAGCTCAAGCATCATAGTTACCGCAAACAGTTCTGCAAGATTGGCATCAAAAGAATGTTTAATATTTCGATATCGTGCGAACCACACTTTGTTAACCGAGGTTTTAAGCTGAATATTGGTCTGTTTTGATTCACTGTTTACAAGGTGGGTAAACTCAAGCAATGCGTCTCTTACCGTGCCATTTAATGCCATTTTAGCAAGATGCTGCGGCACAAAAATACTTCTCGCTACTTGCTCTAACCAATTGGCAAAACGCTTAGAGTTCAGCTTGCGATACATGATTGCCAGTAATTTTTGCAGTGCCGCTTCTGAAAGGTATTCAGGTTTAGAGGAAAGTACAGTATCTGGCAGGCCAGCTTCTTTCAGAACAGGGTATATATTATTTTCAAAGTCTTTAAGTCTAGCGATGAAAGGAACAAAGTATTCGGCACGTAATAGCGGAATATAATGGTTCTCTTCCAGTGTTTTTTTAGATTCAGCTTGTACTGCATGTTGAGTTTTGTTTTTTGCGTTACTTTGGGTTTCAGTCATGATGTGATTACCTTTAACGCCTAGATACTGTTTAAAAAAGCTGCCTATACCTGTTGTTTAAATCAATTTAAATTTCGCCTGCTGTCACTCAAGATTTATCTGTTTACTCATCAAACAGCGGTTCTTTTTTGTAAAAAGCGCCAATTTCTCGTTTCTAAAAAGAAAGAAGCAACAACCATATACACCCCGACAATAAATAGTTGAGCAATACGAATATAGAAATTCGTCGCCACATCAGCGTCTGTGGATGATGCCGTAGAGCCAACAACAACTAACAGCGCCGAGAAAATACCCGCAAAAATGGGGGCCTTAACAGGATCTGCATAAATTTTTTGACTAAATATTAAGGCACACATCATGGCTAGGCCGATATAAAAAACAAGTTCAGGTACAATCACTAGCATGTTATAAAACACTATCGCTAATACCCCGCCTATCCCATTGGTAATCAATAAGAAAAGGCTCACTTTTACACTTTTACTTCCGGCAGATTGTAACGATAAAATAGCAATAAATATCATCGTTAGTAAGGCGCCTGTTATCTCAAACAAAAAGAAGAAAGTAATAACAGGAAACGCAATAATCAGCGCTCTCACCGATTCATATAAGCGCTCATCTGTTGTCAGTCCAGCTTCAATATGAGATTCACGATTGGGCGATAAGTCAGGTAGTAAAATATGTAATAAGGCAAATATTAATACCGACACGACACCAGAAAAACTCAAACCCACACCGACAAAAATGGCGGCTCCAGGATGTAAAATCCCTAAATATGGCAAAACTAACGTAGAAATAATTAAGATAGTGGCAAAAAAATTCCACTTGGGATCGGAGAACAAATAATAAGCCCACAGCATCAACACGGCCAGCAAAGGTAATAGCACGAGCGGGTATTGCACTGGGCCAAAACTGACCAACCAAGCAATACCGATAGTCACGACCATTGAAATCAACAATTCATAAACGGTTTGAATTGTTGGCTCGACTCTATCAACAAGAAACTTAGCCACAAATACCGGCACGATAAACGCTAATTGCCAAGCAAACACCGCCGAAATACCAACTGCGAGTCCAATACCTAGAGTGAAGCGCAATACACGTCGTGTATATATTGCTTCTTCTAATTCAGGATCAGGTGTCGCTACCGCCTTATCTGACATAAGAGAACCAGCTAACAAGACGGATCCAGAACTTACCAAATAGGTTCATTATCGAGCTCTCTTTGGTGTAGACCATCACGTCGGCTTGTCCGCCAACACGACGTAATCCTTTAGCTTCCTCTTCATCAAATACAATCGTGACAGGGAAGCGTTGAGATTGTCTTAACCAACCCGTTTGCCCTGTCGTTTGCGCTAATTTACCCGTTTGCTCGTTTTGGCCCCAATCGACACCATAATCAATGTAGGCGACTTTACCTGTAAAGACTTCACCAGGCGCGTAATCAAGTGCGAACTCCACTTTATCGCCAGGCTTCATATTGCCAATACTGTTTTCTCTAAAGTTTGCTTCAATCCACACATCTTCAGAAGAAATAAATGTCATAACAGGCTGGCCTGCATTGGCATAAAAGCCTTCTTTTAAACGGAAGTTTGATGCAACACCATCTGTTGGCGCTTTAATTTCGGTTCTTGCTAAATTAAGCTCGGCCTGTTCTAACGCTAACAGTGCAGATTTAACGGCGGTATTATTTTCACCTTCAGAACCTAAACGTTCTTCTGCTTTAGCTAAATCAGCTTTTGCAGCTGCGACACCAGACTCGGCACTGACTAACTCAGCACGGGCATTATCGGCATCAGCTTGTGACATAACTTGTTGCTCAACCATAGTAAAAATACGCTTTGATTGTACCTGCGCATTTTTATAATTCGCTTCCGCATTAGCCACTTTAGCCTTAGCAGCTGTCACATTAGCAGTTAATGCCCCCATATTTTGCCCTGCTTGGGTCACTTGCTGTTGAGCAGTAAACAAGGCAATTTCATAATCTCTTGGATTAATACGAGCTAACACTTCCCCTTCACGGACCAAAGTATTTGCAGTGGTAAGAATTTCAATTACCTCACCTGACACTTGAGGTGTAATCGGCACAACATATCCGCGTACTCGTCCTAAGTCCGTTGACGGTATATAGCGATCGGCAAATAAATGGAATACAAATAAAAAGCACACCACTAGTAGAATAATATTAGTAATTTTTCGGATTTTTTGATTCTTAGCTTTGTCAGCAGGTGCATCTGGTGAGGCATTATCGGCGACAACATCGGTTTTTTGAGCTTCTTCTGTAGGCTTTTCTTCTTGCGTTGAAGGAAGCTCTTTTTTATTTTCTGTCATATCTTTCCCTTGAATAGCCACACGAAATAACGTTTAAAAGACTTTATTTCAACACCGACAATGTTAACAAGTATTCAATCAGTTGTTAGCAGAATTCAAGTATAGAATTATTTTGCTAAAGATCTCAAATATAACGATTAAATTCTCAAACAATATATCGCTATTCAGTACGGAAAAATAAGCAAAGAGGCAAGTAAATGAAGTCAGTTATACACCTATAATGGTCATCAACTCACTTCATTTTTAGGATGTACACAGATTAGTTTTTTGAAAAGCTCTGTAATGCAATCATCGCAGCAGAAGCTTTATCTGCAGGTACGAAGATGTGATCATGGTAGTAAGCCGCAATCACATTGGCACTGATATTATGCTGCGTCAGTTTATCTGATATTGCTGCCGTTAAGCCAACCGCTTCAAGGCTCGAGTGAACGGTTAACGTGATTTGCTTAAATTTTGCCTCAAATGGCAGGTATGCCTGTGTGGCACTTTCCGCCGATAACACTAAGGTTAAGCCTTCTTTTTCTTGAAAAAAACATACTGGATTAAGGTGAACATAATCAGCAATTCGCCCCGTTACAGAACAAAAAACAAATTCCCCAGCTTGAAGTTCTGGAGACATACTTGATAATAATTGCGATAAATTAGTCATTCCTGTCATTGCCGTTTCCTGTGCTATCTCAGTTTGCATAATGTCTTATTACAGATAATTACCATTTTCATTTTGAGCCAATATGATTCGATAACACCTTTCTTTAGTTTTATTCTGTAATCAAATTTTCATTAGAATCGTCTTGAAACATAATGCCTCAATAACCGGCTAAACGCTGTTGGCTACAAGTAAGTGAGACACAAATAAAATCAACTGTTTTTGTCCTGTTTTAATGATTTGTTAAGTGCTAATTGCCAAATCATCAGGAGAAACTCCTGCACCAAGTACGATTGACCAAGTTCTAACTTTCCAATTTTTTACTAAGCCGTTTTGAACATACGGATCTTGTTTAGCAAACTTCTCCGCAATATCAGGAGAGCTACCTTTAAAAAGTAATACAGCTCCATCGCTAGGCTCAGTTAATGCACCACCTAACAGTAATTCACCGCGTTCTACAGCAGATAAGGCAAGTTTAATATGCTCATCTCGGTAAGTTTCTCTTCGAGAGATATAATCAGAAACTACATCATAAGTTAATAGAAAATACATATTCGGCTTAATCCTTTACACCTAACGCCTCAATAAGAGGAATTTATAGTTGGCTTAAATGTTGAACGCAGAGAAAACAGCCAGCTGCAATTTTTCCAGCTTTAATGCCTTGTTATATTGCATTTGGCCTCAATCCAATATCTGAGCATACCTCTGGTAAAATTTCCTTAGAGAGACCAGTCGGAAGTGCATCCAATTTAGGCGTCGCAAATTGAAGTTGATACAACTCATCCTCGCTCGTAATACTTTCTATCCATGAATTAAAGAAGGAGACTCTGGAGTAAACTTCCGTAACTCCATATTTACCAATACTACCACCTTCAACTCTGGAGCTAATACCCAACAAATAATTAGTATTGTTTGTTTTTATATAAGCTGGTCCGCCGCTATCTCCACCACCAGATACTCCTTCTAACGGTAAAGCTGAACTATCACGATCAAACCGAAACTTTATTAATGGACCATTTGCTAACACGATCTTATTTTCAGCTTTTCTTAGAACCCCTGCGTTTTCGTAATTATCTATGGTTTGCCCAGTCAATCCATTTCCGGTTCCCCCTACACCTATAAACCAAGTTGATTTTCCAAGCTCATCTGATTTTTCATAGATAGTTGCAGGCTCAATGTCATTAATAGGGTTAACTAATTTTACAAGTGCAATATCGTGGCTTTTACCTGGCTGATAATTTTTGTGCACAAATATTCGTTCTACTTTATGAAGGCCATTGTGTAATGCAATATAGCTACCAGAATTTACGCAAAATGTTGCATGGGCTGCGGTTACAACCCATTTGGGTTTAATTAGTACTCCATGAGCGCCATCTACATAAAATGTAGCCAAAGGTTTAAAGTCCTCAGAATAGGCAAGGTATTTTTCATTATCAATATCATGCCGAACTACAATCGCTGATGCTGATAGGCTTATAAATATTAAAGTAGACACTAGAATTATACGCATGACACTCCTTTGCAATTTAACGCCATGATAAGAGGTGTATAAATGTTGGCTAAAATTAGTGAGGTACGAACGGCTAGCCAACGTTTAGACGTCCTTATCCTTTATCATCTTGTTAGATGCTATGTTACGTATGAACCTAGCAACGGGCTTTTCAAAATATTTAAATGATACAAATGCTACTGAAACAGTTAAAACCAAAGATAATAACAACTTCAATTCAACACTTAAATTGAGCTTGTTTACAAAAATAATAATTGGCATGTGAAGCAAATATAATGAATAAGATACTTTTCCCAAGAAGTCACCGAACCTGTTAGCTAATAGCACATTGTTATCAGGAACTAAAAATACAATACAAAAAAATACGGAACTCATTACAAGTAATACTTCATAGCTTAACCACATTCTTGTCTTAGCATCAGACGTAACAGATGAGATCTCTGGATACATAGCAGGTATTAAGAGTAACACGAAAATAAAGTAATGTTTCTTAAGGTATTTCGGCACCTCAAAAGAGGTATAATGCATTCCAAAAATAACCCCAATAAAAAAATAAGGTAAACTTCTTAACGTATTAAATAAGTTGTAACTAACTCCGTTTATGTCTCCATATACTCGTGGAAAGTTTGCAAAAAATAGCAGGAGCATAACCGCTAATATTGAAAGGTAAATATAGCCCCTCCTATTCTTTGAAAATGACCAAAAAATCAGGAATACGAAGTAAAATTGTATTTCAGGGGGGATTGACCAAAGTACACTGTCACCATATAAAAATAGAAGATGACTAATCAGTGCATTCGTATCTGGAATGTTATAAAGACTATCATTGCCGATTAAGGACAAAACATAAGAGCTAAGTACAATAACCAAGAATAATGGAACTACTCTTGCGATTCGAGCTAATAAGTAGCGCTTGATATTAATGCTGTTGAATTTTTGGGTCATGTATAAGTGAGACATTAAAAAACCACTTAGCAAGAAAAACAGCATTACACCGTACGCTCCAGAGCCTCCGCCTAACATTCCATTAAGCCAATTTGTAATATCGCTAAAATGAGTAATAAACACAATTAATGCAGCCAACCCACGCAATGTGTTTAATTTTCTAATCTCCAACTAAAACCCCGGACTTTAATAATGCAGGCATCTAACGCCCAACTAAGGGGCAAATTAATGCTTGGTGCTTGGCTATAATTTGGAACGCAGTGACAAAGCCAAGCTTTATTTGTCCCGCTTTAGTTACTTGTTAGCTATACCTTTATACCCAGCTTTAAAGGTGTTAATGCTGTTAGGGCAATGTTTATACGCCACTTTGTATAACTCTCTAAATTCCTTTTGCTCGTTTGTATTTGTGTCAAGTTCGAGAGTTGTATTTTCAATTACACTGGTCATTAATGACAATTCTTTAGCTATAAGGTGATCAGGGTTTGTAATTTCTTTATCGGGAATATTACGCAAGCACTCCATAACTTGAATTACAGGGTTAATATTTTTCTGAGAAGCAATGTCGTTATTGCAAAGCCCTGAAAAAGAAATGCCTGAAAGAAAAAGCAATATCCATATTTTCATCTGAACTCCAAGTACACCTAACGCTTTGCTAAGGGGCAACTAGCAGTTGGCTAAACTTGCGCGAAGCGCCAAGCCAACTGTTAATTGTCCCAGTGAATTTACGAACGAACTTGAGCAACTTGTTATGTAACACTTATCCAGAACCTTTCATGATGTTCTTATTTAGCAGCTCAAACTCTTTGATTAACTTGTCACAATCTGCCTTTTTAGCTTGGCAGAGTGCTGACATTTGAATGTAAATTGCTTGGTTTTTCTCAAGGACTTTACGCTTTATCGCTGCTGGGTGAGCTGCGTGAGTCTCGGGAGTAAACGACCATAAAACTAAGCTAGACTCTTCTTTATCTTCGATAATAGTCCAGCCTCCTTGGATGCTTAAATTTGTACCATCTTTATTTTTCAATGCTTGAAGAGCTAAGTCGACTGTTTTATATCCAATAGAACTATTTTCATTTGCAGATGATGGGAAGGCTAATAGTGCGCCAATGAATGCTATAGGTATAATTTTCACTAAACTCTCCGTGTTACATAACGCCCCAATAAGGGGCTGATAAACGCTTGGATAAACTGTGTAGCGTAGCGGAACTGAGCCAAGCTTTAGCAGTCCCGTCCTTAATTGGCTTGTATGGATAATAAACCCACCTAATTTACAAATACTTCCCTGTTTCGGGTAATGTGAGACCCAGGCTTTAGCTGCAACTAAAGCTTTCCTTGTCGTAGTTCGATTGATTGCTGGCTCCTTGTTATATTTCTATTTCAACCGTCTCGCTAGATTAACTACACGTTGAGCTAAATATTTTGCAGTTTCAAGATCTGTTTCATGTAATGAACCGTCTGAAGATTGAGCCACAACACCAAGCTGACAGCCTAACCTATTTATTCCTCTATCTTTGAAACCTATAGCAGAGTCTAAACCAACCCAAAGCATTCCATGCTGATTAGATAAAGTAACCAGATATTGTAATGTACTCGTTTGATCTCCGTTTAACTCACTACCAGATGTGAGCCCAGCTGCGATTTTACCTGCCCACAGTTGTTCACACCATAAATCACTAGTTGCATCAGCAAACGCCTTAAATTGTGCCGAAACTCCGCCCATGTATGTTGGCGTACCAAAAATAATCGCATCACATTTATCTAACAGCGAAAAAACATCAGTTTTCTCAAAACGACCCTCGATAATTTCATGACCTTCAATCCTATGTTCAATAACGCTTACATCACTTTGAGATTCAGCTTCAGCGATTATTGCTTTAGCCATTGCCCCTGTTACGTCCGTTTTACTGAAATAAACCACACCTATCTTGATCAAAATATACACCTAGGTAAAAGTCTACCACTGAAATCTAAAGAAATATAACGCCAAGCTAAGCGGAAAAATGCAGTTGGCTAAAATGTGCGAGGCACGAACGCTAGCCAACTGTAATTTTTCCGTTTAAGCAACTTGTTATGTTTTACACACACTCTATAATTTCCATCAATTCAGATTCAGAAATTATACGAATACTTAACTCATTGGCTTTGTTTAACTTAGATGCACCAACCTTGTTTCCTGTAATTAACAAAGTGGTTTTTTTGGAAATTGAAGATTGTACATTGGCACCTAGATCAATTAGTTCATCAGCTAACTCATCCCTTGTTTCATAATTTTCAAATTTACCACTTAGGACAATATTTTCTGACTCCCAATCGATTGATGGATCTTCTAACCAATTCCATTCATGCTCATCGTACTCAGTAAAGGAGTCTTCTTCATCTTCATCAGCGAAGTGAAAATCATACTCACCGCAATCCCCGATAAAAACAGCCGCCTCAACCGTAATTGCTCCAAGTTCATCGAAAAGAAAAGAAATAAAGTTTTCAACGACTAATGACCCCCAAGCATAGAACTTTAAATTATGAATGCCATCTGATTCAGAAGCGGATAAATCTATATCTAAATGTTTATCTACTTCGAAATACTCTGAAGCATAAGATAAAGCTTCAAAATTTTTTGATTGAACATCCTGTATAAATTTTGACAATTTACCAGATTTATCTTCAGTGATCTCAACATAAACATTAAACTTATTCTCTGACATAAAATATCCTTTTTATTATAGGTTGCGAAAATTTAGATTGTAAAACATAACGCCTTGCTAATTTTCCGTTTAAGCAACTTGTTAAGCCTTTTTATTTATTAATTTTTTACCGTAGTTAATTCCGGGTATTTCGATATATTTATATATAAAGTGAGCAACTAGCATTGTTAAAATTAGCAAAGATAAAGAGGACGCAATCCAAATTAAGGTAGATAACTCTCCACCTTTTAATACAAACGAGAAAAAAGGAAGCATCAAAATTAAGTGAAATATATATAGAGAATAAGACATCTCTGCCAAATATTTTGATGAGCTGTGACTAAATATTCTATTTACAAAAGAATACATAATATTCACTCGTTTTATATTACAAAGCCACCACCAACTGAAGAGAAATAAAACTGGAATGTATAGAGAGCGATTGCCAAGTAGTAAGAATACAATAGAAATAACAATGACAAAATAATAGCTCTTTGATCTTTCGCTATTGTTTATAAACAAATATGCAAGGGCAATACCTGCCGCAAAATTATGAAATTTTAAAGGTAAATAACTAGGCATAGGGAAAATAAAACCTAGTTTATATGAAACATAAGCAATCCCCATCATTCCTAATAGGGACACTGTAAAAAAAACAGTAAAATTCTTTTTTAGAAAATAAAAAAGAACAGGAAAGACTAAATAAAACTGCATTTCTAGGCCTAAGCTCCAATCAGGCAGAGGCGTACTGAACGAGTAAGAAGGCATGAGCCCAAATATAAATGACGCGTGGATAAAAAAACTTTTAAGCGGATCTTGAATATAGTATCTCGACATGTCCGTCATTGTATGAGGTAACACTTCTGCAATTAACTCTCTGCTCGCCCCCAAGTAACTTGCAAATATAAGAGCAATAACTAAACAGAAGTAATAGGCTGGAGCTATTCTAAAAATCCTTCTAATGTAAAAGTTTTTTAAACCTACTGTATTCTTCAGCCCGAAATAAGACTTACTAACATTACATTGGAAGTAAATTAAAAAACCTGATGCTAACATAAATGCATTTACAGCTTCCTTCCCTATACTACCTGATAAAAATCCAGGCCCTCCCCCTAAGATTGCAGCATGATGAAAAAAAACTAGTAATGCAGCCCAGCCCCTTAAAAAATCCAGAAGAGCTATTTCATGCTTCATTGTTGATTGCATCTTTTACCTTATTTATTATGAAAGTTAATATTTGCCAAGAGGCTTAACGCCCTGCTAATAAGTGAACCAAGTGCTGGCGGGCGATTTGCTCAGCAAATGGCATGACAGCCTTGGGGAATCTGAATATTAGCAACTTGTTAGCTATCCCTTTTCGGGTTCGACGTCTTTATTAGACCAGATTAAGCCCAGCTCAGGGCTTTCGATTGTAAAACTAGAGAAGACACAACTATAGGACTGCGCGACGTCACACATAAACTCAACCCAGCCAATAAAATCAACTTGGCTTAGTTCATTGCCATAGGGTCGAGTTGTGCCAATTAAAAACTGATACCCTTTATCATCTACATCACTGAATTCCAGTTCATAGTTTTCACTTAACTGTTTACCCAGTTCTTTTAGTTTTTCGGGAAGATCGCAAAAATGAGTAAAATCCATGGCAAACACAGTTTCATTTGAAACTCCTGCTTTCAACATGTTTTCCCAAAGCATTGTTGCTTCGTCTACCTTTCGAGCTTTGATTCTTGAGTAGTAGTCATCCCAAGTTTGTTGAGGATCGTCCATGATATTCCTTGTATAGATAACGCCTCGTTAAGAGGCAAATAATATGTTGGCTAAAATTAGCGACGCAGGAGCAAAAGCCAACTGTTATTTGTCCTGCTTTTACGACTTGTTAAGTGGCTGATACTCTTGATTTTACTTTATCAAAGTCTTCAATATTAGTGTTAATTTTAGAACCTAAATATATAACTACTTCACGAGCTCCAGCCCCAAGTGCTAGCTCTCGTAAAACTCTTTCTTCTATATCAGTTAGACCGCCGTCGGTTTTCTCCAATTGATGAACTATGACTCGAGGCGAAGGTTTGATTTTAGATTTATGCAAAGTGTACATCCCATGCTGCAGTATTTTCTCAGCACACATAAAGTCGGCGACAAATGATCGATTGTGTTTAAAAGGGTTAAGCACTCTAATGTTCGAGCCTGAAAGGGATTTGGCTTCCTTTCCAATTGCTTTTATTACTTCACCTTTTTTAGTGTTTTCTATTGCTATATAAGGTTCATCTTCATACGACAAATCAGAAGAGAAAGCTTTAATAGAAAGTTTGTTTTCACTTAATTCAAAAAGTAAATCATGCGAGAAAAGGCTTCTTATAAATGTAAACAATACTCTGGGCCTCCGAGCCACTTAACGCTTTGCTAAGGGGCAATTAATAGTTGGCTAAACTTGCGCGAAGCGCCAAGCCAACTGTTAATTGTCCCAGTGAGTTTACGAACGAACTTGAGCAACTTGTTATAAGCCATTTACTCAAATTTGTCCGAATCGTATTTAAAAGTTACATCAAAGCAGCGTTCTTCATGCTTTGATGAATCAAATTTCCATTTCTTTAATGCGCGAAGTGATTGCTTATCAAAAATTCGTCTTGGCTGAGAACGAGTAATTTGGTGCTCTACAACCTTGCCTTCGCTATTCACTGTTACCCTAAAGTCAACGTAACCGACACCTGAAAATCTTTCGGAATGTATCGGCCACTGAGGGTTTACAACTTCAATTAACGCGAATTGTTCACCTATGCACGAATCTACCTCATACATTTCGGTATTAACAAATGACACTAAGGTTGAGGCTAAAACTAATTCGATCATCATGGCTTATAACGCCCTGTTAAGGGGCGGATAATAGTTGGCTTAAAATGTGGAACGAAGTGGAACCCAAGCCAACTGTTAGGAGTCCCGCTTGAACAGCTTGTTAGCTGCAGCTTAAATACTGCCGGTTAAAGTAAACCAAATACAATGTGACTAAAAAAGGGAGTGTTGATATTGCAGCCCAGCTACCTAATACCCCTGACGCATAAAAAGCAGGTACAAAGAGTGATGCTATCCCTAAGCTAATATATATTTTCATGCGAAAAGGCGAAGCAATATTCATGGAGTCATCCAGGGTTTTTGCAAGCAATTGGCTAAGCCCCCAAAAACCCATTGCTCCGCCAATTGACAAGAGTGGAATAAATGCGCCTTCAAATTCACCTTGCAACACTCCAGCAATAGCCAAGGGAGTAGCAATAATTATACTTAGCCCCAAGACCAAAATAGGTATAAAAAAAGCCAGAGCAAAGGAAAATACAAGAATAAATTTACAAGAATAGCTCATAACTTCCTGTGGCAGCTAACGCCCGCATAAGCAGCGGACCAATTTGGGGCGCATTTATGCGTCGTTTCTTTTTGCATTAAATGAGGCCGATGTTGAGGCCGTCTGCCTTAATGCCCTTGTTATATAACCTTCTTTGCGATCCAATGTATGGGGCTACGTAAAAAAGCAAAACAAACTAAACCAATAAATATACCAATTAAAACACGCATTCCTACAGAGTTCTCTGCATACAAGCTTTTGCCGACTCTAAGCTCTACCAATAAACTCTTGTTTTTCTGATGCTTTCCTTTTATTTCTTTTTCTGTCATTCGGTTTAGAAATTCTTCACATGTTGCATAAGTACCAGGCGAAAAGTACTCCTTTCCATCAAGTGTGAAATAACCTCTAAGTTTGCCTCTTGCGCTAACTTTGCAACTTAGATCACTATTGGTTAAATCTACTGACTCAATATTTTTATCAGCGCGCACAACCAATATATAAATCACACCTAGCGTGATAAAAAGTGTCGCAATAGTCGCATCTAGAGCAAATTTAAAGTTGACGGTTTTCACTGAACCTCATAGTTATATAACGCCTTTGTAACGGGCAGCTTTGTGGCGAAGCCACGCTTAAAGCTGTCCAGCCCGAAGGGCGTTCGTTGACAAACTTGTTAAGTGTTTTTGGCACTATGCTCGCCTGTTATTTGTGCTTGCAGCTCACTTGGTACATTAACCCATGAAACGCTGGGAGAAAATACTAGCTTACAACCTTGCTCTGCTGCCGCTTTAATTATTTGTTGATACCACTCGATGTAACCCCACTTACGAGGCTTGGCACCATAGAGATATTTATGCTCACTATTCCAGTGAACCTCCATGGCCTCGCGGTAAATCATAGGGAAAGTTTCAGTCGCAGGCTTTAGATATAGCCACTCTTGTTGATCAATCCCTATCTCTTCGATTAAATCTTCCATACTTTCTCTGACACTTAACGCCCCAATAATGGGCAAATATCAGTTGGTTAAAATAAGCGACGCAGGAGCAAAAACCAACTGTTATTTGTCCTGATTAATTGGCTTGTTAGCAGTACATTACTCTACTGCTAGAATCTTCCGCAATGTAACCATACCCTTTAATTGTGACTGATTGAGCCTCTAAACCATAAATCAGAGCAGATGTGGCTACAACTGGAAAATTAAGTTTAGTTAAATCAGCTTCATTAGGTTTCGAAATACCAAACCAAAAATTGATTGCCTCACCTTTTACAAACATACAAGGTTGAGAATACTCAACATCAGTTAAACCGTAATTAATATAGCCGACAAACTCGGAGCCAGAAGCATCAATAAACTTAGCTTTAACTAGCAGTTGAGAGTTAGGGTTTACAGCATCATCTTTAGTTGCAGGAATAACAATTGTTTCTTCACAGCTATCATCTTTCCATATAGGAAATTGCCATACTGCATGTTCTGATAAATCTTGAAGAGTGATATCCCAGATATGCTTACTCATAGCCTTCCTTGTACTGCTAACGCCTCGCTAAGAGGCTAAAAATAGTTGGTTAAAATAGGCGACGCAGGAGCAAAAACCAACTGTTTTTTGCCCTTTTGAGCGACTTGTTAGCAGTACTTTGCCATATGACTGTCAAATTGCTCTGCTAGTTTTAAATACTCATCAACCCAGCCATTTTCCATTGCTATTTCTTGTAATGGTGCTGTTGGTAAGAACAAGTAATTGAGTTTACTTACATTCACTTTGCCTGAACACTTTAGCAAATCTAATTGCTTATTTATTAATTGTACTGTTTCTTCGACTTCCATATCTGACCATATAGAGTCTTCCGACTTTGCGAGGTACGATAAAACTTGTTCCAATATTTGAGTTAATGGAACCCTAGCATCTCGTCTAATTTTTCGTTTAAATATCAGATTCCAGAAAAAATTCATCTTGTACTGCTAACGCCTCACTAAGAGGCTAATAATGCTTGGCTAAAATCTGGCACGCAGTGACAAAAGCCAAGCTTTATTTGTCCTGCTTGAGTGCCTTGTATGGATAATAAACCCACCTAATTTACAAATACTTCCCTGTTTCGGGTAATGTGAGACCCAGGCTTTAGCTGCAACTAAAGCTCTCCTTGTCGTAGTTCGATTGATTGCTGGCTCCTCTATTGAGAGACCGATAACAAGAAAGAACGCGACAAAGGACTCCAAGCAAAACACTCGAATAGTCTACTGGGTCTCGAACCCGCATTTGCAAGCAAGAGTTAGCTTATTATGAATTCAAAAACTAATCAAAACATTAACATCGGTGTCGATACGGGTAAGTTTCAGCTCGATATTTATATCCGACCACTCGATATCTTTTTCAACGTCAAAAACGATGAGAAAGGCATTAAAGAAGCTGTTAACCTCATCAAGAAACACCATCCTGAACGTATCGTTATTGAAGCAACAGGTCGCTTAGAAATGCCATTTATCATGGCCTGCGCTGAAGCAAATCTGCCCTTCGTTATTGCGAACCCAATACATATAAAACGATTTGCTGGTGCCATTGGTCAAAAAGCTAAAACAGACAGGCTAGATGCGCAGCTCATCGCTCATTATGGAGATGCGATTAAGCCTAAGCTATCTACTTTAAAGCCTGACATCATGCAGGCTATGAGCGATTTAGTCTCAAGACGCAATCAAATTATGGCAATGCAAACGATGGAGAAGAACAGGCTGCAAATTCTGCCGAAAGAGGTTGCGATGACCATCAAACCTATCTTAACTGTATTTAGAAATCAGATAGAAAAGATAGAAGCAAAAATAGTTAAACTCATCGAGTCCAACCCCGACTACCAAGCCAAAAATATCATTCTACAAAGCATGAAAGGAATAGGTAAAATCGCCGCTGCTTCAATCATCAGTAACCTGCCTGAACTTGGATATATTAATAATAAAGAAGCGAGTTCATTAGTTGGTGTTGCACCAATGAATAAAGAAAGTGGTCGCTTCAAAGGCCAACGAAAAATTCAAGGTGGACGGCATCAGGTCAGGACTGTTTTGTATATGGCAATGATGTCAGCCATACAATCAAACCCTGTTTTTAAAGAAACTTACCAACGTTTAGTCGAAGCCGGAAAACCAAAGAAAGTAGCTATTATTGCCTGTATTAGAAAGATGGTCGTGACGCTTAATTCAATGCTAAGAGATGGTGTGATGTGGGAAGCGCCAAAAGCTTGAAATTAGCTATTGACGCCATAGTCTCTTGTTATGTGCTTTTAAAGGCAATCTCTGCCTACACTACAAGCAGTTAGTAATGCAAAAACAGGAAACAATAACCCCAGTAATATAGATAATGACGCAGCTATTATATGTTGAATGTTATCAGGCTTTTTCTTACTAAAGACAATTATGATGAACATTATTGCTAAAGGTACTGAATAAAAAATTGAACTAATCACCAACAGCATTGATGCTCTATTTTCTCTTCCGTAGTCAGAAGCCTCAAAAAAATAAGCATAGTAATATAGACTTATAAATACACAAATAGCAAAGAAGATTAAACTACTAATATTAAAGCGCTTTATTATTAGGTAACCTAATTCCAAAAAGACAAAGCAAACCAAAATTGCAGTAATAAAAATAGATATCAACTACACCCCTCCATGAGCACATAACGCCTTACTAATAGGCACATAAATGCTTGGCTAAAATTAGCGACGAAGGAGCACAAGCCAAGCGTTTTGCATCCTTTTAAGTAACTTGTTAGTTGCCGGCTTAAATAATTGTCCAAGGATTGTAACCCATAGACTCAATTGCTGGAGCAATTACATCAGCTAAAAATTCTTTCTCCTCGGTATCAAAATCATCCCAAGGCAATTGATCCACAAGTTTTTGTAACTTGTCTAATTTAGAGGATTTGTCTAATTCAGAGTTTTCATTAATCACCTTCAGACTTTTAAGAAAGTTAACAGTGACACTCTCAAGTTTTTTAATCACAGGAGCAGGTGATGGTATTAGCCCCCGTTTTTCCCACAGCGGTAAAGCATAATTGTCGTTTAGGATTAGTTCTTCAATTTTCATGCTACTTCCTTGAGCAAAGCAATTAATACTTAAAATAGATATTAAGATGAAACTCAATAATCTCTTCATAGGCAACTAACGCCTCGCTAAGAGGCGTAAAATGCATGGCTATAATTAGTGAGGTACGAACGCAAACCATGCTTTTTGCGTCCTACTTTAGTGCCTTGTTATAGGGCTTTTCTATCCCAGACAACAAATGATGCGTTCACAGCACTACTTGCAGATAACGCCAGTTGTTCATTGTCAAAACCATTCAACTCTTGAAACATTGACATAAACTCGGGTGCTTTAGGACTTTCAGAGGCTAAGTAAAAATCAATATTTTCACACTCAAACTTCCAAAACAAATCATCACTGAATGGGCCTTTATCGTTTGTAATGATTTTAATAAATCGAATAGTTTTTGGGTCAACATTGATTCTTTTACCAAATGACCCTTTACACAAAAACATATCACCAACTTCAATTAACCATGGGCCACGAGGATAAAAGTTTTCGTTACCTGATTTTTTACGAAATAGTCGATTTAACAATGACACTTATTGAGCCCTATAACGCCCATTTAAGGGGCTGATAATTGTTTGCTAGAATGTGTAGCGAAGCGAAACCGAGCAAACTGTTAGCAGTCCCGCTTTAAATTCTTGTTATGTTTCTTTGGTTAACACTTCAAGTTTTAGCTTTTCAAGTTGTGAACTAACTTGCCTATATTTCTGTTGATAATCTGCCGCTGCTTTTAAACAGGCTTCGGTGTAACCATCACTAACCTTATTTTCTTTACCTTCAAGCCATGCTTTAGATTTGTCATGCTCTTTTTGCAATAGGTCAGAGTAATGCTGTTTTAAGGTCAGGAGTGAGTTTACACGTGAGATATCATTCGCTTTTTTAGCTTCTGACCAAGTCCATCTAGCATATAGTGCTGAGAGTAAAGCAACCAGAAAGGCACTAATTGCCATATAATCTGAAAATCCCAAGTTCACCTCCATATCGACACCGACTTAAAGAAACATAACGCCTCATTAAGAGGCTAAAAATAGTTGGTTAAAATAAGCGACGAAGGAGCAAAAACCAACTGTTTTTGTCCTACTTTAATGACTTACTAGCTGTAATTACTTGATATTGCTAGTTATTTTATTTATCTCGGCAGACATTTCTTGCTGTATTACTGGCCTTAACTTTAAGAACTTAGCGTAAGCTGGGTGGTCTAATATTTCAGCAATTTGCACTAATTCGTCTGCAGTAAAATGCTTAATGTATATATCTTGAATCTTACCTATAAATTCATCTGAATTAAAAAGCTTTAATAATTTGGTAGCATATTCACTCGATTCTTTCTCTGTATAACCGCCAGAAGTAAACACTTTGGTTAGCGATTCCTTTGTATAAGCGGAAGAAGATTTTTCAAATATGCTTTTGGCAGCCTGTTTTGCTTGATCGGAATTAACAGCAAAAGAGCTTTGAGAAATGACTAATAAAAAGAATATGAGCTTACGCATGTGGTTGACCTCCTTGCACTGCTAACGCTCTGCTAATAAGTGAACTGAGTGCTGGCGGGCGATTTGCTCAGCAAATGGCATGACAGCCTTGGTGAATCTGAATTTAGCAGCTTGTTAGCTAAGCATCGTGTACTGCATAATGAATAATTCGCTTACAAGCTTCGTTTGAACCTATATGCTCTTGCCTCATGGAATCCAACATTTCTTTGACCAAAAATACTTCTAGAAAATACGCCTTACCAGAACAATATTTTTCAGCAACTTCAGGTGTCGGTAATGACATTTCTTCATCTGACATTTCAATTACCTGAGCATCTGAAGAAGCTAGGTAACTCCCCTCAATCAACTCGGCAAAAATTATGCCTTCATCATTGTAGTTCTCAATAGACTCAATTAATTTTCGAAGTTCCATTACTACCTAGCTAACGCCTTGCTAAGCGGCGCAAAATAGTTGGCTATAATTTGCGAGGAACGAGCGAAAGCCAACTGAATTGCGATCCGCCTGCAGCGCCTTGTTAGTATGCCTGCAGCTCATCGGCACACTTATATGACTCACTAGTTGAAGCAAGCTCAAGCATTCTCTTGTTGAATGCCTCTGCATAGGAAAACGCCTTGGTTATTAAATCATTTGAGGACCCACAAACTGAACTATCAGCACCAACCCACAAAGTTTCCCACTTAGTTTCCAATACTACGCAAACAGTCATCTCAATATCGTCAAATGCAGGACGTGCAGGAGCAATGCCATTAGCTACAGATATAAATGAAACTCCTGACTTATCGAAGGCTAAGTCAGCATCTTCGGAAGCATTGTTTACATCATATCTAGCTTGCTCCGATTCAAAACGGCAGCCATCAGCATATGCAATACTCGACCATGCAATAAACACTAATATGAGGATTTTCATACTACCTCCTGGCATACTAACGCCCTAATAATGGGCAAAAAATTGTTGGCTAAAATGTTGAGGAACGAAAACAGCCAACTGTTTTTTGTCCTTATTAATTAGCTTGTTATAGCGCATTGCTACGTTCAAAATTATTTATATCCCAAACTATAGGCGCACCATTATCGTCTAAAAGATAAAACTTAGATTGATTGGAATAAAAAAACTTATCTGTAAAGGTAATCAAATTAGAGTTAAATGCAGCAACAAACTTTTTGTTAGCTTCAAATACACCTTCTTTCATTTCTTCATTACGCCCAACCAACACCGCATTTTTACTTATAGGAATAGATAACTCAATATCTTTAGTGTTTAAACCATAATATTGAACCTTGCTGTTTGGGTGCATTAGTAAAAAAGGACAGTCTGATGTAATAAAATTTGTATTAGGATCATCAGAGATTAATAAACAATAATACTTATTGCTCAAACACTCCATAACTGTGCTTATTAATTTTAACTCTGATGTTATTAAATCAGTTTGATTAAATTTGAATGCATCGCGATTAGAAATATTCACATCTTTGTCGATGCTATCAACAATTTCCTGAGTACGTTTTAACGGTGCTTCTCTAGTTGATCTACTAGATGGTGTTCGAAGATAAAGAGTCGCGGCTAAAAGAAGTAAATATTGCATTTCATCTTTTGGAGGGAGTGTTTTATGGAGAGAAATATACTCTAATGCTTGCTTTATTTTGGGTTCAATTTCGTTCGCATACCAGTGCTCAACGAGCAATGAGTTTTCGTGTTCTATTGTATAGTAGTCTCGTTTCTTGCAGCTTTTAATTGGACTAGTTTGAAAAGGTTTTTTGTTATCTATAGGTATCGACCAAAAAATCGATTCTTTAGTTTCACCTTCAGTAAACCCTGCTAAATATGAGGCTGGAATATAATGATGACCTGCTTGCCGACCCATGACACTCCCTTGCGCTATAACGCCCGGCTTAGGGGCGGACTTGGAGTTGTTTGTGTTGTGCTAGCGTAGCGATAAGCACATAAACAACGGAAAGGCCGTCCCAGCCATGCGTTTTTTTGCATGGCGACTACAGCCGCTTGTTATGTGGCTAGCGGTTAGTTTCGATAGCATTAAATATAGCCTGAACCGCTTGCCACTCTTTTGTGTTGAAATCTGCAAAGCGCTGCATGCCTGATAGCTCCCGATATAAATCTTCACAGACTAATTTCTCACTACTAGTGCTGCTCAATTTTTCTATGTAGGAGTTAAATGTACTAACTCCTTGCTCAATATCTCGATCTTTAGCAGAGGAAATAAGAAATCTAAGATTTTCTATAATTTCAGAATTCACGACTTATCTCCATGAACACATAACGCCCTAATAATGGGCCAAAAATAGTTTGCTAAAATGTTGAGGAACGAAAACAGCAAACTGTTTTTTGTCCTTATTAATTAGCTTGTTATGTGGCGCTATAGCAAACCTGACTTTGATGTCTTGTAGATAATGCCGTAAATACATTTATATTCAACTTGAACGCTAAATCGCCTTAGTTTACTTGCAACCAATTTGTGGTCATCTTCTGATATAGAAGAATCACAAAACACTATAAGGTTGTCAGAATGCCCAACTGAAAGAGCTGAATGAGGTTCAATATGTGACACTTCTATTTTGGTTACTACTTCATTTATTTCTAATGTTTCAAATAAGGACTTATAGCACTCACGATTTTTAATTTTGACTTCATTGTTATCAACAAAAAACTTGATATGGCTTATAAAGGCAGGACCTAAACCTAAATTTTTTAACTCACAGCGCAACCCTTGCAATGGTTTATTAACCCATGAAAAGTCTACATATGGTTTAGCTGATAATCGGTTATGCTTCCGTGTTTGTAAACCTTGCCATATAGTTAGCCCTAAGACTAACAATGCGATCACCACCGAAGCCAGAGCAATCCAATCACTTGCTTCAAATATTTTTAAACTCTCAGGCAAGATGCAACCTCCGTGCCACATAACAGCTTATTATATAGCTGCTCGATAATGTTCCTGTTCAAATTAAACTTAGTAGCAACGATACTAAGCCAACCGACTGTTTATTATGAATAATAATTTTAGTTCCTATTAATTTATTCTATATCAACAGGGTAAAATCGAGCTTCTTAATGTAGAGGTCTCTACAATCTTTTGCTAAGTATCATTATTTCAATAACTTAACAACATCTTAGAATTTTATCGAGCAAAGAACTATCATTTTTTGCTCACTTTTCTCGCAATTTTTCAAAAAAGAATTATAACTGTATATATATACAGTTATAATTAAGTAATTCCTATGAAGAAGCCAACTTTTATTGAAGCTATCAGAGAACAAATTAGGGTTCGCCATTATAGTTTGCAAACCGAGAAATCTTATCTCTACTGGGCGCGCTATTTCATCCGATATACCCAAATCAAAAATGCACGCGAATTAGCGCCCTCTCATATTGAGTCCTTCCTGTACTATTTAAGCAACCAACGTGGGGTTAGTGCTAGTACACAAAAACAAGCATTGTGTGCACTTGTGTTCGTATTTAAGCATGTTCTTGAAGTTAATACTGATAACCTCAATTTTCCTTATGCGAAAGCCCCTGGCCGTATCCCTCAAGTATTAGATGCTCAACAAGCCAAGCTCATCATTAACCTAATGAATGGTCAGTACAAAATGATAGCAAGCATCCTATACGGTAGTGGACTTAGGCTTAATGAAGCACTCAGTTTAAGAGTGAAAGATATTGATTTCACTCACCGTACAATTTTTGTTTTTAGAGGCAAGGGGCAAAAGGATCGAGTCTGCTTATTACCAGACTGCACTGTTGATAGTCTTGAGGAGCAAATTGAAAAAGTAAAAGGAATACATCATAAAGATATTAAAGCTGGTTTAGGCTTCACTTCATTGCCACCCTCACTGTTTAGAAAGTATCGGCAAAGCATTAATCAGTTTCACTGGCAGTATATATTCCCAGCTTCCCGCCTATGTGTTCACCCTATTGATGGCTATATTTGCCGTCATCATATTCATCCGTCTGCATTTGGCCGTGCATTAAGAATTGCAACAACACAGGCACAAGTAGCTAAACGAGTCACTGCACATACTTTCAGGCATTCGTTTGCAACTCAACTGCTACAACACGGAGCAGATATAAGAACCGTACAAGAGCAGCTTGGACATAAGGATCTTAAAACAACTCAGCTTTATACCCATGCGGCGGGTATCAACCAAACAGGTATAGTCAGCCCAATGGACAGATAAATAACTTAAAACCAGGAATTAATGTCATAGTGAAATGCGGCGGCATCTAGCTTCAGTGTTACTTTATACCAATATTAAAATAAAGTGAGCGACTTTAATTGGCGTTGCTCTTTCAATCATATTTTAATTAATTTTTGCTAAGTCGAAAGGCTATGAGCCAAAAGTTAACGAAATCAGACTTTAACTCACAATGTGGCATAAATGAGTTATATCCCCTACATTCATACGCTACAAACCTTTTAACTCTCTAATCAAATTCACTCAAATTCTAGAAAGCAAAAAGCCCGCTACAAAATAGCGGGCTTCTCTAAATATGGTGGAGAGATAGGGATTTGAACCCTACATTGATGCGCTACAACCTGTTAAGTATATTCCGAAATAACTTAAAACCCAGAAAGCAAAAAGCCCGTCACTTTGCAGTAACGGGCTTCTCTAAATATGGCGGAGAGATAGGGATTTAAACCCTACATTCATGCGCTACAAACCTTTTAACTCTCTAAGCAAACTCACTCAAATTCTAGAAAGCAAAAAGCCCGCTACAAAATAGCGGGCTTTTCTAAATATGGCTAAGAGATAGGAATTTGAACCCTACATTGATGCGCTACAAACCTTTTAACTCTCTAATCAAACTCACTCAAATTCTAGAAAGCAAAAAGCCCGCTACAAAATAGCGGGCTTTTCTAAATATGGCGCAGAGATAAGGATTTGAACCCTACATTGATGCGCTACAACCTGTTAAGTATATTCCGAAATAACTTAAAACCCAGAAAGCAAAAAGCCCGCTACAAAATAGCGGGCTTCTCTAAATATGGCGGAGAGATAGGGATTTGAACCCTAGATGGGCTACAAACCCATGCCGGTTTTCAAGACCGGTGCATTCGACCACTCTGCCATCTCTCCGAACGAGCGAGATAATAGCTATCTCCCTCACGTGTGTAAAGTAGAAATTGAAATAAATCGTTCATTTGGCTATTTGAGCAGCAATTTGCACTTAAACGTCGAAAAATAGCGCTACTTCTCCATTTTAACGGGCGTTAATCCTTTAGCACGATCATCAATTGCATCATCCAGTTTAAAGCCTGCTTGCTTCCATGTTTGTGCTTCTTCAGGGTTAAACTTCTCTTTTGACCACTCTGATGCAGACTCAACATCAAAACTTGCTTTGCTCCACTGCTGAGATTGTTCAGCATTAAAACCACTCTTACTCCAAGTTTGAGCTTTAGCAGCATCAAAGCCAATCGCTTTCCAATCAGCAATTTCTCGCTCGGACATACCTTTCCATGACGGTGCAGATGCGCAGCTAAACAATAAACCAGCAAGTGCTACAACAAGTAACTTTTTCATTTAATACTCCTTCAACAGTAAACTTATGTAACTGATTAAAAAAACATCAAATAAACTATAGTTAGCGATATGCTCAGTTTCAAGAAAGCGGCAAGTAAATCTGAGTAACCCTAACTAGCATTCACAATGACATGCAATGAAGTAATAAAAAAGGCCACCTTAGGTGACCTTTCTGATTCGTGAGTTTAGTTGACTTGCATCACGTTGAATAATGATGCTTAACTACGTTGACGAGTCGATTTAGGACGCGCAGCAGTTGTTTTGTGCTTTCGTACTGCTCGGCGAATTTTCGCGCCTTTAACTTTAGCACGTGCAACACTGTGCTTATCAGTGCCTAATAAAGTACGTGTTTCTGGCTCTAATCCCGCAAGCTGGCGTAAGTAGTTAACCTGTTCCATATCCAGCTCTGTCCAACCACCACGTGGTAAGGCTTTTGGTAACTCAACCATGCCATAACGAACACGAATAAGTCGGCTTACCTGAACCTCTTGAGATTCCCATAAACGACGGACTTCACGGTTGCGCCCCTCTTTAAGAGTCACATGCCACCATTTATTGAGTCCTTCACCACCAGCAGGTTTGATACTATCAAAGTTTGCTGGCCCATCTTCAAGAGTCACCCCTTTACGAAGACGCTGCACAGCGGCTTCTGGCACATCGCCAAAGGTACGCACTGCATATTCACGGTCGACTTCATTTGAAGGGTGCATTAGACGGTTAGCTAATTCACCATCAGATGTGAATAATAATAGACCTGAGGTATTGATATCCAAACGCCCTACAGCAACCCAACGTGAATCACGTATTTTAGGTAAACGATCAAAGACGGTTGGTCTACCTTCTGGATCTTTTCGACTACAAATCTCGCCTTCTGGCTTATGGTAAGCCAACACGCGACAAATAATATCATCTTCAGTTTTGATAACGATGGCACGGCCATCAATGCGTATTTTAGCATCTGCTTCAACGCGATCACCTAAACTGGCAATTTCTCCGTCTACACTAATACGGCCTGCAGCAATCCATGCCTCCATCTCACGACGGGAGCCATGGCCTGCACGGGCCAAGACTTTCTGCAATTTTTCGCTCATCTAGTTCGACTCTTCTGTTTGTTGTGGCGCTAATGAAACCTTTTCAAACAACGCCTGCAATGACTCATCATCCGTTAGCGACGGTAAGTCTGCTAAGGTTTTTAAGCCAAAATAAGATAAAAACTCTGTCGTGGTTGCATATAATGCAGGTCGCCCTGGCACTTCTTTATGGCCAACGGTTTTTACCCAATGTCTATCAGCTAAACTCTTTATTATGTGGCTGCTGACGGCCACACCTCTTACATGTTCAATATCACCGCGCGTTACTGGCTGCTTATAAGCAATCACCGCTAGGGTTTCTAACGTCGCACGTGAGTATTTAGGGGATTTCTCTTGCCACAAAGGTTGTAAGAATTCACTCAACAACTCTTGGGTTTGAAAGCGATAACCACTGGCAACTTCAACCAGTTGTACCCCACGCTCTTGATAATCTTGCTGTAACTCATCAAGACAGCTTTTAATTCTGACTCGTGATACATCAAATTTGACTAAAACGGTTTCTTTAATCGCTTTAATACTTAACGGTTTACCCATCACAAACAAACTGGCTTCGATTAATTGTTTTAATTGAATGTCATTTATTTGCATGATGTCCTTTCTCATATCAACACTTGGTTGTTAAAACGCTTTAACGTAAATCGGTGCTAACGGTTCGTTTTGCACTAAATCAACCAACAACTCTTTGACTAATTCCATTAACGCTAAAAAACTCACTACCACACCAGCCTTTCCTTCACTGACATCAAATAAATCAGTAAATGGCACAAAATGTTCTGTTGAAAGTTTAGCTAATATTTGGCTCATTCTCTCGCGTGTCGATAATGCTTCACGCTTAACATGATGATGCTCGTTCGCATCAATGCGTTTTAACACTTCAGAAAACGCTTGAGCAATGTCAACTAGCGATACTTCTGGCGGCATGATGACTGGCTTGATATTCGGTGCTGTTTTAGCTTGTGCTAAAAACACATCTCGTTCCAATCGCGGCAAACCGTCTAAGTCAGCAGCTGCCTGCTTTATCACTTCATAAGCTTTAAGTTGGCGGATAAGTACCACGCGAGGATCTTCTTCATCTTCCTCTGTGGTCGCGACTTTAGGTAACAGGAGTCGAGACTTAATTTCTGCCAAGGTTGCTGCCATAACTAAATAATCAGCTGCGAGCTCTATGCGTGCTTCAGTCAAAATATCAATATAAACTAAATATTGAGTCGTAATTTTTTCAATTGGCAGGTCAACAACATCCAGTTTTTGCTTGCGAATTAAGTACAATAATAAATCGAGAGGACCTTCAAAGGTCTCCAAAAACACTTCCAGTGCTTCTGGCGGAATAAACAAATCGGTCGGCATTGCATCTATTGCTTCGCCGCGTACAATCGCAAGAGGTAAACTTTTTTGTATCCCCTGCATTGAACAATTCCTTTATTAATATTCTCAATGTAATAAGTTTCAGCGAGTTACATAAAAACAGCTAAGCGATTTAAAAGTAAACTTGCCGCTGCGACTCTTACTACTAGCGCATATTGTTGAAGCTAGAAATTACCAAACGCGCGATTATACGCACTATTGGCTAGGGTTGAAACAACTATCCATTAATCTTGTGGCTAAAATCTAACACTTGTCGGTGGCATTACACCAAGCATCAAGCGCAGGCATCTATCAACACCTGCAACAAAGACTTACTCAAATAAACTCGTATCACCCGCACCTTCACGGATAATATCAATGTCACCTTCTGACATATCAATCACGGTGGTTTGGTTTTCAGCTAAATAACCACCATGAATAATTGCGTCTACGCTGTGTTCTAATATATCTCGGATATGTTCAGGATCTGACTCTGCAAACTCTTCATCAGGCATCACTAAACTGGTCGACATAATTGGTGCTTCAAGCGCCTCTAATAAAGCCAAGGCAATTAAGTTATTTGGCACACGAATACCAATGGTTTTCTTTTTATCGCACTGTAAACGGCGCGGCACTTCCTTACTCGCTTTGAAGATAAAGGTATATGGACCTGGCGTGCAGCTTTTCAGTAATCGGTAAGCTTGATTGTCCACACGAGCAAAATTAGCCAATTCAGATAAATCTCGGCACATTAGTGAGAAGTTATTATCATTTTCAATTTTACGAATACGCACCATACGGGTCATGGCATCTTTTTCGCCAATCATACAACCCAGTGCATAACCTGAATCTGTCGGGTAAACAATTACCCCACCTTGCTTTAAAATGTTCACCGCTTGGCTAATTAATCTTGCTTGCGGGTTTTCGTCATGTATATAAAAAAATTGGCTCATGTTCGCTCCGTCCAAGATTCTGTTTGCCACACCCACTGCACACCAGCAGGTTGGAATAAATTTTTGCCTAACTCAATCCAATTGCTTGGGAAATGAAAATCACTGCCAATTGAACCCGCTAGGTTGTTCAAATGACTTAAAGCGACTAAGTTAGCGCGATCATCAATGCTCTGTTGGCCTAATACCACTTCCATGGCATCGCCACCAGCCTCTTTATACTCTCGCACTAAGCGCTTTAACCATTTAGCTGAAAGCTTGTAACCACTGGGGTGTGCCAATACCGCTACGCCACCAGTTTGATGAATAATGTCAATCGCATTGGCCATGTCAGCCCAATTATTGGGGACATAACCTGTTTTACCTCGCGCTAAATAGCGCTTAAAAACACTCGGCATATCTTTAGCATAGCCGTTTTCTGCTAACCAACGAGCATAATGACCGCGACTAATAGCTGCGCCTGCGGCAAACTTTTTAGCGCCATCATAGGCACCTTCAATTCCGGCTTTGGCTAAACGGTTACCAATTTCTTGGGCTCGTTCTTCACGTAATTCACGTTGACGAGTTAAAAAGTTCAGTAAAATTGAGTTTTCTTTATCCATATTTAAGCCAACAATATGAATATCGAAGTTGTTCCATCGAGTAGAAATTTCAACACCATCAATTAATTGTAGTGGTGTTTCATGTTGTTGGTTAAATTGATGCGCTTCAGCAAGTCCTGCCACAGTATCGTGATCTGTGATGGCGAGCATTTGAACGCCCTTTTCGATGGCACGTTCAACGAGTTCAGAAGGAGTAAGTACGCCGTCAGATGCGGTCGTATGGCTATGAAGATCGGCCAAGAGTGTGTCTGTTATCATAACGTTATTGTACTTTAATCTTTGTTGAAAAGCTTAACCCTATCGTGATTATTTGCTACATATTCAGCAAATTGATGGCCCTTTGACCTCAATGAATAAAAAAAAGCTAAATTTGAGAAATATTCAATTGACATTAAACGCCAGCTAAGGTCTTCTATAAGGCATACGTTAGCCAAACGCATTTTGCTAACTTTTTAGATAACGACTACATTCAAGAGAATTAATTTACATGACCAACTTTAACGCACGTAACATCAATTGGTGGTGGCACTTCCCAAATTAACGGGTGGTGTGAAGCGTTGTGGTTATTTAAATAACACAAGATTTTACTAGAAAGCCCGCAGAGATGTGGGCTTTCTTGCTATTTACGGCTTGCACTCTGAAATAAAACTAACGCAAACCAAGCACGAAATTGCTTTAAAAAGAGTATCGAGTATGAAGAATCAATATCAGAGAGAGGCGCAATAAGCATTATGGAACATCAGTTTGCCCATGTCGTCACACAAAAACAATCGTTAGCATATCATGCTGATCCGCTTAGTCTTTATCAACATGTTACTGCCAATGCGCCGCACACCATGTTGCTTGAGTCTGCTGAAATCGACAGTAAAGATCACTTAAAAAGTATCGTGCTCACTCACGCCGCGATGATGGTGAGATGTGACGGCTATAAGCTTACATTCAGCGCGTTAACCGATAATGGTGCTAGCTTACTTTCTCCTATCAGTGCCTTTTTCAAATCAAGTGAGCAGCAACAGCAAGACAAGGTACTCACCGTACATCTTGCCAAGGCTCAAGAGCGACAGGATGAAGACGCACGATTAAAGTCTACCTCGCCCCTTGATGGGTTAAGAATGTTTATTCAGCACATTCAGACCGACAAAAAAGATGCTTTTGAAGATTTATTTTTAGGTGGAGTCTTAGCTTACGATTTAATCGATACCGTTGAACCTTTGCCTGAAGTCCCCAATGCTGAAAACGATTGTCCTGATTACTTATTTTATCTCGCAGAAACCTTGATATTGGTTGATCATCAGCAACAAGATGCAGAAATCATTACTCACCAATTTTCAACCGATACTCAATTCGCTAAAACTCTTGCTCAGCGGGCAATCGATGTTAAACAGCAGTGCCAAACGCTTGCCCCCGTTCAACCATTAGTTGCCATCGATGCTGAAACTCGCGTCAATATCAGTGACGATACTTTCAAGCAAACGGTTGTGGATTTAAAAGAGCACATTGTTGCAGGCGATATATTTCAAGTTGTTCCCTCAAGAAGCTTTAGTTTACCTTGCCCGAATACTTTAGGGGCATACCGAGCGCTGCGTTTAACCAACCCTAGTCCATATATGTTTTATTTCCGTGGACCTGATTTCACTTTATTTGGCGCTTCGCCTGAAAGCGCACTTAAATATGATGCCGCCAGTAATCAAGTTGAAGTTTATCCTATTGCAGGTACCCGTAAGCGCGGTAAAACTGTCGATGGCCAAATTGACTATGATCTAGACAGTCGTATTGAACTTGAATTGCGTCTTGATAAAAAAGAGCTCTCAGAGCATTTAATGTTGGTTGATTTAGCCCGAAACGACATTGCACGGATCAGCCAAAGTGGCAGTCGTAAAGTGGCTGAGTTGCTTAAAGTCGATCGATACTCACATGTTATGCATTTAGTTAGCCGTGTGACTGGGCAATTACGAGAAGATTTAGATGCTCTGCATGCTTATCAAGCTTGTATGAACATGGGCACCTTAGTGGGCGCCCCTAAAGTGCGTGCATCCCAACTTGTGCGAGAAGCAGAGCAAGCTCGCCGCGGCAGTTATGGTGGCGCTGTAGGATACATTAACGGCCTAGGTGATATGGATACCTGTATCGTCATTCGCTCTGCTTTCGTTAAAAATGATGTGGCCTTTATTCAAGCAGGTGCTGGTGTGGTATTTGATTCCGACCCACAAGCCGAAGCTGACGAAACCCGCCAAAAAGCACAAGCCGTGATTTCAGCGATAAAAATGGGCGGTGGACTATGAGCACTCAACAAGCAAGCGCTAATAAGATGAACACGAATAAAATGAGCATTAGCAATATGAAGCTGTATCTATTAGATAACTTTGACTCATTCACCTACAACTTAGTGGATCAATTTCGTAGCTTAGGATTTGAAGTACTTATTTACCGTAATGATGTCAGTGCCGATTATTTAGCTGAAAAACTGATAGCAGAGCAAGGCCAAGCAGCATTAGTATTATCACCTGGCCCTGGCGCACCACATGAAGCTGGCTGCATGATGGAGTTAATTGCAAAAGTCGCTGGTAAAGTGCCTATGTTAGGCATTTGTTTAGGGCATCAAGCTATGGTCGAATATTACGGCGGTAAAGTTGAACGTGCGCCATTTGTCGTTCACGGTAAAGCCAGCCCTACAATTCATAATGGCGAAGGTGTATTTGCAAACTTGCCTTCTCCACTGCCAGTGGCTCGTTACCACAGCCTAGTCGCTACCCAAGTCCCCGATTGTTTGTCTGTCATTGCGACCACTGAAGACATGCCAATGGCTGTGATTCACCCACAAGATAAAGCGGTTGGTTTTCAGTTTCATCCTGAATCAATTTTAACCACGCTTGGCAGTACGCTACTGACGCAAACCCTGACTTACCTCACCCATGCAATTGAAAGCAACAATAGCCCTAAAGGAGCCTTATAATGTCTCAGCTTCAACCACTATTAGACTCTCTTTATCAAGGTAACGCCCCTACCCGTGAACAAAGTGCACAATTATTCAGTGCTATTGTCGAAGGTGAAATGGATCCTGTTGCCATGGCTGGTATGCTTGTTGCCCTTAAAATGCGCGGCGAAACGATTGAAGAAATTACAGGCGCTGCAGATGCCCTTCGTCAAGCTGCAAAACCATTTCCTCGTAGCGCGAAGTCGCTCGCTACTGGGGTGGTTGATATTGTTGGTACGGGTGGTGACGGTCATAACACCATTAATATCTCAACAACGGCCTCTTTCGTCGCAGCTGCAGCTGGCGCCAAAGTCGCTAAGCATGGTAATCGTGGCGTATCCAGTAAATCTGGCGCATCGGATGTGTTGTCACATTGCGGCATCGGCTTAACCATGACACCTGAAGCCGCCAGTCAGTGTATCGAAGACTTCGGTCTATGTTTTTTATTCGCCCCACACTACCATGCAGGCGTACGTCATGCTGTACCAGTAAGACAAGCTCTGAAAACCCGTACTATCTTTAATATCCTTGGCCCGTTAATCAATCCAGCCAAGCCAGAGTCAATGCTGCTGGGCGTATACTCACCTAAATTAATCGCTCCGATCGTGAACGTGCTTAATGCACTCAGTGTTAAACGTGCCATGGTGGTTTATGGCAGCGGACTGGATGAGGTCGCCTTACATGGCGAAACCCAAGTTGCAGAGCTTAATGATGGGCAAATTCGTTTTTACAAACTTAACCCACACGATTTAGGCGTAGAACCTGCACCGATATCGGCACTAGAAGGCGGAGAGCCAAGTGATAATGCGCTGATTACACAAGCGATATTGAAAGGTGAAGGTCAACCAGCCCACCGAGATGCCGTTGCCATCAATGCAGGTTGTGCCTTGTATGTCAGTGGTGTGTGCGACTCTGTGCAGCAAGGGACTCAACTTGCCCTTGAAACCATCAATAGCGGCAAAGCTTACGCCGTATTAACGCAACTTGCTGAAGCAAGCCAGCAAGAGGAATCTTAATCATGCCTGAAGTTGTTAATCGCACAGCGAATGAATCCAATGTATTAACCAAAATTGTTGATACTAAAGTCGCGCATATTGCTTCATTAAAGCAGCGTTACCCAGAAGCTACTCTGCAACCTAAAATATCAGACCGCAGTCTATTTGACGCTCTTAAAGCCCCTAATGCGGGATACATTTTTGAATGCAAAAAAGCCAGTCCTTCAAAAGGTCTTATTCGCCCAGATTTTGATGTCGAAGCCATCGCTGATATTTATGGTAAGTACGCCGCTGGGATTTCAGTGTTAACTGACGAGCAGTTCTTCCAAGGCGATATTGATTACATCCCACTTGTGCAGGCTCGAGTCTCTCAACCTATCTTGTGTAAAGACTTCTTTGTCGCCCCATATCAAATCAAACTGGCAGCCCATCAAGGCGCCGATGCTGTATTGTTGATGCTGTCTGTCCTTGATGATGAGCAATACAAATTACTGTCTGCAGAAGCGGCTAAATACAATTTAGATGCCTTAACCGAAGTCAGTAACCAAGCAGAACTTGAACGTGCTATTGAACTTAATGCGCGTATTGTAGGTATTAACAACCGTAACTTACGTGATTTAAGTACCGATTTAGCCACCACTGAAGCTTTAGCACCACAAATACCTAACGATAGAGTCATTATTAGCGAGTCAGGTATCTATACCAACCAACAAGTAAAACGACTCAATCCATTGGTAGACGGTTACCTTGTTGGCAGCTCTATCATGGCGCAAGACAATATCGACCTTGCCTGTCGACAGCTCATTTTTGGCCATAACAAAGTTTACGGCTTAACACGCATCGAAGACATCAAAGCGGTAGCAAATTCTGGTGCTGTATTCGGTGGTTTAATTTTCCATCCAGCATCGCCACGCAGTGTCAATGTTGAGCAAGCTGCAGAGTTAGTTAAACAAAGTCAGCAAGCACAAGTCGGCTTACATTTTGTCGGTGTCTTTGTTAACGCAGCTAATTCAGACATTGTGGCTACAGTAAAGGCGGTAGGATTATCAGTGGTGCAGTTACACGGTAACGAGTCAACCACTGAAATCAACGAGCTGAAACAGTTACTGAACGATGCGCAACTGGACTGTCAAATTTGGAAAGCCGTGAGTGTAGACAGTGAAACCAATACCCTTGGCGACAAACCACAAGGGTGCGATCGTTACTTATTAGATAGCAAAAATATCACTGGATTTGGCGGCACAGGTGAAACCTTTAACTGGCAATCGTTACTCGACACTTCTGCGATGACTTCTTCAGAACGAGAAAACAGCATGCTTGCAGGTGGGCTAACACCTGAAAACGCATTTGATGCTAACCAGCAAGGTTTTTACGGATTAGATCTCAATTCTGGTGTTGAGTCAGCACCAGGCATTAAAGATGCGCAAAAAATTGCAATGGCACTTGCCGCTATCAGAAAAAATTAATCACCATGGCTCAGAGTAGCCCTGGCATCAAACAGTTAACAATATTACGAAATAGCCAATATGGATATTTCACCTAAATTTGATAAGGAAGACCCAATGACAAAGCTTAAGCTTGACCCTTATTTTGGCGAATATGGCGGCATGTATGTCCCGCAAATTTTAGTTCCAGCGTTAAAGCAGCTAGAAACCGCATTTGTTGACGCCCAAGAAGATCCTGAGTTTCAAAAAGAATTTACTGAGTTACTGAAAAACTATGCCGGTCGCCCTACCGCATTAACCTTAACCCGTAACTTAAGCCCTAACCCTATGGTTAAAATCTATCTAAAACGTGAAGATTTACTCCATGGTGGCGCGCACAAAACTAACCAAGTGTTAGGTCAAGCATTGCTGGCTAAGCGTATGGGCAAAAAAGAAATCATTGCTGAAACAGGCGCTGGACAGCACGGCGTTGCAACGGCACTTGCCTGTGCACTGCTAGATCTTAAATGTAAGGTTTACATGGGCGCTAAAGATGTAGAGCGTCAATCACCAAACGTATTCAGAATGAAATTGATGGGCGCTGAAGTGATCCCTGTTACATCTGGTTCTGCAACCCTAAAAGATGCGTGTAATGAAGCTATGCGCGACTGGTCAGCAAGTTATGACAAAGCGCATTACTTACTTGGCACTGCAGCTGGGCCGCATCCATTTCCGACAATCGTGCGTGAATTTCAACGTATGATTGGAGAAGAAACCAAAAAGCAAATTATTGAAAAAGAGGGTCGTTTACCTGACGCTGTCATTGCTTGTGTTGGTGGTGGCTCAAATGCTATTGGTATGTTTGCAGACTTTATTGAAGAAACCGACGTTGAGTTAATCGGTGTCGAACCCGCAGGTAAAGGCATTGATACCCCACAACATGGCGCACCATTAAAACACGGTAAAACCGGTATTTTCTTTGGTATGAAAGCGCCGCTGATGCAAGATACTGACGGTCAAATTGAAGAGTCATACTCAGTCTCTGCAGGTTTGGACTTTCCATCAGTGGGGCCGCAGCACGCTTATTTGAATGCCACTGGTCGCGCACGATATGAATCAGCAACCGATGATGAAGCCTTAGAGTGCTTCCAACTGCTTGCTCGCTCAGAAGGGATTATTCCTGCGCTTGAATCTGCCCATGCCATTGCTTATGCAGTAAAAATGGCAAAAGAAGCCACTAAAGAAACAATTCTGGTGGTTAACTTATCAGGGCGTGGCGATAAAGATATCTTTACCGTCTCTGACATCTTAGAACAAAAAGCCTCAGCTGAAGCGGCGAAATAAGGACTTATTATGACTACTCGTTATCAAGCCGCTTTTGACCAATTAGCGCAAAAACAACAAGGTGCATTTGTACCGTTTGTCACCTTAGGCGACCCAAGTGTTGGCCTATCTTTAAAGATCATTAAAACCCTAGTGGATAATGGCGCAGATGCCCTTGAACTTGGCTTTCCGTTTTCAGATCCACTAGCAGATGGCCCTGTTATTCAAGGTGCTAACTTACGTGCGCTAGAGTCAGGCACAACGGTTGCTGATTGTTTCTCACTTCTATCGCAAGTCCGAGAGTTATATCCAGAAATGCCGATTGGTTTGCTGTTATATGCCAACTTAGTCTTTGCTAATGGTATCGACGAATTCTACGCAAAAGCAAAACAAGCTGGCGTCGATTCAGTATTGATTGCCGACGTGCCAGTTGAAGAATCTGCGCCATTTAGCGAAGCAGCGCACAAACATGGGGTTGCCCCAATCTTCATTGCGCCGCCGAATGCGGACAGCGACACCTTAAAAATGGTGAGTGAGCATGGCCAAGGTTATACCTACTTGTTGTCACGTGCAGGTGTAACAGGTACGGAGTCAAAAGCAGGTCAGCCAATTAATGAAATCCTTGCCAAGCTTGCCGAGTTTAATGCGCCGCCTCCGTTATTAGGTTTTGGTATCGCCGAACCACAACAAGTAAGCGAAGCCATTAATGCAGGTGCTGCTGGTGCGATATCTGGCTCAGCAGTTGTCAAAATCATTGAGCGAAATAAAGACGATGAAAAAGCTTTATTAAGTGAACTCGGCGAATTTACTCGCAATATGAAAGCGGCAACACACAAGTCATAAATAATGGTTTTACTGCGGAAAAGTTAAGCTTAAATTAAGACTAAAGATGCCACTCAACCGAGTGGCATTTTGTTTTGATGTTTATGAACTTTTATTAACCCACAATCAAGGTAAAACCGCCAAACACAGACCTGAAGCCCTTCATATCAACCTAGCAGCCATGCTAGACTCTGAGCTTACTATTTTCACTATGATTAATATAAAACCCTGTTCTATCAGTTGGGAGCAATATTAGTCTGTAAATTGACTTATTTAGGCCTTAGCATCATATGAAACAATTGCTTGATTTTCTTCCGTTGGTCATCTTTTTTGCCATCTATAAATTTTATGACATTTATACAGCAACAGGCGCACTTATCGCTGCGACAGCTGTGCAACTTATTGTCAGCTATATCCTATACAAGCAAGTTGAAAAAATGCATCTAATCACCTTTGCAATGGTGACCTTTTTTGGCACCTTGACGTTAATTTTCCATGATGACGCCTTTATCAAATGGAAAGTCACCATTGTTTATGCCTTCTTTGCTATAGCGTTATTAGTTAGCCAGCTCATCGGCAAACCTATTTTAAAAAGTATGCTCGGCAAAGAAATGAAATGCCCCGACAAAATTTGGGCAAATGTAACCTGGTACTGGGTAGCATTTTTCGTCGCTTGTGGTCTAGGTAACATCTACATTGCCTTTAGCCTGCCCCTAGAAACCTGGGTAAACTTTAAAGTATTTGGCTTAACGGCCCTGACATTAGTCAATACCGTGGTTACTGTGATGTATTTATACAAGCACATGGAACACGATGAATCGGAACAAATAAAATAATTCAAGGAACCTATCTATGTGGTACATGATTTCGTCACAAGATGTAGAAAACAGTCTAGAAAAACGCATGAGTGCACGGCCTGCTCACCTTGCAAGGTTAGAAGCATTAGCCGCCGAAGGCCGCCTATTAGTTGCTGGGCCACATCCTGCAATTGACAGTGAAGAGCCAGCCGAAGCGGGATTTACAGGGTCGCTCGTGGTAGCAGAATTTGACTCATTAGCAACAGCAAAAGCATGGGCAGACCAAGACCCATACATCGAAGCGGGTGTGTATGCGAACGTTATTGTTAAACCTTTTAAGCGAGTACTTGTGTAATGAAAATTGTCTCATTTAACATCAATGGTATTCGTGCGCGCTTACATCAACTGCAAGCATTAATTGATAGCCACCAGCCAGACGTTATCGGTTTGCAAGAAACCAAAGTACATGATGAAGCGTTTCCTGTAGCTGATGTTGAAGCCATGGGTTATCACGTACATTACCATGGCGGTAAAGCCCATTACGGCGTTGCTATGCTATCAAAGGCCGAGCCAATCGAAGTCATTAAAGGCTTTAAAGATGATGCAGAAGATGCCCAACGCCGAATGATAATGGGTAAATTCAAACAAGCTAATGGCCGCATAATTACCGTGATGAATGGTTATTTCCCACAAGGTGAAAACATCAGTCACGAAACCAAATACCCAGCTAAGCGTAAGTTCTACCAAGACTTAATGCAGCACCTTGCTGACAACCACACCCCAGATGAAGACATTGCCATTATTGGTGATATCAACATCTCACCAGTGGATTTAGACATTGGTATTGGTGAAGTGAACGCCAAACGCTGGTTAAAAACAGGTAAGTGTAGTTTCCAACCAGAAGAACGTGAATGGCTGCAACGTCTAAAAGACTGGGGCTTAGTCGACAGCTTCCGTGAATTACACCCTGAGCGCACTGAACGTTACTCGTGGTTTGATTACCGCAGTAAAGGTTTTGACGATAACCGAGGTCTACGTATTGATGTAGTCATGGTGACCAAGTCATTGTTACCACGCTTAACCGAATCTGATGTGGATTACGATTTACGTGGCATCGAAAAGCCATCAGATCATGCGCCGATTTGGAGCACCTTTTCAGACTAACAAGCTAACTTTTACCTTGTTAACGCTCAATGATAAAAAGCCTAACACTACTTGTTAGGTTTTTTTGTGCTTTAAATAGGCTTTGCGTTTACGGGCTGAGCTAAATAATCAATAACTATTGAAAAGTCACCGTATTAGATTCAAAACCTATTTCGATGTTTAATGATTTTAATTGATTGAGTCCGATAATCCCGATGACTTGATGATTAAAGCTATCGTTAACAATGACTGAGTCAAGATCGGTAACAATAAAGCGGTTTTCAAATAGTGAAGCCTTACCATTAGACACCACGACAGAATCACTCATGCTAATTGGGATCTGTTTACCATTAATATCTTGGCCATAGGCATTAGGAATAACTTCAGAAGCAATAGATAAGTCGACGGCATTCTTACGATTGATTATCGAATATTGTGAGCCAGTATCTAAAATAAGTCCCACTTCCTGCTCGTTAATATTAACCACAACGTAAGGTATACCAAAACCTGACGAAAATAAGTTGAGGTTATTCTTGGTTTCATCAAGAGTATATTGAGCCAGTAATTGAGTTTGCAGCTCAGAAAATTGCAGCCCTTTAGCGATTAATTGCAGCAGGTCAAAACCCAACAAGCCTAAATATTGTTGATTAATACCCGACAAATTATGAGTGTTGATATTAACTCTAGATAGTTCATAGCCTGATACAGTAAATCCTGACAGTTGGATTTTCTCACTAATCATCATCGCTTGCTCAGATCCAAAGCCATAGCCTTTTTCAACATCCACAGACGTATAATCATCAATACTGGACAAATATCTGCGATCTAAAACAGAACTTGAAGAGCCTGTATCTATAATCATTCGGCCGGACAAGGCTTGGATCATCACATCCAGATGGAGTTGACCATCTTCCGATTCAACAAGTGGTAAATTTTGCTTTATTTGAGTAGCGCTTACTGTGGCTGTATAGCAAGAGAAACTGAGGAATATAGCGCTTATTACAAAAGGTATTTTTATTACTGAAGATAATCTTGTTACTGAGGAATAGAGCATAGTTTAAAAAGTCCTTTTCAATATCATGAATCTATCATCGCCTAAGTTGTAATCCCTAGTTAAATAATTAATAAAAGTAGCACGACTCAATTTTGATGGCTAACTTGAAATTGACTTAAAGCATGACAAACCAAACAACATCAACGCTAAAGCCCATTTAAATGGGTGGCTATATTAATAATAAAGAAGCGAGTTCATTAGTTGGTGTTGCACCAATGAATAAAGAAAGTGGTCGCTTCAAAGGCCAACGAAAAATTCAAGGTGGACGGCATCAGGTCAGGACTGTTTTGTATATAGCAATGATGTCAGCCATACAATCAAACCCTGTTTTTAAAGAAACTTACCAACGTTTAGTCGAAGCCGGAAAACCAAAGAAAGTAGCTATTATTGCCTGTATTAGAAAGATGGTCGTGACGCTTAATTCAATGCTAAGAGATGGTGTGATGTGGGAAGCGCCAAAAGCTTGAAATTAGCTATTGGCGCCATAGTCTCTTGTTAGGAAGAACTTTTAGAAAGGCCTGCCTAGTATTAATTCGTATTTAGATGCTGGATTAAATACCTGACCTAAATCACTTTCAGGATACCACTGAGCATTAAGAAACGGTAACGGGTTTTCAGCGATATCCGTCCAACTTGCGTTAGGGAATATAGTTAAAACCCAGTGGTCACAATCCCAAGCCCCATAAACCTTTTCATTTGGTAGCCAAAGTAAAATAAATTCTGGATCATAATCTTCACAGTAATTTGTAATGCTTACAGCTGTAATCTCATAATATGCATCAATTTCGTCATCTTCAGGCGAAACCCAAACAACTCCAGATTTGATCTCTGCTAGGTTACAAATTCCGACTTTGCCCGCTTCAGCTTTTGAAACGTCGTAATCTAATTGATTGCCTTCTTTGAGATAATCACAAAGGTCAGATGGAAACTCCATTTTGTGTTCTTCCTAACGAGCTTGTAGAATTACTCGTTTAAAATTAATTGTTCAATCAATAAACAGTATATGAGTTCCTATTTTGATTCAAGCATTTAGCCTAGGTTTCATTATGATTTCAAGCATTGATTTTAAGTGGGGATAATTGCGGTTTAAGTGAAGCTTTAGACGTCACTTTTAAAGGTAAAAAGGGCTTCCCCTCTTAATGCATACTATGTTGCAGTTTCTCGATATTATGAACAAGACAATACAGTTGCCATTGGGCGTTTACTTTTTCTTGGCCTCGTAAGGTCAGTTTGTTCATGCCTTTATTGACCGTAATATTGCCAAATACTGGCTCAATACAACCGAGCCGTTTGCTGTATTGTCGTCGTCCCATCGGGCTGTCTATCTTCACTTTCATCTTATCAATGTAACTGAGCTTTTTGCGTGATTCATCATTCTTAAACTGTACTTGCCGACCCGTTTTTATCGGCGGTTTGCGCATGCATTGCTGTTGTAGCGGGCAGTTTTTACAGTCTTTTAAGTAACCACAGAATCGGGTGTACTCTTGGTTATAACTTTTAACATTGATACCACTTCGCCACATGTCATTGCCCGCAGGACAGCGGCAGGTCTGAGTGGTTTCATCATAATGAAAGTCACTAGAGGTAAATAAGCGCGGCTTGCCCTGACGTCGTTTAAATCTGCGTTTTTCTTGTTCTGTTTCGTAAGTTTCACTGTCTTTAAACAGCGGGTTTCGTTTTCTAAATTGGTTATCGGCAATGTAAACATCAAAGCCACTTTGCGCCATAAATGCCAAATTAGCTTCACTATTGAACCCGCTGTCTGCGGTGAATTTAATGGTGTGTTCGTTTGAGGGCATATCGACATGGAGTTTATCGAGCTGTTGTTTTAATTGCGTGACTGCAGGCTTGAGCGTTTGTTGTTCACCGACCGAGCCCCACGCTTTTGCTTGTAGGATGATTTGATGTTTATCATCATTTATCGCAATCCCGTTATAACCTTGTATGGTGCCTTTAGATGTCGTCATCTTGGCGCTGTCAGGATCGGTGATATTACTTTTTACAGGCTTGCCTTGACTGCCTAACTTCTCTTTGTGTGTCGCAAGGAATGTCGTAATTTTATCCGCACTTTTATCCAGCTTTTCTTTTTGCTTTAAATCTTGTGTGGCGAGCTCTTCACTTAGCCCATCTTGCGCTTGATGACGCTCAATAATACGCTGACTTGCACGCTGTAGCTTAACTCTTTTACGACCAAGTTCATCGAATGTGCCGCTCCATTCTTTACTCGCATTTGACTTCATCTTACAACCATCAATAGCGAACATATTACGACCGATTAATCCCTCTTCGTCACATATCATCAGCACTTGGGTAAAAAGGGGTTCTATTTGCTCATGCATTTTAGCCACAAACCCCGCTATAGAAGTGTAATGTGGCTGAACGTCACCGGACACACTCATGAACAAAATATTGTTTTCGCAAGCTTTGGCAATGCGTCGGCTACTGATTAAACCATGAGCGTAACCGAGTAAAATAACCTTCAACATCACAGCGGGAGAATACGCCGCTGCCCCCGTTTTATCATTGTTATACCAGGTATCAAATGTCGATAAATCAAGTTTATTCTCGATAATATAACAAAGCGCATACTCAAACGTACCAGGCAGAATTTGCTCTGAAAAATTGATGGGAATGAATTTACTTTGACAGGATAAGTCAGGCTTGTAGTTGGCCATAACAATTTACTGTAGGTGAATAATATCTATTAGATCACAGACATTGATACGCCGCAAGGTTAAAAAACAACCAGATAAGTTTATTTGTAAAAGACGTTGAAAACGTCATTTGGAGAGAAATTCTACAGCCTCAACGCCTTACTAATGGGCGAATAAATGCTTGGCTAAAATTAGCGACGAAGGAGTGCAAGCCAAGCGTTTTGCGTCCTTTTGAGTAACTTGTTAGGTGTATGTTATTGCTAAACTACCAAGCTTTTCTTTTGCTTTAAATATGTCTTTGCCTACAACAAATACACGGTACCTTGGATCATTGGGTGCGTTAAAAGCCGGAATATCATTGCGAATTGAATGTATGCCAATTTTATCCAGCATGCTTTCTAGTTCTAGCGCCTCTGCTTCAACTTTAAAAAATCCAACTAAATGCCAGTGCTCCTGTTTTAGAATGTAATCATAGAAGAACTCACAAGCCTCAGTTTCAGAATCCGATGTATAGATAGGTTTAGAATCTATTCCTCTTTCAGAATAAAAAACAGCCCATTCGCCCCATATCTTATCTATGCAGTAAGCATCACTTTGGCGTGATAACACAGCAAAGCTTTCTGGCGTACAACCTTCTGCTAATAATTTTTCAGTTAACTCTGATGCGAACACTTGATACACCTAACGCCTCGTTAAGAGGCAAATAATATGTTGGCTAAAATTAGCGACGCAGGAGCAAAAGCCAACTGTTATTTGTCCTGCTTTAACGACTTGTTAAGTGGCTGATACTCTTGATTTTACTTTATCAAAGTCTTCAATATTAGTGTTAATTTTAGAACCTAAATATATAACTACTTCACGAGCTCCAGCCCCAAGTGCTAGCTCTCGTAAAACTCTTTCTTCTATATCAGTTAGACCGCCGTCGGTTTTCTCCAATTGATGAACTATGACTCGAGGCGAAGGTTTGATTTTAGATTTATGCAAAGTGTACATCCCATGCTGCAGTATTTTCTCAGCACACATAAAGTCGGCGACAAATGATCGATTGTGTTTAAAAGGGTTAAGCACTCTAATGTTCGAGCCTGAAAGGGATTTGGCTTCCTTTCCAATTGCTTTTATTACTTCACCTTTTTTAGTGTTTTCGATTGCTATATAAGGTTCATTTTCATACGACAAATCAGAAGAGAAAGCTTTAATAGAAAGTTTGTTTTCACTTAATTCAAAAAGTAAATCATGCGAGAAAAGGCTTCTTATAAATGTAAACAATACTCTGGGCCTCCGAGCCACTTAACGCCGTTGTAACCGGCTAATAATAGTTGGCTAAAATTTGTGAGGCACGAACAAAGCCAACTGTTATTTGTTCGCGTTTACAACCTTGTTAGTTGTACGTTACTCGCCAGCCTCTAGAACCATTTGTCTAGCCCAAGTGGTCACGTTTGCCCACTTTTCATTGGTAGTTCCATTGTGCGCCCAAAACACCACCTCACCATTATTATTGATGCAATAGTAATCAGAGTTGTCTTCACAGATAGGCATAAGCTCAACAGGTAAATCGTAAAACTTTCGAGCACTCACCAATGCTTCGTATATGTCAGCATGCCTAGGAGGTTCGACGATTTCCAATGCTTCAAGTGGAGCATCTCCTAGATCATATCCAGATTTAATGAATGCCACATATTCGGGTGGAAACGTGAAACCTAGCTTTTCTTGAGCTTCTGCAATTTCAATGTCGGTAGGTATTTTCACTTCGAATTCTTTCATTTACTCTGACTCGGATTAAGTACAACTAACGCTTAACATATTGGGCAATTAATTGCTGGCTATACTGTGCGAAGCGCCAGCTAGTGAGTAATTGTCCCAGTGAGCTTGCGAACGAAATAATGTTTTTGTTAGGGTTACTGTTCACTGTAACCTCTGAATATTACTTCAACGAAAGAACCAATTTCATTAAAACCGATAAACCAATGCTTAAATTGTTCTTCCGATGTTACCTCTCCGCACTTAACTAAACTCTCGATGAGATCAGAATTTTTAACTTCATAAACACAATCATCACTTAAATCTGAGACAGCAATTTCATCACTACTTAGCATTTTAAAGTGAGGTACATCGAAAAATTTCAGAGTAACTTCTTGGGCACTCCAATTTTTGAATTTTATTGATAAATCAAAATTATTCCATTCAATCTTTGGCTGTTCTTCACAGTCAGCAGTTGATGATTTTAACTTGATAGATGTGACATCCATATCGAGTAACCCTAACAGCGTATTAGCGAGAATTCCGATAAACACCCTTAGGTACTTTACCAAAACTTGATCACTAGTAGCTCTATTTATTAATAATTTTAATAACTTAACAGCCACCATTATCTAAATCAATCAGCTTAACTATGGATAAAAACGAGAATTGAGTTAACCAAGAATTATTTGGGGTCGTTATGTGAATATTCATGATTAAAAATTTCAAATGAGATTTGGGTTATTGACAAAAATAATCATTCACTCAACGCGAAAAGGCGCTCCCAACGGTACTTATACATGATAAAGCCAATCGCCTCTCAATGAGTTAGGAAAGACTGACTTATCTCGTCAATTATGTATGCTAGTGGGCTAACGTCCCTATCTCTAGTATCACAAGCATTAACCGGTTCACATAATGGTTAATGCGCGTTCGTAAACGTGAGAAATGATTCTGCGGTTGCTGATGGCACTTCAACCATAGGCAAGTGCCCCACATCCGTCATAACGGCTAATCTGGCATGTGGAATAACCTGCTTGAGAACAGATGCCCCTGACACATGCAATACTCTATCTTTGTCTCCCCACATTACGAGTACTGGTCCTTTATAATTATTCAAGACCTTATCAAGAGGTAAATCTGGGTGCGGTTCGCCATTTTTCATTCTATGAATTTGTTCAAATATTTTGCTATTTATTGCTATATTCTCACTTACCTGACTTGCTAAATAACGAATAATTGGCGATGGGATGAATGGCGGTTCGACAAATAAAAAATCAAATAACGCTGAGAATTCCGCTTCTGTTTTCGGTAAAACAATGGGGGCTAGTCCCTTCTTAGTCGCAGCAAACATGTCACTGAATTGGGCACCTTCAACTCCAAATGGGCTTATGAGCCACAATTTATCAACAGAGTTTGGATATTGAGCAGCAAAATTTCCTGCAATGTATCCCCCATAGAACTACCTGCTAAGCTAAATTTTTCTAAGCCAATTGCCGCTGTTATTCGATGTAATCTATCGACCTGAGAAGCAACATCATAGTCTAATGCTAAATTCTTTGTGCTATTGCCAAATCCTGGTAAATCAATTGCGATAACATCAAATTGATCGACTAAGTAGCCCGATAAACGATTCCAGTTATCTTTATCTGCGCCAAAACCATGCAGTAAAACTAATTGTGGCCCGCTACCTCCTCGCAGATATTCAATTTCAAGTTCCCCAACCTTAACTCGATTAACGTCTAGGCTAGCCATACTGCGTTCAGTTTTGATTAGGTAATGAAATAATGTCGAAACTGGCGTGACGGTATACAAAAAAACTAAGCTGACACTGAGCCCCAACAATAAAAAAGTGAAACGTTTTTTCATGTAGTCAATTCCTTTTAACATTACAACAAGCCTTCCTTCACGACATTTTATAAAAACTTAAACCATAAAAAGCCCAAGCTAGTTAATAGCTTGGGCGTAAATTCGACTATAAATACTTCGTCTACATTTTTAACACTTTACTCAGCGGTAAATCGCGATAACGTTTACCAGAGGCTGCAAATATCGCATTGGTTAAACTCGGTGCCACTGGCGGCACGCCGGGTTCACCTACGCCTGCAGGTTTGGCATCTGACTCAACAATAATGGTTTCAATTTCTGGTGACTGACCGATGCGTAGCAGCGGATAGTTATGGAAATTAGATTGCTCGACTTTACCGTCTTTGTAACTAATTTCGCCCATCATTGCGAGGCTTAACCCAAATATAATCGCGCCTTCCGTTTGCGAGTGCACTCTATCTGGGTTCACCACTGTGCCTGCATCAATGGCGGCGATACTCTTCAGAACCTTTAGCTTATCGCCATCCATTTCAACTAATGTGGCGACAGCAACATAACTGACGAAGCTGCGATGCACGGCAAAACCCCAGCCTTGATTGGCTTTGATTTTAGGCTGTTTAGCCATAGCCTTTTCAACGGCATTAATCACACCTAAATAGCGGCCAATATCAATGGGAAAATCTTCTAGCGTCTCACCATAGTTACCGTATTTCACCACTTGGTTTTCAAGCTTTTCTTGTCGCGGTTTGCCCAATAGCTCACGCCACATGTTAATACAGGGTTTGCCTGCATTAACAGCAAGTTCATCGACAAAGCTGCCGACACCAAAACCATGCTGAATATTACACACTGAGCGCATCCAACCGATACGGGAATGCGCAGTAGCTTTGACTGATTCCAATTGAATTTGGCTTAAATTAAACGGCATATCCGAAAAACCAAGATCTAACTCCCCTGCTGATGGCATATCGACGCCTTCAGCAAAGGTTGAGCTAATTGATGGAAAACCTGTACGGGCAAGTAACGCCGTTGGAGCTTTATTGCCATCTAACTTTGCTTGGTAATGCTGCGCACTAATCGCATGATAATACCCGTTTTGAATTTCATCTTCACGGCTCCATAACAGCTTTACAGGTTTGGCGATTTTTTGTGATAACCACGCGGCCTCGGCGCTAAAGTCAGGTTTTGATTTACGGCCAAAACCACCACCTAGTAAAGTGACATTCACTTTAACTTGTTCATCTTTTAAGCCTAAAACGCCAGCGACATTCTTTTGAGTACTTTGCGGCGTTTGGGTCGATGCCCACAACTCACAGCCGTCTTTGGTGACAGATGCTGCAGCCGCTGGCGGCTCCATCATGGCATGGGTTAAATAAGGCACGGTATAAACCACTGACAAGCTATTATCATCGCTCCAATCGGTCACGGAGTCACCTAACTGTCGAATCACAGTCCCTGGCTCACCGACCCGTTTAACAAGCTCTGCTAAATCGGCATCCGAGTCATATTGGCTGTTTGCTGATTCTGTCCATGTGATGTTTAAGGCTTTTCGCCCTTGCAGCGCACTCCAGCTATTGGTTGCGATAACGGCAACGCCCCCTAATGGCTGAAATAACGGCGCACCTTTTGATATCGGGATTTGAATCACATCCAACACCCCTGCGACTTGACGGGCGGCGCTATCATCTAAAGTAGCCACATCACTACCTAATACTGGCGGGCGAGTAATTGAGGCGTGCACCATTCCTGCTACTTTGACATCAAAACCATATTCAGCTTGGCCGTTAAGCATATCGTCCATATCAACAATCGTGGGCGATTTTCCGATATGGGTAAATTTTGATGCAGGCTTTAATGTGACACTATCAAGTGCGGGTGTTGGCAAAGCGGACGCTGCAATCGCGAGCTCACCAAATGATAAGCTTTTACCATTGGTTTTGTGATGCACTTTACCCGCTTTTGCATACACATCTGATGGGGAGACTTGCCACTGGTTAGCGGCGGCTTGCTCTAACATGCTTCTTGCTGTTGCGCCCATTTGACGCATTTTTTGATAATGCTTACGAATACTGCGGCTGCCATCGGTGTTTTGACTGCCAAACTCTTCATCTGCGAGACCTTGTACGACAACAATTTGATCCCAATCGGCTTCTAATTCATCGGCTAAAACTTGTGGCACACCTGTTCTGATCCCCTGACCCATTTCTGAGCGGTGACAGGTTAAATACACCTTATTATCTTCGCCAATGGCGATAAAGATATTCAGCTGTGCTTGCTTACCTTGGGCTATTGCCTCTTGAGCGATAGCCATAGGGCTCCAAGCTAAACCTGATGCCCCTAGTGCTAAACCGCCTCCTACTGCACCAAACAGCTTTAGCACATTACGGCGACTAATATTCTGTACTGCGGTAAATGTGGTCATGGTTATGCCTCCACTTTACTATTGTCTGCAGCGGTATTGATCGCAGCTTTAATACGGGGATAAGTGCCGCAGCGACAAATATTGCCTGACATCGCATCATCGATTTGCGCTTCAGAAGGTTTGGCTGTGGTACTAAGTAATGCTGCAGCAGACATGAGTTGCCCAGCTTGGCAATAACCACATTGCGGCACATTGTGTTTCTCCCATGCCGCTTTTAACTTATCAGCTTCAAGTCCTTCAATGGTCGTTGCAGACTTACCTGCAGCCTGCTTAATGCTGGTTAAACAACCGCGAACAGGTTTACCATCAACATGCACAGTACAAGCCCCACATAGACCAGCACCGCAACCATATTTAGTACCAGTTAATCCTAAGATATCTCGTAGTGCCCACAATATCGGCATATTCGGATCTGCATCTAAGGTGAAGCTCTTTCCATTAATTTCAAGTGTTTGCATCTCTTGTGACATCACTTACTCCTTGTTAGCCAACCACCAATTAAGATCGGCTTTAGTATCAATATCAATGGCGGCTTGCTCTAACGGTAGTACTGCCAAGCTTTGATTTGATAAATGTTGTAGTAATAAATTTTTAGCACCAGCATCACCTGGTAATTGTTGAAGTTGTTGAAAATTTTCAGACAAAAATATCGCAGGTACTCCAGGGTTTTGTTGGTAATACGCTGCTGTGGTTTGACCAAAAAGGCAAAACACACGAAAAAGGCTCATATAGTGTTGTTGAGTGATAGCAACTTGATCTGCCAGCGATAGCAATAAAGCATCGGCATGTTGTGCTTGGGCATATTCCGCCGCCATCGCAACTGAGCTGCCAATACCTGTCTGCCAATCTGGGTTGACTAGGTACTCAGTGTTACTTGGTAATAAAGGAAGCAAAGTATCTTTATGACCACCGAGTATCACAACTGGTTTATCCATGCCCATCTGCTCAGTTGCTTGCGTCAGTTCATCTAAGCTGTGAGCTAGCAAACTTTGGTTTTTAGCCTGAACATCAGGATCGTTCACTTCTGGACCTGACACCAAAGCAGCAAGCTTAGCGCCATCAAATCGGCTGCTTTGTCCTGCCGCTAGCATCACTGTGGTAATTTTGGGAATAGAAGACAAAAAAGTCATCAGTCCATCACCCTATCAAGCCTACTGACATCATCTTGTTGCGCAAAATGATGATGAAGTACTCCATGACACTGAGATAAAATACTCAAAGCGACTGAGCTCGGTAGCTCGCCACCAATCGCTAATCCGGCTGGAGCTGAGATAAATCCACTAAAATCTTGTGGGCGTAAACCTGCCATGGCAAACACTTTGTCACGTCGATGACCAGGTCCAAGTAATGCAATATATCTGATTGCTATCGGCTGCAACGCCGTTAATGCGTCGCTATCTAGCTCAAGGTTATGGTTCATCACAACGGCAGCATCTAAGTGAGAAAAATCACTGTGCTGGCATTGTGTTAATGGGGTTTTATTAATTTTGGCGGTTGGAAAGTCATAACTTCTTGCATAGGCCGTGCGGCTATCAAATACGGTAACTTTCCAGTCTAACTGATTTGCCATGGCTGCTAATGGTTGCGCATCTAATCCACCACCAAAAATGCCAAGATGAAAAGGTGCTCTAACTGGCACTTGTAGAAGTTCACCTTGCTCGTTTGTTATTTGGGTTGTTTTAGTTAACGAAGAGGATTGTAACTGCACTGCAGGAATAAACTTCCCTCGAGTATTTGCGGCATGGGAACCGTCGTCATTCAGTGATAATTGATAATAGCCCTGTTGGCCGACAGTGAGTTGCTGATGTAGCTCATGCAAACCTAGGTATTGGTTATCAGCCAGTAAAGGAACCATCATAATGTGCACAATGCCACCACAGCCTAACTGATAGCTGGTGTCATTTTCATCGGTAGCATCATAGGTAAGTTGCAATACTTGTTGTGATTGAATCGCATGTTGGGCATGACGACGTAAATCAGCTTCTAAACATCCACCGCTGAGCATTCCTAATGTTTTACCCAAAGGATCGAATAACATCATTGCCCCAGGCTTACGGTAAGATGAACCTTCAACAGAGGTAATAATGGCTAATGCCCAATCTAATTGCGGCTTTTCAGCCCAAGTATCTAACAATGATAATAAGTGATGTGCCATAAATCCTTGCCTATCATTTTAATTCCTTTTCGCACTTATTGCGCTAACCCCAAAAGGGAGCAGGCAGCATAACGCTGCCAAAGCGAACTGACCTTTGCACCTCAAGTCATTGGATATAGACAAACGAAAATGAGCATACTGCAAAGCGAGTCTGTATAAGCTAACAAAGGATAGGCATAAAGCAAAGATTAGTAACGCCTAATAAAAATACCGTTAACGATTTAGTCGGCATATTACCAGCAAGACGGGGCTCTTGCTGGCTTATGAAGTAGAAGTAAAAGCGTAATAAAATGTAACAATAACTGAATCAATGACCCATTAATTATTGATAACGGCTTAACCAAGCAGCTGATCTGCTACAAACGGGTTATGCTGACGTTCTTCTTCAAATGTTGACATCGGCCCATGGCCCGGAATAAAGCTGACTTTATCGCCCAATAGCCAAAGCTTTTGAGTAATTGAATGAATTAATTGCTTATGGTCAGATTGCGGAAAATCAGTGCGACCAATAGAGCTTCTAAATAACACATCGCCAACCCAAGCTAAATGCGACTCAGCAGAGTGAAATACAATATGGCCAGGTGTATGGCCGGGACAATGCAATACCGATAAGGTTTGTTCGCCGATTGTCACCTTATCACCTTCATTGAGGTATTGTGTCGGCTCAAAGGGGTCGATATGCGGAAAACCAAAGTTTTGACTCTGTTTAGCTAGATTATCAAACCAAAACTTGTCGGCACTATGTGGGCCAACAATATCAATATTTAATTGATTAGATAACATTTTGGCGCCGCCAACATGGTCAATATGCCCATGTGTTAATAATATTTTCTCTAAAGTAAGCCCAAGTTTTTCGACTTCAGTGACGATGCGGTCAATGTCACCACCAGGATCAACGACTGCAGCGAGTTTGGTTTTTTCACACCAAATCACACTACAATTTTGCTGGAACGGGGTCACTGGAATGATTTGGTATTTCATGTCTTACATCCTCACTTTAGCAGGCGTTTGCTTTGTCGCTATTATGCGTTAAGTGGCGCAAAAAAGTTTGATCTATCTTTGCAATCAACAAAATAAATTGACGAATAATGATATTCAAAAGCCACTTGAATTAAATCACTCGGTTATTAACACGTGAAAAACGATTAAAAGGTTAAATAATCAACAAGTTAAAAACGCTGTAAATGATAACAAACATAAATCAGTAAAAGCGAAAGGTAAATTACTAATATACCCTCAGTTTTTGATTGTGATTGATAGTTAAGCTTTCTACAATACTACCTTTCTCTAGCCTTTATTCACAGGTACAGCATGCAAATGGATAGCATACTTTCAGGTATTGTTTCAAAGAAACATTTTTTCTCGGTTCCCTTAAATTATCAACAACCTGAAGGCGAGAAAATTACTGTATTCGCCCGTGAAATTGTTAGCACTGAAAACCAGCATAAAGACTTACCTTATTTGGTTTATTTTCAAGGTGGGCCGGGCTTTGGTGCTGTAAGACCTGTTGAAAACAGCGGCTGGATTAAACGTGCATTGCAAGAGTTTCGTGTTATTTTACTCGATCAGCGTGGCACTGGCTTATCAACCTTATTAAATCATGTCACCCTGAGCCATTTATCCCCTGAAGCACAAGTTGAATATGTCAGCCAGTTTCGCGCCGACAATATTATTCGGGATGCTGAAACGATTCGATTGCAGCTAACTAACAATACCCAATGGAGTATTTTAGGCCAAAGTTTTGGTGGTTTCTGTGTGCTGCAATATTTATCAGCGGCGCCAGATTCAATTAAAGAAGCCTATATTACTGGCGGCATTCCTTCATTAACGCGCCAAGCTGACGATGTCTACCAAGCCACTTATAAGCGAGTGATTAAAAAGAACAATGATTTTTATCGCCGCTTCAGTGACGCTGCCAAACTGACTGGCGAATTAGCTGAATTTATTGAAAACAACAACGTTATATTAGCCACGGGTGAGCAGTTAACGGTTGAGATGTTGCAGTTATTAGGCGTTAACCTTGGTATGGAACAAGGGCCTGAAGCAGTTTATTACTTGTTGGAACAAGCCTTAATCGACACCGCAAACGGTAAGCAAATTAACCCGTTATTCTTGCATCAATTTTGCCAATTGTTAGATTTTAACACCAATCCAATTTTTGCTTTAATGCATGAATCAATCTATTGCCAGCAGTTCCATCAACGTGGCGCAAATTGGTCAGCACATCGTGTGCGAGAACAATTTCAGCAATTTAACTATCAAAAAGGTCAACGATTACTCTTTACTGGTGAAATGATATATCCATGGATGTTTGAACAATTTAATCAGCTTAAGCCTCTTAAAGACTTAGCTAATGCTGTTGCAGCCAAATCTGATTGGACTAATTTATATGACGTCGATATTTTGATGCAAAATACGGTGCCGGTAGCTGCAGCTATTTATAGCGAAGATATGTACGTTGATATGAACTACAGCCTTGAAACAGCGGCATTAGTCGATAACTTACAGTATTGGGTGACTTCGGAATATGAGCATAATGGGATCCGCATCGATGGCGAGCACATTCTAGATAAATTGATTTCATTAAATCGCTCTAAGAGCCTGAGATAAATACTTTTAAGCTGAAAGCAGCGTCAGATCACACTATTGAGCGCTAAATTAATCTTCAGTTAAGTAAGTGCATCCATACTCAAACCTGTTCCGCCCTTTATGTTGTGAACTAGTGAATTTTATGAGTAGGTTCTTAATGAGCTTACTCATTTTTTTTTGCCTTCAATTTATTGAATTTAAAAATAAAGATTATAAAGCAATAGGTTGGATTAATTTTGCACTGTAAACACAAATAAAAAAGCCAAAGCAAACTCAGCTTGCTTTGGCTAATCAGAAAATCCCTTATCTAGCTGTCATCAGTTATCAAAATAAACTGAGTTGATTTTATTTAAGCAGTATCGGTCTTTAAGCAGTGGTCTCTAATTCGTTGTCACTCGGCTTATCACGCAATGAAAAGTATATTTTTGACACAATAAATTCAGCAATCAAAATACCAAAGACCAGAACAAAGAACGCAACCAAGCCATCAACAGGCCCCGTAAAGGTAATGGCATCACCAAATGCTAAGTTAATTGCTTCAAGCATGATTATTTTTGAAAAGAACAAAATCGCCCAAGTGCTTAAAGCGCGATAAACTTTTGGTGCAGTTCCTGGTATACTTTTAAAGTAATCAGCTAACTTATGTTCAAAAGCAATAGTGAGCTTAAGTAATAATTGCAGCAAAATAGCCACAAGTAATGAAATCGAAAATGATGACACGTTAATGTGTTGCCAAAACTCATCAAGTAGATTCAATACCGTTAAATCGACTAAAACGGCGAGAGTGTAACCCACGAAGTACCGTTGAGGACTATTAAAACCATGTAAGGGTCTTGCTAAAGTTGTTTGCTCTTCAGACATCATAAACCTCTAATATTTAATCAAATAACACCACTTACATCATCCTAACAAGTTGACAACAATCTTCAATCTAAAATTCCGTTTATATTGGGCTATTTTGGTTTCTTTTTACTGCAAACTCGAAGATGATTAGAATGCGCCAAAATAACTCTTCATGGCTTTTAGTCTTAAGGTTGCTGCGCCTAACATGTCAATCGGTCCAAGTAACGAAAAAGGTTTCTCAGTTGATATCCAAGCAGACCCTCGGGCGCCTATTGGAATTTCAATACCCTCTGGATCAGTAAACTCAATTAGCACTGTGCGGCCAATATTTTTAGCGTTACTCACTAACTGCTGTGCTACGCCTTGCTCTTGGCTACTATGACTGCCTCGTGCTTCACCTGTTGCCAATGACACAGAATGGACTCGTCCTCTAAAAATATGGCCTGGATACGCATCGACATAAAACTCTGTAAATTGACCTTGTTTGACTCTGCTCCATAGCTGATCTGGAATACGCATTTCTAAAATTTTTGTTTCAGTATTCCACAGTTGGATGTTACCAACCCTTGACCCTGCAGCGGTATCAAGGCGGGTGACTGCACCATCAAATGGAGCTCTAATTTCAAGTTGGCTTGCTTCGAATTCCACTTGTTGTTTTTGAGCAACTAAAGACTCTCGATCAAATTTCAAAGCATTCAGTCTTGACTGATACTGGTCAATATCGCGCTTAGCAACTACGTGTTCAACTTGCGTTAATCTAGCTAAATCTTGCTCAGTTTGGCTGATTTCAGTATTTAAACTGTTAATTTCAGCCTCTATTTTGCGCAAGTTATTCGTTTCTTCATTGTTGACCAATGTATAAAGCAACTGACCTTTTTTAACCTTCTGATTATGCTGCACATAATATTGGTCAATCGACTCTGTAATTGGGCTTAACACTGCCGTTTGCGCCCGAACAACTGATGAGTCAGTTAAGTCGACTGGTGAATAAAAGCGATGCGCAAAAAACACAGCAAGGTTAATAAGTACACCTACCACTACCATTGAAATGTAGTTAGCAGTGGTTTTTTTCACTAAACCGGTTTTTAATAATATCCAGCAAATTAAAATGTATGGGTAAAGTAATTCTTTCATTATGCTTGTCTCGCTTTTATTACTGCAGAAATTTTCTTCCAATCTGTCACCACGATAAGGATGGCCGCTATCCATAACTCGTTATAAAAAAAGCCGATCGTACATAGCCAGAACACTAACTTGGCTTGCCCTGTATGCGCCGCATATTTTTTAGGCAGTGAGTGCAATTTCCAATACCCCCAAATCGCTAAGCAAATTGTCACTATTAACATCATTGTTAATGCGCCAATAAAGACTTCAGTGTCTAAGAACTTGTCTTTAAGTGCTGATGTTGTTGTCCAGTAATCAGCTGGAATATCTTGATGATGGACAGTAAAGCCACTGGCCAAAAATACCGAACCAAGAGCCACTGTGATTAATGCCAATAAGATAAAAAACTTAGCTTTATGACGAGCAAAAAAGCCGTTAGCTGACTGAGTGTTAGGATGCGTTGTAGTAACTGTATCTGTCATAACCTGCCTTAACGTAATGTGAATGAATCATCGGGTATGGCAGAAATTATAGGGAGTGCTCGCGCGCTAAACTTACCATTATACGCCACGGTTTTTTACTTGATAAAATCGGTCGCAATACATTGGAGCAAAAAAAGCGCAATAGTAAGACTATTGCGCTTATCGATTGTAGCTATTGGCTATTCAGGGCTGAACTGGATTTAATTACTTTTAGTCTCACGAATATCCATAATAGGCATGACCCCCTCACCCATCATGGTGCTAGGCAACTTACCATCCCATGCTTGGGCTTCTGTTAACTTCACAATTAGTGGATTGTTTTTAAGAGCTTTCGCCTTTGCTTCAATGGCTTGTGCTTCTGCTTTACCTCTTAACAGAATTGATTGCGCCTCAGCTTCGGCTATTTTTAAAATACCTTTTGCTTTAGCATCTGCGGTATTCACCGCACGTAATGCTTCTAGACGCTGTCTTTCAAGCTTATGCTCTTCAGCTGCAGCTAAGTTCTTCTCAGTTTGTTTAATCTCAATCGAGTTAATGTATTTTTGCGGAAGAATAATATTCTCGATTTGAATGTTATCTACAACCACTGGGAAGTTTGCCATTTCTTCTGATAAACGACGCTCAATCCCTTGTATTGCACTGGCCCTATCTTGAATTAACTGCTCAGCTTCAAACTGTGGGATCGTATCTTTGGTCGCAGAACGAAAACGAGGATCTAAAATACGCTGTTCAAATTGACTTAAGCCGCCATAACTTTTAAACAAATCTAAAGCGGCTTCTTTATTGACAGTCCAGTTAACCGATACTTCGATGGTTACAGGCATTTGCTCTTTAGTGCTTGAAGCCATTTTTTCCGCATTTTTACGGGTTCTAACTTCAATGACTTCGACAGTTTCAATAAATGGGATTTTAAAATGTAATCCAGGGTTTTGTTGATCCATTGCTTCGCCAAAGCGTTTAACAACCCCTACATGCCCCTCGATAACGATGTAGTAAGAGTTAAAAACTGCAATGATTAGTAATAATAAAGGCAAGGCTTTAAATAACGAACCTGTGCTAAAAACATCCTTGATATTCATAAACTTCCTTTTGATTTAATGACGTAGTTAAATTAAAGGCGCTAGATTACCTAAAACAAACAAAATCGCAACATCAAATCAAAAAGAACCTTGTAAAGCATGTATTCGCAAGCACGTTACTCAGTGACAGTAAAGCTATTCGATCAACACTAAGCTAATCACTAGCCATACCTTTATATTGCTTGGCTTACCCCATAAAACCAATTAACTCGTTGCCTTCTTTGATGGCCTTTTCTTAGAGGCCGATTTTGCACCCGTTGTGGACTTGCGTTTATAACCCGTTTTAGCGCCGCTTCGGCGTTTTTTGTAACCAGGACCTGTCACACCCGCTAAGGCATTAGGTAACTGATTAGCAGCTTGAGTAACCAATTCATTGAGCTGGGTAATTAAAGGAGACATAAATGCATCGTAACGTAATTGCTTTTGGCTAATGGCATCTAAACTACTTTCCCATAATGCGGTCATATCAGGTGTGGTCGCACTTTCTGGTAGTGAATGAACGAGTCCGACTCCGACTTGGGTTGCCACAATTGACTTCCCTTGACGCTGCAAATAACCTCGTTTAAATAATAATTCAATAATGCCTGCACGAGTCGCTTCAGTGCCGAGTCCATCGGTATCTTTAAGGATTTTTTTTACTTCGCTATTGCTCACAAAACGATTAATCCCTGTCATGGCGCCAAGTAATGTCGCATCGGTAAAGTGCTTCGGTGGTTGGGTGGTTTTCTCAAGCAGCTGACCACGTTCGCAGTGTAATTGCTGACCATTTACGAGCGGAGGTAAGGTGCTGAGTTCCTCTTCATCTTTATGCCCACTTGGGCCATTTATATCACTCATGCTTGTTTTACTCGATTGGCTTGAAGCAAATAGTTGTTTCCACCCCATTGCAGTTTCTTGTTTCGCTTTAGTGGTAAAGAGTCCTCCAGCGATGGTCACTTCCACTTGGGTTTCATCATAAAGATAAGCTGGATAAAACTGGGCTAAATATTGCCTCGCAATGTGCGAGTACAATTTCGCTTCTTTGCTCGATAAAGAGGTTAAATTAGCCATTTTTTCAGTGGGAATGATGGCATGGTGAGCGTCGACTTTTTTATCATCCCAAGCTTTAGATTTAAGCTTAGCATTTGGCGAATCAATTTTTGCAGTTAACGTCGCGTCATTACTGACAATTGCTTTTATCACCTGCGGTGCAAGGCCATGTTGTTCAGCAGGTAAATAACGACTATCTGAGCGAGGATAAGTAATCAGTTTATGGCGCTCGTATAAGCTTTGACAAGTATCTAAGACGTCTTTTGCGCTCATTCCGAAACGTTTAGCTGCATCAATTTGCAGTGACGATAAGCTATAGGGCAAAGGTGGATTTTGGCGTTTACTTTTTGCTTCAAGCTTAGTTACTTGTGCAGGCTGATCAGTAATTCGACCAACAACATTTTCAGCTAAGCCCTTTGCTAACACGCGACCTTCTTCATCCATATATGGCTGGCACGCTTCACTTGGCTTCCATTTAGCGGAGAATGATTCATTTTTGTCAGTTAATAAATGCGCAAGTACTTCATAAAAAGGTTTAGGGACAAAATTGGCTATTTCCTCATCACGCCTCACAACTAAACCTAAAACCGGTGTTTGTACTCGGCCAACCGACAATACTCCTTGATAACCCACTTTTTGCCTTGAATGGTATAGGCTCGTGTCATATTCATGCCATATAGCCAATCAGCACGACTGCGAGCTAATGCTGATGTTGAAAGCGGAACGAACTCTTTATTGCTGCGCATTTGTCCTAGTGCTCTTTTGACAGCACTAGGGTTCAAGTCGCTAATCAGCAAACGTTGGGTTTGGGCAAGTTTATCGGCTTTTACACCCGCATGTGCTATCACTTCATCAACCAGCAATTGTCCTTCTCTATCTGGATCGCCCGCATTAACAAGACTTGAGGCTTGTTTTATCAATTTTTTAAGGGTGGACAACTGCGAACGCGTTTTAGATTTAGGCTTAAGCTTCCAACTGTCAGGCACAATTGGTAAATGTGCCAATTGCCAGGACTTGTAGGCTGGATCGTAAGCGTCTGGCTCAGCTTGCTCCAGCAAGTGCCCGACACACCAAGAAACATAGTTGCCATTAGCATCCATGATATAACCGTCGCCTTTTTTATGGGGCTTTGGCAATACATCGGCAATAGCGCGACCTAAGCTGGGTTTCTCGGCAATATACAGGATCATTCAATTCAAACCGTTTAAATCAGTTAAGCCTTTTAATGCAGGCTTTTTAATATCATGCTGATACTGTATATAATTACAGTGGGCAATTACAGTAATTATTTAAAGTTTTTTTACTTTATCCATAAAAAATTTAGTTTGGTAATCGTTGGCAATAAATGACGCCTGCACGACAAAATATTACCTTCAAGCATGTTAACGAACTAGAATTGGCGAGTTTTACTGCTTTTTTTTGTAGTTTATTTTCATAACCGAAAAATAAAGAATATAAAATCGCCCCAACTGCCATATAATTGACTTTTTATACCACCAAAAACAAACGTTTCATCTAAATTAAGATGATTAAAGCTGAAATAAAGTTGATCTGGATCATCATTGTTAATGAATTCTTGGGATAGGTTTAGTTATCGCAAATTTTGAGCTCAGGAGCCCGTTATGGAATTGAAACAATGTGAGAAGTGTTACACAGACGTCTGCGTTAACGGGAAATGGTTTCATCATGATCATTTGACCACAAGTGCTTACATGTTAAATGGTGGCTCACCAGAAATGGTTGAACTTGCAAAAATGCCAACCACTGAAACTGAGTTAATCGATATGCTGACCAGCACTTTCTAAGTAAAGTTTGCTGATTTTATACAGCTAAAAGTGGCAACAAAGCCCTATGAATTTTGATAAAAGAGCAGTGCTAACACTGCTTTTTTTTATGGCTGCTATTTAAGCCTATAACCAGAGTGTATTTTGGCTTTAGTGCTATTTTAAATGATAAATTAAGTGCTATGTCGTAAAGAACGATGTGCAGCCTATTTATCACCTAATCTGCATTGTCTGCTAGTTGCTTCGCTTTCATAGTACGTAGCACTAAAATAACGATAGCAGTAACTGCTGGACTCAATATTGTCAGTGCAGTTTTGGTTGACCATACCGTTATCAGAGCATCGAGATCGTTATGGGATGTGTAATAATCAACAGGGAAATAGAAAATCAACAACCACAATGGTATCGAGCTTAAGACAATATGAAGCATGTACTTGCTGTTAACTTCTCGTTGCTTAGCTTTTTTATTGCACAGATGAATAACACCAATGGTGATAACAGAGAAAACCACTGCCACACCCCATAAAAGAAAAGCAATCACCATTCCCATTCATTACCTCAACAAACGATTAATTAAACTTCATCACTTCATTAAACTGGCTTATTCGACTTGCTTATTTTGTTTACTTATTCAACTCAAGTAAGTCCCATTTATTGCCGTATAAATCCTGAAACACCACAACAGTGCCATATTCTTCTACCCTAGGTTCCTCATTGAATACCACTTCATTGGTCTGCATTAACTTATAGTCACGCCAAAAGTCGTTAGTTTGAAGAAACAAAAATACCCGACCTCCAGTTTGATTACCCACCGACTGCTTTTGAGTTTCATTGTTGGCTTGGGCTAATAACAATTTGGTGCCATTGCCATTTGGCGGTGACACTAACACCCAACGTTTTCCGCCACCCAAATCGGTATCTTCGACCAAGGTAAACTGTAGTTTTTGAGTATAAAAGGCAATAGCGTCATCATAATCGTCAACGACTAATGCAATCATTCCGATTTGCTGTTTAGTAACAGTAGACATGCAATAACCTTTTAATTGAATACGAAATTAGCACTAAGATTGTAAGGGTTTAATTAGAAAAAATCTGATTTATTTTATTGATATAAAACAAGTTAAATTTTTAAAGGTAGGATTAAATTCAGCGAGAAGTAAAAATAAGCCACTCATTAAGGTGTGGCTTATTTCGAATTCATTGGTCAGCAAATAGTAAAGTGCTTTAGTGACAATTTAGCCTCTTTTAGCCACTGACAAGGGAATGGAAAAATCTATCATGCCTAGGTAAATAATAATTATCATAATTAAAAGACATCACAACACGCTTTGTGCGTCCGATGATTTCATTGCGAGGCACAAACCCAATCACACGTGAATCAGCACTGTTATCCCGATTATCACCCAATACAAGATAATACCCGGTTGGCACAGTAACCTCGTTAAACTTTGAGCGTATTGAGCCCATTTTATTCACTCTTATTGAATGTGCCACGCCGAGTAAATCTTCAATCTTATCCTGCGTATCATCTTGATAACTTTTACCTTGAGAACGATTACTCCTATAACTAAGATCATGATAATTAATGTTTTGATGGTTAATCACTAGTTGATTGTTGTTTAACGCTACGGTGTCTCCAGGTACGCCAATGACACGCTTTACCAGTCTATTTCCAGCAGCTTCGGAGTCAAAAATAATGATATCTCCGCGAGCTGGATCGCCTGTTTTATATAAAGAAACATGAGTAAAAGGAATGCGAACATCGTACGCCATTTTGTTTGCAAGAATTCTGTCACCGATTAATATACTTGGCTTCATTGAGCTTGTAGGCACGGTATACCAATCAGCAACTGCGCTTCTGAATACACTCATTAACGCAATAAAAATCAGCAGTGATTTATACTCTTTTAGCAACTTTGTGAGTTTGTTTATCATCATAATCCCTTATGTTTAGCTATGAACCTAGTGCTAACGCTAAGCTTGCGGCTTTACGCTTACCGTTTAATGTAATGCACTTTCTGTAATGCACTTTATGTAATGAACTTTACGTAATAATTTGAGCACTTGGTTAAAGCAATTATAAGGCCACTATTATTTACCAATAAAATCAGCAATTTAATGTTTTTAGGGTTAACTAAAATGAGTAATATCACCACCTTTTAGTCTTTTAACCTAAACAAGTGATACGTCGTCATATGAATATGAGTTAAACAAACCACTCGTTCAAAATTTTCGCATTAAAAAAGGAAGCCGAAGCTTCCTGTTATTGTGGCACCATCAATGACGAGTCGTTAACTTAATTTCTCTGTAAAAAAGCTAATGGTACGATCCCATGATAGTTTAGCGTTGGCTTCATCATAGCGACCTGTCGAATCGTTATGAAAACCATGCTTGGCGCCTTTATACATATGCATTTGATAAGGCACTTTATAACGCTTTAAATCAGCTTCGTAGTCAGGCCATGATTTATTAACCCGTTCATCTTCTTCACCAAGTTGTACCATTAATGACGCTTTAATATTTTCTCGAAGCTCTTTCTTAGCGGGTGTCCCGTAAAAAGGCACCCCAGCGGTAAGCAAGTCAGATTCGACTGCTGCAAGATAATTGACGATATAGCCGCCGAAACAAAAACCTACCGCGCCTAGTTTTCCATTACTGTTTTCATGGGATTTTAAGAACTTGGCTGCGGCAATAAAGTCCTGCTGAATTTTATCGCGATCCATTGATCGTTGCATCGCACGGCCTTCGTCATCATTACCAGGATAGCCACCAAGTGGATACAGCGCATCTGGTGCGAATGCAATAAAACCTGCCTTAGCAAGGCGGCGAGCGACATCTTTAACATAAGGATTTAAGCCACGATTTTCGTGAATCACTAATACAACAGGTAATGGACCCGTTTTATTCGCAGGCACCACAAAATAACCTTGACCTTTACCGTGGCCCTGTGGCGAGTCAAATGTCTCATAAGTCGCTTTAATATCTGCATCATTAAATGATACTTGCTCAGCAAGAGCATAATTAGGTAAAAGTGCAGATGTCAGAACACTCATGGAGTATCCCACAGCGACTAAAGTACCCAGCTTCTTCATGAAGGTTCGACGGTCCATACCACCGTGGGCATATTCATCATACCAATCAAACGCTTCTTGCGGGATATCATCTCTTTTGGGTTGAGACATTGTTTTTCCTCCATCAAAATAATGATACACAGATCACGATTTATCTAACCTAGTGGAGCGAAGGAAAAAAGTAAATAGCGATTCCTATTTCAGTTAGTTGACGTCTTTTTCAATACCATAAATATCTTCATCAATTGTTTCTATACGAGCCTCAAAAATAGCCCTTGCATCGTGCAAACCTTGGTTGTAAAAATGCGCGCCAATATTTTTGCCTAAAAAATCTAACAAGAACTCTGCTTCAAATTGACCTAAGTCTTGGTCTAGCTCATCTTCAAAATAACGTTGAAGCTTGTTAACCATCATTTCTCTTTGTTCTGCTGTCAGTTCAATTTTAGACATTAAGCCCTTCTCCTAAACCACAATCTTGTGGGGGTAACGATGTAAAAACAGGTTGTATTTAATCTTATATCATAAATGTTTGATTGGGTTTCAGATACAAAAAAGCCAGCTTTCGCTGGCTTTTCAAATGCAATGACGTCACGTCAAATTAAGGATGACAAACGTTGTGCATCTCTAAGTTAGTACCAATGTCTTTGCTATTTGCTTTAGCATCGTCATTACGCAACTGTGTTAGGTGATCTAAGTAAGCTTGGTCAACATCGTTAGTGATGTATTGACCATCAAATACTGAGGTTTCAAAACGTTTAATTTCTGGATTTTCCATGCCAACTGCATCAACTAAGTCAGTTAAGTCTTGGAAGATAATACCGTCAGCGCCAATGATTTTAGCAATTTCATCAGCATCACGGCCATGAGCAATAAGCTCATTAGTGGTTGGCATATCAATGCCATAAACGTTAGGGAAACGGATTTCAGGAGCAGCAGAAGCAAAGTAAACTTTCTTTGCGCCAGCTTCACGAGCCATTTCAATAATTTGCTCAGAAGTGGTACCACGAACAATTGAGTCATCCACTAACAATACGTTTTTGCCTTTAAACTCAGTGTTAATAGCATTGAGTTTACGACGAACAGACTTCTTACGCTCTTGCTGACCTGGCATGATGAACGTACGGCCAATGTAACGGTTTTTCACGAAACCTTGGCGGTAAGGAAGGTCCATACAACGTGCTATTTCTAACGCGATATCACATGAGGTTTCAGGAATTGGAATAACAACATCAATGTCGTGATCTTCCCATTCTTTTTGAATTTTAGCGCCCAACTTTGCGCCCATATTTACACGGCTGCCGTAAACAGAGATTTTATCCATTGACGAGTCAGGACGTGCAAAATAAACAAATTCAAAAATACATGGTGCATAGCTTGGTTCAACTGCACATTGACGAGTAAATAGCTGACCATCTAATGAGATGTAAATCGCTTCACCTGGCGCAACATCACGCATCACTTCAAAGCCTACGGCATCTAATGCAACGCTTTCAGAAGCGACCATATACTCAGTACCCGTTGGGGTTTCATGCTTACCAAGCACTAACGGGCGGATACCGAACGGGTCACGAAATGCAACTAGGCCCTGACCAATAATCATCGCTGCAACAGCGTAAGCACCACGGGTTTGGGCGTGTACTTTAGCCACAGCATCAAACACTTCATCAGCGCTTAACGTTAAGCTTCTTGTTTCTTGTAGTTCGTCAGCTAACAGGTTTAACAACACTTCAGAATCTGATGTGGTGTTAACGTGGCGACGTTTTTTCACTAGGCCTTCAGCCAACTCAACTGTATTGGTTAAGTTACCATTGTGAGCCAATGAAATACCAAACGGTGAGTTAACATAAAACGGCTGTGCTTCTGAAGCACTTGAGCTACCTGCGGTTGGGTAACGCACGTGTCCAATACCGGCTTTACCTTGTAGGCGTTGCATATGTTTTACTTCGAAAACGTCTTTAACTAGTCCATTTGCCTTACGTAAACGAAACGCGTTCTTGTCAACAGTCACAATACCTGCTGCGTCTTGACCACGGTGCTGAAGCACGGTCAATGCATCATAAATGGTTTGATTAACCGATGACTGACCAACTATTCCGACGATACCACACATGGGTAAGCTTCCTCATTGTAAGATGTTTTATATTTATATTTTGGGTACAAAGCTGGAGGTATTTTCCAGATAGTCAAAAAACCACTGAATAACCACACCAAATTGGGGTACAAGTTCTGATTCTTTCCACCAATCCTGATTTGGCGAACCGGTAAAAGCATCAAGAAAAAATAATATCGCGCTGACGATTAATGCCCCGCGTAATGCACCAAAACACAAGCCTAAGACTCGGTCGGTGCCTGATAAACCGGTTTTAGAAACCAGTTGACCAAGTAAATAGTTAACTAACGCGCCAATGATTAGTGTGGCGATAAATAAGATGGCAATGGCTACGCCATTTCGCATAGTTTCGTCGCTCATTTGAGTCAAATGAACGGCTAAATCTTGATAAAATTGGCTAGCAATAAAGAAGGCAGCAAACCATACCACTAAAGACATGGCTTCTTTGGCAAATCCGCGAACCAAACTGATGACAGTTGATATGCCGATGACGATGAGAATAGCGTAATCAATCCAAACCATTGAGATGGGGATCCGGTATAGATGTTAAGACGGCGCGATTCTAACAGAGACAGAAAACTTTCTCACCCACTGCTAGATAAATTGACTTTGCGCTGTACCAAACAATAGTGAATAGTTAGTTTTCTAGGGGATTGTATTTAACAATTTTACCTTGAAGACCCGTTATTTTTTTAATTTTCTGTTGCTGAGTTTTTAGCTTGTCGGCCGATAAATCTGGGCCAACAAACACCTTTGTGAGCGAGCCATCAATTGGTTTTGCAGGTAAGGTATAAGCGGTAAACCCATTTTGACGCAGTTGTTTTACTAACCCTTCAACATTTTTGGCATTATTAAAACCACCGAGTTGTAGCGTATAACCCGCTTTAATTGGGGGCGCTTTTTTCTCTACAGGCTCAGATTTAGCCACTTGCTGCGTTTGAGTATTCGTTGGTTTTTTAGCAGGTTCAGTTTGATCTTGCTCCACAGTCTCTTCTTCTGAAGAGCTAACCAAGTCTTGAGTCTGCGCGATTTCTTCGACTTCAAAAGTCTCAGGTTTATACCCTTCACCGATATCATCTTTAGCTTGTTCAGTGATAACAGGGCGAAGTGGGATCTCGGTAAATTGTTCGACTTCTCGTTGTTTTTTCCCATCGAGCAAATCAGGTAAAAAAATCACCCCGAGCGCCACAATTACGACAGTTCCAACTAAACGATTTTGAAATTGAGCAGACAATGTGTATTCCCTTTTATAATAATTCGCTAAAGCCAGCCACAGTGTAAAATGAGCCAAAAACAATTACCACATCATCAGTGGTAATATTTGCATTAAGACTTTGCCATGCTTGATTTATCGAAGAAAAATGTGATGATTTTTGCGGTGGTTCATGTTGTGCAAGCATACCAGCTAATGCAGTGGCCTCTAACCCTCGTTCCACTGGTAAATCGGTAAAGTACCATTCATCAATAACGCCTTTCAGTTCAGACAAGACTGCGGCTGCATCTTTGTCTTTTAACATGCCACATAAAGCAATAATACGTGCAGGTTTATATTGCTGTAACTGGGAAGCCAAATATTTTGCTGCATGTGGGTTATGGGCCACATCGACTAACACTTTGGGGCTGTCTTGTACTTGCTCTAAACGCCCGGCTAATGATGCTCTAGCAATACCCGTCATAATATCTTTAGGGCTAATGCTTGGCCAAGTTTGCTCTATTACTGCAACAGCTGTGGCGGCATTGGCAAGCGGCAGTTTTGGTAAAAGCAACTTATGAAAGACACAATTAGCACCAATGTACTGCCAAGTGTCACCATTAAGGTGGTAATTAAAGTCATGGTTAACACGATAAACATTCGCATTAATTTCTGCTGCGTAATCTAACACAGTGTGAGGCAGGTCAGGCTCGCCGATAATAGCTAGGCATTCAGGACGAAACACGCCTGCTTTTTCAAGCCCGACTAGCTCGCGGGTATCACCTAAGTATTCTTGATGGTCAATATCAATCGAGGTGATCACACTGACATCAGCATCAATAATATTGGTGGCATCTAAGCGCCCACCTAGCCCAACTTCCAATAGCACGACATCAGGCTTTTCAATATTAAATAAGTACAGGCCAGCTAAGGTTGCATATTCAAAGAAGCTCAAAGAAATAGTGGCACTATCTGGCAAAGTTCTCGCTGTTTCGATTGCATTAAATGCTGCTATTAATGCGCTGTCAGAAACATCTTGCTGATTAATCCGCACTCGCTCATTAAATTTTAACAAATGCGGTGAGCTATAAACGCCAACGGTAAAGCCAGCTTGCATTAATACTGACTCAATCATGGCGCAGGTTGTCCCTTTACCATTTGTGCCAGCGACAGTAATCACTTTTGATTGAGGGGATAGTACATTTAATCGCTTAGCGACCTCTGTTACACGCGTTAACCCCATTTCAATTTCAGTTGGATGAATAGATAAAAGATAATCCAACCACTGAGACAAGCTTGCCGAATCTGTCGGTGCTGAACAAGGTTGATTGTCACTAACTGAACTCATGTTATTCCTTAACTCAATGTCATTGATTAGCGGATGGATTAATCAATCCAACATAAATAATGGCCCCATAGGTGGCTTAGGTAACTCATAATGCTCAGGGTAAGTTACATCCACTAAATATAGACCATTAGGCTTAGATGTTGGTGCGGCAAACTTGCGATCTTTTAGCGCCAAAAGCTCATTGACCCACTCGACTTTTTGATTAGATTGTCCAATCTCGATGAGTGTACCAACAATATTTCGCACCATATGATGTAAAAAAGCATTCGCTTTAATATCCACAATAATGAATGCGCCTTGGCGAGTGACATTCACAAATTCTATCGTTCTTACTGGACTATGAGCTTGGCACTGTAACGCGCGAAAACTAGTAAAGTCATGTTCGCCAACAAAAAGTTGCGCCGCTTGATGCATTAATTGATGGTCAAGTGCGTAATGATAGTGACTTAATCCGTGACGTAATATACCAGGCCTAAATTCACTATTATCAATAAGATAACGATATCGACGCGCCGTGGCAGAAAAGCGAGCATGAAATGTATCATCGACTTCTTTTGCCCATCGAATGGCAATATCATCTGGTAATTTGGCATTGACCCCTAAGGCCCACGCCGACATTTGACGTGTAGATTGGGTATCAAAATGGACCACTTGTCCAGTACCGTGCACACCTGAGTCTGTTCGACCTGCACAAATAATTTCAATGGATTCATTGGCTATTGATGATAAAGCGGCTTCGATTTTTTCTTGCACAGACACAACTTCTTTTTGTCTTTGCCAACCGAAATATTGACTACCATCGTATTCGACACCTAACGCCACACGCATTGAAATTACCCTCAGATTTAAAGAGCGCGCATTTTAGCACAAAAAAAACGGCGCATGCATTTAGCGCCGTTTGTTCGTGATGAAATAGGAAATTAATCGAATGAATGATGATTAATTAATTTCCAGCTTAACTCATCTCGTCAAGTAGTTTGCCAGCTTCGGTTTGCTGGCGTTCATTACCGTCAATTTGAACTTCTTTTAAGATTGCTTTTGCTGCATCTTCATCTTCAATTTCAATGTAGGCTCTGGCTAAGTCTAACTTGGCGTTCACTGAGTTTTCTTCATCGTCAACATCAATCATTTCAGCATTACCAATGAGTGAGTTCACTTCGCCCATTTCAACAGCAACATCTTTATATTGATCGCTGATTTCGACATCTTCATCAGCATCATTTAACAATTTATCGATGTCGATAAAGCCATTTTCTTGCTCGAAGGTATTTAGCGCAGTATCTGAAACCATGTCAGATGGCTCATCAGAATCTAACCTAGCATCCTGTTTATTACTTTCTTCTGCATCAAGAGCTGCTAGCGCTTCATCAACCGTTAAATTGTCATCGGTTAATTGGAAGGTCTCGTCATCGATATCATCAACTTGCGCTTCCGATGCTGGATGATTTGACGCTTGTTGGAATAAATCAGCTTCCCAATCAAGACTCGCTGCATCCGCTTTTTTTGATTTTAAATCGTCGAAAAAGCCTGACTCTTTCGACAATGCCTCTGTATCAGGTTGTTGTTCGATGATGGTATCTGGCTCATCGGCAGATAATCCCGCTAACATGGCATCAAAATCTTGTTCTGAGATGCTGTCCTGCTCATTTATTTCTTCATCAGATACAAATAATGGAACGTCATCTTGTTCATTAAGTTCAAGCTCATCAAGATCGGTCTCAAGTGTGTCGGCCACCTTTGGAGCAGTAACTTCACTATTGCTACTATCTAACTCACTCTTGTCTGAATCACTCTTATCAATATCAAAGTCTTCAACATTGAAATCAGCCAATAATGCGTCCAATTCATCAATATCAGAGTCTTGCTCATCATGACTTTGCTGCACTTGTTGATCGGCTTGCTCAGCTGCTAATAACTCAGCAACTAAAGGATCCTCTTGCTGCTCACCGGTCGGTATATCATCTTGAATATTCAGTGTTGATTCATCACCCGGTGCAAATTTCAACTCATCTGAAGATTCGGTATTATTTACCGAAACTGGCTCTATTGCTTCAACATCGGCTAGCAACTCATCTAAATCTGATTCAGACACCGCGGTGCTTTCTTCTAACGTTTCAGCAAACTGATTTTGAGCTTCATTTGCAGAGTCCGTTTCTAAATCAGAAATAAGCGAGTCAATATCATCATTATCAGTGTCAATGGCTAACTCAGATTCAATTTGCTCAAGCTCTGCTGTCAAAACTTGTTCAACATCCAATCCGTCATTGTTTAATGGAGCAAACTCTTTCTCTGTATCAACATCAGCAAGGAGGTCATCAATATCGGACGATTCATCCAAACTGACAGCAACATCCTCTTCGAGCTCTGCGGCAATCTCTGCAGTGAAATCTTGTTCTTGTTCTGCAGGTACATCTATGGAAGCAAGTAAGCTGTCGATATCATCTTCTGCACCACTTTGAGTATCTATTTCAGCTGACTCTTCTGCGGCAGGCTCATCAAAGCCTGCCAGTAAGCTGTCGATGTCATCTTGCGCATCGCTTTGACTATCTATTTGAGCAGGCTCTTCTGCGACAGACTCATTAACCGCTGGTTCATCAATTGCTGGTTCATCAAAGCCTGCTAGTAAATTGTCGATGTCATCTTGCGCATCACTTTTACTATCTATTTGAGCAGGCTCTTCTGCGACAGACTCATTAACCGCTGGTTCATCAATTGCTGGTTCATCAAAGCCTGCTAGTAAATTGTCGATGTCATCTTGCGCATCGCTTTGACTATCTGTTTGAGCTGGTTCTTCTGCGACAGACTCATTAAGCGCTGGTTCATCATTTGCTGGTTCATCAAAGCCTGCTAGTAAGCTGTCAATGTCATCTTGTGCATCACTTTGACTATCTGTTTGAGCAGGCTCTTCTCCAGCAGACTCATTAACCGCAGGCTCTTCTGCAACGGACTCATTAACCGCTGGTTCATCAAAGCCTGCTAGTAAGCTGTCAATGTCGTCTTGTGCATCACTTTGACTATCTATTTGTACTGGCTCTTCTGCGGTGGACTCATTAACCGCGGGCTCTTCAAAGCCTGCGAGTAAGCTATCAATATCATCTTCTGCAGCACTTTCATCTGAGTCACTGTCGGCAGGAACACTGTCAACAGGTAATGGTTCTTCCAATGAAGTCTCAATGACATCATCATTGGTATCGAGCCCTTCAAGAAGGCTATCTAAGTCATCCTCATCCGCTTCAAGCGGCTGCATGTCCTCTTCTTGCTCTTCCATCGCCTCAGCCCAAAGATCATCTAAAGAAGTGCCTTCATCAGATTCTTCCGCTGGTTCTTCTTCGGTGATATACATATCAGCATCAGATTCACCATCGAGAGTGAGCTCTCCTGTATCTTGGTTATCTAGATCTAATAAGTCTTCAATGTTTTCTGGCGATTTCTCATCTTCATCTAAGTGAACCGCTAAATTATCAATATCATCGACTTCTGATACGGTCTCTTCACCAGCTTGATCAATCACAGGCTCTGTTTGAGCTGCAGACTCAGGTTCTGTTTTATTTTTACGACGCATGAGCCAGAAGATAGCGAGGAAAATAATAATCAGTGGTAATGCTGCAACAATTGCTAGCAAAATCATATTATCTGACAATGAGCGCCAAAAATCTGTTGGCTCTTCAATAACCTGAGGCTGATTATTTTTTTCAACTAATGCCTGATGTTCTGTATCTAATGCTTGATACTTCTCGGTAAGTAATTGCAAATCCTCTTGCATTGCAGATAACTGCAAAGTGAGCTCTTGGATTTTTGCTTTCAATGCATTGTTATCTGCATCTTTGACTAATAATGTATCCTCAGCGCGAGCCAGTTCATCAGTCAGTGACAATGCTTTGGTTTGCGCGTCTTCTAATTTCGCTGTTAGCTCGTCAATTTCAGGCTGCGCTAATAAAGCCGCTTGCTGAGCCAATTCTTCAGCAGTCGGTTGCTTGGCAACAATTTGTAATGGTTTTTTGCCCGTCGCAGGCACTGATGTTTCAACAGCAGTAGTATTGTTCGTTGCAGGTTTAGCCGGATTAGCGTTGGGTAATCTCTTGTCATTATTTTCGGCGCGTAACTTAGCATCTGCAGCACTGATCTGTGCCATCACATCAGCCGATGGCACGAGTAGGGTCATGCCACGTTCAAGTGAGTTGTAATTATTACTACTGAACGCATGAGGGTTAGCATCAAATAATGCCGCCATCACTTGATAAACAGAGACGTTCTGGTTTGGCCTAACTTTTTGGGCAATACTCCAAAACGTATCCGAAGAAGTCGTTGGCCCATATTGACGGGTTGGAGCGTTGACAACTTCTCCATTGGGGCCGGTAATTTTGAGCGTTTCTGCGTGGGCAGGCTCGATAATTTGAGATGCAGAAACAGCGGCCAATGCACAGGCCATCATGCCAACAAAATAAGAGGTTCGAAAAATCACCAATCTTTCCCTTTGAGCGCGATCGGGTTGTCTTCATGACAACTGGCTTTAGGTAATTGTTTTTATTAATTACGACTATAAACCAGAATTAGTCACCCTGCTACTGCTGACAGCGGTAAAACGAAAAAAGCCTGCAGGCTGCAGGCTTTTTAGTCTAAATAACTCTATTCATAGTAGATTAATAATAATCTCTGATCAGAACTTCAGCTATTTGAACACTGTTTAAAGCAGCACCTTTACGGATGTTATCGGCCGTAACCCATAAATTTATACCGTAATCGTGAGAAATATCTTTTCTTACTCGGCCAACAAATACAGGGTCGGTACCTGCTGAGTCAGTTACTACAGTAGGATAGTCTTCATCATTCTCGAAAAGCACCACACCTTCAGCGTCACGTAAAACCGCTTTAATTTGTTCAGCTTCAACAGGTTGACGAGTTTCTAAGTGGACTGCTTCTGAGTGACCATAGAACACAGGAACACGTACAGCTGTTGGATTAACAACGATATCGTGGTCACCAAAAATCTTTTGAGTTTCCCACACCATTTTCATTTCTTCTTTGGTGTAGCCGTTTTCCATAAACACATCGATTTGTGGTAACACATTGAAAGCGATTTGCTTTGGATAAACTTTATTTTCAGCAGGTAAGCCTTGTAACAATTTAGCGCATTGCCCAGCTAATTCATCAATAGCTTGTTTACCTGAGCCAGACACTGATTGGTAAGTTGCCACGTTAATACGTGAGATACCAAATGCATCATAAATAGGTTTTAATGCCACTAACATTTGAATGGTTGAGCAATTAGGGTTTGCGATAATGTTTCGATTACGGAAGTCAGCAATCGCTTGTGGATTAACTTCTGGCACAACTAACGGTACGTCAATGTCGTAGCGGAAATGTGAAGTATTGTCGATGACCACACAACCATGCTCCGCTGCTATTGGCGCCCATTTAGCTGAAACGTCACCACCAGCTGAGAAGAAACCAATTTGTGCTTGGCTCCAATCAAACGTGTCCACATCAAGAATTTCTACTTGTTTACCATTAAAGCTTAAGGTTTCGCCAGCACTGCGGCTACTCGCTAATGGGTATAAGTTTGCGACTGGGAATTTTCGCTCTTCAAGGATCTCAATCATAGTTTGACCCACTGCGCCCGACGCACCTAAAACAACAACATTAAATTCCTGTGACATAATTAACGCTCGACTCCTGAAAAACCTAATTTAAACATCCAATCTACCTCACAATGACCCGTGTTGACTAGCGACAATGCACTAAATTCACGCCGATGAGTGTGATTTTTTCTCATATGGTCAAACCCATGGTTATTAAGGAAGCTATTTCTAAACAAATAGTCGTCATCTGCGAGGTTGTAGACCAATCTTGCTAGCGTGAGTAATTGAGTTTCAGATACCTTGTCAGTGATGTGTAACTGACTAATGTTAAATTTAGGCAGTAAGTTCAACAGCGATTTTTGGTGTTCAAGACCAAAGATTTCACACAGTTTTTCGAATAACATATAAGTGCCGCGAGCTTTACCTTCTAAGCTGTATCCTGCGATATGTGGCGTCGCAAACTCAACAAGTGGCACTAATTCTGGCATAGGGTTAGGCTCGCCTTCCCACACATCGAGTACCAGTTTGAGATCATCCCGTTGTTGTTTCACCTTAATCAAAGCGCGATTGTCAATAACCTCACCACGGCAACAATTCACTAACCAAGCATGCGGTTTTAATTGATTCAATTTAGCTTCGTCAAACAAGTACCAAGTTTTGTGCGGTCCAGTTTTAGTGATAGGAACATGTAAGCTTATTATGTCAGCTTGCTCAATAATGGTGTCTAACGACACAAACTGACGGGAATTTTTGTCGCTGATATTAGTCGCGCTGCGGTTGGATAACTGCTGTTCTTCAAGTAATGGATCGCACAATAAGACCTTCATACCATAAGCATTAAGACAATGCTCAAGTGCGCTACCTGTGTTACCCGCGCCAACAATTCCTACCACTTTGTCTTTTAAAGGCTGTTTGAATCGTTTAGCTAATTCCAGCATAGCAATAAAGGCAAACTCCCCCACTGCTGCTGCGTTACAGCCAGGTGCATTAGTAAAAGGGATATTACGTTGTTCTAGTAAGGCTAAATCAATATGATCAGTACCGATGGTGGCACTACCAACAAATTTAAGTTTATTGGCTTGTGATAACAACTCTGCATTCACTTTAGTGACAGAACGGACTAGAAGAACATCAACATCAATAAGCTGCTCTGGCGTTAACTGGCGACCATTTACACGGGTAATCTCTCCGATTTCACCAAATAACGCTTCGACGTACGGCATATTCTCGTCTGCAACTATGTTCATTCTAATGTTTGACCTTATTTATGTGAGTTATCCGATCATTCTATCAACTAATGACACTCAGCAGTTATCTACAAAAAGAAATAAAGTGTTCTTAATTGGTAATTTGACTGACTGTCAAAGTGGGTTAATCGCAATAAAAAAGCCTTTAGCATTCAGCTAAAGGCTTTATCGATATCAAAACACTAACCTACGCCAGCGATGAGATAATATATTACTTCATTTTACGCATAATTAATGTGGCATTAGTTCCGCCAAAGCCAAAACTGTTACTCATTACAGTCGTCAGTTCTGCATCACGATATTCTGTAACCAATGGGATGCCAGCCGCTTTTTCATCTGGAGTATCAATATTGATGCTAGGTGCAATAAAGCTGTTTTCCATCATTAATAAGCTGTAGATGGCTTCATGAACACCTGCAGCACCCAAGGCATGACCAGTCATAGACTTAGTCGACGCTACTGGTGGAATATTGTCTTGGAAAACTTCATGAATCGCTTCAAGTTCACGAACATCACCAACAGGAGTCGATGTGCCATGAGTGTTGACGTAATCAATCGGAGTATCGACATCAGCAAGTGCCATTTGCATACAACGCACAGCGCCTTCACCAGAAGGTGCCACCATATCGTAGCCATCTGACGATGCACCATAACCAATGATTTCAGCATAAATTTTAGCACCACGAGCTAATGCATGCTCAAGCTCTTCAACAACAACGATTCCGCCGCCACCAGAGATAACAAAACCATCTCGGTCAGCATCATAAGTACGCGATGCTTTTTCTGGGGTTTCGTTATATTTAGTTGATAATGCACCCATTGCATCGAAGCCCATTGTTAGGGTCCAATCCAATTCTTCTGCACCACCAGCAAACACCATATCTTGCTTACCCATTTGGATAAGCTCAGCTGCATGACCAATACAATGCGCAGAAGTTGCACAAGCAGAACTGATTGAATAGTTCATACCTTTAATTTTAAATGGTGTTGCTAAACATGCACTTGCCGTACTCGCCATAATACGAGGAACAATGTAAGGACCAACACGTTTTACGCTTTTTTCACGTAACGTATCTGCCGCTTGAACTTGGTTTTTAGACGAAGCACCACCTGTACCAACAACTAAGCCAACACGATGATGAGAATATTGTTCTTCTGTTAAGTTGGCATCACTGATCGCTTCTTGCATTGCAATGTATGCATATGCGGCAGCATCACCCATAAAGCGTAACGCTTTACGATCAATGTGGTCCGCTGGGTTTAATTTAATATCACCCCACACATGACTGCGTAATTTCATTTCTTCGAATTGGTCAGAATGGGTAATACCACTGCGTCCAGCTTTTAGTGAATCTGTCACTTCTTGCTTGTTATTACCGATGCTAGAAACAACACCTAAACCTGTTATTACGACTCTTTTCATTATTTGCTATCCATTTTGTACATGTCAGTACCTAATTTTGCTGCCGCAATGATATCCGCTTTAGACGAATAAAGTGGTCAGCTTTCAATAAACATAGGTAAAATAATCTCAATTGAACCACATTGAGTAATGAGCTTTGACCCAAATAACCACTGACTTCCCTATAGTTACCCGAGATTGTGCAACAATATCGACTAATTTTCCAAGTAGTTACTGTCAAAACCCTAATTATGCAGCAAGCATAAGGCATTATTATGAAACTGTCTTGTCCAACAAGGCAAACTCAACTAAAAGCTGCTTGATTGGGCAAATTGGCTTCGGTAACGCCATGGAAATCATGTTGTTGTGGCAATTATCTCAACAATTAAAACGTCCTGTAAGGCTGAGTGTTTTTGACCCCTATTCAATTAACAGCATTGAGTTGGGTCAATTTTTAGCAATGCCGCAAAATCAAGCAACGATTAATTCACAGCACTTAGCGGAGTTTTCACAGCAGTTACACACTGCTTGCATTGCCAATATTCAAGGTTGTCAGCGGCTCATATTTGATCATGGTCAATTCATTGTTGATATTTATTTTGGTGATATTGAGCATAACCTTAAAGGTATTCAAAGTGTCGAAGCTGATGCCGTTGAGTATTGGCATTGCCTTCCTCATACGACCTCAACTGAGTATATAGATCACCATATTTCAGAAAAATTGTTTTGGCAGATGGGAAGGTTAAGTAAAGATAATGCATGCTTTTATGCTTATCCGCAGGAAATTGACCGTGTTGAATGTTCAGCGATAACAGTATTAGCGAGTCAATCAGGCTTCATCATCAATGCGCAAAGTGGCAATAGAGATGACATTAGCAATACCAGTGAACGCTCAAGTACGCCAGATTGCGACATTCCTGCAGCTGAAAGAAAAGCATTAAGGTATTCCCATCAGCGCCAGTACGCTTATTGCTTACCCAGTGCAAGCGCTCAACCTACGAATACATCGACTTCAAAAGAGAGTGTGGCCATTATCGGCGGTGGTATTGCAGCGGCTCACCTTGCACTATCGCTCGTAGAAAAAGGCAAAAACGTCACGATTTATTGCAAAGACAGTATGCTTGCTGATGGAGCTTCAGGTAATAAACAAGGCGCTATTTATCCGCTTTTAACGCCTGATAACAACTTAATGAGCCAATACTTTCAGCAGGCTTTTTTATTCAGTCGACGTAGGCTTAAGCAACTTGAAAATGCAGGTTACGCTGTTGAGCACCAGTTTTGTGGCGTGTTACAAACGGGGTTTGATGAGCGTAGCGATGCAAGATTAACTAAAATCATCCAAGGACAAGCTTGGCCAAGTGAAGTTGCAGCCCAAGTGTCACCAAGTGAAGCTAATATGCTCGCTGGTATCACCATAGATAAGCCTGCCTTTTACTACCCTTGGGCTGGTTGGATTTGTCCGCATCAATTCGCTCAATCGGCCGTAAACTATGCGCAAGCTATTGCGAAAAACAAAGGACTTACAGTCGAGATCAGACTTGATACCCCAATTAGTGAACTAACTCGTCAAGGAACCCTTTGGCAGTTAAACATGACTGAGCAAACCTCAGACTTACACCCTAAATCCCCCCCTAACTCGAACAAAAACTCTGCGGTTCAATCATTTCTTCATTCTGAGGTCGTTGTTGCATCAGGGGCTCAACTCACTGAGTATCAACAAACAAAACAACTACAAGTCACAGGCTTTAGAGGGCAAGTAAGCCATATTCCGTCAAAAGGACAATTAACTAAACTTAATAGCGTTATTTGTGCTCATGGTTATTTAACCCCTGAAAATAATCAGCACCATTGTGTTGGCGCTAGTTATGTAAAATCGCCTGATGACTTACGTTTTTGCCCTACCGAGCAACAAGAAAATGCGCAAAAAATGCATCATAGTTTTCCACAAAGAGACTGGGTGAGTGATATTGATGTATCAGACAACAACGCCAGAGTGGGTGTCAGAATGGTCACAAGAGACCACTGTCCTATGATGGGGCTTGCACCAAATATTGACGCCATATTAAATCAATATAATACCGAGCCTTTGGATCAACATCAGCTCACTGTAGCCAGTCGTGACTTTTGGCGCCATCACTCCGCACCAGTATATAGGGGACTTTATGTTTTAGGAGGACTCGGCTCAAGAGGACTAAGTTCAGGACCTTTAGCTGCAGAAGCTTTAGCTGCAATGATTTGTCATCAAACCCCACCGATCAGCTATGACATGTTTGCAATGCTAAACCCAAATAGAATGTGGTTAAGAAAGCTATTGAAAGGTAAATCTTTGCTTAGCTAAAATCCCGATAAAGGAATAACAATGAATCAGCAAATACATCAAGCGTATCTAGGCGAACTGTATGGCATTGCCTTTTTTACGTTATTTAAAAATATTGAAGAAGACGCCACGCGTATTGCGTTGTGGGATAAATTAATTGAAGTTGAAAGCATCACTGCGGAGATACTGTTGTCTCACTTATTAAAACAACCTGAGACATATCCCTTTGATGTGGTAACCATGACTGAAAAAGGTCAGCAAGATGCACGCAAGTGGCTACACCTTCCCTGGGAAGAGTTATTAAAAACACTTCATGATTGGGCTAAACCCTACGAGCAAGAATACCGTGACTGGCAAGCCTCTGCGACTGAGTATCAATCAATTATGACTATCATCGCACAACATGAAACAGCCATTTTGAATTGTTTTTTAGCTGAATTACAACAAAAAAATGGCCAAGCATATCTTGACCATTATTTAGAAAACACCCAATTATCTAGCATCAAAAGAGGCTGAAGTTACTTCAACCATTTTTTGACTTTAGTTCGATTATTGTTATCTCGGCTTTCTTTGATCAGTTCATCATCTGCTGTCACTTGAGCACTTTTCGATAAACGATCATAAAGCAACACATTGACTGAGGCCGCAAGGTTCATACAACCAACAGTTGGCACATAAACCACCTCATCCGCAGCATCAATAATTTGCTGCGGTATGGTGCCATCCTCAGGACCAAAAATATAAAAGGCATTTTGAGGATGTTCAAATAAAGGCAATGGCGTTGCGCCAACAACAAGATCAACACAGACCAACTTACTGTCTTCAGGTACTTGTTCCAGCAATGATTCAACGCGAGTTAATGGAATGGTTTTAGCTGCATTTTTAGTATCAACGTCATACTGAGCCTCACCTGAACGGGCCGCTAATTCATATCTATTTCCGGTATAGAAAACTGAATTAGCTTGATAACAACCAGCCGCGCGCATGATGCCACCTACATTTACTGGCGTTTTAGGGTTAACGAGGCCAATCATGGCACTGTGCTTTTGAATAGATTCAGTCATGCCTTTTACTTATTTAATTTCATGCTTATTTAATTTCACTGATAATTTGACGCAATTGTTGCCAAGCCGATTGTACCAGTTCAAAGTCAGCGGTTTCTAATTCATCATCAGCCAATCCCAAGCAATCTACCATTTTTTCGTCAAGCGACTCTAAACTTGTAGATTGTTCCTGTTCCAGTTGAGACAAGACGACAGCGATGTGACCTTGTAGGTATCCACAGGCAAATAAGGCATCATCATCGCCATTAGCAACCGTATTTTCAATCCACCCTTCTAATGCTGCATCATACTTCTCTAACATGGTCTAACTCTCCAATAAATCTGGGTTGGCAACTTGGTACATCACGTAATCATGATATCCAGTGGTAATTTTATAATAACCACTTAATGCACTATCTAATTCTGGGTCGCCACTATCCACAATTAATGGCCTTCCTTCAAGTGCTTTTAACTTAGTTTTTGTCGCAAGAATAATTATATTGTCTTTTCCTATCCGTTTTATCAGTTCAGGAGACAATTGCTGATTACCCCGTCCTAGAATATGTCCTTGCCCACCAATCAAGGTGATCACTAATTTCGTCGGCTTATTTTGGGTCAGTTCGAGTAATTGGTTTGCAGTAACATCACTGGCAACGATCTGCTGCTCATGAATAACATCAACACCCAATAAGGTGTTACCTAAATTAAGCTCTTCCATAACTGCTGCCACAGTGGAGCCACTGCCGATGATATATAACTCATCTTCCATTTGATTTATAACATCTGCTGCGATATCAGCTAATACAAGCTCATCGACTTCTTTGCCGCCCATTTTTACCGCTTGGATATATCGTGGCTCTGCAGGAACGAGCATTTCACCAAATCGTTTGGCTTTTACCGTTCCTTTTCTGAATGCTTCTTCGTCAATATCCATCACATCAGCGCTCATCAAACTCACTAACTCACCTTGAAGTAGCATGCTCACGACAACCCCAGCAGCGTTAGGGGTAATAGCGTACACACCGGAATGGATTTTTACTCCAGCAGGCACGCCTAAAACAGGTAATGAATCATCAACGACTGAATAGATATCTCTAGCAGTGCCATCGCCACCAGCAAACAGTAACAAGTCGAGAGATTCATCTTGCAACGCTTTTACAGTTTGCTTGGTATCCACTGCAGAGGTGTTGTTATTACTACTCCCTGGTGATATCTGATGAACACACTTGACCGAAAAGCCTAATTCAACCGCTAAAGTTTCGCCCATATCACCACTGGCGGTCACAATATCAATTTGTTCGCTAAAGGGCTTTATGACAGTTAATGCTTGCTTCATTCTCAATCCGGCTTTAGCTTCAGCCCCTCTTGAGATCGCCAGCTCTGCCACATTATCAGACCCCTTTAACCCAACACTGCCGCCTAAACCTGCTAATGGGTTAATAATTAAACCTAACCGAAAACGCTTCACTGCATACAATCCTTTCATTTATATCTAAGCTGGGCGATAAAGCCCTTTCTTTGTCACCCTTTGCCCATCACTTTCTATGGGTTAATACTGTCACTTTTTATAATGGGATTGGGCTCAGTAATCGCTAACGCTGCAATGAGTGATAACCCTGCACACGCTGCGGCAAAAAACCAAGTATGGGTTGAGCCTGAGCCATCCCCCCAAATAACGCCACTTATCCAAGTGCCAATTGCGCCACCTAAACCAAAACTCAAACTGGCATATAGCGCTTGGCCTTTACTGCGGTGGGCAATGTCAAAATTGCGATGAATAAACTGGATTGAGGCCGCATGGGTTAACCCAAATGTAAAGGCATGCAACGCCTGACTCAATGAGAGTAAAGCAATATTATCCACACCATATGCTAACAAAACCCATCTTAATACCGTTAACAAGATACTGACTAGTAGAAGTAATTTAACCCCAAATCGACCTAATAACCTCGGCGCCAACATGAACATTAAAATTTCAACGACAACACCTAAAGCAACAAATAAACCGGCAACGCCCTCTGAATAACCAGCCTGTTTTAAATACAATACAAAAAAGCCATAAAATGGCCCGACACTCATTTGAAGTAAAATGGCTGAAATAAGAAACCATACAACTGCAGAAGATAATTTAAGTGGCGGTCTTGGTGCTGAACTTGACAGTTTGACGAGATTACTCGGCAGAGCCATGGCACAAATAAACATGCCGATAAATAATACCATTCCAAGCGCTGGCACAATCTCAGCGCCAAATTCACCAATAGCAAATCCCGCGGCAATCACCAAGCATATATAACCGACACTTCCCCAACTTCTAATTGCACCGTAACGATGGGATTCATCGCCTAACGACTCTAATGTAATCACCTCTAGCTGGGCTAAAATTGCATTCCAAAAAAAAGTATAAATCATCAAACTGATGGCAAGGTAAGTCAAACTGCCATCAAAGAAAAAACTGACATAAGTGATAGCAGCTGCCGCTGAACCAAACTTGACTAGCTCTGAACGCATTCCAGTTCGGTCAGCAACCATTGCCCAAACATTAGGTGCAACAATCCGAGTTCCCATCAATATCGCCATAAGAAAGCCGATTTCTTGCGCGTTAAAGCCACGGTTATCAAAAAAGACACCGAGATATGGAACCATTAAACCGAGAATTGAAAAAAAGAAAAAGTAACAAGCGCTGAGCCAACGGGCGTTGGGCTCAGCAGATACAGCGTTGGGCATTTATTTCATACCAATAACAGGAGTTTGTGAAACAACATCTTGGTTTTGAGCGCGATGACGAAGTAAATGATCCATTAATACAATTGCTAACATGGCTTCAGCGATAGGCACAGCGCGAATGCCGACGCATGGGTCATGACGGCCTTTGGTAACAACATCAGCAGTTGTGCCTTGTGCAGTCATGCTTTGTCCCGGCACTGAAATACTTGAAGTCGGTTTAAGAGCAATGTGCGCCACTATCGGCTGACCTGAAGAAATACCGCCTAATACTCCACCAGCATGATTTGATTCAAACCCTGCAGGTGACATTAAATCACGTCCTTCAGACCCTTTTTGGGTTACCACACCAAAACCATCACCAATCTCAACGCCTTTAACTGCATTAATCCCCATTAGAGCATGAGCTATATCGGCATCCAGTCTATCGAATACCGGCTCACCTAAACCTACTGGTACACTTGTCGCTGCAACAGTGATTTTAGCCCCAACAGAGTCACCTGACTTTTTCAAATCACGCATATATTCATCAAGTTTCTCTAATTTTGATGCATCAGGGAAAAAGAATGCGTTTTGTTCTACTTCGTTAAGATCAACCGATTCTGCACTGATTGGGCCCAGTTGCGACATATAACCATTAATCTCAATGCCATGGACCTGCTTGAGGTATTTTTTCGCAACCGCACCAGCAGCAACCCGCATGGCTGTTTCACGGGCTGAAGAGCGCCCACCACCACGGTAATCACGTAAACCATACTTTTGTTGGTAGGTATAATCTGCGTGACCTGGGCGGAACAGATCTTTAATGTTTGAATAATCTTGACTACGTTGATCGGTATTTTCAATCAATAAACCAATGGATGTCCCCGTGGTTTTGTCTTCGAAAACACCCGATAAAATACGCACTTCATCAGGTTCACGTCTTGCGGTTGTATAACGAGAGGTACCAGGGCGACGACGGTCTAGATCGCGTTGCATGTCTTCAACAGTTAATTCAAGACCTGGTGGGCAACCATCAATAATACAACCTAATGCAACACCATGACTTTCACCGAAAGTCGTTACGACAAAATTCTGACCTATGCTATTTCCTGACATGCTATCTGCTTACCTCAACGTAATTCATTTAATCGTTATTATTCACTATCTTTATAGATGGCGAAAAGTGATTCATTTTCAACTAGCTGGTCGTAGGTGAGAACAAATACGCCATCGCCGCCAAATTCAAATTCAACCCAAGTGAAAGGAACATCAGGGAATTGCTCAATTAAATGGACCATTGAGTTACCCACTTCGACCACTAATAACCCATCTGGAGTCAAATAGTCAGCCGCGTTCGCTAAAATACGCTTAGTTAAATCTAAACCATCACGTCCAGATGCTAAACCAATAGCAGGCTCATGATGGTACTCATCAGGCATATCACCAATGTCTTGTTCATCTACGTATGGTGGATTAGATACGATCAAATCGTATTGTGGCCCTTTAGGTATCGCTGAGAAAATATCTGATTGAATCGGGAATACGCGGTCAAGTACATTTAACGATTCAATATTAATTTGCGCAACTTCTAAGGCATCTTCACTAATATCAAGTGCATCTACCTCAGCATCTTCAAATGCATAAGCACAAGCTATCGCAATACAGCCGCTTCCGGTACATAAATCCATCACACGATTAACAGGTTTATTGTATAACCAAGGACTAAAGCCATTGTTGATCATTTCAGCAATGGGTGAACGAGGCACTAATACTCGTTCATCGACATAGAACTCTAAATCAGCAAAACGCGCTTTATTCGTCAGGTATGGCACAGGTAAGCGCTCACGAACACGACGAATAATTAATTCAACGATTTTGTGTTTTTCGCTACTGGTTAAATTTGAATTTACCACCTGTTGGCCAATCTCTTCAGGAAGGTGTAATGCATGAAAAACCAAAGAAATCGCTTCATCCCACGCGTTATCAGTTCCGTGCCCATAATAAATGTTCGCATCATTAAAACGGCTAACAGCCCAACGCAACATATCGCCAACGGTTCTTAATTCGGTGACAGCTTCATCTACAAAGATTTTATCCAAAACATAACTCCTGAAAAATTGTTCCTGACCATTGTAACTGAAGTCTATTAAGATGACCTAGAATTCAATACAATAGCACCATGAATAAAGAAAATAATCCCGACTTTGCACTGTTTTCAGAGCAATTTGGCGGTATTAAGCCGTTAAATCAAGACAAACATCATTTTAAACAGTCGGTCAAATCCAAACAACAAGTCGAAGTAAAAGAACAGCAGGTTTATGCTGACAGTTACTTTTCGGATAATTATCAACCTATTTTGCCTGTTGAAGGTCCAATGCGTTGGCTAAACGACAACGTGGATAAAATTGAGCCCAAACGTTTAAGACGTGGAGATTATCAACCGGACCTGCTACTAGACTTACATGGTATGCGCCAAGCAGAAGCCAAACTTGAACTAGCTGCATTATTGCAAGCTTGTGTCAAACAGCGCGTACTTTGCTGTTGTGTTATGCATGGTTATGGCTCGGGTATTTTAAAACAACAACTACCGATGTGGTTGGCTCAACATCCTAAAGTCAGCGCCTTTCATCAAGCACCTAAAGAATGGGGAGCAGACGCAGCATTATTGGTCTTAGTGGATATTGATGACAATACTAAAGGGTAATCAAACGAATCTGAAAGATTGGCTGTGCAAACATTAGTGACGGCATGTAACAAAAATGGCAGCGGTCGCTGCCATTATTTATGATAACTTAGTTTAAGCACTCATTTGCGCAGGTGTTTGCATTAAATCAAAGTGACCACCATGCTCATTACGCTCAATAAATGCTATCGCTGAAGTCGCAAAAATGGGCGGTTCCATACCAGCAACTAGCTCGCTAACCATATAACCTAAAATAGGCATGTGAGCGATAACTAACACTTTTTTTGCTTGGTAATGTTCGGCATAAGCCAAAATCGCATCAACGGCAATTTGTGGGCTACCCGAAGGGGTAATGTCGTCCAGTACTAACCATTTGTTTGGCTCAGGCAAATGTTTTGCCACCTCTTGCCACGTTTGTTGTGCTCGTAGATAAGGGCTAACAATAACTAAGTCCACACTGCTGACTTTTTCCGTTAACCAATTCGCCATTGCGTTAGATTGAGTTCGACCAAGTTGTGATAGCATTCTTTCTCTATCGGACGGTGCATCGAAACCCGCTTCACCATGTCGCATTAAAAATAGCTGCATACTTCTCTCGCTACTCATTATTATTGTGTTTATAGGTTAATTGTAGCCTTAAATAACTCATCCACAAAGAAACAATGAAGGATATTTAATTAGTCTTTAGTCGATATTTTCATTAGTTATTTGCTAAAAAGCCGCAACGAGATCAATATATAGCTAGCCTTCTTATCTGGAGCATCATCTTGACCATAAAACCAGACATCGAATTAAAAACTGTAGACAACATAATAACAAGTCCAAATGACCACCGACATTATCGTCATGTCGTGTTATCGAATGGATTAAAAGTCTTACTTGTAGAAGATAAAACAGCAACCCAAGCTGCTGCTTCGATGACCGTGTCTGTCGGCCACTTTGACGATCCAGTTTCACGCCCTGGTATGGCACATTTTCTTGAGCACATGTTATTTTTAGGCACTGAAAAATTTCCTGATTCAGGTGAATACCATCAATTCATCAATCAGCATGGTGGTTCAAACAACGCATGGACTGGCACAGAACAAACAAACTTTTTTTACAGTATCGACGCAGAGCATTTCGAAGAATCTCTTGATAGATTCAGCCAGTTTTTTATCGCACCCAAGTTTGATTTAGAACTAGTCGACAGAGAAAGGCATGCCATAGATTCAGAATACAGTCTTAAATTAAAAGATGACATTAGACGGGTTTATCAAGTTCAAAAAGAGTCTATTAATCCTCAGCATCCATTCAGTAAATTCTCCGTGGGGAATTTACAAACCTTAGCAGGCGATGAAGCAGAAGTGCGTCAAGAGTTACTCGACTTTTACCGTTCTAAATACAGCGCCAACATCATGACCTTATGCTTGGTATCTCCACACTCTCTTGATCAACAAGCACAATATGCGCAACATTTTTTTGCCAGCATTGTAAACCGTAACCTTACATCCAGTTATCCAGATACCGCATATTTAACTGATAATCAGCGACTTACCCATATCAACATTTCCCCGGTAAAAGACCAGAAAAGGCTGAACATCAGTTTTGCGCTACCCTCAATTGAGCAATTTTATAAGCGTAAACCACTCACTTTTATAAGTCATTTACTGGGTAATGAAAGCCCTGGAAGTTTGTTGTCATATTTAAAAGAGCAAGGTTTTGCTAATAACTTGTCTGCTGGAGGTGGCGTCAATGGCTATAACTTCAAAGATTACAGCATTAGTATCCAACTCACTGATAAAGGTTTAGAGCAACTCGATACCATTATCGAGTGCACGTTTGAATATATAAAACTAATCACTACTGATGGAATTGAATCATGGCGTTATCAAGAGCGAGCCAGCTTGTTAGCCACAGCATTTAAATATCAAGAACAAATCAAGGCGCTCGATCTGGCCAGTCATTTAAGCATCAATGTGCAGCACTATGACATCGAAGACGTCGTCTACGGCGATTATCGTATGGATGCAATGCATGCAGACGAGACTCTCGCGCTATTGGCATTGTTATCTCCTGACAACATGAGAACACAACTAGTTTCTAAAGAAGTGAGCACTAACCAGCAAGCACAATGGTACTTTACCCCCTACTCTGTTGAAAAAATTCCAGCAGAAAAAATTGCACAATGGGGACAAGTAACCCCAAGGAAAGCGCTAACGCTTCCCACTAAAAATCCATTCATAGTCGATAACCCAACATCAAGAGTAGAGCACAGTGAAAGTGATGTACCACTAGTGGTTGCAGAAGATGCAGGATACCGAATTTGGCACCGAAAGGACGATGAATTTAATGTCCCCAAAGGCCATATCTTTTTGTCATTAGATTCTGAAAATGCAAGCCCAACACCTAAACACGCAGCATTAACCAGACTTTATGTTGAAATGGTATTGGACTACATGACTGAGGCCACTTATCAAGCTGAGGTCGCAGGACTAAATTACAATATTTACCCTCACCAAGGAGGGATCACTCTACACTTAACAGGTTTCACCGGTAACCAAGAAACACTACTAGCATTGGTTATTGAAAAGGCTAGAGAAAGAAACTTCACACAAGATCGGTTTAAGCTAATTAAAAAACAACTACTCAGAAGCTGGACTAACGCCTCACAAGCTAAGCCGATAGCGCAATTATTTACCAGCTTAACGGTCACGTTACAAAAACGTTCCTATGAGCCTGCTCGCATGGCAGAGATGCTTGAGGACGTCACTCTCGATGAGCTTCACAACCATGTCAGCGCGTTTTACGAGAAAATATACGTAGAAGGTCTTGTTTACGGTGACTGGTTAGTTAACGAAGCCCAACAACTCGCTAAACGGTTAAAACAGGTATTGTCACTTGTCACTAAACCCAGCTCGGAATCGAGTAGAGAACTAATAAATATAGCAGGGCAAGGGACGTTATTACGTGAACTATCGGTTGAACATCAAGACAGTGCCATTATTGTTTATTACCAATCTAGTGACACTTCTGCTCATAAAGTAGGCTTATTTAGTTTGCTTAACCACACAATGTCGTCTACTTTTTTCCATGAGCTTCGTACAGAAAAGCAACTCGGTTATATGGTCGGAACGGGATATCTGCCACTCAATCGCCATCCAGGGATGATATTCTACATACAATCACCAACCACAGGTCCAAGAAACCTGCTTGAAGCCATTGATGAGTTTATTGCAGACTTTAATTATGCAGTGATGCAGATAACGAAAGAGCAATGGGAAGCGACAAAACTTGGCTTAATCAATCAAATACTTGAAAAAGATGCCAACTTAAAGAGCCGCAGCCAACGTTATTGGGTCTGCTTGGGCAATCGAGATTACGACTTTAAACAAAGGGAAAGAGTCGTTGAAGAGATTAAAAAGTTCACCCGAGCAGATCTCATCAAGTTTATTGTTACCAATATGCGCAGCAAGCATAGCGATAGATTAGTGATGTTCAATGCTGGAGAACAACATGATCATCTTGACCCCTTGCCTACAGCGACGAAAATTACTGACTTAAAAGGTTTTAAAGCGCAAGCAAATAAATTTGAGTTTTAGAGGGGCGACTGTCGAGCTTAAATTTTATTACAACTTTTACAAAGTATTTAAATCGACAGATAAAACAGCGAAAAAAACCGATTTTTAGCAGTAAAACAGTGATAATTGCGTAAAAGTTAAACGAGCAAGCACTTGCGTAGTATAAAAAAAGTACAACCGTAAAAAATATTTATTTTATTTACACTTACGATTTTTTGACAAAGTATTAACTTTCTGAAAAAGTGGAGTATTACCTTGAATAATTCTCGAATACAAAAGACAAAAGTATACTTTATATGCAATTACTAAGACGGTTGTTAATTTGTACAACTCTTTTAATCCAAAGCTTTTTGGGTTTAGCTTTGGCTGATTCAGGGACAAATTATGACCTTACACTCAGTACAGAAGTATACAATACTGAGGATGGCCTCTCTCAAGTAACAGTTACAAGTATTGCAGAAGATGCAGAAGGCTTTGTCTGGCTAGGGACTGTTAATGGTTTAAACAGGTTTGACGGCACAAATTTCAAACACTTTTTCGCTGAAGATTTGAATTCCAAATTGCCTAGCTCATTCATAAAAAGTCTCTTTATTGATAAGAATAACCGCCTAATAGTAGGTACTGATTCAGGCTTAGCATTGTACCGTGGAGATAAAGAAACATTCGAACCTGTTATTATTGATAACCAACCCATTACCCAATCAATATGGTCAATATCAGCCTTATCAAAAGGATTAGTCGTTGGTCTCGATAATAAGATAATTATACTTAATGAAGATTTAACTCGAGCCATGTGGGACTTCCAAAGTGAAGTTTTACAAGAAGTCAAAAAAGTAATAGAAGTTAATGGATCACTATATATTAGAAACTACAATGGTATCGTTTTTAAACTTGAAGAAGACCAACTTACAACAGTTGCCTTCGAATCTAATGATATTGGTATAATTTCTGATAAATTAATTATTTCCACTCAGGAAGGCCTGTTTAGTATCATTAATAACAAGAAGGAAAAAATTTCTGATGAAATTATGACCTACCTTGAGCCTTCAATATCAGGAAATGAACTAACATCAATTATTGACTCGGATATTGTTAGAATAAACTCTGAAAACGTGATCAAAAAAATTGGATTTATAGAGCAAGATGCAGCTAGAAAACGTCCATATATTAAAGAGACTAAATCTTCAATTTTCATTACTGATGTGAATTTAGGTGTTATTAAAATTGATCGTAATAGAAACTTAATTAAAAGCTCTAAATTCATAACAGACAATATTTGGGCAATAACACAAACTGAAGAAAATATATATTTAGCAACTGATTCTTTTGAAATCAGAGTTTTGGATAAATCACTTCAATATTCCCACTCTATTTCAATTAAAAATGCTTCAGGCCCAAAATCAATCAAGGTTCTCAACAAACATTTATATACTGGTAATATAACTGGTTTAACAATTACTGACCTCGAAACCTTAGAAACTAGCAAGATACTTGAGCGTCATATAAGTAATGTACAACTAAGTGAAGATAAAACTAAACTCTATGCCTCTACAATCAATGGGAAAATATTCGTCATTGAAGGTGATGAGGTTATTGAAACACTTACTACGGGTGAACGTTATCCAATTTTTGATCTCGTTGAGAGAGATAGTGCCCTATGGGTCGCAACTCAAGGTGGCCTATTTAAAATAACTAATGGGAATTCTGAAAAAATTTACTCAGAAAGCATGGTGACAACATTAAAATTTGACGAGAATTACCTTTATTTTGGTACAAGAAATTCATTATTACAGTTAGAAATAATATCAAACCAACTCAAAGAAATTTTCAAACATAATAAATTAGTTTACTCAATAGAGTTATTTAATAACTTTTTAGTTTCATCATCAGCAATGGAACTCAACATTACAAATAAAACAAACTTTAAAAATTTGAAATTGTCATCTAGAAATGGAGCTCAAGGTGACTACAACTCCCTAGCTTCAATTCGTTTGGATGATTACTCTTTATTTGGTGGTGCTAAGGGACTAAGTATTGTTAACCCCAATGAAATCTATAATGAAATACTTATTTCTGGAAGTACAGATGTTGCTTTAATAGATTTTTCATTATTTAACGTTTCTGAAAAAGTTGGCGGGGACATCCTGCAGCAACCGATTAATAAACAAGAAAATATTACTTTAAAATATTCTGACTACCCTTTCACATTTACTTTTGTAACTCCTGGTCAAGACTTAGATGAATTTGAGTTTTTCTATCAAATGCAAGGCCTAAACGATAGCTGGCTTCCATCTCAATATATTAACTCAGCAACTTATACCAACTTATCAGCTGGTGTTTATCAATTTAATGTTTATGCAATTAATAAACTTTCAGGTAAGCAAGGTAAAACGAAGTCTATAACAGTGACTGTTACACCACCGTGGTATTACTCTTTTGAAGCTAAACTAGCCTATACACTTCTGTTTTTACTATTTTTATTAGTCGTATCTAAAATTCTTTTACGTCGTCGAGAAATTCAAAAGCAGATAGCTCTCAGTGAAGAACGACTAAAACTGTCTCTGTGGGGAAGCGGCGATGAAATGTGGGATTGGGATATTGAAACGGGCGAAATCTACCGCTCTAACATTTGGGGAACCCTTGAGTTTCCGCAAGATGGTCGACGCTCAGGCAAACCCGGTGAAGAAAGTAATATCCACCCTCTTGATCAACATCGCGTCAAAACTGCGTTAAATGATCACTTCAAAGGGCTTACAGATCACTTCGAAGTCACTTACCGAGTTAAAAGTCGCGAAGATTTATGGATGTGGATCCTTGATAGAGCCAAGATTGTTGAAAGAGACCACAAAGAAAACCCTGTTCGAATGACAGGTACGATTAAAAACATCAATAATTTAAAACAAACCGAAGAACAATTACGTTTATTTGAGCGAGCCATTGAAAACATCTCCGAAGGCATGTTTATTCTTGATGAAAAGTACCGTTTTGTCGAAGTTAACGATGCCTGTTGTGTATTAACAGCACAGCCTCGAGAAGAGTTTATAGGCCAGCTATTTACCTTCGGTCGTTACCCAGAATCATACTCTAATCAAGTGCACGCCTCATTGTCCCAGCAAGGTTGCTGGAGTAATGAATTAGAAGCAGATAGAGGAGACGGTAGTCACTTCTTAATGGAGCTTACCGTTGATGCGATTTATAACGAGCAAGGTGAAACAACTCATTATGTTGGAGTGTTCTCTGATATTACTCGTCGTAAACAACAGGAAGAAGAGCTACGTAAATTAACCAATAGTGACTTACTAACTGGGTTGCCAAATCGTTCAAGCCTGCAAGTTACACTGAATAATTTGGTTAAGAAAGATATCCATCACACGTTAATGGTTTTAGATTTGGATAACTTTAAGCGAATAAACGACTCGTTAGGGCATCAGATCGGTGATGAGTTGTTAGTTGATGTCGCCAAGCGTATTCAAAACAATGTTCCTAAGCACGTTAGTCTTTATCGACTTGGTGGTGATGAATTTGCAATATTAGTTGATCAAAACCCTGATATCGGCTCTTGTGCTGCTATAGCATCAAGAATAATAGATTCATTAAAAGAAGAATTTAAAATTGATAGAGAGTCCTTAGTTGTTGGCCTCAGTATTGGTATTGTGCTGTATCCAGAAGATGAGCAAAATGAGCAAGCACTATTAAGAAAAGCCGATATTGCGATGTACCACGCGAAATCTGGCGGCGGCAATCGTTATCAGTTTTACTCAGAGTCTTTAAACCAAAATGCACTTCGTCAGTTAGAAGTTGAAAATCTCATTCGCGAAGGCTTAAAAGAAGACCTATTTGAGGTTTACTATCAACCCAAGGTCGATTTGAAAAATGATAACCTTGTTGGAATGGAAGCACTGGTTCGCTTAGTTCACCCAGACTTTGGCGTTATCTCTCCCAACGAATTTATTCCATTAGCAGAAGAAAATGGGTTGATTGTTGAGATTGGTGACTTAGTGCTCAGAAAAGCCTGCTTTGCAGCTCAAAAATGGCGTGAACAAGGCATCTTCACAGGCCGTGTCGCAATTAATCTATCTTCTAGGCAGTTTGCCCTACCAGATCTGCAACAACGCATTTCAACAGTATTACAGCTAACTAAATTACCCGCTTGTCATTTAGAGCTAGAGATCACTGAAAGCACCATTATCAAAAACCCTGAAAATGCTATCAAAGTCATGAATCAACTTTCTAAAATGGGCGTGACCTTGGCACTTGATGATTTTGGTACTGGTTATTCCTCTTTGTCTTATTTAAAACGATTCCCGATCCACTGTCTAAAAATTGACAAGTCATTTGTCGATGATATTAGTAAATCAGATCGCGATCTTAAAATGGTCGACAGTATTATTACCATTGCTCATAACATGGGGCTATCAGTCGTTGGTGAAGGTGTCGAGGACGATGCCCAACTCAATATACTCAAAGCACTCAAGTGTGAAGAGATACAAGGCTACATATTCAGTAAACCTGTTCCAGAAAAAGATTTTACTGAATTACTCAATATCAATTTCGATAAACAGGAATTAAAAGCACTACAAAGTTAACATTGGCACAACAAGTGCAACTAGCAGTTCAGACGTCAAATAAAAAACTTTTTTATTAACCCTGAACTGAGAGATTAATACAATGATTAACGGAATTATCATAGCTGCACTTTTAACTTCTACTTCTACTGCCGCTAATATGACAATGGAAGTTTCACAGTCAATTGAGTCAAATAACAATTACATTGTTGGTCTACCTAATATCAAGTTTATTGACACGCAAGTCGCTGGCCTACCGAATATTAAGTTTGTAGACACACAAGTTGCTGGTTTACCAAACATCAAGTTTGTTGATACCCAAGTTGCTGGTCTACCAAACATCAAGTTTGTTGATACCCAAGTTGCTGGTTTACCAAACATCAAGTTTGTTGATACCCAAGTCGCTGGTCTGCCAAACATCAAGTTTGTAGACACACAAGTCGCTGGCCTACCGAACATCAAGTTTGTAGATACACAAGTTGCTGGTTTACCAAACATTAAGTTTGTTGATACCCAAGTTGCTGGTTTACCAAACATCAAGTTTGTTGATACCCAAGTTGCTGGTCTACCAAACATCAAGTTTGTTGATACCCAAGTTGCTGGTTTACCAAACATCAAGTTTGTTGATACCCAAGTTGCTGGTCTACCAAACATCAAGTTTGTAGATACACAAGTTGCTGGTTTACCAAACATCAAGTTTGTTGATACCCAAGTTGCTGGTCTACCAAACATTAAGTTTGTTGATACACAAGTTGCTGGTCTACCAAACATCAAGTTTGTAGATACCCAAGTTGCTGGTTTACCAAACATCAAGTTTGTTGATACTCAAGTTGCTGGTCTACCAAACATCAAGTTTGTAGATACACAAGTCGCTGGCCTGCCAAACATCAAGCTTGTTGATAACCAAGTTGCTGGTCTACCAAACATCAAGTTTGTAGACACACAAGTCGCTGGCCTACCGAACATCAAGTTTACTGAAACACAAGTTGCTGGCCTGCCAAACATCAAGTTTGTAGACACACAAGTCGCTGGCCTACCGAACATCAAGTTTGTAGACACACAAGTTGCTGGTCTACCAAACATCAAGTTTGTAGACACACAAGTCGCTGGCCTACCAAATATCAAGTTTACTGAAACACAAGTCGCTGGCCTACCAAACATCAAGTTTACTGAAACACAAGTCGCTGGCCTGCCAAACATTAAGTTCAGCAACTCAAGCATCGCTTAGGAGATTCATTATGTTTAATTCTTTAAAGAAAGTACTTGGCATTGCGAAACCACAACGTAAAAGAGTTAAGTTGCCAGAAGGGCTAGAGCACTTAGAAGTGATTCCAGCAAAAGCTTGGTGGAGCTAATACTGCAATTAGCCACTTCATACAGACAATAAAAAAGGGAGCTTACGCTCCCTTTTTTTAGATCTACATCTATTTAAAATGAACGTTTATGTTCATTTGGGTTAGATATCTTCTTGGTTAATAAATACTTATGACTATTGAATAATGGATAAGCAAGCGGCCCCATAAGCATTCCAGCTACAGACCATCTTTTAACAGCCATCCCATTAACAAAAGCTTGATTACCTAGAAAATATCCTGATAAACACGAAATCAACAAGAGTAGAAATATCACTGAAACCTCAATAATTTATTCAGTTAACAACATTCCATTTTTTAATTCTTTATCAGCTATCTCACCCTGCCAATAACGGCGATATTATAACCAAGAACTAAGCTGTTAGCTATAAGAGTAGCAAATAAGACTATTATACTGGAAAGTAAAAAATAGACGTATAGGCTATTTATTAGGCTAAAATATGCCACTTTAGAATGAAAAAGCGGCAACATGTTGCCGCTTTGTTAATTTGAATCAGCCATAAAGTATGACTTACGACTAATAGAAAGTGCTGCCTGACTCAGCCATGTTGACCAACCTTTCACAAGGTTCAAATCTATCGCCATGTTGTTGTTGATACTGACGTAATTTTGACACTAAGTTAGCGATTCCCATACTGTCCATGTATTTAAATGGACCGCCTAAGAAAGGTGGGAATCCAATCCCGAAGATTGCGCCAATATCACCATCTCGAGCACTGGCAATAATACCCTCATCTAAACAGCGAACGGCCTCATTGAGCATTTGGACCACGCAGCGCATGGCAATATCACTACCCGAACCAGTAGATTGATTATTGACACCAAGTACCTGATAAACGGACTCATCAACCAATTTAGCTTTAGACTTCTTATTACCATATTGATAAAAGCCCTTGCCATTTTTACGACCTTTTCGATCGTCTGCTAACAACTTGTCAAACGCATCTGGGGCTTTGAACCTTTCACCTAACTCTTGGGTTAAGATCGGCGCAATTTTAGCTCCAACATCTATTCCGACTTCATCTAATAATGTAATGGGTCCCACTGGGAAACCAAATTTTACGAGGGCTTTATCTAAACTTTCTACTTTTTCGCCAGACAATAAAACTTGAGCGGCTTCATTCATGTATAAAGCAAGAATACGGTTCACATAGAAACCCGCACCGTCTTGAACAACAATCGGGGTTTTGCCTTGCTTACGCGCAAATGCAACCGTAGTTGCAATCGTCTCTGGTGATGTCGTTTTATGGGCAATCACCTCGACCAGCGGCATTTTTTCAACAGGTGAAAAATAATGAAGACCAATCACGTTTTCAGGACGGGAAGCTGCCTCTGCAATCTGTCCAATCGGTAACGAAGACGTATTTGAAGCGAAAATAGTATTTTCATGACATTCACGCTCAACATCTTTTACCATTTGGTGCTTAAGAGCTAAATCTTCAAAAACGGCTTCAACGACAATATCGGCATCCTTAACACCTTTATATTCAGTCGTTGTCGTCATCAATGCCATTAAATTATCTCTAACAGCTGGAGTCATATGACGACGCTTAACGCCTTTAGCCAATAATTTATAAGCATAAGCTAACGCGTTACTTAACCCTTTTTCATTAATGTCTTTCACACGTGCAGGGATTTTAGCTTTAGTCGTTGTCACAGAAGCAATACCGCCTCCCATCAAACCACCACCGATAACTAAGGCTTTATTAACCTTACGCGGCTCAGCTCCATCGGCACCTGTTTCTTTTTTCATTTCTGTCGTAGCAAAGAAAATGCTGCGAAGTGCTTCAGACTCTGATGACATGACTAATTCGGCAAAATGACTGGCTTCAACTTCAAGCCCTTTAATCATGCCTTTGTTCATGCCTTGTTTAACACAGTCAATAATTTTGGCTGGCGCTGGGTAATTACCTTGGGTCTTTTTAAGGACTTGTTTTGCAGCTTGATCAAAAATGATATCGCGAGTTGCGCTTGTTGATTCAAGCACCTTATTTAATGCACTTTTCTTAGCGACTTTTGCTGCGGACTTACCTTTTTTAGCCATTGAAATAGCAGTTTCTAATAAAATAGGCTCAGGTACTACGTCATCAACCAGTGCCATTTTAAGCGCTTGTTTAGGGCGAATTTGTTTGCCTGTTAGCATCATATCAAGTGCAGTGGTAATACCGACTTTTCTCGGTAAACGTTGTGTTCCCCCACCACCAGGCAGTAAACCAAGTTGCACTTCCGGCACACCCATGATGGTTTTTTTGTCATCAGTACAAACACGTAAATGACACGCTAACGCTAACTCTAAACCGCCACCTAGACATGCACCATTGATAGCTGCTACGACAGGAATCGATAAATTTTCAAGCTCATTGAATACAACATGCCCTTGCTGAGACAACTCTTTAGCAGCTGCAACGCTGGTGCATGCATCTAACATGCTGATATCTGCACCAGCAACAAATGAGTCAGCTTTACCCGAGATAACCACAAGCCCTTTCACACTGGCATCATGTTTGATTTCAGCTAGTATTTCGCTGATTTCAGGACCAAATTCTGCTTTTAAGGTGTTCATGGTTTCACCAGGAACATCCATTGTTAACACTGCAATTCCGTCTTCGCGGCGAGATAAATTAAATGTCTTTTCCATCAGAATTACTCCACTTCTACAATCATTGCTGCGCCAAGACCACCAGCAGCACATGCTGTAGCCAAACCAGTACCACCGCCACGACGTTTAAGTTCACGACATACTTGGGTAATTAAACGTGTTCCTGTTGCTGCAAATGGATGTCCATAAGCAAGAGAACCACCTAATACATTAAACTTGCTCATATCAATCTCACCAATGGCGCGATTTCTACCTAGCTTTTCTTCCGCAAATTTCTTAGAACCAAACATTTGCATATTGGCTAATGTTTGTGCTGCAAATGCTTCATGCATTTCAATTAATGTTAAATCTTCTAACTCCATGCCAGCACGCTTTAGTGCTAATGGTGTTGCGTATGAAGGTCCCATCAACATGTCTTGCCACACATCAATTGCAGTAAATGCATAACTTTTAATATAACCGATAGGCTCGTAACCCAATGCTTTAGCACGGCCTTCGCTCATTAGAATAACGGCAGAAGCGCCGTCGGTTAATGGTGTACTGTTTGCAGCTGTTACAGAGCCGTGTTTACGGTCAAAGGCTGGACGTAATTTGGCATAAGACTCTAATACTGAGTTTTCACGAATATTATTATCACGATCAATAAACTGCTTGTAAGGAGGAACATGGGCTGTCATTACCTCATCAGCAAGATTACCTGAATTCCATGTTTCAGTTGCAAGCGTATGAGAACGGTGTGCTAGCGCATCTTGATCAGCTCGGCTAATACCGTATGTTTTTGCCATTTGTTCAGCTGTTTGGCCCATTGATAACCCAGTTGAGTACTCAGCAACCGCCGGAGGTACTGGCATTAAGTCTTTTAAACCGAGTCGACGTGCAATGGCAAACTTTTGTTTAAAGGTACGTGCTTTATTTAAATCAACTAAGGCATGTGCCAGTTTTTTTGAAACGCCAATAGGTAAAACAGACGAAGAGTCTGCACCGCCAGCAATACCGATTTCAACATTACCAGTCATAATTGATTCAGCAACATTGACCGCTGATTGAAAACTTGTGGCACAAGCTCTAGTCACACTGTATGCATCTGTTGAGACATCCATACCCGTTCCCAGTACAATCTCACGTGCTATATTTGGCGCTGCAGGCATTTGAACAACCTGACCATATACCAGTTGCTCAATTGTTTTAGGGTCAAGTTCTGAGCGAGACAGCAATTCATTAACCACCATTTTGCCCATATCCAGTGCTGATACACCGTGAAAAGCAGTTGCTTGCTTTGCAAACGGGGTTCGAAGACCCGCCACAATAGCGATACGCTCCCCACGAGCGTTGGTTACTTGTTGTCTATCACTCATTGTTCACCCTCTTTTAATTGTTTAGCCTTATCTGGCTTGTCAGTGAATACTTAAATTATGTCAGACAGATCTGGTCTGACCATAAAAGTGTGATCTGATTCTAACTTTTAATTGCGAAGTTTTAAACATCCGTATGAAAAATAGCAGTAATTATCATCAAAATCACTGACCGAACCAATAAATAATCATTAATAATCATACAATTAAAATATAGAGCATTAACTTTAAAATATTCCTAATTTCGCTATATTTGCTCTTTCCCAATGAATAAATTCACAAAATATCACTCAGAATTAATTAAAAATGAAAATCTGTTAATGCTACTAGCCAAAGGCTAATGAAATTCATTAACATAGGTTTAATTAGATAAATTTCTGAAATTAATTGAGTATCATCATGCCTTTGAGTCGATTTCATTCTTTACGTGCCTATTTAGACAACGTCATTTTGGGACAACCTGTATTAACTGAAAACCTACTGATTGCATTGATTGCAGATGGACACTTATTAGTTGAGGGCCCGCCAGGTCTTGCAAAAACACGTGCTGTGAAAGCGTTATGTGATGGCGTTGAAGGTGATTTCCACCGTATTCAGTTTACTCCGGACTTATTACCTGCAGATTTAACCGGTACAGATATTTACCGTGCGCAAACAGCCACATTTGAATTTGAAGCAGGGCCTATATTCCATAACCTCATTTTGGCTGACGAAATTAACCGTGCGCCAGCAAAAGTGCAATCGGCGTTACTTGAGGCAATGGCAGAAGGCCAAGTTACGGTGGGTAAAAACAGTTACCCCCTACCAAATTTGTTTTTAGTCATGGCAACGCAAAACCCACTTGAAAACGAAGGGACTTACCCACTTCCTGAAGCACAACTTGATCGCTTCTTGATGCATTTAAATCTGGATTATCCAAGTGCCGATACTGAGCGTGAAATTTTAAGACAATCGCGCAAAGAAGCGATTACTCAAACATTACCGACTATTGAGCCTGTCGCCCAGTCAGATGTATTTGCCGCACGTGATCAAGCCATGGAGCTTTATCTAGCAGAGCCGCTAGAAAGTTACATTGTTGAGATAATTATGGCGACACGCCAACCTGAGCGCTACAGTCCAGAGCTAGCTAAATGGTTAGAATATGGTGTCAGCCCTCGTGCTTCAATATCATTAGAGCGATGTGCTCGAGCTAGAGCGTGGCTACAAGAACGTGATTATGTCTCACCGGAGGATATCCAAGCAGTTGCTCCGAATGTGCTAAGACACCGTTTATTATTAAGTTATCAAGCACAAGCTGAAGGAATTAATGCAGATCATGTCATTAGCCATATTTTAAGCCAAGTGGCTGTACCTTAAATCCGGACTGCAAAGATGCCATTTGAACAAGCACAAGTTTCCCCGTTACCGTTATTCAGTAATGGGGTCAATTTGACCGAGCAAGAGCTATTCAGCTGTCAAAGCACAGCTCGTGCAATGCCCGATAAACGCAGCCGTGCTAAAGCAAGTCAAGCAGGACACAGAAGTAGCTTGATAAAAGGTCGCGGAATGGAGTTTGCTGAAGTTCGTCATTATCAAAATGGCGATGACGTCAGAACCATTGACTGGCGAGTAACGGCAAGGACAGGAAAAGCGCACACAAAACTTTTTGTAGAAGAACGTGAACGCCCTATTATTCTCTTCATTGACCTTAGTCATAGCTTGTTTTTTGGTTCACGCCTATTAATGCAATCAGTACAAGCTGCACATGTCGCAGCAACACTAGGTTGGAATGCGATTAATCATGGCGATCGACTAGGTGCATTCATAGCCAGTGAAACTGAACATCTCGAGCTCAAGCCTCGAAGCCGTCGACAAGGTATATTGCAGTTAACATCAGCCTTAATGAAGGTACATGGTAATCAGTTAAATCATTTTGATGAGCTACCCCATGATCCTCAACACATACTCCGTGCTTGCCAACGCTTGCAACGTATCGCTAAACCAGGCTCATTAGTATGGATTATTACCGATGGCCAACATTTTACTCAAGAATGTTTAGCCGCATTAACTGAACTCAAACGCCATTGCGATGTCGGAGCATTTGTCATTAGTGATCCATTAAGGCAAGGCACGTTAGCACTTCCAAAGCGCTTTTCATTGCCAGTACGTGATGGAAAGCAGCAACTAACATTAACTCGTCATAGTTATGATACTTGGCTTGAAAACCAACTTAAAAATCAACAACAATTTATTGATTTAATGAAGATGATTAAAGTACCCACACGATTTATTGACGCAGGGAAACGATTAAGTGACCAATTGGAAGTACTACGCTAAATGAATTCAGCTCAAGCAAATCCAGCTTTAATGCAATTAGAAGATATCGTGCTGCCTCAGCAAATTTCTCAATGGCCAATGGCGCCAGGTTATTGGATACTTGCCGCACTCGTCATCGGTATCACCATAGCAATGGTGGTTAAGCTTAAACGAGATAAAAAGTACCATGCTCCAAGAAAAGCGGCCTTAGATGTATTAAACCAATTAGATATTGCCAGCCCACAGTATGCAACTGAAGTGAATAGCCTACTTAAACGAACAGCGATGAGTTATTTCCCACGACAAGATTTTGCCAAACTTGACGGCAACCACTGGTTTGCTTGGCTAGAGCTACGCTTACCAAAACAGCATCACGGTCAAATTGGATTATTGCTCAATAAACGATACCAATCGCAAGGCTTATCCCAAGCAGAAACGAAGCAATTGCAACGGCTTGCTCATGTGTTTCTTGCCAAATCAGCCCGCTTAACAGCGCTTAACCCTAACGAATTACCGCCATCTATGATAGCAAAGCAAAATGACAAGGAGGACTCATGTTCTCAATAACATGGCCTTGGTTGTTATTGCTTTTACCATTACCGTTTTTTATTAAATCTAAACAAGTTAGCAAGAATACTGGTGGTCATTTACAACTTCCAGGCATCAGTGAAGCTCAAATATCGGTATCTAGCACGCCTAAAAAACCTAATAGAAAAGCCTATTGGTTCATGTGGTTATGTTTAATTTGCGCATTAATTAGACCACAATGGCTCGGTGAGCCAATCGAGCTGCCCTCTGAAGGGCGAGATGTCATGCTGGCAGTGGACTTATCTGGCAGTATGCAGATTGAAGATATGGTGATTAATGGTAAAACAGTGGATCGACTCACCTTAATTAAACATGTTATTGGTGACTTTATTGAACGCCGTAATGGCGATCGACTCGGCCTCATTTTGTTTGCCGATCATGCATACTTACAAGCGCCGCTGACTCAAGATAGACGCTCTGTTGCACAATTCCTCGCTGACAGCGAAATTGGCCTCGTGGGCAAACAAACTGCCATTGGCGAATCAATTGCTTTAGCAGTAAGACGTTTTGATATGGTCAACGATAGTAACCGTGTGTTAATTCTCCTCACTGATGGTTCAAATAATGCTGGCAACATCGAACCTGAAGTCGCAGCGAGAATAGCGGCAAAACGAAACGTTACCATCTATACAGTCGGTGTCGGTGCTGAAGTATTAGAGCGTCGCAGCATTTTTGGCACCGAACGAGTTAATCCTTCACTTGATTTAGATGAAGAACAACTACAAAACTTAGCTGACATGACCAACGGCCACTACTTCCGCGCGAGAAATAGTGAAGAGCTGGCTCAGATTTATCAAAAAATTGATGAACTAGAACCCGTAAGCCGCGATCAACTCACCTATCGCCCTAAAAGTGAATTATTTTATTGGCCATTACTATTCGCTATTTTAATGAGTGTCGTAATAAGTATTCGCAGCCAATTCTCATTTAGCAAAATATCATCACGAGGGGGAAAATAATGGAATTACACTTCATTCGTCCTGAGTGATTACTATTACTTATCCCATTATTAGTGCTTGGGCTGCTCCTATGGCGTAGCCAAAAACAAAACCTAGCTTGGCAGCAATATATTGCGCCGCATTTGGCCAAAACACTGATTACAGAGGGTGCTCAGGTTAAAAAGCAGCCTAAGTGGGGATTAATTATCTGTTGGATAATTGCAGTCGTGGCACTTTCGGGGCCAGCTGTGAACAAACAGAGTTTACCTGTTTATAGTAATGAACAAGGCCGAGTATTAATCATGGATATGTCTTTATCCATGTATGCCACTGATCAAAAACCTAACCGCTTATCTCAAGCCAAATACCGTGCAACGGACTTTATTGGTAGTTTAACTGAAGGTGAAACAGGCTTAATCGCATTTGCTGGCGACGCATTTACCATTAGCCCGTTGACTCGTGATAATGCAACTTTACTCAACCTGCTACCGACACTTTCGCCAGATATCATGCCAGTGAGAGGCTCAGATTTATCTTCTGCACTCGCGTTAGCACAGCAATTACTAGCCCAGGGTGGGCATATCAGCGGCGATATTATTGTAATGACAGATGGGGTGAATCCTAGGCAATATGCCGATGCAGCTAATGCACTAGAAGGCAGTCGATATCGAGTTTCTGTGATGGCATTTGGTACTGCACAAGGTGCGGCAATTCAATTACCTGATGGTCAACTTTTACGAAATAATAGCGGTGACGTGGTTATCGACAAAACTGACTTTTCATTACTGGAAAAACTCGCTAAACCTACTGGTGGGATTATGATCCCTGCGACTGCAGATGGACGTTCGTTAACTCAGTTGCAAGATTGGTTAGCTAATGACGGCGATGCCAAAGCCACTGAGTTAAAAGGTGAAGCTTGGCAAGATTTAGGACCTTATATTGCAATATTGTTGCTTATCCCTGTGTTATTAAGCTTTAGGTTTACCCTATTACCCATTATGTCGTTTTTCACATTAGGTATGATGCTGCAACCGGCGCCAGCACAAGCTAATACTTGGGATGATTTATGGAAAACCTCAGATCAGCAAGCTAGCGAGCAATTTATGCAAGCGCAATCTGCAGAAGATTTTGCCCAAGCCGCTAAAAAGTTTAATCAGCCTCAATGGCAAGCCAGTGCCCAATATAAAGCTGGGGATTATGAAAACGCCCTCGCAGGGTTTGAGCAAGATAGCACAGCACAGGGGCTATATAATCAAGGCAATAGCCTGATGCAACTCAATCAACTAGATGAAGCTATTGCTCGCTATCAAAAAGCATTGACTCAACAACCGGACTTCCCACAAGCGCAGAAAAACCTGCAAATTGCTGAGCAAATGAAACAGCAGCAGGAGCAGCAAAATAGTAATAATGAAAATAATGATGACAGCCAGTCTGACAATAAATCAGATGGTTCTGATGCTAATAATCAACAGAATCAATCCAACAATTCTGAACAAAATCAGAGCGATGATAGTCAATCAAATGACCAATCACAGCAGAACTCAGACGACAGCGCATCAAAAGACCAGTCTTCACAAGAGCAGTCCCAAAATGAGCAAGATGGCCAAGATGCCGATTCATCTGAATCAGATCAGGCTCAATCAGACAACGCCCAAGAACAAGAAGATGCACAAAGCAATGCAACTGAGGATCCCAAGCAGTCTGCGAATAATGATGCAAAAATGGAGGCTAAATCGCCATCAGAGCCAGAACCGACTTCAGAAGATGCGTCAAATGAATCGACAAATAACGCTTCACAGCAAACGTCAACCACAACAGAACCTGAGCCTACTGATGATTCACCTAGTCAAGCTCAATCTGTTGCAGCCAGTGAGCTTACAGAAGAACCGTTACCAGCAGATTTAGAGAGAGCATTGCGTGCCGTTAGTGAAGATCCGCAAGTGCTTATCAGAAATAAAATGCTATTAGAATATCAAAAGCGTCGCCAAAGCGGCCAATTGCCTAAGGATACACAACAGTGGTAAACAGAATCGTTTTCGCCCTTCTTACTATTCTTTTTACGGGGCAAGTTTTTGCAGTCAGTCAAATTCAAGCAACAGTTGATAGAAACCCTGTCATGCAGGGCGAATATTTTGTTTTAAATGTCACTGCTGATGCTGATTTAAACGCAGGCTCATTAGATACGTCTGTGTTACTAAAAGACTTTGTTGTCGGCCGAACAAGCGTTGGCCGCAGTACAAAGATGGTTAATTTTGACACAACAAAAGAAACCCGCTGGCAAGTGTTATTGTCGGCTAAAAATGCAGGCACTGTGACCATTCCGCCATTTACAATGGAAGGTGTAAAATCTAATCCCATTACGTTAACCGTCGCCAAAGCGGGCAGCCAACCGCAACAAATGCGTAATTTGTTTATTGAAGGCGAATTAAGTACACAAGAAGCCTATGTCGGTCAACTTGTGACATACCAAGTAAAACTATTTTTAGCCGCTGAACTTCAACGAGGCGTCATCAGCTCACCTGAAATATCTGGCGCTGAAATAAAACAAATCGGTGAAGATAAAGATTCAGTTGAAATTGTTGATGGACGTCGATTTCGAGTTATCGAACGTACTTACTCAATCATTGCTGACACACCTGGTACTTTGGCTATAAAAGGTGCAGGGTTTTCAGGAGATATTTTAGTTGAAGCTCCAAGGCGTGGCGGGATGTTTGGTTTTAATGAAAGCCGCCCAATGCAAGCGAGTGCAGAAAACACTCAAATTGTCATTAACCCTATTCCTCAGCAATATCAAGGTGACTGGTTAGTCAGTGATTTATTAATTGCTAAAGAAGTATGGCCAGAAGAAAATGATAATAATGCGTTTGAAATTGGAACCCCAATCACCAGAACCATTAATATTGTCGCCTCTAATGCCGACAGTAACAGCTTACCAGATATAAAAATTACGATGCCAGAAGGCTTGAAAGCCTACCCAGAAAAACCAGTCAGACAAACCGTTGTACGTGAGAATCAAGTCATAGCTCAATACAGTTTAACCACTGCAATAGTGCCAACCCAACCTGGTACTTTTACCTTGCCTGAAATTTCAGTGCCGTGGTGGAATCCACACTTACGTCAGCAGCAGTATGCCACTATCCCCTCAAGAACTGTCACCATCACAGGTTCAGCCCCTATCACCCCTGTTCAACCTACGGTGGCAGAACAGCCACAAGCGACCTCCTCAACGGCAGGATTATGGCCTTGGTTAACCTTGTTATTTGCGACACTATGGCTAATAACCTTGGCACTTTGGTTAACAGCCAGACGTCAAAAGCCGTCCCAAATAGCCGATACCACCTCAGTACAAAGCGCTGTAAAAGCGGCAATTAGTTTACAAGATATAGAAGATGCTTGTGATAATAATGATGTATCGAAAGTGATTGCTTTACTACAGAAATGGTATGGAGCTCAGTTCAATAAACCGATAAATTTATCTGCTATAGCAAAATTATCGCCTGAGTTATCAGCGGCAATTGAACAATTGCAACAAGCCAAATATAGCCAAAACAGTGTCGTGATAGATAAACAGAAACTGATTAATGCGATAAAGCAAACTCAGTTAAATCAAACACAAAGCGATGTTTCACCTTTAAGTAGCTTGAACCCATAGCAGTAAATAAGCTTGCTATTCACAGCCAACCTTTTAAGCTATCGAACATAATATTTAACAATAAGTCATAAAATGTTCGATAGCTTGCGCAATAAAAAGTCCGAACCCACGGTCTTATCTGACATGCTAACTAAACAGCGACGATACGACAGCCTCGTCAGGGCACTTCATACTGATATCTACCGATATGCCTATTGGTTAATCGGCGATAAACATGTAGCTGAAGACGTCACTCAAGAAACGTTTCTACGCGCTTGGCGTGCTTTAGACTCTTTAAAGGATGATAAGGCCGCTAAAGCTTGGCTCATTACGATTTTACGCCGTGAAAATGCTCGCCGCTTTGAACGCAAGCAGTTTGATTACAGTGACGTAGAACAAGAGTTGCTAGAAGATGAAAAGTCTTCCACAACCGAAGAGCAAACCGAACAATATTGGTTACGCAAGCAAATAGGTCAATTAGAGGTTGAGTATCGAGAGCCACTATTACTGCAACTTATCGGTGGATTTAGTGGTGAAGAGATTGCTGATTTATTAGAGCTCAATAGAAACACAGTTATGACGCGATTATTTCGCGCCCGGAATCAATTAAAAGACGCCTTAGAGTCTCCTGAAGTTAGAGGTCAATCAAATGGATGATCTAAAATTTCGTCGCCATGCCTATGGTGACCCAAATAGCCAAGATGAAGAATTTTTGGCCCAGATTGAAGCGTCTGAGTCTGATGCTAAACTCGTCAACGACTTGAAAGCATTAGACAGTAAGCTTACCAGCGCACTGAATATCGATGTGCCTGATGATCTGGCAGAGAAACTGATTTTACGCCAACAATTAGGTAAACATCAGCAGCAGAAAAAGCAAACACGTTATTTAATGGCGATGGCAGCATCCGTTGCGCTCGTCATTGGCTTAAGTGTTAGCATGCTTAGATTTACGCCTGTTGCCTTAGCGGAACATGCATTAGAGCATGTATATCATGAACCTAAAGCATTATCAGTAGATCAAAATGTCGGCTTTGAAGACGTTAATTTTAAACTGGCAGGTATTAGCGGTTTAGAGAATGCGAAATTTATCCAACAACCAGGTAAAGTGTATTACACCTCTTACTGTGACTTCCAAGGCGTTAAAAGCTTACATTTAGTCATGGAAGGCGAACAAGGTAAGGTGACGCTCTTCATCGTCCCCGCTGAAAATCGTATGGTTACGGAAGAATCGTTCGCTGACAAAAACTATCAAGGTTTAGGTTTTCAAACTGCAGACACCTTCATGTTACTCGTTGGTGAACAGGATGCTGATTTGCAATTTGTGAAAAATGAAATCGAGCAAACTTTCATTTAATATTCACTCTTTTAAGTAACAAAACGGCTAGTGAATTTTCACTAGCCGGTCAATAACTCTTCACACTTCCTTTCAAAATTGTGCACTAGGTCAAACATCTGTTAGCATGTCGCACAATAATCAGAACAATACGGAAGTAGCATGGCAATTGAAGCTCCAATCCTCATTACCTTTATTGGTTATCTCGCCCTTATGATGGGCATAGGCTATTGGGCCTACCGCAAAACAGACACCGTTGACGATTATATTCTGGGCGGCCGAAAAATGGGTCCAGCAGTGACAGCATTAAGTGTCGGTGCATCAGATATGTCAGGCTGGTTGTTATTAGGTTTACCTGGGGCTGTTTATTTAGGTGGCTTAGGTGAAGCCTGGATTGGCATTGGTTTAGTTTTCGGTGCTTGGTTAAATTGGCTATTCGTCGCTCGACGTCTTCGTATCTATACTCAAGCAGCTGATAATGCACTTACCCTACCCGACTTTTTTGAAAAACGCTTTGAAGATAAAAAAGGCATTTTGAAATTAGTCTCTGCGTTTACTATCTTAATATTTTTCACCTTCTATACATCTTCAGGCATGGTCGGTGGTGCCATTTTATTTGAACAAATATTTGGCCTTGATTACACCATCGCCTTAATGATTGGTTCGATTATTATCGTGGCCTACACGTTTGTTGGTGGTTTTTTTGCTGTAAGTTGGACTGATTTTTTCCAGGGTTGTTTAATGTTACTTGCATTATTAATTGTCCCTGTCGCCATTTTCAGCAAACCAGATACACAAGTCGCATTAGAAACCTTAGACCCTAAAATGCTGTCGCTGCTACACAGCAACATGACCACTATAGGTTTAGTGTCATTGCTTGCGTGGGGCTTAGGTTACTTTGGTCAGCCACATATTCTGTCACGCTTTATGGCCATTGGTAGCCCTGATGACATTCCTTTGTCACGCCGAATCGCCATGAGTTGGATGCTAGTAGCATTAGTTGGTGCGTTAGCGACTGGTATTGCTGGCACTATCTATTTTGCTGATGCCCCTTTAGCTAATTCAGAAACCGTATTTATCCATTTAGCACAAGTGGCATTCAACCCTTGGATTGGTGGTATTTTAATTGCGGCAATTCTGTCAGCCATTATGAGTACTATCGATTCTCAATTACTTGTATGCTCAAGTGTTATTACAGAAGACTTCTATCGCAAATGGTTACGCCCCGAAGCATCGGATAAGGAGCTCATGTTAGTTGGTCGTTTTGGTGTTCTTGCCATTGCAATAATTGCTATCGTCATCGCCTTAAATCCTGACAGTAAAGTTCTCGATTTAGTCAGTTATGCTTGGGCTGGTTTCGGTGCGGCATTTGGACCGGTCGTATTGCTAGCATTATTCTGGAAAGGCTATAGCCGAAATGGCGCAATTGCGACAATCGTAGTCGGTGCGTTAACTGTTGTGATATGGAAGCAACTGTCAGGCGGATTGTTCGATTTATATGAAATTCTACCTGGATTCTTATTTGCTAGCATCGCTGGCTTTGTATTCAGTAAGTTGTCGCCTCCAACCGACAACATTAAGACTCAATTCGATAATTTCAAAGCTTCTCTTTAATCTTCAATAGACCCAATTATTGTGAGTTTTCAATAATTGGGTCTTTCAGCGTACATCTGTACCATTTTTTTAAAAATAATCTTGCTGCCCACTTGTTGCAAAATTAACCAGCTAGCAACATTTTAATTTATCAATAAAATCATAGAACCCATACAGTTCAGGCGTTATAGAGTATTTACTCAAATTCTATGAAATACTCGACTATGCACAATTAACCTAAAGTTAACAATAACTAGCAACTGGTCGGAGTTGCAGGGATGACAACTGTTACCTAATATGCCCGCATTATTAAAGTTGGTGTTAATTGGGGACTTAAACGGCAGCGTTTAGGAAATTAATAAACTGACGTACAACGATGAGAAAAAATGATGACTAAATTCAACAAGACCTTGCTTGCGATGGCAGTGACATTAGCTAGCACACAAACCATGGCAGCTGGATTCCAACTTAATAGCCAATCAGCTACAGGTATTGGCCGTGCAATGGCTGGTGATGCAATCATTGCAGATAATGCATCAGTTTTAGCACGTAACCCGGCAGCAATGGCATTGTTTGATGAGAAGACACTTTCAATTGGTGCTTCATACGCAGACGTTCAAGTTGAAGTGAGTGATGTTCAATATGGCGATAACCATATTGGAAGTATGGACAATGCTGCTGAGGCTAAGTTCATTCCTAACTTCTACTACATTAGCCCTATCAACGATAAATGGGCATACGGTGTTGCAGCCTTCTCAAACTACGGCACAGGTACTGATCTTTCATCACTAAATAGTGGTCACGACTTCAATACACCAATTGATTTATTGGGTAATACTGAAGTGACCACAATTAACTTCAACGCTAGCGTGTCATACCGTATTAATGATTCTTTAAGCTTAGGTTTAGGTCTTGATGCTGTATATGGTTCTGGAACATTAACGCGTAACGGTAATATTGATATCGGCCTTGGTGACATGCCGTTAAACCTTGTTGATGTTGAAGCTGACGGCTGGGCTGTTGGTGGTATTGTTGGATTAGCATATGAGTTTAACGAAAATAACAGAATTGGTTTGAGTTACCGCTATAGCCCACAAATGGAAGCTAGTGGTGACATCATGTATAACCCTTCTGTTTTGTTCCCTCAAAACTTTGACAGTATTGAAATTCCAATTGCTGATATCGCACAGCTTGCTGGTTTTCATCAGTTAACTGAAAAGTTTGCTATTCACTACACAGCCCAGTGGACCCAGTGGAGTTCATTTGACAACATCAGTGTTGTAGACGGTGATCTTGGCACTGCGAATGATGTTATCAAGCATTATAACTGGAAAGACTCTTGGTTTTTAAGCCTTGGTGCCACTTACGATATCAATGAAACTTGGACTGTTCGTGCAGGTATTGCAAGTGACCAAGGTGTGGTAGGTGAAGTTTCTTCTTTATCAATACCTGACTCAGACCGCATGTGGTATTCAGCAGGTTTCACTTATAATTTGAGTAATAAATCTAGTATTGATTTCGGCTACACTTTAGTTGCAGGTGAAAAGGTTCATGTTTTAGAGGAGAGTGCACTAGTCGGACAAGTGAGTGCTTATACCGAATCAGGCGCAAACTACTTCTCACTGCAATATAACCACACTTTCTAAATTTAACGATTCAATCGTTAACATGAATGCGATGAAAACGCCTAAGTTTACTTAGGCGTTTTTTTTTACGTTTAATTTGTAACATTGACACCTTCCATTAGATTTTTCTCATAAAGTGATTGCCACAGCATAAAAAGTCCATTAGAATTTTCTTATGGATAATTATTAATGGTGTCATCATGCTTTTAAAATGGGTTTTCTTTATTGGGCTATTTATAGGTAACGCTTCACTGTCCCCATCGCAAGCGAGCGACGATATCAGTTCAGAGCGCCATCCTAATCAATCCAGCATGCAGACATTAACAATAAGAACTGTTGAACAGGCTCAGCAGCTCTATTTTGATGGTCAAATTGAAGCGGTAAAAGCCGCAACAGTATCAGCTCAAACGGCAGGACGAATACTTGCGCTTCATTACGATATTAACGATTTAGTGCCTGCGGGTTCACCATTATTAGAAATCACCAGTAAAGAACAAGGCGCGAGTTTTGCTGCTGCTGAAGCTGAATTAGCAAGAGCGGAAGCTAAAAACATTGAAGCACAAGCTCAGTTCACTCGTTATCAGGCCCTTTTCCCCAAAGGAGCCATATCTAAAGGCGCAATGGATGAAGCCACCGCCAATGCTACTGCCAGCTTTCAAGCAGTTTCCGCAGCAAAAGCTCAATTAATTACCGCCAAAGAAACCTTAAATTACACCACTGTGAGCGCGCCATTTAGTGGACGAGTAACACAACGCTTTGTCGAGCAAGGGGAAACCGTTACTGTTGGTCAGCCACTTTATGCAGGCTACGCTATCGACGATATGCGCGCAGTATTTCAGCTTCCGCAGCAATATCAATCATATGTCACAACTGATACTAAGGTTACTATCGAGCTAGCTTCAGGCGTTATCATTCAATCAAGTGATATTATTCCATTCTCATTTTTGCAGTCGCCAAGTCAAACCTACCAGATCAGAGTAAATTTACCTGTTAGAGAAACAGAATACACAGCAGGTGAATGGGTAAAAATCGCGATTTCAGGCAAAAAGCAACCACACATTATCGTTCCAGAATCGGCCATCTTTAGACGGGGTGACTACACTGCAGTCTTTATGAAACAAGCTGACAACTTTGTGCAGACTCAAGTTAGGGTCAGAACTATGGCTAATAGCAGCGATAACCCAGGCGTAATTATTGATGCTGGATTGATGGATGGCGATATTATTCTTGCTCAAGCAAGCCAGTTCATACTCCAGTCTACCAACAACGATAAATAAGCTAGGAAGTAGCTATGACCAAATCACAGACTCTTGGTATTTCTGGAAAAATCGCTCAGGCTTTTCAGTCAAGCGCGATGACCCCATTAATTGCATTACTGGCAATATTACTGGGCTTATTCGCTATTGTTGTCACACCAAAAGAAGAAGAACCGCAGATTGATGTGACCTTTGCTGATGTCTACATTCCTTACCAAGGTGCCACTCCAGATGAAGTAGCAAGGCAAGTCACCTTACCGGCTGAAAAAATCATCTCTGAATTAAAAGGCATCGATACCCTTTACTCTTTTTCAATGAATGATGGCGCATTAATTATCGCTGTATTTGATGTCGGAGTACCTAGAGATCACGCTATTGTCAATTTATACAACCAGCTCCAATCAAACCAAGATAAGTTCAATCAAGCGGCAGGAATTGGTTCACCATTGATTAAACCGCGTGGAATCGATGATGTTCCGATTGTCGGATTAACGTTATGGTCGAAAGATGAAAATGTAACACCAGAATCTCTTACCATTGTGGCAACTGAGCTTGAAAATGAATTTAAGCGCATTAAAGGCACTCGCGAGATTTACTCAATGGGCCGCCAAGAGCTAGCAGTCAATGTCAGGCTTGATCCCATTAAAATGAATCATTATGGCATTAGCTTTTCCCAGTTAAGGCAAGTTATTACCAGCAATAATTATATTTCATCGCCAAGTGACTTAACCCAAAATAATCAACTTATTAAAGTACAAACGGGACAATTTTTACAAAGTGCTGACGATGTAAGAAATTTGGTTATTAAGGTGGCTAATCAAGAAGAGCATCAAAGCCCAGTGTATTTATCTGACATTGCCGAGGTTAACTTAGCAACTGATATTGCAACTCACCATGTCCTGCATCTAGATAAGTCAGGTGTTTACCCTGCAGTAACTATCGCTATCGGTAAACAAAGTGGCGAGAATGCCGTCGATATAACCGCTCAAGTTCTTGAACGTTTGAATAAAGTCGACAACCTGCTGATACCAAATAATGTCGAAGTCACGGTTTCAAGAAATTACGGAGAAACTGCAGGTAATAAAGCCAATACTCTGATACTGAAGTTAGTCTTTGCTACCTTAGCGGTTGTCATATTGGTGCTGATAACAATGGGAAGGCGTGAAGCAATGGTTGTCGGCATTGCTATTATTATCACCTTAGCCATGACCTTATTTGCTTCTTGGGCATGGGGGTTCACCCTCAATCGAATCTCGCTTTTTGCTTTAATTTTTTCTATCGGAATATTGGTCGATGACGCCATTGTCGTTGTTGAAAATATTCACCGTCATATGGCGTTAGGCAATAAAGACTTCAAAAACCTTATCCCTTTAGCTGTCGATGAGGTTGGCGGTCCGACGATTCTAGCAACGTTTACCGTAATAGCGGCACTTATGCCAATGGCGTTTGTTTCTGGCCTTATGGGGCCTTATATGAGCCCTATTCCGATAAATTCCAGTATGGGGATGCTTATTTCGTTAGTCGTTGCATTTGTTGTAACCCCTTGGCTGAGTTTAAAGCTATTAAGGCATGGAGCAAACCATCGCCAAAATCTAAGTGAAAACCTTAGCCCAAATAACAGTCATTCAGAGCCGAATAACCTTATTTCAGAACAGCCTGTGGCGAACAAGTTCGCAGACCAACAGCCGTTATCCACTAAAGGTAGTCAATTACAGCGTCTATTTACCTGGCTGATGACACCGTTTTTAATCGGCGAAAAAGCAAGGTTAGCCCGCTTAGGACTCACTGGTGCCATCATCTTTTTAATTGCTATAGCGGTTGCATTACCTGTTGGACAAGCAGTTATTTTGAAAATGCTGCCATTTGATAATAAATCAGAGTTTCAAGTCTTAGTCGATATGCCTGAAGGGACGCCTGTGGAACAAACACAGCGAGCACTAAAAGCATTGGGTGATCACTTGCTCACAGTTGATGAAGTTGACCACCTTCAGCTTTACGCTGGTACGCGTGCACCAATTAACTTTAACGGCCTTGTAAGGCATTACTTTATGCGCCAAAGCCAAGAGTTAGGTGATATTCAAGTCAACTTGGTCGATAAAGCTCATCGAACCCGAGATAGCCACCAAATTGCCACAGCCGTTCGCAGCCAATTACAACACATTGGTGCCCCTTACCAAGCCAATATCAAAATTGTTGAAGTCCCTCCAGGTCCACCAGTTTGGTCACCAATACTGGCTGAGGTTTACGCACCCACAACCGCACTGCGTGAACAAACTGCCAACAAGCTTAAACAGCGATTTGAACAAACTGAGCATGTGGTCGATGTGGATATTTACCTTCCTGCTCAAGCATCTCAATGGCGAGTGTATATTGACAGAAGTAAGGCGCAATTAATGGGATTACAGTATCAAGATATTGTAACCACACTTGCGAGTGCAATAGAAGGTGAGCATGTTAGTTACATTCGAAACCAAGACTTTCAGGTGCCCGTTCCCATTAAGCTGCAAGCTTCTGAGCAAGCTAAAATTAATTTACAACAGCTTCTTCAATTAACACTTAACAATAGTCACGGAGAACCTGTTCGCCTTAATGACGTAGTTAAGGTCGAGCACGGTAATATCAATACCCCTATTATCCATAAAAACATGCTGCCAATGATCATGGTCGTGGCTGATATGGCAGGCCCAACAGACAGCCCGCTATATGGCATGTTTTCTATGTATGCCGATATTGAAAAAGACAATCTAAGCGGCGTGAACCCTATCCCTGTACAGCAACATTTGATCAATCAACCAGATGGATTAGACACCGTAGCCATTTTGTGGGATGGCGAGTGGAAGATTACCTATGAAACCTTCAGAGACATGGGAATTGCCTATGCCATTGGCATGATTGCAATCTATTTGCTTGTTGTAGGACATTTTAAATCTTACTTAGTGCCTTTGGTCATCATGGCACCTATTCCACTGACCATCATAGGTGTTATGCCAGGGCATGCGCTGCTTGGTGCTCACTTCACAGCCCCATCGATGATAGGCATGATTGCACTTGCAGGCATTATTGTCCGTAACTCAATCCTATTAGTGGACTTTATCAAACTAGAAACGGCTAAAGGTGTACCACTTGAGCAAGCGGTTATTCAATCTGGTGCGGTCAGAGCAAAACCGATTATGCTCACCGCTTTTGCTGCGATGATTGGGGCTTTATTCATTATTGATGACCCCATTTTTAATGGATTAGCTATTAGCTTAATTTTTGGCATTTTTATATCCAGTTTACTCACGCTGATTGTTATTCCGATTTTGTATTACAGCGTAATGAAAAATCGACCATCAAACTAAGGAGATAAGCATGTCTTTGGAACGCATAATTATGGCTTTTGCAGGCTTTATGGTATTGCTATCAATGGCGTTAACGGCTTGGGTAAATCATAATTTTATCTGGCTAACGGTATTTGTTGGCGCTAATCTATTACAAAGTGCTTTTACTGGTTTTTGCCCTGCAGCAATATTATTTAAAAAACTCGGCGCTAAGCCTGCTGCAGAGTTGGCAATGACCGACAAACCATAGAGGATTCATTGTGCAACAACACCCTACACGCTTTTTAAATCAAGTCGCTTTACTCCTATTCGCTGGCTTAGCACTGGTGCTGTCGACAGTATCTATTGCTGATGAAATGCCTCCAGCGGTCGCTTGGGATAAAATTAATAATGGCGCCATTATCATTGACGTGCGTACAGAGCAAGAGTTTGCAGCTGGTCATTTAGATGGAGCGATTAACATTCCTTTTGAATTGGTACTAAAGCAATTAACCAAACAAAAGATTGATAAAGATACGGCGATTGTATTGTATTGCAGAAGTGGAAGAAGAAGCGGTATTGCCAATAACGACCTTGTGGAAGCGGGTTTTACCCAAACCTATAATGGCGGGGGCTTTGAACAGCTTATCGCACATCAGTAAAATAATAATATGGCCACAACAAAAAAAGCCTCACTAAGAGGCTTTTTTGTTTTGGGTTAATGATGAGTATACAGGCTGCTTCATAAGACTGTTTCATCACAGCGCTTCATCACAAGAGCGCTTTCGTCATAGGTAAGCAAGTTAATTCAATGCCTCTAGGCGAGTAAAAAATAGCCTCTCGCTGTCCTTCAAAACCGCAAGCACGATAAAAGTCGACAGCGTTGAGTGACGCATCCAAAGATAATTTTTTGCATTGTGCTTTGCGTGCTTGTAATTCAAGGTACTGAATCATCTGTTTTCCAAACCCTTGACCAATATACTCTGGCCGCACAAACATAGCATCGACCATACCTGTGGTTAGGTTTATCATCCCCACACCCACAATATTGTCATTCATAATGGATACATAGCCATTAGCGGCAAAGTCTGTCACAAAGTGTGCGGGAAGACTGCCTTCGGTCCACTTTTGTAAAGTTTCATCCTCATAGTGGCCTTTACATTGAGCTAAAATCGCAAGATTACGAATTTCAAATGCAACGGCAGCATCATCCTTGGTCGCTTTTCTAATGTGCATATATCATTTATTTAAAGGGCTTTATAATACGATATTATTTTTGCTCATTAAAAACAATACGTTGCTGATTAACTGGCAAGTTTAACTTTTTCAATGCTATCGAATATTTCCATAAAGCTTGGGTTTTGATTTACATCGATAGGAAGCTTGAGCTTTCTGACAATGTCATTTGCAGAAATAAGCCCTCTAATCACATTCAACTTATTATCAACCACCAAACAATGTTGATGTTGAGAGCGTTTCAGCGTCTCGATCACATCACTGATCCTCGCATTAAGAAGATCTTCAAAATGGATCGCTTTAAGCGCACTTTTGGGCAACATAAAGTCAGAAAGTAATAATTGCTCGCGCGGGAAGCCTTGAGCCACATGTTTTTGCATTTCTTGACTGTGGAGCATTTGTAAACTTACTAAGCCCATAAAGTGCCCTCTTTCATCGATAACAATTTTAAGCCTCACATGGGACTGCTTCATTAAGTGTTCAACATCTACTGCAGCAGTGTTTAACTTAATAACCAATGGTTTGAGTAATTTAAAATCAGTAAATACAGAGGTTGCTGCGGAAAATAAATTAATATGTTCTTAGACTTCTGGTTGGGCAAGAAGATCGATTTTATCGACCCCATGTAATGATAACGTCTTCATCGTCACTTCCTTAATAGACTGAACTAATACAAATTCCAATTCGTTATCGAGTCTTTTAGGTTGTTTCAATGTAAGTTGGCCTGAATCAGGTGATATAGATATGGTTGCAATATGCCTTTAATCAGTTAGTTAACGCTATCACAGTTATCATTAAACAATCACTTACTTCGATTGGTAGGCCATCGATTAATAATCCGAACTAACCTAGATTAAGATAAATCTAGGTTATTATTAAATCGGTGCTCGTCGTTTTACAAAGACTTGGTAACCTACAAATTATAGTCCAAATTTGCTGCGATATTATTTAAGCCGTTGTGGCAGGATCATCAGACTATTACTGTCATCAGATAGCCAAATTTCGCCATCACTGATACTGACTTGTAACTTCATATTGCGATTGACAAAAACTGCCATCGCTTTAACGGCTTCTTCGTCAATATTAAACACTGACAGATTTTTATAACGTTGTAATGCTTGCTCATTTTGCTGCCACCAAATCGGTACGCTGCGGCCAGCATAAGTAATTAACTGAACCTGTTTTGAGCGGCCACAAGCTTTACGCAGCCACTTTTCATCAGCCTGGCCAAACTCAATCCACAGGTTAATTTCATCAGATAAACTTTTTTCCCATAACTCAGGTTCATCATCAACACACAAACCTTTACTGAATTGAAGCGAGTCCGACGCATTCATAATAAAAGCCAAAATACGTACCATCATTCTGCTTTCAGTTTCAGAAGGGTGTTGTGCAATCGTCAACTGGTGGTCAGCATAATAATGTCTGTCCATATCAGCAATTTGAAGAGCGGCTTTATAAACGGTAGCTTTGGGCGCCATGGGGATTCCAATAAAATAAAAAAACCGAGTTTATACTGTTTAACTTCAGTATGAAACTCGGCTTGAACTTATCTCTGACTCGATCACCTAGCGTATTAACATGGTCAGTTATTGTCAGCGCTAAATAATTGGCAAGTTGTGATTAAAGAGCGCCTGGTTGCAGGTGTTTTGCCATAGGAAAATGTGCCTTTAATTTGTTTAACATACTGTCGTCGACCACCAGTAATACTTTATCACCATGATTATACTGTTCAGCTAATTGGCTTAAACTGGGAATGATTTCTCGACTTGCGTCTCGACGAACAAGCTCGTTAATTGTATTTGTCGACTCGTCTCGCTCTGCTTCGGTATAAAAAATGTCAATTTTTTGCAGTAATGGCATGGCCGCTATAGGCAGCAAATTGGCATCATCATGTTTATTGAACAGTAGAATTTCACCTTGATGAGATATTTGAGAAAACGCTTCTTGATAGTGACTTTCGGTGACGGTGTCATACCTGTCATTATTTTGCTGAAAAAAACGTTCCCAAAACAAGCGCCTCTCTTTACCTGATGTAATTCGCTGCTGTACTTCTACCCGCTTTGAGGCAACAAAATCAAATAAAGGGTTTAATGATTGCGGCAACATAGTTTCAAGGCGAGAACGAATGGTACGAGCAAATACAGGAGCAGCACCTGCAGTACTAATAGCAACGACTAATCGTCCTCTGTCGACAATCGATGGGGTGATAAAACGGCAATAGCTTGGATTATCAACAACATTTACCCAAATGCCTTTTTCACGGGCAATAACGGCATAATCCATATTCAGCTGCGCATTAGCTGTAGCCATGTAAAGTAAATCATAACCTGTCATATCATCCGTATTGACACTTCGCTGAAATAATGAAATTCGACCTCGCTTTTGATAGGCCTTTACTTCATCAGCAATTTCAGGGGCAATAACGTCAATATGGGCTTCGGTGCGTGATAGTAAATCTAATTTACGAGTAGCAACTTCACCAGCGCCAACCACTAACACTTTTAATTCTTTTGTATCCACAAACAATGGAAAGTATTGCATTTATCACTCTCAAAGAAATCACAATGACTGAAAACAGTCGTGAACAATATCACTCACTATCCCATTAACTGACTCAGTTGTCCTAGTCAATTTTGCTATCAAGAATAATGATTGATTATAGATTAATTATGAGGAGTACTTTGTGGGGAGCTGCATTGCCAGCATAATTCAAAACTGCCCTCATTCATTTCATGGCATTGTAAGCATTGCCATTGTGGACGTTCCATATCATGGGACTCTAATAAGTTACGAGCTTTTTCAACTTGATGTTGATTCACCCATAAATCGACAGTTTGCATTTCAGTTGGTAACTCACCAACACCACCGACAAGCGCTTCACCCGTGAGTTCTACCATAATGCCATGGGTCTCGAGTAAGCCTTTCCACGTATGGGCTTGAAGTAAGTTTCCACCGGTGAGTAATACTTTTCTATCTTCCATTATTATTCCTACAGCTATTGCTCTGCTGGCAAATTTTTAA